>NZ_JBVHXR010000010.1:0-229789 GCF_055569295.1 Streptomyces sp. NPDC029292
GTTGATTTTTGGCACGCTGTTGAGTTCTCAAGGAACGGACGCTTCCTTTGTACTCACCCTCTCGGGCTTTCCTCCGGGCGCTTCCCTTCGGTCTTACTTTGTTTTGCTTCGTTCTTGCGTTTCCGACTCTATCAGACTCTTTCGTGTCCGATTTTCCTCGGTGCTTTCCAGGTTTCCGCTTTCGCGTTTCCCTTTCCGGCGGTTCCGACTTTATCAGAAGTTTTGGGCCGGATTGACCGGCGCCCATTTCTGAATCATCGGGAGAGGCTTCTTGGAACTCGACGGTTCCAGAAGCAAGCAGAGTCTAGCTGCTGCCACCGGACATGTCCAGCTCTAGGCAACTGTTCGAATCTACCTCCCCACTCGCTCCGTGTCAACGGCTCTTGTGGGGCGAAGGAGAGACTAGCAGGTCAGCGGGTGTGCCCGCACATCAGGCAGCGGTCGGCACGGTGGCGCTGCGCTCGGACTCGTCGACGTCACCGGTGTCACCGGCCCGTGCCGCACGACCGCCCAGGACATAGACGTACGTGAGGAAAACCAGTTCAGCCGCTATTCCGATGCCGATACGGGCCCAGGTGGGGAGACCGGACGGCGTGACGAAGCCTTCGATGGCGCCGGAGACGAAGAGGATCAGTGCCAGGCCCATCGCCATGCCCAGGGCGGCACGGCCCTCTTCGGCGAGCGCTGTGCGGCGGGAGCGGGGGCCCGGATCGATGAGAGTCCAGCCCAGCCGCAGGCCTGTGCCCGCGGCCACGAAGACGGCCGTCAGTTCCAGGAGGCCGTGCGGAAGGACGAGCCCGAGGAAGGTGTCGAGACGGCCGGCCGAGGACATCAGGCCGATGCCGACGCCCAGGTTGAGCATGTTCTGGAAGAGGATCCAGAGGACCGGTATGCCCAGGAAGACGCCCAGGACCAGGCACATCGCGGTGGCCTGGGCGTTGTTCGTCCACACCTGGGCCGCGAAAGAGGCGGCGGGGTGACTGGAGTAGTACGTCTCGTACTGGCCGCCTGGGCGGGTGAGGTCACGCAGCTCGCTGGGAGCGGCGATCGAGGACTGGACCTCGGGATGCGTACCGATCCACCACCCCAGGAGGGCCGCGATCACGATGGAGAGGAGGGCGGTGGGCACCCACCAGTGGCGTGAGCGGTAGACCGCTGCCGGGAAACCGTGTGTCAGGAAGCGGGTGACATCGCGCCAGGAGGCGCGGCGGGTGCCTGTCACGGCACTACGCGCGCGTGCCACTAGTTGGCTGAGTCGGCCGGTGAGCTGGGGGTCCGGCGCACTGGACTGGATCAGGGAGAGGTGCGTGGCGGTGCGTTGGTACAGGGCGACGAGTTCGTCGGCTTCGGATCCGGTGAGGCGACGCTGGCGGCGCAGCAGGGCGTCGAGCCGGTCCCACTCCGGGCGGTGGGCGGACACGAAGACGTCGAGGTCCATCGGGTTGGCTGCTCCTCGGCTGCTCGTCGTGAGTGTCAGCTTGTCGTACTGCGGCGCGATGTGCCCTCAGCTTGGCAGACTGGCCATTCTCGGGGCAGGTCAGGGGAAGGACGGCGAGCGTGAGTGAGCTAGTGACAGGCGAGGCGGTGGCGCTGGAACTGCGCCCCGCGAAGCTGCCGAGCCGGGCGCTGGCCGTGCTGCTCGACCTGGCCGTGGCCATGGCCGTCTACGTCATCGTGACCATCGGCCTGGTGGCTTCGACGGCTGCCCTGGACGAAGCGGCCCAGCTCGCGGTCTCGGTCGCGAGCTTCGTGCTCGTGTTGGTGGGTGGGCCGATCGCGGTGGAGACGCTCAGCCACGGCCGTTCGCTCGGGAAGCTGGCGTGCGGGCTGCGGGTGGTACGGGACGACGGCGGGCCGATCCGGTTCCGGCACGCGCTGGTGCGCGGTGCCGTAGGTGTGGTCGAGATTCTGATGACGCTCGGGATCGTCGCGTGCATCGCCTCGCTCGTCTCGGCGCGAGGGCGACGGCTCGGTGACGTGTTCGCGGGGACCCTCGTCGTACGGGAGCGGGTTCCGGCCGGACATTTGCCGTTCGTACCTCCGCCGCCGCCCTGGCTGGCGGGGCGGTTCTCCGGGCTTGATCTGTCCGCCGTTCCGGACGGGTTGTGGCTGGCCGTCCGCCAGTACCTGACGCGGATGCACCAGTTGGATCCGCAGGTCGGTGGGGCGATGGCGGAGCGGCTCGCCGTGGATCTCGCTGCCCGTACGGGGGCTCCGGCGCCGCAGGGGGTTCCGCCGGCCGCGTTTTTGGCGGCCGTGGTGCAGGAGCGGCAGGCTCGGGAGGCTCGGCGGGCGTTTGGCAATGGCGGAGCTGCCGTGACGGCGCGCGGGGGGCCGGATGGGCCCGTGGCCGGGATGCCGGGCGCGGTCGGCCCGGCGATGGGACAGCCGGGGGCTCCCTCGTACTCCTATCCGCCGGTGGCTCCCTCGTACCCCTATCCGTCAGCCGCTCCCTCATATCCCGCGACCGCGGGAGTCACTGATCAGCGCCCGGCCCCGGGCCGACCCGGAACGGCGTCGCCGCAGGCGCCGAAGCCCAGCACGCCGCTGGAAGAACAGGCCGACCATCCCGCGACGGGCTTCGTGCCGCCGGCCTGATCGGACGCTGCCGCGCCGCCCGGCGCCCGACGGGCCGCGACGTCGTCAGGTGAAGACCGACGGTGGTGACTCGAGATGTTCCAGTTCGATGCCGGGTGCGGCGAGCACCACGTCTCCCGAGAGGTGCACGGCGTGCTGCTCCCCCGTGTCCAGCGCTGTGACCTGGTATTCGTCCACGGTCAGGGGGCCATTGTCAGTGGCGTGTGTTTCTCTCGAGATCAAGGCCCAGGACTGGTCGAGGGTGCGCGGGGCGAGGACCGGGTCGGTGAAGGCGACGAGGCGTACGCGGGTCGCGGAGGCTGAGGGGGTGAGGCGAAGGAGACGGGCGGTGGCGACGAGGAATGCGGGAGACGTGCCGGTGAAGGCGTGGGCGCGGACATTGCCTTCGGTGGCCTGCGTGCCGGTGGGGTCGGTGCGGACCCAGGTCACGCCCTCGAGCGCGGCGCCGCGGACCTGCCAGCCGGCGGCGTGCAGTTCGAGACGGATGGGGCGGCCGAGGTCGTCGAGTGCGAGGTCGACGGAGCCCGACTGGTCGCCGGAGGGGGTGGTGAGTTGGGAGACATAGCGCCAGCCGGAGGGGCCGGGCGCGCAGTGGAAGTGCTCTTCAGCGAGGGGGGTGTGATCGTGCGGATCATGGAGCGAATAACGGCCGCGGGGCATAGGGGTTCAGGTCCTCATCGGGGACAGGCCCCCGCCGGGACGGCGAGGGCCTGCTGACATCCGTACGCCGAGCGGTGGTACCGCTGCTCGGCCGGGGTGCTCAGTAGCGGTAGTGGTCCGACTTGTACGGGCCCTCGACCTCTACGCCGATGTACGAGGCCTGCTCGGGGCGCAGCGTCGTCAGCTTCACGCCGAGCGAGTCGAGGTGGAGACGGGCGACCTTCTCGTCCAGGTGCTTGGGCAGCACGTACACGTCGGTCGGGTACTCCTCGGGCTTGGTGAACAGCTCGATCTGGGCCAGCGTCTGGTCCGCGAAGGAGTTGGACATCACGAACGACGGGTGACCGGTGGCGTTGCCCAGGTTCAGCAGGCGGCCCTCGGACAGGACGATGAGCACCTTGCCGTCGGGGAACTTCCAGGTGTGGACCTGGGGCTTGACCTCGTCCTTGACGATGCCCGGGATCTGCGCGAGGCCGGCCATGTCGATCTCGTTGTCGAAGTGGCCGATATTGCCGACGATCGCCTGGTGCTTCATCTTGGCCATGTCCGAGGCCATGATGATGTCCTTGTTGCCGGTCGTGGTGACGAAGATGTCGGCCTTGTCGATGACCTCGTCGAGGGTCGTGACCTGGTAGCCGTCCATCGCCGCCTGCAGCGCGCAGATCGGGTCGATCTCGGTGACGATCACCCGGGCGCCCTGACCGCGCAGGGACTCCGCGCAGCCCTTGCCCACGTCGCCGTAGCCGCAGACGACCGCGGTCTTGCCGCCGATCAGGACGTCGGTGGCCCGGTTGATGCCGTCGATCAGCGAGTGGCGGCAGCCGTACTTGTTGTCGAACTTCGACTTCGTCACGGCGTCGTTCACGTTGATCGCCGGGAACAGCAGGGTGCCGTCGCGGTGCATCTCGTACAGGCGGTGGACGCCGGTCGTGGTCTCCTCGGTCACGCCGCGGATCTCCGAGGCGAGCTGGGTCCACTTCTGCGAGCCGTCGGTGATGGTGCGGTGCAGGAGTTCGAGGATGACGCGGTGCTCGTCGGACTCTGCGGTGTCGACGGAGGGGACCTTGCCGTCCTTCTCGTACTCGACGCCCTTGTGGACGAGGAGGGTGGCGTCACCGCCGTCGTCCAGGATCATGTTCGGGCCGCCGGTGGGGGTGTTCGGCCAGGTCAGCGCCTGCTCCGTGCACCACCAGTACTCCTCCAGGGTCTCGCCCTTCCAGGCGAAGACCGGGACGCCCTGCGGGTTGTCGGGCGTGCCGTTCGGGCCGACCGCGATGGCGGCGGCGGCGTGGTCCTGGGTGGAGAAGATGTTGCAGGAGGCCCAGCGGACCTCGGCGCCCAGGGCGACCAGGGTCTCGATGAGAACGGCGGTCTGCACCGTCATGTGCAGGGAGCCGGTGACGCGGGCGCCCGCGAGGGGCTGCGCCTCGGCGTACTCCCTGCGGATCGACATCAGGCCGGGCATCTCGTGCTCGGCGAGGGTGATCTCCTTGCGGCCGAATGCGGCCAGGGAGAGGTCGGCGACCTTGAAGTCCTGTCGGTTGTCGACAGTCGTCATGGCGAGCTGCTCCTCGGGGTCGGGATTGGGGCGAGGTGGATACGGCTGTCTGCGCGGCGGCGGGCATACGTATGCCCGAGCTGGGCACAGAGGTGCCCGGCAGGGCACAGGCGTGCCTGATGCGCGCAGCGCAGTCCGTCGGAGGCCCTCTCTCCCTCGGTCGGTCCGCGGTGGGACCGCCCGACCGCCATCAGCAGCGACGTCTGGCTCAGTCACCAAGCTACACCGGTGGGCCCGACGCCCCCCAGTCCGCCTCCGGACCCGGAGGGGTCCCGCGCGCACGCACCAGGCCGATAACGGAACACCCTCGGGATCGATAACAGGGAGCGCACAGGATGGGCAGCAGGAGCCATCAGACCAGCACAAACAGGGACTTCTAGACCTTTGAACCTGAGCCTGCGTGTTGCAGGATGCGAGGAGATCGGGACCATGTAAGCGATCTTGCGGGGCGTCCGGGACGGCGTTCCGCGTGACAAAGGCGTTAGGAGATCCACGTGACCAATCCGGCCGGCCCTCCCCCCACGGGCAACGGCGATGGCGAGCAGAAGCGGTTGAAGCTGCTCGCAGTGACCGCATGCCCGACCGGCATCGCCCACACCTATATGGCGGCCGAGAAGCTCTCGCAGGCGGCGGAGCGTCTCGGGATCGACATGAAGGTGGAGACCCAGGGGTCCATCGGCGCCGAAAACGTGCTCGATGACAACGATGTCAGCACTGCCGACGGCGTCATCGTCGCAGCGGACAAGGACGTGGACCTGAGTCGGTTCGCGGGGAAGCGGGTCATCACTGTCGGGGTTGCCGAGGGGATTCACCATCCCGAGCGGCTGATCGAGCAGGTTCGGTCGGCGCCCGTGCACGAAGGAGACGGTTCGGCAGTCTCGAGCGGCGCGCTCGGCGGAGGCAAGGAGCGGGGTGTCTTCTACAAGGCGCTGATGAACGGCGTCTCGTACATGATCCCGTTCGTCGTGGTCGGCGGTCTGCTCATCGCGGTCTCGCTCGCGCTGGGCGGAGACGCGACGGCCAAGGGCTATGTCATCCCAGCGGACACCTTCTGGTACTACGTCAACCAGATCGGTGTCATCGGCTTCCAGCTGATGATCCCGATCCTGTCCGGCTACATCGCCTACGCGATCGCCGACCGACCTGCGCTGGTGCCGGGCATGATCGGCGGCTGGATAGCCAACACGGGCGCGCTGTACGACTCCAAGGCGGGCGCGGGCTTCATCGGGGCGATCGTGACCGGGTTCCTCGCCGGGTATCTGGTGTTGTGGATCAAGAAGGTCAAGGTTCCGAAGTTCGTGCAGCCGATCATGCCGATCATCGTGATCCCGATCGTGGCGACGACGGCGCTCGGCCTGTTCTTCATCTACGTCATCGGCAAGCCGATCTCCTGGGTCTTCGAGCATCTGACCAGCTGGCTGAGCGGGATGACGGGAACGAGCGCGATTCTGCTCGGCGCGATTCTGGGGCTGATGATCGCGTTCGACATGGGCGGACCGGTCAACAAGACGGCGTTTCTGTTCGGCGCTGGGCTCATCGCGACCGGCAACCAGACCGTCATGGGCATGTGCGCGGCCGCGATTCCGGTCATGCCGCTCGGCCAGGGCCTGGCCACGCTGATCCGCAAGCGCCTGTACACCGAGCAGGAGCGCGAGACAGGTCTGGCCTCTCTGTTCATGGGCTGTTTCGGTATCTCCGAGGGCGCGATCCCGTTCGCGGCGGCGCGGCCCGCGCAGGTCATCCCGGCGAACATGCTCGGCGGCGCGGTCGCCGGTGCGATCGCCGGGCTCGCCGGGGTCAAGGACGCGGTCCCGCACGGCGGGCCGATCGTGGCGGTGCTGGGTGCCGTGGGCGGCGTACCGATGTTCTTCGTCGCCGTGGCCATCGGTACCGCGGTGACGGCTCTGACGACGGTCACCCTGGTCGACCTCAGCGAGCGCAAGCGGCGCGGGGAGACGCTGGTGGCCGCGGTGCCGCTCGCGCCCGCTCCCGCGCCCGTGCTCGTCGGGGTGGGCGCCGGTGCGAGTGCCGGTGCCGCCACCGCCGTACGGCCGCAGCCTCTGACAGCGGACTCGACCACTGCCCCCGTCATCACCACAACTCCTGCCACCACCGCGACCGAGCCCGAGGTCCTCTCCGGCTACCTCACCGAGCAGACTGTGAAGGTTCGTCTCGACTCGCGGGACAAGGAGTCCGCGATCCGGGAAATGGCCGGGCTGCTGGCCGCAACCGGGAAGGTCGCGGATGTCGAGGAGCTGGTGCGGACGGCGTTGCGGCGGGAGGCGCAGGGCACGACGGGGCTCGGGGAGGAGATCGCGATTCCGCATGCCAAGACGGATGCGGTGACCGCGCCGGTCGTCGGGTTCGCGCGGTCCGCCGAGGGCATCGAGTGGGGTGCGCTCGACGGGACCAAGGCCAAGCTGGTCTTCATGATCTCCGTACCGGAAGCGTCGGCGGGCGACGAACATCTGCGGATTCTGGCGTTGCTGTCGCGGAAGTTGATGGACACCGGGTTCCGGGAGCGGCTCGCGGCGGCCGCGGACGAGGGCGCGGTGCTCGACGTACTGCGCGAGATTCGGTAGCGGACGCGGAAGAGCGGCGGGCCTCGTGCCAACAGGTGTGGGGCCCACCGTTTCGCGTTCACAGGAAACCGCTAGCCTCTGCGCCGCGCGGGAGGGCCGCGTCGGGAGGGGACAGGGATGCGTAAAGGACGAGGGCTGGCGATCACAGCGTGGCTGTTGGGGCCGTTGGGGGTGGCGATCGTCATCTGCTCGCTGCTGTATGTGCGTTCGGCCTATACGACGGTCACAGTGATGGGCGAGAGCATGTCGCCCACCTACACCGTCGGTCAGCGGCTGTTCGTGGAACGGCTGGACGGCGACGAGGTGCACCGGGGGGACGTCGTCCTGTACGAGGTGCCCGAGAGGCACATCGAGGGAGCCCTGATACAGCGCGTGATCGCGGTCGGCGGCGACCGGATCGTGTGCCCAGGGGGCGTCGGGGTCGAGGGAGCGAACGAGCCGATCACCCTCAACGGGAAACCACTCGACGAGCCGTACGTGAAGGACGGTATCGCCGACGGGGGGCACCAGTTGATCGACGTGACGGTGCCGCCCGGGCGGCTGTTCCTGATGGGTGACCGTCGCTTGAACTCGAACGACTCCCGCTTCTACCAGAGCGACGGCCACCAGGGCACGGTGGCGAACGGAGCCGTCGTGGGCCGGGTGGTCGACAGGCCCGGCGGAGCCGTTGCGTGGTTCGCGGTCGCGGTGCTCGGGCTGGTCGTCGCACTCGCCGGACTCGGCTTCGGGATCGCCGCCCTGGTCGTACGGCGACGGCGGCGGGCGGTGCCTCCCCTGCCGCCGTGGCCCGTGCATGCCTGAACACCCGTGGGGCCCGCCTGATCTTCAGGCGGGCCCCCACTGCGTACAAGCGGAAATCAGTGCTCGGCCGTCTGGGCCGGTCCCCCGGGCGTCGCCTTGCGGTCCGGGCCCTTCGCCGCCTCGGCCTCGCTGTAGATGTCCGGCTCCAGGTAGATCACGCGGGCGATCGGGACGGCGGTGCGGATGCGGGACTCGGCGGCGTTGATCGCGGAGGCGACCTCGGCGGCCGTGTCGTCGTGCTGGACGGCGATCTTGGCGGCGACGAGCAGCTCCTCCGGGCCGAGGTGGAGGGTGCGCATGTGGATGATGCCGGTGACCGTGTCGCCGTCGACGATGGCGTCCTCGATCTTCTTGACGTCGTCGGTGCCCGCGGCCTCGCCGAGGAGGAGGGACTTGGTCTCCGCGGCCAGGACCAGCGCGATCAGGATGAGCAGGACGCCGATGCAGACCGTGCCGATGCCGTCCCAGACGCCGTCGCCGGTGAGCAGGGCCAGGCCGACGCCGCCGAGCGCGAGGACCAGACCGATCAGCGCGCCGAAGTCCTCCAGGAGGACGACCGGCAGCTCGGGGGCCTTGGCGCGGCGGATGAACTGCGCCCAGGACAGCTTGCCGCGCAGTTCGTTGGACTCCTTGATGGCCGTGCGGAAGGAGAAGCCCTCGGCGATGATCGCGAACACCAGGACGCCCACCGGCCAGTACCAGTGCTCGATCTCGTGCGGGTGCTTGATCTTCTCGTAGCCCTCGTAGACGGCGAACATGCCGCCGACCGAGAAGAGGACGATCGAGACGAGGAAGGCGTAGATGTAGCGCTCGCGGCCGTAGCCGAAGGGGTGCTGCGGGGTCGCCTCGCGCTGGGCCTTCTTGCCGCCGATCAGGAGGAGGGCCTGGTTGCCGGAGTCGGCGAGCGAGTGGACGCCCTCGGCGAGCATCGATGACGAGCCGCTGAAGGCGAACGCCACGAACTTCGCTGCCGCGATCGCGAGGTTGGCGCCGAGTGCCGCCACGATCGCTTTGGTGCCGCCTGAAGCGCTCATGTGCTCCTGCTGTCCCTTCGTACGCCGTCCGGGCTTTGCCCGCCCTTTGCCGGTGGGCCATTGTTGCAGCCCGGTCCGACAGCGATGCGTCGGACCACCACCGTGGTCGCCTCAGGCCACAACCGTCGCGCGGAAAATCGTGCCGATCCCTGACACTTCGGCCTTTTCGCCTGCCGGTACGAAGGCCGACTGGCCGGGGGCCAGCACGATGCCGTCCGCGTGTACGGAACCCGCCGTGCAGAGCAGTATCTGCGGCGTCGTGCGCGTGAGGTCGTGTGGGGCGGCACCCTCGGAGAGTACGTACCGGGAGAGGCGGAACTCGTCGATGGGGGTCGCGTAGACCTCCTCGCCGTCCGGGGACGCCTCCGGGCGCAGCACGCCCGGGTCGCTCGCCTCGAAGCGGACGACGCGCAGGAGTTCGGGGACGTCGACGTGCTTGGGGGTCAGGCCGCAGCGCAGGACGTTGTCGGAGTTGGCCATGATCTCGACGCCCAGGCCGTTCAGGTAAGCGTGCGGGACGCCGGCACCGAGGAAGAGGGCCTCGCCGGGCTGGAGTTGGACGTAGTTCAGGAGCATCGCGGCGATGACGCCGGGGTCGCCCGGGTAGTGGTGGGCGATGTCGGCGTACGGGGCGTAGGCGCCGCCGAGGCGGTCGCAGGCCGCCGCGGCCTCGGTGACCGTGTGGGCCATGGCGTCGGGGTCGGCGCTCAGGACGGCCGTGAGGACCTCGCGCAGTACCGCGTCCTCGGGGTGTGCGTGCAGCAGGTCGACGTACGGCTTGAGGGAGTCGACGTCCAGGCCCGCGAGCAGTTCGGCGGCCTCGTCGGGCGCGCGGAAGCCGCACAGGCCGTCGAACTCCGTGAGGGCGCAGATCAGTTCGGGCTTGTGGTTGGCGTCCTTGTAGTTGCGGTGCGGGGCGTCGATCGGGATGCCACGGCGCTCCTCGTCCTCGTAACCCTCCCTCGCCTGTTCGAGGTTGGGGTGCACCTGGAGGGAGAGGGGGGCGCCCGCGGCCAGGATCTTCAGCAGGAACGGCAGGCGGGGCCCGAACTTGGCGACGGCCGCGCGGCCGAGTTCCTTCTCGGGGTCCTCGACGATGACCTCGTTGAGCGGACCGCGCGCCGTGAGCGAGGGCGCGCCCGGGTGGGCGCCCATCCACATCTCCGCCTGCGGCTCACCGGTCGGCTCGACGCCGAGCAGCCGCGGGATGGCGGTGGTCGAACCCCAGGCGTAGGGGCGGACGGTGTTGTCGAGGCGGTCCATGGTGTGTCGTTTTCTCCGTACGTACGCTGCTCGGCGGGCGCTCGTCACCGGGTGTGCGGCAGCTGATGTGCGTCAGCTCGTGTGGGTCAAGATCAGGCCCCCGAAGCGAGCGCCAGGTAAACGGCGGCGAAATCCGTGATGGCGATCAGTTCCGCGAGGGTCTCGAGGTCGCCGCCCTCCTCGGGTTCGAGCTCGCTGATCGCGGTGTCGTGGCTGAGGGCTAGTTCGCGGGCGGCGGGCGCCGCGCTGATACCGCCGATCGGGCGGTCGCGGAGCAGGACCACGCGCACGTGCAGGGCCTGCGCCTCCGCGACGCGGTCACGGAAGAAGTCGTCGGGGTCGGCGCCGGCGGCGAGTGCGCCCGCGAGCAGCACGCTGTGGGAGGCGAGCGCCTCGGGGAGTTCGGCGGTGAGCGCGGGGCGGCCCGCGAGCTCCGCGAGCGCGGCGGTGAAACGGCGGCCCGCGGGGCCCGCGGAGGTGCCCTCCGTCCAGATCACCGGGAGGGCCTCCGCCAGATCGACGGCGAGCGTCTTGGCGGGGTTGCTGTACGTCGCGATGGCCGGACCGCAGCGCTCGGCGATGTGGTCGAGACGGTCGGCGACCTTCTGCAGGGTGTCGGGCGGCGCCGTGAGCAGGGCGGTGCGGTCGAGAAGGGCGAGCAGCGGGGTGAGTAGCGCCCACAGGACGCCGGGGGCGGAGGCCGCGAGGGGTTCGTCCTGCTCGTACGGGGCGGTCGCCATCGGTACGAAGAGGCCGTGCGCGCCCTCCACCCACTCGGCCAGCGGGGAGCCGGCCGGGGCCACGGCGGCGACGGTGCAGCCGCGGCGGTACGCCTGATCGATCAGGAGTTCGAAACCTGGTTCGGTGCCATCGGGCGTGGCGATCAGGAGGAGGTCGACCGGGCCCGCCCAGCCGGGCAGTTCCCAGCGCAGGGCGCCCGCGGCAGGGGCGACACCGGTCGGGGTGAGCCGGGTGAGGGGGCAGCTCGCTCCGGCGAGGGTGCCGAGCAGTTCGGCGACGCCGGTGGCGGCCATGCCGGGGCCCGCGATCAGGACGGCGCGCGGGCGGCCGTCCGGCTTCAGCTCGGGGATCCCGGCCTCGTTGGCGTGCCGGACCGCGGTGCGCACCCGGGCGCCGGCCTCGGCGGCACCGCGGAGCAGCGCCCGTCTGTCGGCGCGGTCGAGCGCCTCGGGGTCGTCGAGCAGCGATTCATCGAGCATGGGGTCGGCAGCCTCCGATCGCCGGGGGGTCGCTTACCTGTGTGCCGCCGGGGTCGCTCGCGCGGGCGGCTGAGCCGCTGTCGCTTACGCGGGGTGGCGGGCCTCGTCGACGAGAAGTACGGGGATGCCGTCCCGGACGGGGTAGGCGAGGCCGCAGTCCTGGCCTGTGCACACCAGCTCGCTCTCCTGCTCCTTGAGCGGGGCGTGGCAGGCCGGGCAGGCGAGGATCTCCAGGAGGCCGGCTTCGAGCGGCATGGGGTGTCCTTCCGAACGGGTGGATGCGACAGGTGGATGCGGCCTGGTCAGGGTACCGCCGTGGGCGGCTGGGCGCCGGGGCTGTGCGGGGGTGAGGCCATGCGGGGGCGGGGGCATGTGACCGGTTTTAGGGGCATATAATCGGTGTTGGGGTGGGCGTCTGGGGTTTTCGCCCCCTCCGCCCCTACCCGTCCCGTACCTGGGGCTGCCGCCCCCAGACCCCCGCTATCGGCCTAACGGCCTCGTACTCAGACGCCGGACGGGCTGAAAGATTGCCGCCCGGCGCTGAAATCGCGCCCCAGGCTTCAGCCTCTGATGATCTCCAGCACCTCGTCCCGCATCTTCCCCATCGTCGCCTCGTCCCGTGCCTCGGCGTTCAGGCGCAGCAGCGGCTCCGTGTTGGAGGGGCGGACGTTGAACCACCAGTCCTCGGCGGTGACCGTCAGGCCGTCGAGCTCGTCCAGCTCGACGCCCTCGCGGCCCTCGTAGGCGGCCTTGATGGCGACGAGGCGGGCGGCCTGGTCGTCGACCGTGGAGTTGATCTCGCCGGAGCCGGCATAGCGGTCGAACTCGGCGACTAGCTGGGAGAGCGGGCCGTCCTGGCCGCCGAGGGCGGCGAGGACGTGCAGGGCGGCCAGCATGCCCGTGTCGGCGTTCCAGAAGTCGCGGAAGTAGTAGTGCGCGGAGTGCTCGCCGCCGAAGATCGCGCCGGTGCGGGCCATCTCGGCCTTGATGAAGGAGTGGCCGACGCGGGTGCGGACCGGGGTGCCGCCGTGCTCCTGGACGACCTCGGGGACCGACCACGAGGTGATGAGGTTGTGGATGACCGTGCCGCCGCCGTGCTTGTCCAGTTCGCGGGCGGCGACCAGGGCGGTGATCGCGGACGGTGACACCGGGTCGCCGTGCTCGTCGACGACGAAGCAGCGGTCGGCGTCGCCGTCGAAGGCGATGCCGATGTCGGCGCCCTCTTCGCGCACGCGCTTTTGGAGGTCGACGATGTTCGCCGGGTCGAGGGGGTTGGCCTCGTGGTTCGGGAACGTGCCGTCCAGTTCGAAGTACATCGGGACCAGCGTCAGGGGCAGTCCGGCGAAGACGGTCGGGACCGTGTGTCCACCCATGCCGTTGCCCGCGTCGACGATGACCTTCAGGGGGCGGATGGAGGTCAGGTCGACAAGGCCGCGGAGGTACGCCGCGTAATCCTCCAACGTGTCCCGCTGCGTGATCGTTCCCGGCGTGGCGTCCGAGGCCGCCGGGGCGCCCGAGTCGAGCCAGGACTCGACGAGTTGGCGGATCTCGGAAAGGCCGGTGTCCTGGCCGACCGGCGCCGCGCCCGCCCGGCACATCTTGATGCCGTTGTACTGGGCGGGGTTGTGCGAGGCCGTGAACATGGCGCCCGGCAGGTCGAACGCGCCCGAGGCGTAGTACAGCTGGTCCGTCGAGCACAGGCCGATCTCGGTCACGTCGACACCGCGCGCCGCCGCCCCACGCGCGAAGGCACGTGACAGGCCGGGCGAGGAGGGCCGCATGTCGTGCCCGATCACGACGGCGTCCGCTCCGGTCACCTGGACGAAGGCCGCCCCGAACAGTTCGGCCAGCGACTCGTCCCACTGGTCCGGAACCACCCCGCGTACGTCGTACGCCTTCACGAGCTGCGACAGATCAGCAGTCACGGCCAACCCTCCAGAAGTCCACTTCGGTCACCCCAAACTACCCGTCCGGGCTGACAGTCCGCTGTGCCCGAGCTGAGCGGATGCGCATCCGTCATCTGCGACGCCGTGTCCGTCACCTGCGGACTCGCCCCCGTCACCCGCGGGTAACGCGGCGCGTCGGGGCACCATCCACTCCGGAGGCCCGGAGGCCCGGAGGCCCGGAGGCCCGGAGGCCCGGAGGCCCGGAGGCTGTCAAGGCAACATCCGCACCGGAGGCTAGGAGCCCGTCAGGGCAACATCCACTCCAGCACCGGCGAACTCTGTCCCACCACGATCAGACACATGATCAGCAGCAGCCCGGCGCTCCACGGCAGCACCTTGCGCAGCAGGTCGCCCTCGCGGCCCGCGAGCCCGACCGCCGCGCACGCGATGGTCAGGTTCTGCGGCGAGATCATCTTGCCGAGGACACCGCCCGAACTGTTGGCGGCGGCGAGCAGTTCGGGAGACAGCCCCGACTCTCGTGCCGCGCTCACCTGAAGGGCGCCGAAGAGGGCGTTGGCCGAGGTGTCGGAGCCGGAGACCGCCACGCCGAACCAGCCGAGAACGGGTGACAAGAAGGCGAGCCCCGCGCCGGCCGCCGCCACGAAGTGGCCGATCGTGGCGGCCTGTCCGGAGAGGTTCATGACGTAGGCGAGGGCCAGTACGGACGTCACGGTGAGGATCGCGAACCTCAACTCGTGGACCGTCGCCGCCCATTCCCTGGCCGCCACGCGCGCGTGCACCCCGAGAACGGCCGCCGTGCACAGCCCGGCGAGCAGCACCAGCGTGCCGCCGGTCGACACCAGGGGCAGCGTGAAGACATTGCCGCCGACCGGCTTGCCGTCCGGATTGACGACGTTCAGGAAGGGCCAGTCGAAGACGCGGGTCGCCTTGGCCAGCCAGTCCTTCACCGCCGGGATCTGCGCGATCGAGAAGATGACGACGATCAGCGCGTACGGGGCGTAGGCGCGCACGACTTCGGGGCGCGGGTCCTCCTCGTCCAGGTCCTCGCTGCGTACGCCGGTCAGGACGGCGGCCCGTACGGGCTCGGCGGCGGGCCTGCGCGCCTGCGGTACGGCGACCAGGGCGGCGGCGCCCGCCAAGGAGGCGCCGATGTCGGCGAGTTGCGCGGAGACGTAGTTGGAGGCGGCGAACTGGGCGGCGGCGAAGGCGACTCCGCACACCAGGGCGGGCACCCAGGTCTCGCGCAGCCCGCGTCGCCCGTCGACCAGGCCGACGAGCAGGAGGGGGACGACGAGGGCCAGCAGTGGGGTCTGGCGGCCCACTACGGAGGCGACGGAATCCAGCGGCAGGCCCGTGACTTGGGCGAGGGTGACGACCGGCGTACCCATGGCGCCGAAGGCGACGGGCGCGGTGTTGGCGACGAGCGCGACGACCGCCGCGCGCACCGGGTCGAAGCCGAGCGCGACCAGCATGACCGAGCAGATCGCGACGGGCGCGCCGAAGCCCGCGAGGGCTTCCAGGAGCGCGCCGAAGCAGAAGGCGACGACGAGCGCCTGGATGCGCGGGTCGTCGGACAGCCGCCCGAAGGAGCGGCGCAGGATGTCGAAGTGCCGGGTGCGGACGGTCATCCGGTACACCCACAGGGCGTTGACGACGATCCACAGGATGGGGAAGAGGCCGAAGACGGCGCCCTGGGCGGCACTGGAGAGCGTCTGGCCCACCGGCATGCCGTACGCGAGCCAGGCGACCAGGGCGGCGGCCAGGAGGCCGATGAGCCCGGCCCGGTGCGCCTTCATGCGGACGCCGCCGAGCAGGACCAGGACGATGACGAGGGGCAGGGCCGCGACGAAGGCGGACAGGCCGAGCGAGTGGGCGACGGGTTCCAGTTCCTGAACGTACACGGGCGCCTCCCCGGATTCCGTGATGCGGAAAGCGATTTCTCACGGCAAACGGAATGGTCGTGTCCACAACAACTCCACGTCAATGGGCGTGCACCACTCAGTGAAATCGATGCACAGGAAACCCACGTTCGGGGAAGCAGGGAAACCCGCGTCCGGGGAAGCAGGAGGCTCGCGCCAAGAGGCGGTGAAGGACGCTCAGTTGTCCGGCGAGCGCAGCACCCGCAGATGGCCGCGGCGCGCGACCTCCATCGGGTCCGCCGAGCGCGCGCCGCCGCCGCCGGCCTCCGCGGCGCGCTGCTGGGGCCGGGCCGCCTCGCGCACGGCGTTGGCAAGCGCTTCCAGATCGTCGCCGCTGGGGCGGGAGGGACCCGAGGAGTCGGCGAGCCGGACGACCTCCCAGCCGCGCGGCGCGGTGAGGCGCTCGGAGTGCTGGGCGCACAGGTCGTAGCAGTGGGGTTCGGCGTAGGTGGCGAGCGGGCCGAGGACCGCGGTCGAGTCGGCGTAGACGTACGTCAGCGTCGCGACGGCCGGACGGCCGCAAGCGGTTCGCGAACAGCGACGTACAGGGCTCACGACGTTGGACGGTACCGCACTCTTGAGCGGGCCGCGACGACTCTCCCCCAGGTCACCCCACCGTGTCGTGCTGTGAGACGGCCCACACGGGCCTCCGAGCACGCCACCCTGACCTGGGGCGATATCCCGTGACGAGATGCCGAACAGACCTGAATCCGGTCACCACTTGGTGCAAACCACGTCAATTGCCATGTGAGCGGCGGTCTTGGAGGGATACGGATTCGATCCCAACCTTGGCTGGAATGGTCATCAAGCGACAACTCGAATGATCAACGACCTTGGTGCCGCCGGTCTGCGGCAGCAGCGTGGGGGCAGGGCACACGGACCTCACGGGGACTACGCTTCGTCAGTGATGGACAACCCCGTACCGCCCCGCGCCGCCGCACCCGGGCCCCGCCGTCGTGACCGCCATGGCAGGGGCATGCGCGGCCCCGTCGCGCCGCCCCAGGTGCCACTCTCCGCGAGCCGCGCCGAGGTGTTCGCGGACCTGGTGCAGGACTCCGTGGAGCGGCTCGAGCGGCGCTGGCCGCAGCTCGCCGACATCGACTTCCTCGTCCTCGAGGTGCCCCGCCTGGACAGCCCGGGCGAGGGCTGGAGCGACGAGGCGGTGCCCCTGGGCGGCACGATCCCCGCCCGCGAGGGCCGCCCCGCGCGCGTGGTCGTCTACCGCCGCCCGGTCGAGATCCGCACCAAGGGCCGCGACGAGCGCGCCGCCCTGGTGCACGAGGTGGTCGTGGAACAGGTCGCGGAGCTGCTGGGGCTGACACCGGAGACGGTGGATCCTCGGTACGGCGAGGACTGACGGCCGCCCGCACGGGACACTCGGACACGCGGAAGTCGCGGAACGCGGACGTCGCAGAACGCGGGCACGCGGATGTGCGGGAGGCGGGCGTGCGGGAAACGGCACGCGCGCGTATGAGGCGAATAACCCCGCACGCGCGCGTGGAGCCCGCTTTCCGAAACGGGCCCTACTTCTGCAGCACCGAAAGATCCTGCTCCGCGTCCGGTACGGCCACCGTCCCGCGGTCGTCCGGGAGGGTCTGGACCGTGAAGCCCGGGACGCCTTCTTGGGTGACGGCGAGCATCCGGGAGGCGTAGACCGGCCCCCCGGAGACCGGCTCCACCGTCAGCGCGTACGTGCCCTTGAGGCCGCTCGGGACCGGTGCCGCGACGTTCTGCGTCGTCCCGCCCTTGATCGTGAACGTCTTCGTCACCGCTGTACCGCCCTCGCTGCCCGCGGACGCGGTGACCTTGACCTGAGCGCTCCGGCCGGGGGCGGAGAGGGCGAGTGTGGAGCCCTTGGAGCTGTTCTCGGCGACCGTCGCGCGCGTGCCGACCGGGCTGGTGGCGGGGATGAACGCGGTCTCCTGATTGTCGCCCTTGCCGCGCACGACCCGCAGGGCGGCGACGACCGGCACCGATGTGCCGGTGGGCGTGAGCACCAGGGAGCCCGCTTCGCCGCGCGTGACGTCGCCGAGGTCGACGGCGGCGGTCATGCCGGACTTCACGTGCAGCGTCTCGTTCCCCGCGGGAGTGATCAGCCCCGAGGGCGAGGCGAGGCGCACCTTCAGGTCGGCGTCGGTGTCACCGGGCACGAAGGCGACCAGGCGCACGGACGTGGCGTCCTTCGGGATGCCCGGCAGCACGAGGCTGCCCGCAGGGTCGGTGGAGGCCGCCAGCCAGTCGCCGCCGAGCTTGTCGTCCAGGGCCTGCACGGCGGCCGCGACCCGGCCGCTGCGGACGTTCACGTGCACCGTGAGGTTGGTCTGCGCATCGTCGGTGAGCGTGTTCAGCAGGATCGGCTCGCTGGCGTGGGGCTGGACCGTGATGCCCTCGCCCACCGTGGCCTTGAGGGTGCCGTCCTTGCCGTACAGCTCGATGTCGACGACGGCGGCGGAGTCGTCGGGGTTCGTCAGGTGCACGTAGTCGGTGCGGTCGCCTGCGGTGCTGGCGCCCGGGAACCAGAACTCGGTGTCCGGAGCGGTGCAGTTGGTGCCGAGCAGACCGCGCCCTGTGCCCGCGGCGACGTCGGTGGTCTCCTGGACGGTCCAGCCGGGCGCGAACCTGCCCTCGGCGGTGCCGACGAGGGCGGGCGCCTCGGCGCCCGAGCTGTCGCCGGTGGCCGGCTTGCCGGGCTCCTTGGGTTCCAGGACGGGCTTGTCGGCCTTCTTGCCACCCTTTTTGCTCGTGCTGCCGTCCGCCGACTCCTGGGTCGCGGCCTGGAGTTCGGCCTTGCCGCTGTCGCTGGTGCCCTTCGAAACGGGCGTGAAGGACGTGTACGCGGTCTCGGCGAGGTCGGAGGTGCTGGGTTGCGGGCAGAGCAGGCTGGTGCGCTCGACGGGCAGCTGTGCGGCCGCCTTGGCGGCGTTGTCGCCGGAGGCGGCCGGCGTGCTGAGGGCGGCGAATCCGGTGACGGCGGCGAGCGCGGTCGCGCCGGCGATCAGGGACAGGGTGGTGCGGTTCACTGCTGGCTCCCGTCGGGGCGCTCACTGTCGGTGCCGTGCGGCGGCTGCGGCGGCATCGGGGGCTGCGCGGGGTCGTACGCCGGGTCGTAGCCCTGGCCGGTCACGTCGTAGCCCTGACCGGTCGCGTCGTAGCCCTGACCGGTCGCGTCGTAGCCCTGCTGGTACGTCTGTGTCTGGTCGTACGCCGTCGTGCCCCCGTAGGCGTACGGGTCGTACTGGCCGCCCTGGTAGGGGTCCGCCTGGTACGGCTGCTCGTACGTGCCCGCCGGGTACTGCTGGCCCTGGTACTGCTCGCCGCCGTAGGTGCCGTACTCGGCGCCCGCGTAGCTCGGTGTGTCCCACTCGCCGTACGCCTGCTGGTGCGGGACCGCGGCGGGCGCGACCGGGACCTCCTCCTCCGGAGGAGGAAGGGCGTCGGATTCCTGACCGGCCTGCTCGGCCTCCGCCTCGGCCTCCGCCTGGGCGCGCAGGCGGCGGGCGCGGCGGCCCTCGCCCGTGACGTCCTGGGCGGGGACGGCCTGCTCCTCGGGGAGGTCGTCGTCGACGTCCCGGCGCCGCCCGGGCAGGGCGAGCACCACGAGGACGACGGCGAGCGCGCCCTGCGCCAACAGCCAGGCGGTGTGGCCCACCGGAGCGTCGAAGGTGACGTCCAACTTGCCGCCGGTGGTGGGCAGTTCGAAGCCCTGCGCCCAGCCGTCGACCGTGGTGCGGGTGAGCGGCTTTCCGTCCAGGGTCGCCGTCCAGCCCGCGTCGGCCGTGTCGGCGAGGCGCAGGACGCGGCCCGCGGCGCCGGAGGGGATGGTGGTGTGCAGCTCGACGGGTCCGGCGGCGATGGACTGCGACTCGCCGGACTTGGGGACGATCGCCGCGCGCGAGACCTGCTGGTCCACCCGCCACAGGGCGCTGCCGTCCTGCTGGCTGAGCCGGGTCAGGCCCGGGGTGGCGTCCAGGACGCGGCTCACCTCGCGGGGCGCGCCCTTGTGGACGAGTACGTAGCGGACGGCGAAGCCGCCGAGCTGGTTGGCCTGGTCGGCGCCGGAGCCCGCCACGAGGTTGGCGACGACCTTGTCGAGCTTCTTGTTCTCGCCGCCCGCCGCCGCGAGTTCGGCGTCGCCGAGGCGGGCGCCGGAGCCGCGGACGAGGGTGTAGCCGACCTTGGCCGCCGACCGGCTGTCGAGGACGAGGGTGCGGGCCTGGTCGCGGGTGCCGCTCTCCTCGGCGACGAACGCGGGCACCTGCACCGGGTCGCGGCGCTCCACGGGCCCGTCGGCGCCCCGGATCATCCATCCGGCCGCGACGAGCAGGGGGCCCGCCGCGCAGGCGAAGACGATGAGCGCGGCCACCGGCTGGCGCCAGCCGAAGCTCTGCTCGGCCACGCGCGCGCGTGCCCCGTCGCCGCCCATCGCGGCGGCGGCGAGCAGCGCGAGACCGTAGACGAGGGTCGCGGGGCCGGCCCACGTGGAACCGTTCGACAGCACGGCGAAGACGAGTGCCACCAGGGCGACGGCCCATGCCGTCCAGACCCCCGCCTGGCGCTCCGCGCGCAGCAGGCCGGCGAGCGCGGCGAGCACGATGCCGATCAGCATCAGCCCGTTGACCGTTCCGGGGCCGCCGGGGCTGGCGCCGAGCAGGTCGAGCGCGGAGGCAGCGCTGTCGCCGTACTCCAGGCCGGCTTCCTTGAAGAAGCCGAACGGGAGCAGCGTCAGCGACCAGGGGGCGAGGATCAGCAGCGGGGTGCCGAACTGGGCCAGGAAGCGCGGCCCGTAGGCGGTGATCTCCTTGCGGCGCACTACGAGGAGGGCGATTCCGAGGACCAGCGCGATGGGCCACACGATCGGCGTGAACGCCGTGGTGAACGTCAGCAGCAGGGCGTACGCCCAGGTGGCGCGCCAGCTGCCGCGCGCCCCGGAGGAGTGGGCGAGCCCGCTCGCGGCGATGCCCGCGCGCGCGAGAAGCGGCAGCAGGATCGCGAGGACGGCGGTGCCGATGCGGCCGCCGGCGAGCGCGCCGGTGGCGGCGGGCAGGAAGGCGTACGCGACGGACGCCCAGGCGCGCAGCAGGCGCGACTCGACGAGGGGCCGCGAGGCGAAGTACGCGGCGAAGCCGGCCAGCGGTACGGAGGCCACCAGGAGCACGGTGACCGCGAGCCCGGTGGAGCCGAGGAGCAGGGAGGCGAGCAGCGCGACGAGCGCGAGGTAAGGCGGCGCGGACTGGGTGCCGCCCGCGCCCACGGGGTGCCAGCCGTCGAGATAGCGCGACCACAGCTCGGAGGAGTCGGTGGGCGCGGGCAGCAGCGCGCCGCCCGCGAGCGCCCCGCTGCCGAGCAGTTGACGGCAGGCCAGGAGCGAGACGAACAGCAGCACCAGGAAGAGCATCGGGCCGGGGTTGCGGGCGACGCGCTTGAGCCGGGCGAACTGCTCGATCTCCAGGAATTCGGCGTCGTCGCCGCCCGGCCCGGACTCGACCGCACCGCCGTGCCGTCCGGCACCGGCGGCGACCTCGGGGTCGGAGCGGCCCACGAGGCTGCTCGCGACCTGTTCGACGGTGGCCCGGACGGTCGCGCCGGGCGGCGGGAACAGTGCCCGCAGCTCGCCCTTGTCGACCTGCGGGCGACCGCGTCTGCGGCGGCCCGCGATGATCCGCTCGGGGCGCAGCAGCGTCCCCAGGAGGCCGCGGATCTCGTCGACGGCCTGTCCGGGGACCTTGCCGACGAGATACGCGACCGTGCGCAGCAGGGTGCCGAGGACCAGCCGGATCAGGATCCAGGGCAGCTGTGCGGTACGGGCGTTGACGAGGAGGGTGTAGACCGCGCCCGCCTTGTCGACCTTGTGCGGGGACGCGGAGGTGCGGCCCACGCAGTCGACGGTGCGGCGCTCGCGGGAGGCCGCCTCGGCGTGCCGTACGACCGCTTCGGGGGCGACGAGGACGCGGTGGCCTGCGGCCTGGGCGCGCCAGCACAGGTCGACGTCGTCGCGCATCAGGGGCAGCCGTCGGTCGAATCCGCCGAGCTGCTCGAAGACATCGCGCCGGATCAGCATTCCGGCGGTGGACACGGACAGCACGGGGTGGACGTGGTCGTGCTGGCCCTGGTCCTGCTCGCGACGGTCCAGACCCGTCCAGCGGCGGCCGGAGTTGGCGATGGTGACGCCGACTTCGAGGAGCTGGCGGCGGTCGTACCAGCCGCGGAGCTTGGGGCCCACTACGGCGACTTCTCTGCCGAGCTCCCGCTCGTTCTCCACCACCCGCAGCAGCTGGGCCAGGGCGTCCGGCGTGGGGGCGCTGTCGTCGTGCAGCAGCCACAGCCACTGCTCGGGCTCGCCGTGCGGGAGGTCCGGCAGGTCGTACGCGTCGTCGCGCCAGGTGCGGGTGACGGGGTCCCAGCCGCTGGGGCGCTTCAGGTAGGGCAGGTCGTCCGGGGTGAGCACACTGGCGCTGCGGGCGGCTTCCTCGACGGCCTGGCCGAAGCCGGTGCGCCGGGCGAGGTGCAGCACGTGGTCGGCGCCGAGGGCGTCGGTGAGCAGCTGGGCGGAGTCGTCCGCGCTGCCGGTGTCGGCCGCCACCGCGTTCTGCACGGGGCGCTCCTGGCCGAGCAGCCCGGCGAGCGCCTCGGGCAGCCAGCGGGCGCCGTCGTGGGAGACGAGCACCGCGGTCACCACGTGGCGCGGAAACTCGGGCGGGCGGGTCGGGTCAAACGCAACAGTGGCAGCGTCGTGTTGGGCTGCCGTATGGCTGTGCACGGACATCGAGGTACGGGCCCCGGTTCGATGGACTGCGGTGGACGTCTGTGTCCGGCGGGGACAGCGGGACGTCTCGGACGAGGGCCCACACTAACGGCTGGGCAACACAGCGGCCCGCCGCCTGTGGATAACCCACCCGCGACGGGCCGTTCGTTACGTAAGAGTGTGTGCCGTTTGGTCAGTGGCACGCACACACGCGCGTACGACTGTTTTTCAGACGGCTGCCTTCTTCAGGCGGCGTCGCTCACGCTCGGACAGACCGCCCCAGATGCCGAACCGCTCGTCGTTGGCGAGCGCGTATTCGAGGCACTCGGAGCGGACCTCACAGGCGAGGCAGACCTTCTTGGCCTCGCGGGTGGAACCGCCCTTCTCGGGGAAGAAGGACTCGGGGTCGGTCTGGGCGCACAGCGCGCGCTCCTGCCAGCCGAGTTCCTCGTCCGCGTCGTCGACCAGCAGTTGCTGCACCAGCTCGGTCATGTGCGCCCCTCGTCTGTCTTTCGCGTCCCCGTGATGCTGCCGTTACCGATTTCGGCTGAACGACACGAGTGAAATTACAAGTGTGCCGATCCGGGCCAGTCAAGCCGAGATCTGCTATTGGGCCCCTTATTCACTCTGCGGAACCAAGGCTATGCGGAAAGTGTTCAAATCGGCATAAACCCTGACAGCCCTAGAAGCCCAGGCCAGGCCCCCGCCCCCTCACAGGGGAGGACGCCCAGGAGTTCGATCTCGTTCCGACACACGCCCGAAGCGAACCGGATCACATTTGGATCACGGGATCACAGCGAGGTTTGTGCGCCCGGTTGTGCGCCATGTGTCCGGGGGGACTCCTGAACAAACCTTTCGCCTGCCAGATGAACCGGATGAGGTGAAACATTTCCCACATAGCGGACATGAAGTTGACAGTGAAGGTGTGAACCGGTGTCCTTGTGGGCATGCTCGCGAACTTGGCACTCACCTCGACCCGCACCGCCGGGTCCCACGGTGCTGCCCGAGCTCGCTGTAGCTGTTGCTGTCTCAGCTGTTGAGCCATACCGCGCTCCGGCTGCCTCGCCCCACTGAGGCGACTGACCGCCCGTACCAGGGCAACCCCTCCCGTCCTTGACCAGGGCGGAAATGGTCCGCGACACCCCAGCACTCTCCCGCCGAGGAACCACCGCACCCATGAACAGCGACAGCGACCTCCAGATCGCCGGCGACATCCTCGAAGTACCGCACCTGCTCCAGCCGCCGCGCGAGCACCCCGCCACCGTGGCCGAGTTCGTCGGCCTCGCCCGCGCCATCGCCGCCGACCGCTCCCAGTGGGAGCACCTCGTCCAGTACGACGCGACCTCGCGCTGGTACCACCGGCTGCGCACCGGACCCGGCTACGAGGTGTGGCTCCTTTCCTGGGTGCCCGGACAGGGCAGCGGGCTGCACGACCACGGTCCCTCGTCCGGCGTACTGACCGTCCTGGACGGCGCGCTGACCGAGCACACCGACCGCGGCACGCGCGCGTTGGGCAGCGGTTCGCAGCGGGTCTTCGCGCCCGGCTACCTCCACGAGGTCGTCAACGACTCCCTCGAACCGGCCGTGAGCCTGCACGTTTATTACCCGGGTCTCACCGAGATGCCGATGCACGCCGCTCAGTGCGCCCCGGCGGTCGTCACTGCCTGATCAGTGCGCCCCGGCGATCGTCACTGCCCGAGGACGGGCGAGGTCTCGTAACCGCCTGACGCGTTGTCGTACCCGCCTGCAAGACTGAACCCCATGCGCATTGTGGTTCTGGCAGGCGGTATCGGTGGTGCCCGGTTCCTGCGTGGTCTCCAGCGGGCCGTGCCGGCCGCGGACATCACGGTCATCGGCAACACCGGCGACGACATCCACCTCTTCGGGCTGAAGGTCTGCCCGGACCTCGACACGGTGATGTACACGCTCGGCGGCGGTATCAACGAGGAGCAGGGCTGGGGCAGGACCGACGAGACCTTCCACCTCAAGGAGGAGCTCGCGGCGTACGGGGTCGGGCCCGAGTGGTTCGGGCTCGGCGACCGCGACTTCGCGACGCACATCGTGCGGACGCAGATGCTCGGGGCGGGCTATCCGCTCAGCGCCGTCACCGAAGCCCTGTGCGACCGGTGGAAGCCGGGCGTCCGCCTCATCCCCATGTCCGACGACCGCGTCGAGACCCATGTGGCCGTCGAGATCGACGGCGAGCGCAAGGCCATCCACTTCCAGGAGTACTGGGTGCGGCTGCGGGCCTCCGTGCCGGCCGAGGCCATCGTGCCGGTCGGCGCCGAGCAGGCCAAGCCCGCGCCGGGCGTCCTGGAGGCCATCGCGGAAGCGGACGTGATCCTCTTCCCGCCGTCCAACCCCGTCGTGTCCGTCGGCACGATCCTCGCCGTGCCCGGCATCCGGGAGGCCATCGCCGACGCGGGCGTTCCGGTGGTGGGCCTCTCCCCCATCGTCGGCGACGCGCCCGTGCGCGGCATGGCCGACAAGGTGCTGGCGGCGGTGGGCGTCGAGTCCACGGCGGCGGCGGTCGCCGAGCACTACGGCTCGGGGCTGCTCGACGGCTGGCTCGTCGACACGGTGGACGCGTCCGCCGTGGAGCGGGTGGAGGCGGCGGGCATCCGCTGCCGGGCCGTGCCGCTGATGATGTCCGGCCTCGAAGCGACGGCTGAGATGGCGCGGCAGGCGCTGACGCTGGCGGAGGAGGTACGGGCGTCTTGAACAGACTGCTGCCCCCGCAGGAGGGGCTCGCGGACGGCGGGGGTTCGGCGAGCTACCGGGTCTGGGCGCTGACCGGCCTTCCCGAGGTACGCCAGGGCGACGACCTCGCCAAGCTCATCGCCGCGACCGAGCCCGGACTCGTCGACGGGGACGTGCTCCTCGTCACCTCCAAGATCGTGTCCAAGGCCGAGGGACGGATCGTCGAGGCCGTCGACCGAGAGGCCGCCATCGACGCCGAGACCGTACGGATCGTGGCGCGCCGCGGGACCCTGCGGATCGTCGAGAACCGGCAGGGCCTCGTGATGGCCGCCGCCGGGGTCGACGCCTCCAACACCCCCGCCGGGACCGTGCTGTTGCTGCCCGAGGACCCCGACGCGTCGGCGCGTGCGGTCCGGGACGGGCTGCGGGACACGCTCGGTGTGGACGTCGGTGTCGTGATCACCGACACCTTCGGGCGGCCCTGGCGCACCGGGCTCACCGATGTCGCCATCGGGGCCGCGGGCGTACGGGTGCTCGACGATCTGCGCGGCGGCACGGACGCGTACGGCAATCCGCTGAGCGCGACCGTCGTCGCCACCGCCGACGAGCTCGCCGCCGCCGGCGACCTGGTCAAGGGAAAGGCCTCCGGGCTGCCCGTCGCCGTCGTGCGCGGGCTGCCGCACGTGGTGGCCGAGGACGACGGCGAAGGGACGCGGGCGATGGCGCGCGGCGCGCGGGACGACATGTTCCGGCTGGGCACCTCGGAGGCCGTACGGGAGGCGGTGACCCAGCGGCGTACCGTACGGGCCTTCACCGACGAGCCCGTCGACCCCGGTGCCGTACGGCGGGCCGTGGCGGCGGCGGTGACCGCTCCGGCGCCGCATCACACCACCCCGTGGCGGTTCGTGCTTCTCGAGTCCGAGGAGTCCCGGACGCGGCTGCTCGACGCCATGCGGGACGCGTGGATCGCCGATCTGCGGGCGGACGGGAAGAGCGAGGAGTCCATCGCCAAGCGGGTGCGGCGGGGGGACGTGCTGCGCAAGGCGCCGTACCTCGTGGTGCCGTGTCTGGTGATGGACGGTTCCCATACGTACGGCGACGTGCGGCGGGACGGGGCCGAGCGCGAGATGTTCGTGGTCGCCGCAGGGGCGGGAGTACAGAACTTCCTGGTCGCGCTGGCCGGGGAGCGGCTCGGGTCCGCGTGGGTGTCCTCGACGATGTTCTGCCGGGATGTCGTGCGGGAGGTGCTGGGGCTGCCGGAGGGCTGGGATCCGATGGGTGCCGTGGCGGTCGGGCATGCGGCCGAAGAGCCGAAGGCGCGGCCCGAGCGGGACGCGGGGGCGTTCATCGAGGTGCGCTGAGTCGGGGGGCGTCGGGTCGCGGGGCGTCGCGGTGCGCCGGGGCGTGTTCGTCGCGGGGCGCTGAGTCTCGTGCGTTGAGTCTCGATGCGCTGAGACTCGGTGCGCTGAGACTCGGTGCGCTGAGACTCGGTGCGCTGACACTCGATGTGCCGGGTCTCGGGTTCGACGCGGTGTGCCGACTCGTGTGTTCCGGGCGGCCGGAACGCCTACCCTCGTAGGGCACCCCGAGCACCTCTAGGACCTCATCCGTGGCTGGACGTTTCGCTCCTCGGCCGACGCGTACGACTGTGCGCGGCGGGCATGTCGTGGTGCCCGGAGGCGTGTCCCGTGATGTGCCGCGCCCCGCGAGCGCGCCCGGTCGCAGTCGTACGTGGACGCCGTCCGGACCTCTCGATCTCGGGCTCGTGCTCGGGCCGCTGCGGCGTGGGCCGGGTGATCCGACCTTCCGTACGACGCCGGACGGGTCCGTGTGGCGGGCCAGCCTCACTCCAGCCGGGCCCGGGACGCTGCGGGTCGCTCTGCGGGGCGGGGTGGTCCAGGCCGAGGCGTGGGGGCCGGGCGCCGTATGGCTGCTCGATCGGCTCCCGGAGCTGCTCGGGGCGTCGGACGACCCGGACGCCTTCGAACCGCGGCACCGGCTGGTCGCGCTCGCCCGGCACCGGCGGCCGGGGTTGCGGCTGACGCGGACCGGGCTCGTTCTGGAGTCGCTGATTCCGTCCGTGCTGGAGCAGAAGGTCACCACGGACGAGGCATATCGGGCGTGGCGGTTGCTCGTACGGAAGTACGGGGAGCCGGCGCCGGGGCCCGCGCCGGAGCGGATGTACGTCATGCCCGCGCCGCGGACCTGGGCGCTGATCCCCTCCTGGGAGTGGCATCGGGCCGGGGTCGACAACAAACGGGCGTCGACGATTCTGCGGGCCGTGCGGGTTGCCGCGCGGCTTGAGGAGGCGGTGTCGTTCGACCCGGTGCGGGCTCAGGCTCGGCTCGAGCTGGTGTCCGGGGTGGGGCCGTGGACCTCCGCGGAGGTCGTGCAGCGCAGTCACGGGGCGGCGGATTCGGTGACCGTGGGGGACCTGCACCTTCCCGGGATCGTGGGGTACGCGCTGGCGGGGGACCGTGACGCGGACGACTCCGTCATGCTGGAACTGCTCTCGCCCTACGCGGGGCAGCGGCATCGTGCGGCGCGGTTGATTCTGCTGTCGGGGCGGACGCCGCCTCGCCGTATGCCGAAGATGCCTCGGGGGGACATCGGGCGGCTGTGATCGGGCGGCGGTGCGTGGGCTGGGCTCTGGGCGGTTTTCGCCCCCTCCGCCCCTACCCTTCCCGTACTTGGGGCTGCGCCCCCAGACCCCTGCTATCGGCCTGAACGGCCTCGTCCGCAAACGCCGGACGGGCTGAAATCAGCCCGTCCGGTTGGAGGCTACTGGTCCGACGAGAAGCGGACCGAGGCTCCCGGGATGCGGGCGTCGCACCACACCCGTACGCCGTCCCGGAGTTCGTTGTCGGGGCCGATGACCGCGCCGTCGCCGATGACCGTGCCGGTGAGGATGGAGCGTTCGCCGATGCGGGCGCGGGCGCCGATGAGGGAGTCGGTGATGACGGCGCCGGGTTCGACGACGGCGCCGGAGAGGATCGCGCTGCCCGTGACGCGGGCGCCCTCGCCGACGTACGCGCCCTCGCCGACGACCGTGCCGCCGGTCAGCTTGGCGTCGGGGGCGACCGTGGCCGTGGGCAGGATCAGGCGGTCGCCGCAGCGGCCGGGGACGGCCGGGGAGGGGGCGCGGCCCAGGACGAGGTCCGCGGAGCCGCGTACGAAGGCCTGTGGGGTGCCCAGGTCCAGCCAGTAGGTGGAATCCACCATCCCCTGGAGGTGGGCTCCCGAGGACAGGAGGTCCGGGAATGTCTCCCGCTCCACCGAGACCGGGCGGCCCTCCGGGATCGTGTCGATGACCGAGCGGCGGAAGACGTACGCCCCCGCGTTGATCTGGTCGGTGACGATCTCCTCGGGGGTCTGGGGCTTTTCGAGGAACGCCTGTACGCGGCCGCTCGCGTCCGTGGGGACCAGGCCGTACGCGCGCGGGTCCTCGACACGGGTGAGGTGGAGGGAGACGTCCGCGCCCGTCGTCTCGTGCGTGCGGACCAGGGCCGGGATGTCCAGCCCGGTGAGGATGTCGCCGTTGAAGATCAGCACCGGGTCGTCGGGGCCCGAGCGCAGACGGGACGCGACGTTGCGGATGGCGCCGCCGGTGCCGAGGGGTTCCTCCTCGGTGACGTATTCGAGGTGAAGGCCCAGCGAGGAGCCGTCGCCGAAGTGCGGCTCGAAGACCTCGGCCAGGTAGGAGGTCGCCAGGACGATGTGTTCCACGCCCGCCGCTCTGGCTCTCGCCAGCTGGTGGGTGAGGAACGGGACCCCGGCCGCCGGGACCATGGGCTTCGGGGTGTGCACCGTGAGCGGGCGCAGCCGGGTGCCTTTGCCGCCGACCAGGAGGATCGCTTCTGTCACCTGTCGTCTCTGCTTCCTGCCGGGACCGGCCGAAGTGTGTTTCGGCCGGCCAGTGTATGCAGACCGTGCGATGCGCCTTCGATGGCCGTGGGGTGTCGTCGACGGCTCCGTGCGGATGACCCGTACGGCTCTGTCTGGTGGTCTCCGGTCCTCAGCGGCCCTGGTAGCGGGCTGCCGCTGTCCGGGCCGAGCCGAGCTTGCCGTACAGGAGGCGTCCTGGGCAGTCCGTGGCGAACCCGTCCCGATGGCCGGAGATCACATTCAGTCGTACGTTGTTTCCTTTTGGGTAGAGATTGCCACCGGCGGACTTCAGGTATGTCTTGCCACGCGGATTGGCACCGTAGAGACCGAGCTTCCATGCCGTGAGCCGCGCGACGGCCGTCACCGCTGCGGCGGACGGCTTGGTGTTGCCGAAGGTGCCGAGGACGGCGATCCCCGTGCTGTTCGCGTTGAAACCGCGGGTGTGGGCGCCCATGACGGGCTTTGCCGCGCCCCCGGCACGGCCTTCGTAGATGTTTCCGCACTTGTCGACGAGGAAGTTGTAGCCGATGTCGCGCCAGCCACTGCTCACGACGTGGTAGCGGTAGATACTGCGGATGACCGAAGGGGCTTGGGAGCAGGCGTAGTTGTTGCCGGACACCGTGTGGTGCACGAAGGCGGCCTTGACCTGCTTCGTGTAGATGAAGCCGCCCTCGCGCAGGCTCTCGTCCGCGCCCCAGCCCCGGCGCGTGATGATGCGGGGGCGTGCGCCGATGTACGGCTTCGCGCGCTGCTCGCCCCCGCGCACGGCGAGGAATTCGCGCCGTGTCTCCTCCTGCGAGAGCGCGGGGATCTCGGTGGCGCCCAGGGGCGCGAGATCGGAGTTGGCGGCGGACGCGGCGACGGTCTCTGTGGCCTCTGCCGTGTCGGTGGTGAAGCCGGTGCCGGTGCCGGTGCCGGTGCTGAAGCCGATGCCGGTGCTGAAGCCGAAGCCGAAGCCGAAGCCGGTGCTGAAGCCGAAGCCGGTGGGCTCGTCGAGCTCGTCGGTCTCGTCGAGCTCGTCGGTCTCGTCGAGCTCCTCTGTCTCATCGGCCTCCGTGGAGCCTGCGCCGGCGCGCGGGTCGTCCATCTGCGCGCCCGCGGGAGCGGCGTCCGCGCCGGGATCGACGAGTTCGAGGTGCAGCCCCTTGGGAAGCGGCGAGTCGCCCGGAGTGGGCGCGCGCTCGTCCACCTCCGCCTGGACGCGCACCTCCACTCCGTCCGAGTTCCCCACCCACAGCGGCGCCGTGGATCCGCGCACCCGGCCCGACGCGCTCTCGGGGGTGTCCGGGTCGGCGGCGTGCTCGTGGTTGTGCGTCTCGACGGGCTGCCAGCCGGACCAGTGGCCGGTCGCGGCCGCGCGGGTACGGACCTGGACACGGCCGTGCAGTTCGGTATCCGGGTTGTCCCAGACGACGCCGACCAGGGAGAAGGGCCGCGCGTCCCGTCTGGTGAGCCCCTGTTCGGGCGCGGCGGAGCCGAGGGCGCGCCCGTCCGCGAGCGGGACGAGCGGCAGGGACTGGGTGCTGCCGGGGACGGCGGGCTCGGAGCTCGCCGCCGGCGGTCCGGCCTGCGCCGGGGCGGACAGGGCCAGTGGTAGGGCGAGAGCGGTCGCGCAAGTGGCGCCGACCGAAGAGGCAAGGAATCCACGCATGCCCCCGATCGTGGACATATTCATACATATCTGTCCATCGCGGAATTGACGGACCGTCGGGCGCGCTCGTCCGAACCGGTGGCGAATCGGTGGCACGGATGGTCCGCTCCGCGCGCCGCCCCCGCGTACGCTTGCGCGCGTGAACGCCACCGACCGCACCCCCGCCGACCTGCTGCGATCCGCGCTCGCCACGGACCCCGCGCGCCCCCTGGTGACCTTCTACGACGACGCCACGGGCGAACGCGTCGAACTGTCCGTGGCCACCTTCGCCAATTGGGTGGCCAAGACCGCCAACCTGCTCCAGAACGAGCTGTCCGCCGAACCCGGCGACCGGGTCGCGCTGCTGCTGCCCGCGCACTGGCAGACGGCGGTGTGGTTGCTCGCGTGCTCCTCGGTGGGCGTCGTCGCGGATGTCGGGGGCGATCCGGCCGCGGCGGACCACGTCGTCGCGGGGCCCGGCGAGTTCGAGGCCGGGCTCGCCTGCTCCGGCGAGCGCATCGCCCTCTCGCTCGCGCCGCTCGGGCGCCGCTTCCCGGTTCCGCCCGACGGGTACGCCGACTACGCCGTCGAGGTGCCGACCCAGGGCGACCGCTTCCAGCCGTACGCGCCCGTGGACCCGGAGGAGCCCGCGCTGATCGTCGCCGCGGCGGAGTACACGGGTGCCGAGGTCGTCGAGCGGGCCCGGGCCGATGCGCCCGCGCTGGACCTGACCGGGCCTGGCTCGCGGATTCTGTCCGCGCTTCCGTACGACACGTGGGAGGGGCTCAGCGCCGGGCTGTACTCGGCGCTCGCCACCGGGGGGTCCGTGGTGTTGTGCCGCCATCTGGAGCAGCTCGGTGAGGACGGGCTGGCCAAGAGGATCGAGAGTGAGCGGGTGACTGCCACGGCGCGGTGACGCTACGCCGGAGGGGGCGGGGAAACCGCGGGCCGCCCGGGCAGCGCGGGCCGTCTGTGGCTGGTCACGCCCACGCGGCGGAGCCGCAGGATGCGAAGGCCACGCGCCCCTTACAGGGCGCGCCGCGGTCGCCCGGCGTCATCCGTTCGGCCCATCAGCGGCACCCCTCGCAGCCCCCTCCGGGACATGGTCGTAAGAGCACCGCAGCACGCTCGTACGCCATGAGGGGTGGACCCAGACGTGACCGACACCGCAGGCACGCCCTCCGGAGGCCCCGAGGGGCCGGGACCGGGAGCGTCGCCCACCGGGGCCGGAGTCATACGCCGCCGCCGGCGCTGGCTGCGCTACACCGCGATCGGGGTCGCCGTCGTGGTGCTGGGTGCCGTCGGGGCCGGCTGGGCCGCGTACGAGAAGCTGAACGCGAACATCACGGCGGACAACGACGCGGCGGCCGAGCTGGCCCGGTACGAGAAGGAGCGGCCCACCGCGCTGGTGCGCGACGCGCAGAACATCCTGCTGATCGGGTCGGACTCGCGGTCGGGGGACGGGAACGCGCAGTACGGGCGGGATTCCGGTACCGAGCGGTCGGACACCACGATCCTGCTGCACCTCGCCGCGAACCGGGGCAGCGCCACCGCCGTCTCGCTGCCCCGCGACCTGATGGTGGACGTGCCCAGTTGCCGCCGCCCGGACGGCACCCGCACCCGGCCCGTGTTCACGATATTCAACTCTGCCTTCCAGACCGGCGGTTCGGCCTGCACGATCCGTACCGTCGAGAAGCTCACGAACATCCGGATCGACCACCACATGGTCGTGGACTTCAACGGGTTCAAGGACATGGTCGATGCCGTCGACGGGGTCGAGGTGTGTCTGAAGGAGCCCATCGACGACAAGGCCGCCAAGCTGAAGCTGCCCGCGGGCAAGGTGATGCTCGACGGCGAGCAGGCCCTCGGCTACGTGCGCGCCCGCAAGAGCATCGGCGACGGCAGCGACACCGACCGGATGGACCGGCAGCAGCGGTTCCTCGGCGCGCTCGTCAACAAAGTGCGCAGCAACGACGTCCTGCTCAATCCCACCAAGCTGTATCCCGTGCTCGACGCGGCCACCTCGTCGCTCACCACGGACCCGGATCTGGCGAGCCTGCGCGGGCTGTACGACCTGGTGCGCGGCATGCGCAACATCCCCACGGAACGTGTGCAGTTCCTGACGGTGCCCCGGACGTCGTACGTCCACAACGCCAATCGCGACCAGCTCGTCGAGCCCGAGGCGGCGAAACTCTTCGCGCGGCTGCGCGAGGACGCACCGGTGGCCGTCTCGAAGGACCTTCCGGACGTTTCCGCCCCAAAGAGCAGCATGAGCAGTAGCAGTGCCAGTCGCAGCGACAACGAAGGCTCGTCCGACTTCCCGAACAGTTACTCGTCCGACTACGAAGAGGAGTCGGACGATGACGGAAAGCCGGGCGGAAAGCGGCCCTATGACCCCGCCGACACCCCCTCCCCCGCGCCGACTTTCCGCGGGAACACGGCCGCCGAGGACACCTGCGGGTAAAGCGCACGCCAAGCCGAGGAACTGCTGAGCTAAGAAGTCTCTGAGAAATAGGGCGGATTGCCCGGTTGTAGGGAAGTGGAGTTTGTCACCGCCGTCGCTTGACGCTGAACTGGGCGGATAGTGTGAGCGACCCGGTGCACCCGGCCACGAGGTACGTCCTGGAGGTCGCGCACCGCTTGACCGAGACCCGAGCGCCTTTTGAGGGGAGAAGGCGCCGCGTGGCCCCGACGGAGGATTCAGACAACCGTGGACGCGCAAGGCCGTGGGCGGGCGGACGACATCGACCCCGCAGACCAGTGGGTACTCAACCCGAATACCGGCGAATACGAACTGCGACTGACCCCTTCCGCACCGCAGTCGGGAGTCCCGAGACCGCGCAGAGGCTCGCCCGCGGGAGCGCGTGCGCGTACGGCGCCGGGCCGGGATCGTCAGGCTCCCGGCACCACCGACGTGCCGGGGCCGCGCCGACGCCGTGCGGAACCGCCGGAGCCGGTTCCCGGGCGGCGTCGGGGGCGTACGAAGCCGAAGAAGTCGAAGGCGAAGAAGATACTGCTGTGGACCGGTGGGTCGATGGCTTTCGTCCTGGTCGCCGTGTCGGCCGCCGGCTACCTCTACATCAAGCACCTGAACGACAACATCACGTCCGTCTCCGACGACGGCGCGAGCACCGGTGGTTTCCGGAAGGACGAGGCGATCAACATCCTGTTGATCGGCACCGACAAGCGCACCGGCAAGGGCAACGAGGGTTACGGCGACACGGGCAGCGTGGGACACGCCGACACCAACATCCTGCTGCACGTGTCCAAGGACCGGTCGAACGCCACCGCGCTGAGCATCCCGCGCGACCTGATCGTGGACGTACCGGACTGCCCGACGACACAGGCCGACGGCACCAAGAAGGTCATCTCGGGCACACAGGACGTCCGCTTCAACACGAGCCTCGGACAGAGCGGACGGACGCCGAGCTGCACCATGCGCACGGTCACCGAGCTGACCGGAATCACCCCTGACGACTTCATGGTCGCCGACTTCAACGCGGTCAAGACGCTGACGACGGCGGTCGGCGGGGTGGAGGTCTGCCTGGCGAAGGACATCAACGACGCGGACTCGCACCTGAAGCTGTCGAAGGGCACGCACAACATCTCGGGCGAGCAGGCGCTGGCGTTCGTGCGCACCCGGCATTCCGTCGGCCTCGGCGGTGACCTGAGCCGGATCGCACTGCAGCAGCAGTTCCTCAGCGCGCTGATGCGCAAGCTGAAGTCCAACTCGACGCTCACCAGTCCGTCGAAGATGCTGAAGCTGGCCGAGGCCGGCACCAAGGCATTGACCGTCGACGACAAGCTGGACAGCATCGGCAAGCTGAAGGACCTGGGGCTTGAGCTGGGCAAGCTCAATCCGAAGAACCTGACCTTCACTACGGTTCCGGTGATCGACAACCCTGCCGAGAAGGTCCACGCGACGGTCGTTCCCAACCCGACGACTGCCCAGCCGGTCTTCGACGCCATCAAGAACGACGTCTCCTTCACCGCGGTGAAGCAGAAGGCGAAGAAGGAGAAGGCCGCAGTGGCCGCCCGCCTCAAGGGCACCCGCTCCGCCGCCGCCGACATCCGCGTCGACATCTACAACGGCGGCGCCGACGCCGGATCCGCACAGGCAACTCTTAACTGGCTGCAGAATGATGAGGGCGTGACCAAGTCCAGCCAGCTCGGAAACGCTGACGAAACACTCAGCAAGACGACCCTGGAGTACTCTCCCGACCAGGCCGATCAGGCACGCAAACTGGCGGACCTCATGGAGCTGTCCGCTTCGGCGATGAAGCCTGGCAAGAGCGAGAAGAACTCACAGGGTCTGCCCGCGATCGTGCTGACCCTGGGCAAGGACTTCAAGGGCGCCGGAGTGTCGATGACCACTCCGACGAAGGCGCCGGACGTCGAGAAGTCCACGGCGGACAAGACGGTGTGCGCCAGTTGATGACCTAACGGGTCCGTCAGGCGTCTAACAGGACGCAAGAAGCGTCCAACCGGGCGCGGAAAGAGTCCAGTTGGGCGTCCGACGGACCCGTTTGTCAGGCGCAGGGTGGGGAGGGGCAGGGAGATGGCTCACAGCGGTGTGCGCGGGGAGGGAGCACGACCACGTGTCCGGCAGGCCGGCGAACTGGGCTGGGACGACAGCCTGTACGACGAGAACGGCGAGCCCGTTCACCGGGCCGACGGCGATGGCGTTCGGGCGGCCGACGACACGATGCTCAAGCCACCGGGGCACGGCCGGCACGGTGGCGGAGGTGGGCGCCGACGCGGGGGCGGGGGGCGCCCGCGTCGCAGACGCCGCATACTGCGCTGGTCGGCGACGGTCCTGGCGGTCCTGATACTCGGCACCGCCGGTGCCGGTTATCTCTACTACCAGCACTTGAACGGCAACATCAAGAAGGACGACCTCAACATCGGCGACGCGAAGGACCGCGCCGCCAAGTCGAAGGCGAACGCGGCGGGCCAGACCCCGCTGAACATCCTGCTGATCGGTTCGGACGCCCGGGACTCCACGGAGAACCAGAAGCTCGGCGGCGCCAAGGACACCTTCGGCACACCGGCCCGCGCGGACGTCCAGATGCTGCTGCACGTGTCGGCGGACCGCAGCAACATGTCGGTGGTGAGCATGCCGCGCGACACGCTGGTGTCCATCCCCAAGTGCACGGACCCGGACACCGGCAAGGTCTACGCGGCCGAGACGACCGCGATGACGAACGACTCGCTGGGCCGTGGCGGCCCCGGCTGCACGGTCGCCACCTGGGAGAAGCTGACCGACATCCACATCGACCACTTCATGATGGTCGACTTCTCGGGTGTGGTGTCGATGGCGGACGCCATCGGCGGCGTCCCGGTCTGCGTGGACGCCAACGTCTACTCACACACCTCCTCCGGCCACGGCTCCGGCCTGAAGCTGGAGAAGGGCACCACGTCCATCAAGGGCAAGCAGGCCCTGCAGTGGCTGCGCACGCGGTACGGCTTCGAGGACGACACCGACATCGCCCGGACCAAGGCCCAGCACCAGTACATGAACTCGATGGTGCGCCAGCTGCGGGAGAACGCCACGCTCAGCAACCCCAACAAGCTGCGCAAGCTCGCGGAGACGGCCACCAACGCGATCACCGTGGACAAATCCCTCGGAACCGTGACGAAGCTGTACGACCTGAGCAAGGAACTGAAGAAGGTTCCGACGAAGCGCATCAGCATGACGACGATGCCGTGGCAGTACTTGTCGCCCACCAGCGGCCGGGTGGTGCCCAAGCCGACCGACGCGGCGAAGCTCTTCCGGCTGGTCCGCGAGGACATCGCGCTGGACGGCAAGGACAAGAAGAAGACCACCACGGTCAAGACGTCGTCCGACCCGGCCGCGGCGGACGACAAGATCGCGGTGCAGGTGCAGAACGGCACGCGCACCAGCACGCTGGCGCCGGTGAGCGGGCGCGCGAGCGACGTGACCCAGCTGCTCGTCGGCAAGGGCTTCACGCAGGCGAAGGCCGACACCTCGGCGGCGCTCACCCAGGACACGACCGTCATCCGCTATCCGAGCGCCGACCTGGAGGGCGACGCCCAGCGGGTCGCCAAGTCCCTCGGCATCCCGTACAGCGCGGTGAAGAAGTCGACGGACGTCTCCGGGGTCACCCTGGTCGTCGGCGCCGACTGGCGGTCGGGCACCACGTACACGGCGCCGGAGGACGACGACAAGACGCCGGCGTCCGCGAAGCTGGACAAGGGCTCGGACACCAAGGCGTGCATGCACGTCGACCCGGACTACACCTGGTCGTAAGCACAACGGCAGTTGGGCCCCTCTCGAAGCCGAGAGGGGCCCAACTTGCATGAGAGGAAGCTCAGTTGGAGCTGAGCACCGCCGGGCGCCGCGACGCGATGACCTTCTTCGCCAGCGCCTTCGGGCTGGTGAGGAAGCCGAAGCCCCACGACATGTGCATCGCCGCGAGGGCGACGGGAATCTGGAGCCGCGCCTTGAGCGGCAGCCCCTTGCCCGCGGGCAGCGAGCCGAGCGTGATGGCCGCGAGATAGCCGCCGGGGATCACCAAGCCCCACGGCGTCAGCGCCGCGCCGACCACGAGGCCCGCCGCTATCGCGCACACCGCGGTCGGCGGGGCGAGGTAGCGCAGGTTGATGGAGCCCTCGTGGTAGCGGGCGACGACGTGCCGCCAGCGGCCGTAGTCCTTGTACTGCTTGGCCAGCGCCTTCACCGAGGGCCGGGGGCGGTACGACACCCGCAGCTCGGGCGAGAACCAGATGAGCCCGCCCGCTTCCCGGATCCGGAAGTTGAGCTCCCAGTCCTGGGCGCGGATGAACTCCTCGTTGTAGCCGCCCTGTTGCTCAAGCGCCTCGCGCCGGAAGACGCCGAGGTACACGGTCTCGGCGGCACAGGCCGCACCGCCCGTGTGGAAGACCGCGTTGCCCACGCCGATCTTCGAGGTCATCGCGGCGGCGACCGCGTGCTCCCAGTCGTTCTCACCCTCGGCGTGCATGATGCCGCCGACGTTCTGCGCGCCGGTCTCCTCCAGGAGGCGGACGGCGGTCGCGATGTAGTTCGGCGAGAGCATGCCGTGCCCGTCGACGCGTACGACGATGGGGTGCCGGGACGCCTTGATCGCGGCGTTCAGCGCGGCGGGGGTGCGCCCCGTCGGGTTCGGCACGGTGTGGACCCGGGGGTCCTCGCGCACCAGTTCGGCGGCGATCTCGTCCGTACGGTCCGTGGAGGGGCCGATGGCGATCACCACCTCCATCTCGCCGTCGTACTCCTGCGCCAGGATCGCTTGGACGGCCCCGCGCAGATGCCGCTCCTCATTGAGGACGGGCATGATCACAGAAACGGCGGGGGCTCGCACGTCAGACTTCTCGCTCATCGGACGCCACGTTACCGCGAATGAGGGACACGGGCGCGCGCCGCCCTGCCTCCGGGCCGGGCCGCAGATCGTATGGGCCTACCGTGCTCACGGATCCCCACGTCCGGCCTCGCGGAGGTGCCCTCCTTGTCCACGCCGCCCCGCTCCCCCGTACGCCCTCGAGTCCGGCCGCAGCCGTCCCGTGCCGGGCGGCCTCCGATGCGGCCCCCCGTGCGGCCGAGGAAGCCACGCTGGGCCATGCGGATGGTGACCACCCTCTCCGTGGTGATCCTCGCCTCCGCGGGCATCGGGCACGCGGTGGTCACCAGCCTGGACGCGGACATCGCCCGGGTCGACCCCTTCAAGGACATGAAGAACCGCCCCGCGGGGAGCCACGGCATGAACGTGCTGCTGGTCGGCACCGACGGCCGCGACAGGATCACGGAGGACGAGCGGCGGAAGTACCGGCTGGGCGGCACCCCCTGCCACTGCACGGACACGATCATGATCGTGCACATCTCGGAGGACCGGGAGCGGGCCAGCATCGTGAGCCTGCCGCGCGACTCCTACGCCGAGATGCCCGCGCACGTCGACCAGACCACCGGCGAGCAGCACCGCTCCCACCCCATCAAGATCAACGCGGCGTACGCGGAGGGTGGTCCGAACCTGACCGTGCGCACTGTCGAGAACATGACCCACGTCAAGATCGACCACTATCTGGAGGTCGACTTCACCAGCTTCATGAAGACGGTGGACGTGCTCGGCGGCGTGGAGATCTGCACCGCACAGCCGCTGAAGGACTCGTACACCGGACTCGATCTGACGGCGGGCTCGCACCTGCTGGGCGGCGGGCAGGCACTTCAGTACGTACGTTCACGGCATGTCGACGGGGCCTCCGACCTCGGCCGGATGCAGCGCCAGCAGCGCTTCCTGGCGGCGCTGCTCGTGCGGGCCACCTCCTCCGGGGTGCTGCTGAACCCGCTGAAGTTCCGTGACGTCACCCGGGCCGTGCTCGGCTCGGTCCGCGCGGACCGGGGCTTCGGCACGGACGAACTGCTCGACCTCGGGCGGGCGATGCGGAACTTCTCACCCTCCTCCTCCGAGTTCACGACCGTGCCGATCGGGCGGATGGGATACGTCGTCAAGGGCATTGGCTCGACGCTGAAGTGGGACGACGAGAAGGCCGGCCGTCTCTTCCAGGCGCTGCGCGACGACAAGCCGCTCGCGGTGAACAAGGCACGGCCGCCCAAGGCCCTGCGCATCGACGTGGCCCCGCAGCAGATCCGCGTCCAGGTCGAGAACGGGACGGCCACCGCGGGCCTCGGCAAGCGCGTGGACAGCGCGCTCGCCGCCACCGGGTTCCGTACGACGCGGCAGCCCGTCAGCGCGCGGGACCGCACCGTGCGGCGCACCATCGTCTGGTACGACCCCCGCTGGGACCGCTCGGCGAACTCCCTCGCGGCCTCACTGCCCGGCGCCGAGCTGCGCGCGGTCAAGGGGCAGGGGGCGGTGCTGAAGGTGACCGCGGGGTCGGACTTCAAGGAGGTCAGGCGGGTACGGGCGGACGATCCGCATCAGGGGGAGTTCGGGGTGGTGACCGGCGATCAGGTGGTCTGCCCGTAACCAATCCGCGGTCCGTAACCAATCCGCCGTCCGTAACCAATCCGCGGGGCGCCCGACTCCGTACCCCTAGTCGTCGAGACCTTCCGCCGCGCGCTTCTCGCGGAGGTCCATGATCGCGCGGCGGCGGGCCAGGCGGTGGGTGCGGCGGATCTGGGCCTCCTGGTAGCGGCGCTCGTCACGCTCGGTCTCCGGGAGGACGGGCGGGACACGGCGGGGCTTGCCGTCGGCGTCGACGGCGGCGAAGACGAGGTAGGCCGAGCCGACCTGCTGGGGTGGCGTGGACTCGTTCCAACGCTCGGCGAGGACGCGGACGCCGACCTCCATGGACGTACGTCCGGTCCAGTTGACCTGAGCCTTCACATGGACGAGGTCGCCTACGCGGACGGGTTCCAGGAAGGCCATCTCGTCCATCGAGGCGGTGACGGCGGGCCCGCCGGAGTGCCGCCCGGCCACCGCGCCCGCCGCGTCGTCCACGAGCTTCATGATCACTCCACCGTGCACCGATCCCAGAAGGTTGGTGTCGCTGTGGGTCATGATGTGGCTGAGGGTGGTCCGGGACGCGGAGGTCGGCTTGCCCGGAATATCGGATTCCGGGGTCGGGGCCTGGTCTGTCATGGCGTCCACCTTATGCCGGGGCACGCAAGGGCTGCTTTGCATCAGCTCTGCAACAGCCGTGACCCAGATCTCCCCACTCTCTTGTAAGGCACACAGTGGGGCCCTGCACACTGGTCGACATGAACGATTGGCCCGACGGATGGTCCGACGACAACCGCAGCAACCGGTACGGCGGCGGCAGCGCCAGCGCAGAGCCCGAGAGCGCGCGCGTGATGCGGCAGGTCCGGCGTGGCCCGGCGGCGCCCCCTCCAGGGTCGGCCGCGCCGCCGTACGGCGGCGGGGTGCCCCAGCAGCCGTCGTACGTCGACGGGCAGGGTTACGACGACGGGTACGACTCCGGCTACAACACGGGCCAGGTCTACGGAAACCCGAACGGACCGGGCGGTCCGCAGGGCCCCACCGGCACCCGTCAGCCGCGGCCCGCGCCGAACTGGCGGCGCCGGATAAAGTGGACCGCGATCACGCTGGTCACGCTGCTGGTCGTGGTCTCGGTCGGCACGTACTTCTGGGCGGACTCCAAGCTCAACCGTGACGTGGATCTCTCGAAGGTCATCGACCGGCCCGAGGCGGGCAAGGGCACGAACTACCTGATCGTCGGTTCCGACAGCCGCGCCGGCATGTCCGCCGCGGAGAAGAAGAAGCTGCACACCGGGTCCGCCGAGGGCAAGCGCACGGACTCGATGATGATCCTGCACACCGGCGACAACGGCGACACGCTGATCTCGCTGCCGCGTGACTCGAACGTCACGATCCCCACGTACAAGGGATCCTCGTCCGGCAAGACGTACGAGGGCACCGGCCGCCAGGTCAAGCTGAACGCGGCGTACGCGGAGGACGGGCCCGAACTGCTGGTGCGCACCGTCGAGTACAACACCGGTCTGCACATCGACCACTACGTGGAGATCGGCTTCGCGGGCTTCGCGAACATCGTCGACTCGGTCGGCGGAGTGGAGATCACCATCCCCAAGGGCGGCATGAAGGACACCAAGTCCGGCGCCAACTTCACTGCGGGCAAGCAGACCCTCAACGGTGAGCAGGCGCTGGCGTTCGTCCGGACCCGGTACGCGCTCGCGGGCAGCGACCTCGACCGTACGAAGAACCAGCAGAAGTTCCTCTCAGCCCTGGCCAACCAGGTCGCGACGCCGAGCACGATCCTGAACCCCTTCAAGCTGTACCCGACCATGGGCGCGGGCCTGGACACCCTCATAGTCGACAAGGACATGGGGCTGTTCGACCTCGGCGACATGTTCTGGGCCATGAAGAGCGTCAGCGGCGGCGACGGCAAGTCCATGAACATGCCGATCTCCGGTTCCACGGGCGGCAACCTCGTCTGGGACAAGGCCAAGGTCAAGACGCTGGTGAACGAGTTGAAGAACGACGAGAAGGTGACGGTGTCGGGCAACTGACGACAGGCCCTACTAGGCCCTGCCGCACGCCAGCAGCGCGATGTGCGGCAGGGCCAACTCCCCTCCCCCACCATCGAATCCGGCACTCAGCCGCTCGTAGTGCCGCCTGATCCGTACGACCGTCTCCGGGTCCTGCGACGTGACGATGAGCCCGGCGGTGGCGACCCCGCCCCACCATTCCTCGACGGTGGTCCGGTGATCCCACTCCGGCTCGGCGGCTTCCGCCTCCGTGAAACCGGCCTCGGCCAGCAGCTTCGCGAGCCCTTCGGGCGTACGAACGAAGTCCTCGGCCGGGTCGAGCCGCGGCACATGCGCCGGCGGTACGACGCCCGCCGCCTCGAAGGCTCGGCCGAACAGTTCCTGTCCGGCACCGCGCCGCGCGCTCCAGAGGGTCAGCGCGACCCGCCCACCCGGCCGCAGCACGCGCCGCAGCTCGGCGAGCGCGGCGCGCGGGCGGCCGACATGGTTGAGGACGAAGTTCCCGACCACTGCATCGAACTCGCCGTCCTCAAAGGGCAGTTTCGGGCAACACCGCGACCCGCCCGTCGGCACCGCGAGTTCGAGCGGCCGCCACCATCCCCGGATCGGCGTCCACGGCACATACCCGCGCCCCACGCCCCAGCGCCGCCAGGGCCGCCGTGCCGGTACCCGTGCCGACATCGAGGACGTACCTCCCCGCCGACGCCCCCGCCGCGTCCAGCAGCATCTCCACCGGGTACGCGCACAGCAACGCGAAACTCTTCCCGTACGCCTCGGCCCGCCCGGCCCACATGGCCCGCTCGACATCGTCGAACGCCTGCGTCAAACCAGTCATGTCCATGGGGCCACCCTGCTGCACAACGGATCAAGGGCACCCCGTGGGGTGCCCTTGGGGCCGGTCACATGGGGTTCACATCGTGGCACCCGCCATCGTGCGGCACATCTCCGCGCAGCGGCGACAGGACTCGGCGCAGCGCATCATCTGAGGGTCGTCCGGCATGGACATACACGCCTCGGCGCACATGGCGCAGGCTTTGGCGCACATCGCGCACATCTCGGCCGACATCGGCGAGCGGCGCATCATCATGTCGGCGCACATCCGGGTCATCTCGGAGCAGTCGATGAGCGCGCGCATGATCTGCATCTGGGCCTGGCCGCCCATCTGCATGCAGGAGCTCATGGTCTCCTCACACATGCTGTGGCAGGACATGCAGGCCTCGACGCAGTCCTGCATCTCCTTGCTCATCGCGGTCATGGTTCCGGGCTGGGTCATGGCTCCTCCTGAGGAAGAAGTAGGGCCCGGGGCGGGCCCCGTGTCCTTCCGTCGTACGCCTGTCCACCGCGCCGCGCCATCGGACAGAGGTGAACAATCCGCTACAAACGCCTCACCGCCAAAGCGACAAGAGCTCCCGCCACCGAACCGGGGGCGGTGTCGCCGATACGCCGATCGGTTATCCGCCCGAGCCATTCAGGCCGCTTGAGGCATCACGTGGCCAGGGCGGCTCGTGCCGCTGTCACGCCGCGCCCTCGAAAACATGAGGGAGGCGTCCCGAAGGACGCCTCCCTCCATGCCATTCCTTACGGCAGGTTCCTCGCCATGACGATCCGCTGGACCTGGTTGGTGCCCTCGTAGATCTGGGTGATCTTGGCGTCGCGCATCATGCGCTCGACCGGGTAGTCGCGGGTGTAGCCGTAGCCGCCGAGGAGCTGGACGGCGTCCGTGGTGACCTCCATGGCGACGTCCGAGGCGAAGCACTTGGCCGCGGCGCCCTGGAAGGTGAGGTCGGCGTCGCCGCGCTCGGACTTGGCCGCCGCCGCGTACGTCAGCTGACGCGCGGCCTCGATCTTCATGGCCATGTCGGCGAGCATGAACTGGATGCCCTGGAAGTCGGCGATCGGCTTGCCGAACTGCTTGCGCTCCTGGACGTAGCCCTTGGCGTAGTCGAGGGCGCCCTGGGCGATGCCGAGGGCCTGGGCGGCGATCGTGATGCGGGTGTGGTCCAGGGTCTTCATGGCGGTCGCGAAGCCGGTGCCCTCTTCGCCGATCATCCGGTCCGCGGGAATGCGGACGTTGTCCAGGTAGACCTCGCGCGTCGGGGAGCCCTTGATGCCGAGCTTCTTCTCCGGGGCGCCGAAGGAGACACCCTCGTCCGACTTCTCGACGACGAAGGCCGAGATGCCCTTCGAGCGCTTGGTGGGGTCGGTGACCGCCATCACCGTGTAGTACTCGGACTCGCCCGCGTTGGTGATCCAGCGCTTCACGCCGTTGAGGACGTAGGAGTCGCCGTCGCGGACCGCCTTCGTCTTCATGCCCGCGGCGTCCGAACCGGCGTCCGGCTCGGAGAGGCAGTACGAGAACATCCCGTCGCCCTTGGCGAGGGGCGTCATGTACTTCTTCTTGAGGTCCTCGGAGCCCGAGAGGATCACGGGGAGCGAGCCCAGCTTGTTCACCGCCGGGATCAGGGAGGAGCTGGCACAGACGCGCGCCACCTCCTCGATCACGATCACCGTCGCCAGCGCGTCCGCGCCGGCGCCGCCGAACGTCTCCGGTACGTGCACCGCGTGCAGGTCGGAGGCGACCAGGGCGTCCAGGGCCTCCTGGGGGAAACGGGCTTCCTCGTCCACCGCTGCGGCGTACGGCGCGATCTTCGCCTCGGCCAGCGAACGGATCGCGTCCCGGAGCATGTCGTGCTCCTCGGACGGGCGGTACAGGTCGAAATCAGCCGATCCGGCCAAGGTCTCTCACGCTCCAAGGATGCTGTGATGGTGGCGCTAACTACCGTTAAGTAACCCAAATTTTAGGGGCACGCCCACCCGAGTGATACGTGAGCTTGGCGACAGAGGGAAAAGCGCAGGAAAGACACGGCGAGATCTGCCCAGTGAGGGCGCCCGGCGCGCCCCGACTATGCTCGGGCACCGCACCCACGGCCGTAAGCCCACCCGTCACCCGACCACCACCCCTCAACGACGGCGCTGACGCGCCGGCACCTGATTGTCTGGAGCACCCATGGCCCTCAAGATCACCGTGATCGGCACCGGCTATCTCGGCGCCACGCACGCCGCGGCCATGGCCGAGCTCGGCTTCGAGGTCCTCGGGCTCGATGTCGTCCCCGAGAAGATCGAGATGCTCCAGCGGGGCGAGGTCCCGATGTACGAGCCCGGTCTCGAGGAGCTGCTGCGCAAGCACGTCGCGGGCATCGAGGGGTCCACCGGCCGGCTGCGCTTCACCATGGACTTCGCCGAGGTCGGCGAGTTCGGCGACGTCCACTTCGTCTGCGTGAACACGCCGCAGAAGCACGGTGAGTACGCGTGCGACATGTCGTACGTCGACTCGGCCTTCGAGGCGCTCGCCCCGCACCTCAAGGCTCCCGCTCTCGTCGTCGGCAAATCCACCGTGCCGGTCGGTTCGGCGGAGCGGCTGGCCGCCCGGCTCGCCGAGCTCGCGCCCGTCGGCGAGGACGCCGAGCTCGCCTGGAACCCGGAGTTCCTGCGCGAGGGCTTCGCCGTGAACGACACGCTGCACCCCGACCGCATCGTCGTCGGCGTCCGCAGCGAGCGGGCCGAGAAGCTGCTGCGCGAGGTGTACACGACGCCGGTCGCCGAGGGTTCGCCCTTCGTGGTGACCGACTTCCCGACCTCCGAGCTGGTGAAGACGTCCGCGAACTCCTTCCTCGCCACCAAGATCTCCTTCATCAACGCGATGGCGGAGGTGTGCGAGGCCGCGGGCGGGGACGTCGCCAAGCTGGCCGAGGCCATCGGGCACGACGACAGGATCGGGAAGAAGTTCCTGCGCGCCGGGATCGGGTTCGGCGGTGGCTGTCTGCCGAAGGACATCCGCGCCTTCATGGCGCGCGCCGGTGAGCTGGGCGCCGACCAGGCACTGACCTTCCTCCGCGAGATCGACTCCATCAACATGCGCCAGCGCGGTCAGATGGTGGAGCTGGCCCGGGAGGCGCTCGGCGGCGGTTCCTTCCTCGGCAAGCGGGTCGCCGTGCTCGGCGCGACGTTCAAGCCGGACTCGGACGACGTCCGGGACTCGCCCGCGCTGAACGTCGCCGGGCAGATCCACCTCCAGGGCGGCCAGGTCACCGTCTACGACCCGAAGGGCATGGCGAACGCCAAGCGGCTCTTCCCGACCCTCGGATACGCCGACTCCGCGGTCGAGGCCGTGCGCGGCGCCGACGTCGTGCTGCACCTGACCGAGTGGCGCGAGTTCCGTGAGCTGGACCCGGCGGTGCTCGGCGAGGCCGCGGCGGCCCGGTTGCTCCTCGACGGGCGCAACGCCCTCGACCCCGAGGCGTGGCGCCGGGCCGGGTGGACGTACCGGGCGATGGGGCGCCCCACCGCATAGGCACCGGCCCTACGGCGTAGGCACCGGTCCCACCACGTAGGCACCGGTCCCGCCTGCATACGGCAGCGCCCGTCCAGCACCCCCGCTGTCCCGTCGCCGATCGGCGTCCCGTCGCCGATCGGCGTCCCGTCGCCGATCGGCGTCCCGTCGCCGATCGGCCGACTCCAGGGGGCCGGATGGCGTACGGCCGGGCGTCCCCGACTCGCCCGACTCCTCGTACCGCCCCACGCTGTCCCTGACGCCCCTTGTGTTCGAAGGTGCCCCTTCGGGAACGCGTAGTCGCGTGGTCCCGCCCGGCGGGAGGCGGTGACACACAGGTGAGCGACGGATCGCGTCGTTCGCGCCGACGGCCGGGCTCGCCCGGCGCGGGTCCCGGCGCGGATCCCGGCTCCGGTCGCGGGGGACGACGGATGCGGTTCATCGTGCTGGGGAGCCGGCCCGCCCGTGGGGTGGGGGCGGTCGCACGGGCACGTACGGCCGGGGCGGCGATACGGCGCGCCGGGGATCGCGACAGCGTGGCCACGACCGTGGGCCACGGGCTGCGGGTGGGCGCGGCGTACGCATGGCGGCTGCTGGTGCTCGGGGTGGCCGTGTACGCGGCCTTCACGATCCTGGGGCGGCTGCAGCTGGTCGCGGTGGCACTGTTCCTCGCGTTGGTGGTGACCTCAGTGCTGCGTCCGCCGGCCAATCAGCTGGCGCGGTGGCTGCCGAGGCCCGCGGCGGTCGCTGTGAGCGTCGTGGGGAGCCTGGTGGTGGCGCTGGGGCTGCTGACGCTGGTCGGCAGCCTGGTGGCGAGGGAATCGGGCAAGCTGGGAGACCAGTTCTCCGGGGGCATCGGGCGGATCGAACGGTGGCTGGAGGGCTCCCCCTTCCATGTGAGCCATACGGTGGTGTCGGATCTCCAGGGCAAGTTGGCCACGTACCTCTCGGAGCACCGTTCCCTGCTGATCAGCAGTGCGCTCAGCGGCGCCGGGCGGCTGGTGGAGGTGCTCACCACCGGGGTGCTCGCGCTGTTCTGCTCCCTGTTCTTCATTCATTCCGGGGACAAGTTCTGGCGCTGGTTCCAGGAGTTGCTGCCGGAGGGCGCGCGGGACCCGTGGGCGCGCACGGGACGGGCGGCATGGCGCACGTTCGCCGGGTACACGCGGGGCATCATCATCGTCGCGGCCACCAACGCCGTACTGGTCGGGATCGCCCTGTTCGCGCTGCGTGTGCCGCTGGCCCTGCCGCTGACGCTGCTGGAGTTCTTCCTCGCCTTCATCCCGCTGGTGGGCTCGCCCATCGCGCTGGCCGTGGCCACGGTCGTCGCCCTGGCCTCACGGGGGCCGGTCACCGCGATCGCGGTGCTCGCCCTGATCGTCGTCATCGGCCAGCTCGAAGGCCATGTGCTGCACCCGCTGGTGCTGAGTTGGGCGGTCCGGCTGCACCCCGTGGTGGTGGCCGTCTCCGTCATCGCCGGCGGCATCCTGGCCGGCGTGATCGGCGCGGTCGTGGCCGTCCCGCTGGTGTCGGTCGCCTGGTCCGTGATCGGCGAGCTGCGCGCCCCGCCCGAGCCGGACGAGCCCGGGCGGCCATCGGGGTGAGGGCGTACCCATGTTTGATTATTTCGTTTTAGTCGACAAGTCAGGGGAATTCGGCATAAATAAGGGCACATCCCGCCCCGTGAGGAGGTTCTGCCCCATGTCAACAGGGACACTTCTGGCGATCATCATTCCCATCGTGGTGGTGATTGCCCTGGCCGCCGTGGCGGCTTCGCTGTTCGTACGCCGCCGGAAGCTGCGCGAGCGCTTCGGCCCGGAGTACGAGCGGACGGTGGAGGACGCCGACAGCCGCATGGCCGGAGAACGCGATCTCAGGGACCGCGAGAAGCGGCACGACTCGCTGGACATCAAGCCGCTGGACAGCAACGTCAGGGATCGGTACGCCCGGGACTGGACCAACGTGCAGGAGGACTTCGTGGACCATCCGGAGGGCGCCGTGCATGACGCGGACCGTCTGGTGACCTCCCTGATGGACGAACGCGGCTATCCGACCCAGCACTTCGAGCAGCAGCTCAAGGACCTCTCGGTCGAGCACGGCCGCACGCTGGAGCACTACCGGGCCGCCCATGAGGTGGACGAGCTCAGCGTTCGGCACCAGGCGACCACGGAGCAACTGCGGGGCGCCATGGTGCACTACCGCACCCTCTTCGAAGAACTGCTCTCCGATGGAGGCCAAGCCCGCCACGCCCGGGCCTGAGCGGCTCGGCGAACGCAAGGACAGAGAAGAGATGCAGCGTCACGACATACCGGACACCGCTACCGAGAGCGGCCTGTCCACCGACGACATCGCCCAGCCTCGCGACCGGAGGACGGACGACACGAACGACACCGCGGAGACGCAGCCAGAGGTGCCGACCTTCCCTGGAGAGGGCACGACCTTGGCGGGCGAATCCGCCGAACGCAAGGACGTGCAGGCCGATTCCGGGCCCCCGGCCGAGGACGCGGAAGCGGACTCCAGCCACGCGGCCGAGGACGCTAAAGCCGACGCCGGCCCCCCACCCGAGGCCACCGCCGACGAATCCGGCACCCGGGACGAGGCCCGCGGCTCGGACGCCCGGGCCGAGGACGAGATTCCCCAACTCCTCACCGACGAGGACGAGGAAGGGTTCCGCGCGCGCTGGCAGGAGGTGCAGAGCAAGTTCGTCGACGACCCGCGCGACGCCGTGCACACCGCCGACGCCCTGGTCGCGGACGTGATGCAGAGGCTCGCCGCCACCTTCGCCGATCACAAGCAGGAACTGGAGGGACAGTGGAATCGGGGCGAGCAGGCGGATACTGAGGACCTGCGCCTGGCCCTGCGCCATTACCGTTCGTTCTTCAACCGCCTGCTGGTCACCTGACGCAGCGCGGCGGCGTGCACGGACGACATCGGTCCGGCCGAGGCTCAGTCGGCCGGACCGGTGTCTTTTTGCATTCTGCACCACATCGCTGTGCGCCGAGCCGGATCGTCCGACTCCCGCTGCCCTACGACACCTTGGCGCGGTACCGCCTCATCTTCGCGCGCGCACCGCAGCCTGACATCGAGCACCAGCGACCCCGGCCGGCCGGACTGCGGTCGTAGTACGCCCAGTGACACTCGGGCAGTTCGCAGGCCTTGAGGCGGAGCCAGGTGCCCGCAGTGAGCGCCTCCGCCACGGCCGCCGCGACACGGGAGAGCAGCGGGCCCGCGTCGGCCGGGGCGAGGGCCGCCGAGCCGTCGCGCTCGTCGACCGCCACGTACAGCGGCGCCCGCGCCAGCAGCTCGCCCAGGGGCGTCACCTCGCGGTGCGGGGCGTGCCCGGCGTGCGCCAGGCACACGGCGCGCAGGGATTCGCGCAGCTCTCGTACGTCGGCCACGTCCCGCTCCGCGACGCCGAACGCGGCACGTCCCTCGGCCGTGTCCAGCCTGTCGGCGCCCGACTCCAGGTCCACGGTGTTCACCAGGGCCTCCACGAGGGCCAGTCCCCCGGGCGCGGGCGATCTCTCACTCATGCTTGCGACGTTACCTCCAATGCGGGAGCATGCAGTAACCCTCGTTACTGCATGAGGCGGCCTACAGGTAACAAGTCTGCACTAGGAGGAAGTCATGGCTCTCGCCGAACTGGGCGTCGTCGTCCTGGACTGTCCCGACCCGCGCGCGCTCGCCGGGTTCTACGCCGAGGTGCTGGGCGGCACCGTCGAGGGGGAGGGCGACTGGGTGGACCTCAAGCTGTCCGAGGGTCAGTCGCTGGCGTTCCAGGCCGCCCCCGGACACGTACCGCCGAAATGGCCCGCGCCCAGCGACTCGCAGCAGTTCCACCTGGACCTGACCGTCGACGACCTGGACGCCGCCGAGAAGGGCGTGCTCGCGCTCGGCGCGAAGCCGCTGGACGCCGAGGACCGGTCGCGGTCCTGGCGTGTGTACGCCGACCCGGCGGGGCACCCGTTCTGTCTCTGCGCCTGCTGACCGAGGAGTTTGCCGTGGACCCCGTCGCACGTCTGCGTTCCGTCGTACTCGACTGTCCCGATCCCCGAGCGCTCGCCGAGTTCTACGCACGCGTGGCGGGCGGCACACCCAGGGCCGAGGACGACGACTGGGTCGTACTCCGGATCCCGGACGGGCCGCGGCTCGCGTTCCAGCGGGCCGCGGGGTACGTCCCGCCGGAGTGGCCCCGCGCCGACCGCAACTCGCAACAGTTCCATCTCGACTTCGACGCCGGACCCACCTGGGAGGCCGTCGACGCCGCCCAGGAGAGGGTGCTCGCGCTGGGCGCGCGCCCGCTGGACCTGGACGACGAGGGCGGCAAGAAGGACTTCCGGGTGTACGCCGATCCGGCGGGGCATCCGTTCTGCCTCTGCCGGATCGACACCGCTTGACGAGCGCTCAGCCGTCGAGTTCCGCGATCTTCGCCGACGACGGCTCTCGGCGCTGCTGGGCGGCGCGGGCCGTGAAATCCGCGCTGCGCAGGGCCCGTTGGACATTGCCCCAGGTGAGCAGGGCGAGGTCGGTCTCGGACCAGCCGCGGGAGAACAGCTCCGCGATCAGCTTCGGGTAGCAGGACGCGTCGGCGAGGTCCTGCGGGTGGGCGGCCCCGGAGTCGTACGTGCCCGAGAGGCCGACGCACTCCGCTCCCGCGAGGGCGCGGATGTGGTCGAGGTGGTCGGCGACGTCGCGGACGGAGGGGCCCGTCTGCTCGGCCGTGAGCGGGACGAGGCACAGGCCGTTGGCGGCGCCCAGTTCGACGAGGACGTCGTCGGGGAGGTTGGCCGGATGGGGACGCAGCGCCCAGGCCGCGGAGCGGGTGAAGAGGACCGGAGCCTTGGAGGACACGAGGGCGCGGCTGATGGTGGCTTCCGAGGTGCCGGAGAGGTCGGGGAGCACGCCGAGGCGGTTCATCTCGCGGAGCACCTCCTCGCCGAACCGGGTCAGGCCCGCCTCGCTCGCCCAGGAGGCGCCCGCGAGCGTGAGAACACGCAGGCCGAGCGCGTGCATGGCGCGCAGGATGCCCATCGAGTCGCCGAGCGCGCCCGCTCCGGCGGGGCCGAGCACAACGGCGACGCGGCCGCAGTTGCGGGCGTCGGTGACCTCGGAGGCGGTGCGCGTCATGCGCAGACCCTCGGGGTGCGCATCGACCACCGTCGCCACCAGGTCCAGCTGTTCCAGGGTCGCGCCGACGGCCCGGTCCCCGGCGAGTCCCTCGGGCAGGTGCAGCGACCAGAAGAGCGCGCCCACGTGCCCTTCGCGCATCCGGGGTACGTCCGTGTCCACGGCGCTCTCGCCCAGCTCCAGGTCGAACCAGGGCAGGTGGCGCAGCGCCCAGGGCAGACCGCTGTAGCCGTCGGCGACGGGGTGGGTGGCGAGGAAGGAGTGGGCCCGCGCCAGCGGGTCGGTCCCTGCGTCGTTCTCCGGTTCCGCGGGGTCGACGGGCAGCGGCTCGGACTCCGGCCAGGCAGCGGGCCGGTCGAACTCGCCGACCTCAGCGGTGGCGTGGAATTCGTCCTGCAGGTCTGCCATGACGGGACTCCGTTGGGTGGACGGCGATCGCAGTACCGCCACCGTCGCACGGAGGCCGGGGGGCTTCCTGGTGGGTGGGGCGTTTGGGGGTACGCCCCACCCACCAGGTGTGCCGCCTCGGTTGTTCAGCCGTCGAGCTGCTCCAGCGTCGCGTTCGACGGCCCCCGGCTCGCCCGCAGGTCGCGGGCCACGTCCTCGGCCGCGCCCAGCACCCGTACCGCGTTCTGCCAGGTCAGCTTGGCGAGATCCGCACGGGACCAGCCGCGGTCGGACAGCTCCGCGATCAGGTTCGGATAGCCGGATACGTCGTCCAGGCCGTCCGGGGTGAACGCCGTGCCGTCGTAGTCGCCGCCGATGCCGACGTGGTCGACGCCCGCGACCTCGCGCATGTGGTCGAGGTGGTCCGCGACCGTCGAGACCGTGGCGACGGGGCGCGGGTTCGTCTCCTCGAAGACGCGGTGGACCTTCATTCCCTCAGGGGTGGTGTCGAGGTGATGGAAGCCGTGGGCGCGCATGTTCTCGTCGGCCGCGGCCGTCCAGTCGACCGCCGCCTGGAGGACGAACTTCGGTACGAACGTCACCATCGCCACTCCCCCGTTGGCGGGCAGCCGCTCCAGAACGTCGTCCGGGATGTTGCGCGGGTGGTCGCACACCGCGCGCGAGGAGGAGTGGGAGAAGATCACCGGCGCGACGCTCGTGTCGAGCGCGTCCCGCATGGTCGTCGCCGCCACGTGGGAGAGGTCCACGAGCATGCCCTCGCGGTTCATCTCCCGTACGACCGCGCGGCCGAAGGCCGACAGTCCGCCCACGGCGGGGACGTCGGTCGCCGAGTCCGCCCAGGCGATGTTGTCGTTGTGGGTGAGGGTCATGTACCGGACGCCCAGGGCGTACAGCCCCCGCAGCACGGCGAGGGAGTTGTCGATCGAGTGGCCGCCCTCGGCGCCCATGAGGGAGGCGATACGGCCCTCACTCCGCGCGGTCTCCATGTCGGCGGCGGTCAGCGCGGCGCGCAGGTCCGACGGGTGCCGGTCTATCAACTGCCGTACGCAGTCGATCTGTTCGAGCGTCGCGGTGACCGCGCCGGGCAGGTCCGAGCGGACGTACACCGACCAGTACTGGGCGCCCACGCCGCCCGCGCGCAGACGCGCCAGGTCGGTGTGCAGGTGAGCGCTCTGGTCGGTGGCGATGTCGCGGGCGTCGAGGTCGTAGCGGACCTGTTCGCGCAGTGCCCAGGGGAGGTCGTTGTGCCCGTCGACGACGGGGAACTCGGCGAGCAGTTCGCGAGCCAGGTCGTAGGACGACACGCGCGTCACTTCCCGAAGCCGAAGCCGTTGCCCGCGCCCTCGACCTTGGCGCGCAGCCGCTTGCCCTTCTCGGTGGCCTGGTCGTTGAGCTCCTGCTGGAACTCCCGCATCCGGCCGAGGAGTTCCTCGTCGTGCGCGGCGAGCATACGGGCGGCCAGCAGGCCCGCATTGCGCGCGCCGGCGACGGAGACGGTCGCGACGGGGACGCCCGCGGGCATCTGCACGATCGACAGCAGCGAGTCCATGCCGTCCAGGTACTTGAGGGGTACGGGTACGCCGATGACCGGCAGCGGGGTGACGGAGGCGAGCATGCCGGGAAGGTGGGCGGCACCCCCGGCCCCCGCGATGATCGCCTTGAGCCCGCGCTCGGCGGCCTGCTCGCCGTACGCGATCATCTCGTGCGGCATGCGGTGCGCGGAGACGACGTCGACCTCGTACTCGATCTCGAACTCGTCGAGGGCCTGGGCGGCCGCTTCCATGACGGGCCAGTCGGAGTCCGACCCCATGACGATGCCGACCAATGGACAGGGGCGCGCGTCAGCGCTCGTTGAGGGGTGGTGGTCGGGCGACGGGTGGGCGGGGCTCATTCGGTGATCGTGCCTCTCAGGTAGCCGGCTGCGTGGTGGGCACGCTCAAGGACGTCGTCCAGATCGTCGCCGTAGGTGTTGACGTGGCCGACCTTGCGGCCGGGCTTCACGTCCTTGCCGTACATGTGGATCTTCAGCTGGGGGTCGCGGGCCATGCAGTGCAGGTACGCGGAGTACATGTCCGGGTAGTCGCCGCCCAGGACGTTCGCCATGACCGTCCACTTGGCACGCGGGCGCGGGTCGCCGAGGGGGAGGTCGAGGACCGCGCGGACATGGTTGGCGAACTGGGAGGTGATCGCGCCGTCCTGGGTCCAGTGGCCCGAGTTGTGCGGGCGCATGGCCAGTTCGTTGACGAGGATGCGGCCGTCGCGGGTCTCGAAGAGTTCGACGGCGAGGTGGCCGACGACGCCGAGTTCCTTGGCGATGCGCAGGGCGAGTTCCTCGGCCTGGAGGGCCAGCTCCTCCGCTATGCCGGGCGCGGGGGCGATCACCGTGTCGCAGACGCCGTCGACCTGCTGGGACTCCACGACGGGGTACGCGACCGCCTGGCCGTGCGGGGAACGCACGACGTTCGCGGCGAGTTCGCGGACGAAGTCGACCTTCTCCTCGGCCAGGACGGGGACGCCGGCCCGGAAGGGGTCGTGGGCGTCCTCGATGGAGCGCACGAACCAGACCCCCTTGCCGTCGTAGCCGCCGCGGACGGTCTTGAGGATGATCGGGAAGCCGTCGCCCGGCTCTCCTTCGGAGAGGCCCTCGGCCGCGAACGCGGCGACGTCTTCGACGTCGGTCACGATGCGGTGCCGTGGGCACGGCACGCCGATCTCGTCGAGCTTCGCGCGCATCACGCCCTTGTCCTGGGCGTGCACGAGTGCGTCGGGCCCCGGGCGGACGGGGATGCCGTCCGCCTCCAGGGCACGCAGGTGCTCGGTGGGTACGTGTTCGTGATCGAAGGTGATCACATCGCAGCCCCGCGCGAAGTCACGCAGCGTGTCGAGGTCGCGATAGTCGCCGATGACGACATCGCTGACCACTTGCGCCGCGGAATCCTGAGGGGTGTCACTGAGGAGCTTGAACTTGATGCCGAGCGGGATGCCCGCCTCGTGTGTCATACGAGCGAGCTGGCCCCCGCCGACCATGCCGACTACCGGGAACGTCACGCTCCAAGAGTATCGGCCGCGCCACGGTGGCCGGTTTCCATGCCTATATGCCCGGCTTTCCGGGCCTGTGATCCCCTCTATTCTTACCTGTGAGCTCGTACACAGGCGGCGCAGAAGGCCGCTGGTTAGCATGGCCGGGTTGATGTAATGGACGTATTCGACCGACGTATCCGACCGACGGGGGCTGGCGACACCATGGGCAGTGCTTCTTCGGAGGCTCCTGCGAAGCCTCGTAGCGCGGTTCGCCGCCGGTTCGACCTGCTGTCTCGCGAGATCGCCAAGTTCGGTGCGGTCGGGGGGGCGGGGCTGCTCGTCAACCTGCTCGTGTTCAACCTCGTACGCCATGCCACCGGCCTGCAGGTCGTGCGGGCCAGTGTCATCGCCACGGTCGTCTCGATCGTCTTCAACTACATCGGGTTCCGGTACTTCACCTATCGGGACCGCGACAAGGGTGGCCGCACCAAGGAGCTGACGCTCTTCCTGCTGTTCAGCGCGGTGGGGCTGGTGATCGAGAACGGGGTGCTGTACGCGGCGACGTACGGCTTCGGCTGGGACAGCCCGCTGCAGAGCAACGTCTTCAAGTTCCTCGGCATCGGCATCGCGACCCTGTTCCGCTTCTGGTCGTACCGCACGTGGGTGTTCCGTGCGTTGCCCGCACGGGAGGCTGTGGCGAGTGCGGAGTCGTTCCTCGACGGAGAGCCGGCGCGGGCCCGCGTGAACTGAGCCTTCGCCGCCGCTCCGCGGCCCCTGCCCCTGCCCCTGCCCCTGCCCCTGCCCTCTACGCCTACCTGACCGTCCGCTCCTCGTGCTCCCCCATCGGCGGCCTCTTCAGCGGTGTGCGGGACAGGAACAGGCCGAACACCGGGGGCTGGGCCTGGAGCATCTCCAGACGGCCGCCGTCGGCCTCCGCGAGGTCGCGGGCGACGGCGAGGCCGATGCCGGTGGAGTTGCGGCCGCTGATCGTGCGCTCGAAGATGCGGGCGCCGAGGTCGGTGGGGACGCCGGGGCCCTCGTCGGTGACCTCGACGACGGCCTGGTTGCCGGTGACACGGGTGCGCAGGGCGACGGTGCCGCCGCCGTGCATCAGGGAGTTCTCGATGAGGGCGGCGAGGACCTGGGCGACCGCGCCCGGGGTGCCCACCGCCTGGAGGTGCCTCTTGCCCGAGCTGACGATCGCGCGGCCCGCGCTGCGGTAGGCCGGGCGCCACTCCTCCAGCTGCTGCTTGATGACCTCGTCGAGGTCGAAGGAGACCGCGGAGCCGGTCCGCGGGTCGCGGGCGTTGGTCAGGAGTCGTTCCACGACGTCCGTCAGGCGCTCGACCTGCGTCAGCGCGATCGTCGCCTCCTCCTTCACCGTGTCCGGGTCATCGGTGAGGGTGATCTCCTCCAGCCGCATGGAGAGGGCCGTGAGCGGCGTACGGAGCTGGTGGGAGGCGTCGGCGGCGAGCCGGCGCTCGGCGGTGAGCATGCGGGCGATCCGCTCCGCGCTGCCGTCCAGGACGTCCGCGACGCGGTCCAGCTCGGGGACGCCGTACCGCTTGTGGCGCGGGCGGGGGTCGCCGGAGCCGAGCCGTTCCGCGGTCTCCGCGAGGTCGGTGAGCGGGGAGGCGAGGCGGTTGGCCTGGCGGACCGCGAGGAGGACGGCGGCGACGATCGCGAGCAGGGCGACCGCGGCGATGATCAGAAGCGTACGGCCGACCTCCCGGGTCACCGCCGAGCGCGGCTCCTGCACGGTGACCGTCTCGCCCTCCTCGCCCTTGGCCGTGGAGTGGATGACGTCACCGGTGGGTTGCGAACCGACTTCGATGGGCGCCTTGCCCGGGATCTTGACCAAGGCGTACCGCTGGTCCGTGACCTGGTTCTTGAGGATCTCCCCGGTGATGTCCTCGCTCCCGAGGATCCGGCTGTCCAGGATGCTCGCCAGCCGCAGCGCCTCGGAGTCCACCCTCTCCTGGGCGCTGTTGCTGATCGTGCGGGTCTCGACGATCACCAGGGACACGCCGAAGACGGCGATCACGACGAGCACGACGGCGAGGGTGGACTGGATGAGACGGCGACGCACGGGGCCCTCCGGGCGGGTTGCTTACGGTGACCAGTGTGCCTGGCGCTGCCCTGGGCCGGGGCGAGCCCGCGGCGGAGCCGCCCATGGCTGCGGTCGCCGCCTCCGCCCCTGCTCTCCCCCGCTCTCGGCTTCGCTCGAGCGGGGGACCCCCATCGCCACCTGGGGCTCCGCCCCCCAGACCCCCGTATCGCGCTTCGTGCTCGTCCTCAAACGCCGGACGGGCCGAAAGATTGCCGCCCGGGGCTGAGAAGACTTCGCTCAGCTCTTCTCGAAGCGGAACCCGACGCCCCGCACCGTCGCGATGTACCGAGGATTCGCCGCGTCGTCGCCGAGCTTCTTGCGCAGCCAGGAGATGTGCATGTCGAGGGTCTTCGTGGACGACCACCACGTGGTGTCCCAGACCTCGCGCATGAGCTGGTCGCGGGTCACGACCCGCCCGGCGTCCCGCACCAGCACCCGCAGGAGGTCGAACTCCTTGGCGGTGAGCTGGAGTTCCTCGTCGCCCATCCAGGCGCGGTGCGACTCGACGTCGATGCGCACGCCGTGCGTGGCGGGCGGCTGTTGCGGCTCGGCGGCGCCGCGTCGCAGCAGCGCCCGTACGCGGGCGAGGAGTTCGGCGAGCCGGAACGGCTTGGTGACGTAGTCGTCGGCGCCGGCGTCGAGGCCGACGACGGTGTCCACCTCGTCGGCGCGCGCGGTCAGGATGAGGATCGGGACGGTGTGGCCCTCGGCGCGCAGTCGGCGGGCCACTTCCAGGCCGTCCATGCCGGGCAGGCCCAGGTCCAGGACCACCAGGTCGACGCCGCCCTGCATCCCGGCGTCGAGCGCGGTGGGTCCGTCCTCGCGCACCTCGACCTCGTAACCTTCCCGGCGCAGTGCGCGGGCCAGCGGCTCCGAGATGGACGCGTCGTCCTCGGCGAGCAGTACACGGGTCATGGGGTGATGGTAGTCCGCCACGGACGACAGCTGTGGGGCGATCGGCATCCGTGATTCACACCTGCGACCGGCGCGTTTCTTACCTGCGGCTGTGGGATGCGATCCTGATGAGCACCTTCGAATGGGTGTCCCCGGTTCCATGATCGCCTGTGATCCATGTCTCAAGTCCTTCCATATGCGGCATTGACGTGTCGTATGGTGACCAGACGCCTGTAGCACCACACGGGGACCTTTGGCGAGATATTGATGCTAAAGGTCTCTTTTGTGTGCGGGCTGGTGTTTGCCAGCCTTGAAAGGAATGACCTGTGGCCGGGCCCGAGCGCATCGACGCGTGACGGGCGTGGATCCCGGTGGTCGCCGTCCGCCGCTTCGTAATCCGGAGCGGACCTCCCCATGGGCGTGGGGGTGGACGTCGAATCCGTCGGTGCCGGCCGCCCCCCACCGGGCGCGCAACCCCCTCTTTCAGCGCGTCCCGAGCAGCAAGGAACGACCATGGCGTCCAGCCTGACGAAGGACTCGGTTCCCCCGGCCCCTCCGGGTACCTCCGGTTCCGAGAAGACCTTCTTCGGCCACCCCCGCGGGCTGGCCACCCTCTTCATGACCGAGATGTGGGAGCGTTTCTCCTACTACGGCATGAAGGCACTGCTCCCGCTGTACCTGGTGGCACCGGGCGGCCTGCACATGAGCGCGGCCTCCGCGACCGCGATCTACTCGGTGTACCTGTCGCTGGTGTACCTCCTCGCCCTGCCGGGCGGCTGGTTCGCCGACCGTGTTCTCGGCCCCCGTAAGACGGTCGCCGTCGCGGGCATCATCATCATGCTGGGCCACCTCACCCTGGCCCTGCCGTCGGCCGGCACCTTCTACGCGGGCCTCGGCCTCGTCGCGATCGGTTCCGGTCTGCTGAAGGCCAACATCTCCACGATGGTCGGCCACCTCTACGACGGCCCGGACGACCCGCGCCGTGACGGTGGCTTCACGCTCTTCTACATCGGCATCAACCTCGGTGCCTTCGCCGCTCCGCTGATCATCGGCACCGTCGGTGAGAACGTGAACTGGCACCTGGGCTTCGCGCTCGCCGCGCTCGGCATGGCGCTCGGCCTCGCCCAGTACCTGCTCGGCGGCCGCCACCTCAGCGCCCGCTCGCACGAGGTCCCCACGCCTCTGTCGGCCGAGGAGAAGGCCGCCACGCTGCGCAAGTCCGCGCTGTGGGCCGCCGTTGCCGTGGTCTTCTACTCGATCGTCGGCTTCTCGGGTCACTACACGCTGAACTGGCTGCTGGTCCCGATCACCCTCGCCGGCCTGATCATCCCGATCATGGTCATCGGCCGCATCAAGCGGGACAAGGACCTGAACCGCGCCGATCAGTCGAAGATGTCCGCGTACATCTGGTTCTTCGTCGCCGCGGCCGTCTTCTGGATGATCTACGACCAGGGCGGCTCGACGATGTCGATCTTCGCCGACTCGTCCGCCGAGAACACCATCTTCGGCTGGGAGTTCCCGGTCTCCTGGTACCAGTCCGTCAACCCGGTCATGATCATGGCGCTCGCCCCGGCCTTCGCCTGGGCGTGGCTGGCGCTGAACAAGCGCGGCAAGGAGCCGAGCACGGCCACGAAGTTCGCGTCGGGTCTGATCCTGATCGGCGCGTCGTTCTTCCTCTTCCTGGCCCCGCTGACGATCGCCCAGGACGGCCACAAGGCCGCCGCGATGTGGCTGGTCGCGATCTACTTCGTGCAGACCGTCGGTGAGCTGACGCTCTCCCCGGTCGGCCTCTCCGTCACCACGAAGATGGCGCCCGCGAAGTACGCCTCCCAGATGATGGGTGTCTGGTTCCTGGCCGTCACCGCCGGTGACGCCACGACCGGCCTCCTCTCCATCGCCGAGGTCGACCTCAACAAGACGGGCATCGTCGCCCTGGAAGCCACCCTCGCCGTCATCGCCGGTGTCGCGGTGTGGATGTACCGCAAGAAGGTCAAGCAGCTGATGGGCGACGTCCACTGACGTACGCCTGAGGCCTGACGCCTGACAGGGCCGCCGTATCCGCTGGGATACGGCGGCCCTGTTCTTTTCTGCTGTCAGGTGTGGGCCGGTGCCCGGCGGACCCCGCTCGATGACGCGTTCCCGAGCGGGGTCCTCACGCTGTTCAGCGTGGCCGTACTCCTCGTGGCCCTCTTCGTGTGGCGGCGTGGGGGATCAACGCAGCCTGCGGTGCGGCATGAAGGTGAAGACCGCTCCGCCGAGCAGGATGACCGTCCCCGCGACCAGCCCCAGTGCCTTCAGGGAGCCGTGGCTGTCGGAGCCCGTCTCCGCGAGGCCGCCGCTGGACGACGTGCCCGAGGAGTCGCCTCCCGAGGCGCCGCTCGCCTGCTGCGTGGTGTCCAGGGTCAGGGAGACCTCCGTCTTCGTCGGCGTGCAGGTCGTCGTCGTGCCCAGGGCCTGCACCGTCAGGACGCCCGGGGAGAGGGTCGAGCTGCCGCTCGCGCCCGGCTTGTACGTGCCCGTGAGGTCAGGGATCTCGATCGGGTCGCCGGACTTGATCTCCTTGGCGTTGGTCGGGCCCTCGACATGGACGGTGCCCTTGTCGGAGCCGCCCAGGACGACCTCCATCGACGGCTTGACGGAGTCCGCGGGGATGTCGGCCGGGCTGTCCATCACGGACTTCTTGAACTGGACCGTGAGGTCGAAACTCCCGCCGTTCTTCTTGGCGTTGATCTGGACGGGCGACGTGGCGTTCTTGTCTCCGATGGGTGTCTTGCACGCGTAGGGGATGGAGACTTCCTTGCCCGTGAAGTCGCTCTGGCCGCCGCTGTCACCACCCGTCGAGCCGCCCGTGTCGCTGCCGCCGGTTCCGCCGGTCTCACTCGCGCTGGCCGAGGGTGAGGCCGAGCCCGTCGGCAGGGTCGGCAGGCCCGTCGGAAGGCCCGTGGGCAAGCTCGTCGGCAGGCCGGTGGGCAGGGTCGGCGTCACCGTGGGGAGGCCTCCCGTCGTGCCGCCCGAACTTCCCCCGCTCCCCGTCACCTTGATCGTCGCCGCCGACTTCACCGTCTCCTTCGGGGAGCACTTCGTGTCGGTCGACACCGGCTTGCTGACGTTGATGTTGTACGCGTCCGGCGTCAGCGTCACATCGCCGGCCGCCGTCAGTTTCAGCTTGCCCGTCATGTCGGACAGCTTCATGGCGCTGTTCTTGGGGATCGCGGGGTTCGACCGCGGCCCCTCCATCGCGATGTCGGCGGTCTGCGCGCCGCCCGCTTTCAGCGTGCCGGTCGGCTTGACCGTGTCCTTCTCCAGGTCGATGACGTCGGGGTTCTTGGACGCCGCCTGGACGAACTTCCAGGTGATGGTGACCTCGTCACCCACCTTCGCCTCGGCGGGCGCGGTGATCTCCACCTGCGTCGTGCCCTCGACCGGGGGCAGACCGGAGATCGAGGGCGGAATGCACTCCGTCTTGTACGACACCTCGGCGGCCTGCGCCGGGACCGCGGCCACACCCAGCAGGATGCCCGCGCCGCCGAGCATCAGCGCGACCCCGGCCGCGCTCGCTCTCCGTCCCCCTGGCGGTACCACTCTCCGTTGCTTGCTCACGTGTTTCCCTTCCTGGTCGGGGTCGTCGGACTGTTCTCTTGCGGTGCGGAGAGCTGACCGTTCGCCGCGGTCCCCGGATCGCTGTCCGGCGTGAACCACGGCAGGGTCGGCGCGGTGGAAGTCGTCGGTGCCACCGGCGCGGCCGGCGACATACTCAACTTCGGCATGCGGAGGGTGAGTTCGGGCAGCCTGAGGCCGCGCCGGCGGCCCCCGCGCCCGTTCGGCCTGCGCGGCCGGACCCGGTCCACCACGGCCATCCCGATACGGAACACCGCGGCCGGTACGACCACGCAGAGCAGGATCCAGAACAGGGTCACGCCCCAGGGGCGGCCCACGCCCCACGGCTGCTCGGCGAGCACCTTCCCGCCGTACTTCAGTGAGACCGTGTAGTCGCCGTGCGCCCCGGCCGTCAGTTCGACCGGGAGTTTGATCTGCGCCTTCCTGCCGGGCGCGATCGTGCCGCGCCACTGCTGCTCCTCCCACTGCGGGGCGAACACACCGTGGGAGGTGCCGACTTGGAAGACCGGGTTCTTCACGGGGGCGGTGCCGACGTTGCCCACGGTGAAGACGAGCTTGCGGGCGGGTGGCGAGCCGAACCAGGTGAGCAGGCCGCTCGACCCGTCGAGCCGGGTGTCCGTCAGCACCGAGAGCCGACCGCCGCTCTCCTCCTTCGGCAGCGGCTCGACCGAGTGCCCGGCCACCATGAAGATGGCGTCCGCCTGCGCCTTCTCCCCCATGACCGTGGCGACGTGCACCACGCACGGGCACGGCTTGGGCGGCTCGGCGACCGGCAGCTTCTTGCTGAAGTTCCCCTTCGCGTCGGTGGTGACGGCCCGGCCGTCCGCGTTGGCACAGGAGTTGGTGCCACCGATCACCCCTCGGGAGGGCACCGACTGGCCGCAGATCAGCATCATCAGCAGCGTCTTCGGCCGCCATCCGGTGCCGGTCACGGTGACCGAACCACCCGTCCCGGCCTGGGACTTGGACAGCTTCACGCTCGGTTTCTCCGCCGCGGACACGGAGGCCGTCCCCGCCAGCGGTATCAGGACAAGCGCAAGCGCCGCCACCAGCGCCGTCATCCGCACCTTGCCGCCAACGAAGCTCACGACACCGCTCCCGTCAACTCGACTTCCGTACACGGCATTTCATCCGCATCACCGTCCGGCGTACGACGCCTGTGCCGCCGTACGAGGAGATACGCGGCGACCGCCGCGAGACCGCCCCCGGCCCCCGCCACCGCACCCCACGGCACGAACCGCGCCGACGCGGACGCCGTGTCGCGCGCCCCGCCCGCCGCCGTCACCGTCAGCCGCACGTCGACCGAGTCCAGCGCCGGGGTGTCGCGCCACGGCTCGCTGAGCGTGACGCGGCGGCCCGGCAGGAGTTCGACGGGCAGCGTGCGCGGGGCGCGGTCGAGGAGCTCGCCGAAGACGCCGTCGGCGTGGACCGCGAGCTTCGGGGTGAGGACGGTGGTGCCGCGGTTGACCAGCTCGTACGAGATCCGCCCGCCGCGCACGGCGACGTGCTCGACGGTGAGCGCCGACAACGTGGGCCCGCTGACCCGCAGCTGGACGCGGACCGCCGAGGACCGCCCGCCGCCGCTCGCGACGATCGCGCCGGGGTGGTCGCCGGGCGCCGCACCCGCCGGGACGCTCACGGTGAACGGCACGTCGGCGCGGGTGTGCGCCGGGACCCGTACGGACACGGCGTTCACCGGGGTCCGCCGCCCACCGTCCAGCCGAGCGAAAGCGATCCACGCGCCCGCGTCCGTCGACTTCGTCCGTACGGTGAAACCGCCGCCCGCGGTGTTGTCGGCGTCCGCGCCGCGCAGCCGCACGGTCAGCGGCCGCGCGCCCGGGTTGAGCACGGACACCGTGTCCTGGAGGACCGCGCCGGGCGCGCCCTCCGCGTAGACGTACGGCCGCCCGTCCGGCGCGGTCGCGGACGGCGCCACGGACCAGCCGTCGTCGGCCACGGCCACCGGTGCGGCGCCCAGCAGAGCTGCGGCGGCCAGACAGAGGACACGAGGGGCGTACGGCATCGGCGGCTCCCATCAGGAGGGGCGGCGCGCAGCGCCTCGTTGAGGGGTGGTGGTCGGGCGACGGGTGGGCGTGCGAGGCCTCAGTGGCGTACCGCCTGATGCCTGCGCGTCAGCCACAGCGCGCCCGCCGCGCCCGCGAGCAGCACCGTGCCGCCGAGCGTGCCGAGGGCGATCGCCGAGTCCTCGGGGCCGGTCTGCGGGAGCTGGCCGCCGGAGTCCGAGCCGCTCTGCGTCCCGCTGGACCCCGAACCGCCGCTCGCGGCCGTGACATCGAGGGTCAGCGAGGGCTTGGGGTTGTTCGAGGGCGTGCACGTGGTCGTCGTGCCGAGCGCCTTGATGGTGAGCACGCCCGCGGTGAAGGTGACCTTGCCGGTCTTCTTCGGTGTGTACGTGCCGCTCAAGTCACTGATTTTGATGGGCGTGTTGGCGGGGATCGCGGCCGCGTTGGCCGGTCCGCTCACCGCCACCGTGCCGCTGTCCGCGCCGCCCAGCTTGATCACGGCGCTCGGCTTCATCGCGCCCTTGCCCAGCTCCACCGGGCTGGACGAGACGCCCTTCTGCCAGGACATGGTGAGCTTGTAGCCGCTGCCGCTCTTGACGCTCTTGATGTCGATGGGCGAGACGGCGCTCTTGTCACCGATCGGCGTCTTGCACTGGTAGTTGACGTCCACCACGGCGGCCTGGGCTGCGGGGGCGGCCATCAGCACCGCCGAGCCGGCCAGGGCCGCGGCGAACGCGAGCGCGGCGGTTCGTTTCTGGTACGTCCGGTTCGACACGGTCCCCTCATTCCTGACGGCACATCAGATCGGCCGTCAAGGTACGCCCGGGGCCTTGTCGAGGGAAGACAAAGTGCGCGCCGGATCTGTGGTGATCCAGCGCGCACGAATAGGGGTTCGAGTGAAGCTCGAACCGGCGGTAACCCCAGACGGGCCCTGGGCGAGCCCCGGGCGGGACCTGGGCGGGCCCCAGCGGGACCTAGGCGGGAGCTCCGAGTTCCGCCCAGACCGTCTTGCCCGCGACCCCGGAAGTCCGCACGACTCCCCAGTCCAGGCACAGCCGCTGCACGATGAACATGCCATGACCGCCGGGGCGTCCGGCGCGGTGCGGGGTACGCGGGGCGGGCTGGCCCGCGCCCCGGTCGGAGACCTCGACGCGCAGCACCTTGTTGTCGCACGAGATCCAGAGCTCGTCCGGGCCCTCGGCGTGCAGACAGGCGTTGGTGACGAGCTCGGAGACGACCAGCAGGACATCCTCGGCGGCGGCCCGCCGGTCGGCGCTCTCGGCGGGCAGCCAGCCCCACGCGTACAGCGCCTGGCGGGTGAAATCGCGGGCGAGCGGCACGACACCGCTCTCGCCGTCGAAGTTCAGCCTGCGGGCCTGACGGCCGGCGGCGGGGACGGTCGCGCCGCCTGGGGACGCCCCGTCTCCGGGCGCCCCGCCTCCGGGCACCCCGGAAGCGCCGCCGTCGCCCGACTCGGGGCCGCGGTCGCCCGGCGAGTAAGGCCGGGTGGTGCTCATCAGCGCTTCACCTCACCGATTCACCGATTCACCGGTTCACGATTCAAGACTCAGTACGTATGGATCAACGGCTTGCGCCGCTTGGGCCGCCGACAGATGCGCTGCCGACATATTCAGGATGTCTCCTGCCCGACCGAACCGTCCGAACACCCACTTATTCGGCATGGAACATGTGACGCGGATAACGCGCCGATCACACAGGGGAAACTGAGGCATAACTCTGACGCGGGGGGACTGGTCAGACTAGTCGGCCAGGGCCGCTTCGAGCGTCTCGTGGACCGTGAAGACGGCCTCCGCCCCGGTGATCTCGAAGACCCGGGCCACCACCGGCAGCATCCCGGCGAGATGGACCCCGCCGCCCGCGGCCTCGGCCTTCAGCCGGGCGCCGAGCAGCACATTGAGTCCGGTGGAGTCGCAGAACTCGAGGCGTGAACAGTCGACGACCAGGCGGGCGTACCCCTTTTCGAGGCAGTCTTCGAGTGGCTCACGCAACAAATCGGCCGTGTAGTGATCCAACTCACCCGCGGGGGTCACGACGGCGCTCGAGCCCTCTTCCCGCACCTCGACAAGAAGCCGGCCCGACTGTGCGCTGCCGACCGTCCCGCGGTCCATGCCGTCTCTCTCCCGAGCGTTCCGACTGCTGATGTATGCCCTCGAACACTACGCCCTCCCTACGACCTCTGACACCCGAACAACCCCCCGAAAACGGACATTTCACAATGAAACGCACTTGCGGCAACCTTGCGAAAGCGGGTAGGGCTAGTAGAGACACCTTTTCGACACGACCGGCTTTGGAGGCGCCGCACACCGCAGTGCACGCATTGGCATCGGCGGCCATATGCCGAGAACGATGGAGGACACCATGTCACCCCGGCTCGACGAATCGCATACCCAGAGGGCGACGTCGGCACCCCCTCAGGAACGCCCGCAGCCCTTCGAGGAAATCGACGGACTCGCCGGACTTCCGGAGATCCCCCCGTACGAAGAGGTGGGGCCGGTGGACGCGCGGGCCCTGTCCAAGACACTCTTCGAGCGCCTGGAGTCCCTCGAAGAGGGCACCCACGATTACTCGTACGTGCGCAACACACTGGTCGAACTCAACCTCGCCCTCGTCAAGTTCGCCGCCTCTCGGTTCCGCTCCCGCAGTGAGCCGATGGAGGACATCATCCAGGTCGGCACCATCGGCCTGATCAAGGCGATCGACCGCTTCGAGCTGAGCCGCGGCGTCGAGTTCCCCACCTTCGCGATGCCGACCATCGTCGGCGAGATCAAGCGCTTCTTCCGCGACACCTCGTGGTCCGTGCGGGTACCCCGCAGACTGCAGGAACTCCGCCTCGACCTGGCCAAGGCGGGCGACGAACTCGCCCAGCAGCTGGATCGCGCGCCGACGGTGGGAGAGCTGGCGGAGCGCCTGGGCATCACCAACGACGAGGTCGTCGAAGGCATGGCCGCCTCGAACGCCTACACGGCCAGTTCGTTGGACGCCCAGCCCGAGGAGGACGACTCCGAGGGCGCGCTCGCGGACCGCATCGGCTACGAGGACCACGGGCTCGAAGGCATCGAGTACGTCGAGTCCTTGAAACCCCTGATAGCCGAACTCCCGCCGCGCGACCGCAAAATCCTTGCGCTGCGCTTCGTCGCCAACATGACCCAGTCCGAGATCGGCGACGAACTCGGCATCTCCCAGATGCATGTCTCCCGGCTGCTGACGCGCACACTGGTGCGGCTGCGGAAGGGGTTGACGGTCGAGGAGTGACCGGGTCCCGGTGCATGGTCAGCCGTTGATTGCGTCCGGTGTCCCCCGTGAGCACAGGCCGATGATTGCGCCCGGTGTCCCCATTGCCAGGACACCGGGCGCGGTTGAAGCTCGGCCGACGTGATCACAGCTTGACATCGGGCGGGGTTACTCCCGGAAACCCCCTTTCCCCAAAGGTTCACCTCCATCACTATGGGCACCCCCATACCCGCCGGTAGGTCAGGGCTCCGGCGGGCAGAGCACGGGGATGCGAGGAGGCACGGGGATGGCTGGGGCCGGCCGGACCGACGCTGAGGGCACCGGGGCCGGGGGCGGCGGCATGTTCGCCACGGTCTCCGACGCGCAGCTCACCGATCTGCTGCGCGCCGACACCCCGACCGCGTATCCGGCGCTGCGCGAACTGCGCCTGCGGCACCGGCCGGCGGTCCTCTCGTACGCCCGTCTGTGCACGGTGGACGATTCCGCCGCCCGGCAGCTCACGGCGCAGGCGTTCGCCCTCGCGGCCCGTGACACGACGCGCGGCATCGACCCGCCGGGGCCCTGGCGCCACCGACTCCTGCTCCTGGCAGGGCAGGTGGCCGCCTCCTGGGCCGCGTCCCCGGACGGCCGCGGGAGCCGCCTCGATCCGGGCCTGCTCACCCACCTCGGCCCGGCGGGCCCCGAGGGCACCGTCCCGCCGATGCTCGACGCCTTCCAGGCGCTCCCGGCCCGCGTCCAGGGCCTCGTCTGGTACGGCATCGTGGACGAGGAGCCCGACGCCCGCACCGCGACGCTCCTCGGGGCCACGCCCCAGGACGTGACGTACGGCAAGGAGCCCGCGTTCCAGACGCTGCGCCAGGCCTGCCTCAAGGCCCGCCTCGCCCGCTCCGGCAACCCCCGCTGCCAGGACTTCCGCCGGCTCATCGAGGAGGCGGCGCACCCCGAGAACCCGCGCTACAGCGCCGACTTGCAGGCCCACATGGTGCACTGCGCGCACTGCGCCGCCGCGTACGAGGAGCTGGGCGCCCTGCGCGACACTCCGCGCACCGTTCTGGCGGAGGGGCTGCTGCCGTGGGGCGGTGCGGCGTATGTCGGGGGCGACGCGCGCGAGACGTCCGCCGCCCGAGGCGGGACGGCTCCTTCCTGGCTGCCCTCCCGGCGCTTCGTCCTCGCCTCCGCCGCGCTCGGTGTCGCGGTGGCGCCGCTGCTGCTGTTTCTGCTGACGTCGGGCGGATCGGAGCCCGCGCGGACGGCAGGCGCGGTCAGCACCCCTCAGGCGCCGCCCGCGGTGACGGTGACCGCGACGGTCTCGCTGACGCCGTCCCCGTCCCCGTCTCCCTCCCGCACCACCAAGTCCCCCTCCCCCACGCCCACTCCGAAGCCTTCGCCGACTCACTCGTCTCCGAAGCCGTCGCCGACGCGCACCGCCTCCCACCCCCCGAACGGCACCTACGCCCAGGTGGTGAACGCCGATTCGGGCCTCTGCCTGGACATCCGCGACGGTGTCATGGACCTGGGCACGGATGTCATCACGGCCCGCTGCACCTCGTCCCGCACCCAGATGTGGCGCGTCGACACCACCCGCGGCGTCCTCCAGTCGTACGCCGACGCCGACTTCTGCCTCGACAGCCGCGGCTCCACGGACAACGGTGTCGGCATCTGGGAGTGCCAGTCCGTCTACGGGTCCAACGGCCAGAACCTGCGCTTCACGGTGGACTCCAGCGGCGTGATCCGCCCGGCCATCGCCCCGGACCACGCGGTCACCCCGTACGGCGACGGGCTCGTCCTCTCCCCGGACCAGGGGCGCGCTGACCAGCGGTGGCGGGCGGGCGCGGGACCGGCCTGACGGACGGCCTTTGCCCGACGGTCCCGCCCTTGACGACGAACTCCGCCAAGCGGTCGGCCAGGCGGCCTCCGCCCTCGAGGAAGAACCGCACGCCGGCACCGGGCACGACGACTGCTCCTCACTCATCGAGCAGGAGGTCACCGACGCGGGCGAGGGCATGGGACCGGCGTACGCCGTCGACGTCGAGGCCGTCGACTCGGCAGGCGGCGCCTACGAGATCACGGCGCAGGACGCCGACGCCACCTTCTGCATGAGCCTCTCCCAGACCGAGTCGGACACGGGCGGCTTCAGCGTCCCCGGCGCCGGCGACCAGCCGAACACCTTCGTTCCCGACTACGACTTGACGGCCACGGTCGACGAGGGCAGCTGCTGAATCCCCCCCCCCCCCCCCCGTCAGGCCGTCAGCCCGTCAGGCCAGAAGGCCATCAGCCCGTCAGGCCGCGCGCACGCCCCGCCGCCACACCTCCGACACCAGCGGCACGCCCGGCCGGTACGCCAGGTGGACGTGGCTCGGGGCGTCGAGGAAGGCCAGGTCGGCGTAGGCGCCCGGGGTGAGGCGGCCGATGTCGGTGCGGCGCAGGGCCGCGGCGCCGCCCGCTGTCGCCGACCAGACCGCCTCGTCGGGCGTCATCCTCATGTCCCGCACCGCCAGCGCGATGCAGAACGGGACGGACGAGGTGAAGGACGAGCCCGGGTTGCAGTCGGTGGAGAGGGCGACCGTGACGCCCGCGTCCAGGAGGCGGCGGGCGTTGGGCCACTCGGCGCGGGTGGAGAACTCGGCGCCGGGGAGCAGCGTCGCCACCGTGTTGCCGCTCGCCAGCGCGTCCACGTCCGCGTCCGTCAGGTGCGTGCAGTGGTCCGCGCTCGCCGCGTCCAGTTCGACGGCGAGCTGGACGCCGGGGCCGTACGAGAGCTGGTTGGCGTGGACGCGGGGGTGCAGGCCCTTCGCCTTGCCCGCCGTGAGGATCGCGCGGGCCTGGTCGCCGTCGAAGGCGCCCTTCTCGCAGAAGACGTCGACCCAACGGGCGTACGGGGCACAGGCGTCGAGCATGTCACCGGTCACCAGGGCCACGTACGCGGCCGGGTCGTCGGCGTAGTCCGGCGAGACGATGTGCGCGCCGAGGTAGGTGACCTCGTCGGTGTGGGCCGAGGCGATCCGCAGGGCCCGCGCCTCGTCCTCGACGGTCAGGCCGTAGCCCGACTTCGTCTCGAAGGTCGTGGTGCCCTGGTGGAGGGCCTCGCGGAGGTAGTGCGTGAGGTTCGCCTCCAGCTCCGCGTCGGTCGCGGCGCGCGTCGCCGCCACCGTCGTGCGGATACCGCCCGCCGTGTAGCTGCGGCCCGACATACGGGCGTTGAACTCCTGGGTGCGGTCGCCCGCGAAGACGAGGTGCGAGTGGGAGTCGACGAAGCCCGGGATCACCGCCCGGCCGCCGGCGTCGACCCGATTGTCAGTGGCGGGTGCTTTTCTTGAATCACCGGTCCACGCGATGCGGTCGCCGTCGATGACGACGGCCGCGTCCTGGATCAGACCGAGGGGGGACTCTCCCCCACTCTCGAATTTGCTCGAGCGGGGGGACCCCCATCCGAGGGAGGGGTCGTTGGTGACCAGGCTGGCGATGTTGGTGATGAGCGTGGTCGTGCCGGTCGTACTGGTCGTGCTGCTCATGGCGTCCTCGTGGGGGCTCGGGCTGCGGCGGGCGAGGGTCAGGCGCGCAGGACGTCGATGGCGTCCGCGAGGGCTGACGGCACGTTCGGTACGAGGGTGTGCGCGCCGTCGCGTACGACATGACGCCCGCCCACGATCGTGTGACGCACGTCGGCCGCTGTCGCGGCGAATACGGCCGTCTCGGCGCCCAGGCGCGGCAGCGGTCCCGCTGTTCTGACCGAGTCGAGGGCGATCGTCGTGAAGTCGGCGAGCGCGCCCGGCTCCAGGATGCCCGCGTCGTCCCAGCCCAGGGCCGCGTGACCGTCGGCGGAGGCGGCGCGCAGGAGTGCGGCCGCGGTCCAGTGGCCGCGGGTGCGGGTGCGCAGGCGCTCGTTCAGCTCCATCGCGCGGGCCTCTTCGAGGAGGTCGATGACGGCGTGGCTGTCGGAGCCGAGGGAGAGGGGCGAGCCCGCGCGCTGGAGGGCGACGGCGGGGCCGATGCCGTCGGCGAGGTCGCGCTCGGTGGTGGGGCACATGCACGTACCGGTCGTGGAGCCGCCCAGCAGGGCGATGTCCTCGTCGGTGAGGTGCGTGTTGTGGACACCCGTCGTGCGCGGGCCGAGCACACCGTGTTCGGCGAGCAGTTGGGTGGGCGTGCAGCCGTGCGCCTCCCGGCAGGCGTCGTTCTCGGCCGTCTGCTCGGACAGATGCACATGGAGCGGGGCCCGCCGCTCCTCGGCCCACCGCGCCACCGTCGCCAGCTGCTCCGCGGGCACGGCCCGTACCGAGTGGATGGCAGCACCGATCCGTGCGTGATCACGGTCCTTGAGAAGTGAAGAGCGTTCCGCCCAGGCCTCAGCGCTGCCGTCGGAGAAGCGCAGCTGGTGCTTGTTCGGGGGCTGCCCGCTGTGCTTGTTCAGAAGACCGGAGGACACGTACGCGGTGTCCAGCAGCGTGATCCTGATCCCGGCCTCCCGCGCGGCCTCGATCAGGGCCTCGCCCATGACGTTCGGGTCGGCGTAGGAGGTGCCGCCGGGGGCGTGGTGCACGTAGTGGAACTCGCCGACCGCGGTGACGCCCGCGAGCGCCATCTCCGCGTACACCGCGCGGGCGAGCGCGTGGTACGTCTCCGGGGTCAGCCGGTCCGCGAAGGAGTACATGATCTCGCGCCAGGTCCAGAAGGTGCCGGAGCCGACCTGGACGGTGCCGCGCAGGGCGCGGTGGAAGGCGTGCGAGTGGGCGTTGGCGAGCCCGGGGAGGGTGAGGCCGCGCAGGATCTCGGCGCCCGGGGGCGGGGTGTCGACGCCCGTGCGGACGGCGGTGATGCGGCCGTCTTTGGTGTCGAGGGCCACGCCCGGCTCGACGTGGGTGTCGAGCCAGGCGTGTTCCAGCCAGTACGTCTGCGTCACCTGCAGGCCAGCCCTTCGAGTACGTCGGCGAGTGCGGTCACCCCGGCCACGCAGTCGTCCTCGGCGGCGTACTCGGCCGGGGAGTGCGAGACACCCGTGGGGTTGCGTACGAACAGCATGGCGGTCGGGACGGTGCCGGAGAGGATTCCCGCGTCGTGTCCGGCACCCGTACCCAGAACGGGGACCGTGAGTCCCGCCTCCTTGCCCAGGATGCGGGCGAGCTCGTCACGCAGGGCGTGCTCGAACTCGACGACGGGGGTGAACGACTCGCGGACGACATCGAGTTCGACGCCGTGCGCCTCCGCGTACTCGCGGGCCGCCTTCTCGACACCGGTGACGACCGTGTCGAGGGTCGACTGGTCGGCGGCCCGGGAGTCGAGCCAGCCACGGACGAGGGAGGGGATCGCGTTCACGCCGTTCGGCTCGACGGAGATCTTGCCGAAGGTGGCGACTGCGCCCGCGAGTTGGGCCTCGCGCCGCGCCGCCAGCACGGTCTCCGCGTACGACAGCATCGGGTCGCGGCGGTCCACCAGCCGGGTCGTGCCCGCGTGGTTGGCCTCGCCCCGGAAGTCGAAGCGCCAGCGGCCGTGCGGCCAGATGGCACTGGCGATGCCGACCTGGTCACCGCTCAGGTCCAGGGCACGGCCCTGCTCGACATGCAGCTCGACGAAGGCGCCGATGCGGGAGAGGCGCTCGAGGTCCGGCCCGATGGTGGCGGGGTCGTACCCGGCCCGCTCCATGGCCTGCGGCAGCGTGACGCCGTCGCCATCGGTCAGCTTGTGCGCCTGCTCGACGGTGAGCTGCCCCGAGGCGAGCCGCGACCCCACACAGGCGAGCCCGAACCGGGCACCCTCCTCGTCACCGAAGTTCACGATGGCGAGGGGCCGGGTGAACTCCACGTGCCGGGCACGCAGTTCGTCCAGCGCGGCGAAGGACGACACAACCCCGAGGGGCCCGTCGAACGCCCCGCCGTCCGGCACAGAGTCCAGATGCGACCCCGTGACGACGGCGTCCCCTTCGGCGGGGTCCCCGAGCCAGGCCCACTGATTCCCGTTCCGGTCCAGCTCGTACGTCAGCCCACGCGACTCGGTCTGCTGCTTGAACCACGCCCGGCAGTCGGCATCGGCGCCGGTCCAGGCGAAGCGGCGGTAGCCGCCGGAGGCGGAGCTGCGGCCGACCGGCAGCAGCTCCGCCCACATGCTGTGGAAGGTCACGCCTCGCCACCCTCGCGCATCGGCACGCGCACGCCGCGCTCGTCGGCGACCGACTCCGCGATGTCGTACCCGGCGTCCACGTGGCGGATGACGCCCATGCCCGGGTCATTCGTCAGCACCCGGCGGATCTTCTCGCCGGCGAGCTTCGTGCCGTCGGCGACGGAGACCTGACCCGCGTGGATGGAGCGGCCCATGCCGACGCCGCCGCCGTGGTGGATGGAGACCCAGGAGGCGCCCGACGCCACGTTCACCATGGCGTTCAGAAGCGGCCAGTCGGCGATGGCGTCGGAGCCGTCGAGCATGGCCTCGGTCTCGCGGTAGGGCGAAGCCACGGAACCGCAGTCGAGGTGGTCGCGGCCGATGGCCAGCGGGGCCGCCAGCTCTCCGCTCGCCACCATGTCGTTGAAGCGCTCGCCGGCCTTGTCGCGCTCGCCGTAGCCGAGCCAGCAGATACGGGCGGGCAGGCCCTGGAAGTGGACGCGCTCGCCGGCCATCTTGATCCAGCGGTGCAGGGACTCGTTCTCCGGGAAGAGGTCGAGGATCGCCTTGTCGGTCTTGGCGATGTCGGAGGCCTCGCCGGACAGGGCCGCCCAGCGGAAGGGGCCCTTGCCCTCGCAGAAGAGGGGGCGGATGTAGGCAGGGACGAAGCCGGGGAAGGCGAACGCGCGGTCGTACCCGGCGAGCTGGGCCTCACCGCGGATCGAGTTGCCGTAGTCGAAGACCTCGGCACCGGCGTCCATGAAGCCGACCATGGCCTCGACGTGCTTGGCCATGGACTCACGGGCGCGGGTGGTGAAGCCCGCCGGGTCCTTGGCCGCGTAGGAGGCCATGTCGTCGAAGTCGACGCCGACGGGGAGGTAGGCCAGCGGGTCGTGGGCCGAGGTCTGGTCGGTCACGATGTCGATGGGGGCGCCCTCGGCCAGCATCTGCGGGAGCAGCTCGGCCGCGTTGCCGAGCAGGCCGATGGAGAGCGGCCTGCGGGCGTCGCGCGCCTCGACCGCCAGCTCCAGCGCGTGCCGCAAGTTGTCGGCCTTCACGTCGAGGTAGCGGTGCTCGATGCGGCGCTCGATGGCGCGCGGGTCCACGTCGATACAGATCGCGACGCCGTCGTTCATCGTCACGGCGAGCGGCTGGGCGCCGCCCATGCCGCCGAGACCGGCGGTCAGGGTGATGGTGCCCGCGAGCGTGCCGTTGAACTTCTTCGCGGCGACGGCGGAGAAGGTCTCGTACGTGCCCTGGAGGATGCCCTGGGTGCCGATGTAGATCCAGGAACCGGCGGTCATCTGGCCGTACATGGTCAGGCCGAGGGCCTCCAGGCGCCGGAACTCCTCCCAGTTCGCCCAGTCGCCGACCAGGTTGGAGTTGGCGATGAGGACGCGCGGGGCCCACTCGTGCGTCTGCATGACGCCGACGGGGCGGCCGGACTGGACGAGCATCGTCTCGTCCTGCTTCAGGGTCTGCAGCGTGCGGACCATGGCGTCGAAGGAGCGCCAGTCGCGGGCGGCCTTGCCGGTGCCGCCGTAGACGACGAGCTTGTCGGGGTGCTCGGCGACCTCGGGGTCCAGGTTGTTCTGCAGCATCCGAAGGGCGGCTTCCTGCTGCCATCCCAGGGCACTCAGTTCCGTACCGCGCGGCGCTCGTACGGGGCGGGGTCCTGACATGGTCTGCCTCCTAGCGGACTGTTGCAGTAGATATTCACATCCTGGCTCCTTGAATAGAGCTAGTCAATACATTCGTACGCCAGCGTGGGCGCGCCATGGATGTTTGGCTGGGATGTATGGGTGCAGACAGGGACACGACGGGGGATCCAGTGGGCGACGGGGCGGGCGGGGCTGTGGTGTCTTCAGACAGCTCGGGAGAGGCGGGCGCCGACCGCGTCCCGAGGCGCGACGAAGCCGTCCGGGCCGCCGTGGAGCAGGGCCTTCTCGGACCGGCGACCCCCATCGTCGCGCTCCTCGACGTCCCCGGCATCCGGGCCTCGGCAGCCGCCCTGCGGTCCGCCTTCGACGCGGTGACCGCTCCTGGCACCCCCGTCCTGCACGCCTTCGCGGTGAAGGCGACCCCGCTCGTGCCCGTACTGCGGCTGCTGCACGAGCAGGGCATCGGCGCCGAGGTGGCGAGCCCCGGAGAGCTGGCGCTCGCCCGGGCGGCCGGGGTGCCGCCCGCCCACACCGTCCTCGACTCCCCCGCCAAGACACCCGCCGAGCTGCGCGAGGCGCTGGCGCTGGGCATCGCGGTCAACGCGGACAACCCGCAGGAGCTGGACCGCATCGACGGCCTCGTCCGGGCCGCGGACACCCGCTCCCCGATCGGCATCCGGGTGAACCCGCAGGTCGGCGGGGGTTCCATCGAGGCGCTGTCCACCGCCACGGCGACCTCCAAGTTCGGGGTCGCGCTGCGGGACGAGGGCGCGCGGGAGTGGATCGTCGGGGCGTACGCCGACCGCCCGTGGCTGACCCGGCTGCACGCGCACTCCGGGTCGCAGGGCATGCCGCTCTCCCTCATGGCCCAGGGCGTGGCGGAGACGTACGCGCTCGCCGAGGAGATCAACCGGCAGCTCGGGCGGCAGCAGATCGACACGCTCGACATCGGCGGCGGATTGCCGGTCAACTTCGGCTCCGACGCCACGACGCCCACGTACGCGCAGTACGCGCGGCTGCTCGCCGAGGCCGTGCCCGGACTCTTCGACGGGCGGTACGGGCTCGTCACCGAGTTCGGGCGGTCGCTGCTCGCCAAGCACGGGACGGTGCTCGCCCGGGTCGAGTACACGAAGTCCGCCGGGGGCCGGGCGGTCGCGGTCACGCACGCCGGGGTGCAGGTGGCCGCGCGCACGGTGTACGCGCCCGCGTCCTGGCCGCTGCGGATCGCCGCGTACGACGCGAAGGGCCGCCCCAAGGCGGGACCGGACGTCGTCCAGGACATCGCGGGCCCCGCCTGCTTCGCGGGCGACCTGCTCGCCGAGGGGCGCACGCTGCCCCTGCTCGAACAGGGCGACTACGCGGCGGCGCTGGACACGGGCGCGTACTACTTCGCCCACCACTACGCGTACAACTCCCTCACCCGACCGGGCATTTACGGCTTCGCGCCGGACGGGGAGGGCGGGGTGCGCTTCGCGGTCGTACGGGAGCCGCAGACCCTCGACGAGATCGTCGCGGAGTCGGGCGGGGCACAGCCGTCGGCACTGACGGGGATTTAGTCCACCACCGACCGGGGGGCGTTCGCGGCGCCAGGGTGTGCCGCGGGGAAGGCCTTCGCGCCCGCGGGAAGGCCTTCGGGACGGCTCCAACAGGCGGGAAAATACGGTCAGTTGACCCAACTTAGCCACCGCGGGCATGTTCCACAGGAAAATGCCCGAACACACACGCGAGGAGGCGGACCTGGAGGTTTGACTTGCTCCTCAGGCTGAAGCCGGAGGATTCTGGCCTTCTCGTCCGTTGCTACGCCGCTACGCGGCACGGGGTTCGGACGGGAATCCGTGGCTTCCTGCTTCGTCGCGCTGTGCCAGGACGAGTCCTGGTCTGACCTGCGCTCCACAGACTGCAACCGCCAGTCCGGCGGCCGTTTTCACGTTCTTCGCGGCGTTGTGGTCGCGGTCATGTTCCGCACCGCAGGCGACACAGGTCCAGGTTCGGATGTACAGGGGCTTGGGACCATCCCTGGCCCCGCACCCCGAGCAGACCTGGCTGGTCGGCTCGAACCTGCCGATCTTCACCAGGGTCCGCCCGTACCTGACCGCTTTGTACTCCAGCATGTGCACGAACTGCGCCCAGCCCGCATCATGCACACTCTTCGCCAGCCTTGTGCGCGCCAGCCCGTTGACCGCCAGGTCCTCCACACCGATCGCTTGGTTCTCGCGGATCAGCTGGGTGGAGAGTTGGTGGTGGAACTCACGGCGGGCGTCGGCCACCTGCGCATGCGCGCGGGCGACCTTCCGGCGGGCCTTCTCCCGGTTCTTGCTGCCCTTCTGCTTGCGGGACAGCTCCCGCTGGGACTTCCTGAGTTTCTTCTCCGCCCGGCGCAGGAACCGCGGGGAGTCGATCTTCGTACCGTCCGAGAGGACCGCAAAGTGTGAAAGCCCCAGGTCGATGCCGACCATCTGGCCGGTGTCGGGCATGCCGGCGGCGTCGGCGGCCGGGTCGGTGTCGATGACGAAGGAGGCAAAGTACCGCCCGGCCGCGTCCTTGATGACGGTGGCCGAGGACGGTTGTGCGGGCAGGGTGCGTGACCACTTCACCTTCACCGCACCGATCTTGGGAAGGTTCAGCCTGCCGTTTTCGGTGATCGACCAGCGTGCGTTGGCGGTGAAGCGGATCGACTGGCGCTGATCCTTGCGGGACTTGAAGCGCGGCGAGCCGGTCTTTGGTCCCTTGCGGGTGCCCTTGAGGGAGGCGAAGAAGTTTCGGTAGGCGGCCTCCACGTCTCGCAGGGACTGCTGGAGCACCACGGAGGAGACCTCACCAAGCCAGGATCGGGCTTCGGTCTGCTTCGCCTCAGTGATCAGCTTCCTGGACAGCTCACCGGCCGGGGGGAAGGCCTCGCCCGCTGTACGGGCGTCCTCACGGGCACGCACGGCGTCGTTGAACACGACCCGGGCACACCCGAACGCCCTCGCCAGCGCGGTTTGCTGACCGGCGTCCGGGTACAGGCGAAAGCTGTACCTCAGCTGCATGCCAGCCACGCTACGTAATTAGGCTAGGGGCGAGAAGCAGAAGATCAGAACTGGCAGGCACTGTTTTTTCGTGATGCATGTTCACTTGGTCTTCGTGACCAAGTTCCGGCACAAAGTGTTCACCGATGCTCATCTGGCGCGTATGGAGGAGAGCATGCGGTCGGTGTGTGCGCGGACTTCGAATGCGAGCTCGTGTAGTTCAACGGCGACGACAACCACGTCCACCTGCTGGCGAACTTCCCGCCCAAGGTCGCCGTCACCAAGCTCGTCAACTCCCTCAAGGGTGTCTCCTCCCGCCGTCTGCGCCAGGAGTTCCCCGACCTGGTACGCCACTACTGGCGCGCCAACAAGAACTGGTCCGGGTCCTACTACTTCGGCACCGTTGGCGGCTCCCCACTCTCCGTGGTCAGGCAGTACGTCGAGCAGCAGAACTGGCCGGTGTGAGCACTGCCCCGGCTCCGCCGGGATTGGCTCTCGCGACGCTCCGTGTCACGCGTGGTGAACACGCGGCGTCCGGCTCCGCCGGGCAGGAATCCGCGACGCTCCGCGTCGCAACCATCAGATTCGCTTCACCCGGCCTGAAGGCCGGGTGAAGCGAATGAATCCCGGTAGCAGGTCCGCCTCGATTCCGTCAGCGGCGCCGCGCTCCGCCAGGCGCGGCGTCGCCCGCCGAGACGCCGGTGGCCCGGCAGGCCTTGACCGGCTTGCCCGCCGGGGCGCCCGCGCGCCGGCCGAGCCAGTCGACGCGCACCCAGATCAGCGCCTGCTCGGCGCGTTCGCGGCGCCCGAGCCAGCCGGCCTTCAGCCACAGGCCGACGCCCGCACCGGCGAGCATCATGCCGCCCGCGGCGGGCATCGCGAACGAGCTGCCCAGCGCGGCCACGGAGGCGAGGACGAGCCACCAGCGGTGGCCCCGGCGCCAGTTGCGTACGGTCACGGCGCGGTCCTGGAGGACGTCGTGCTTGCCGGCGCGGGCGGCGGCGCGGACCAGGGCGGCGTACCGCTTCCTGTGCCAGTACGCCACCACGGCGGCCGTGACGATGAACAGCACGGCCCCGGCCATGACCCCGATCCGGCGCCCGGTCAGCCCCGGCACCAGCACCCCGATCCCGGCCGCGAACACCCCGAACCACCACATCGGTGCCGCCCCGGCCCTCACCACGACGGCCACCCGAGCCAGCCCTTGCCCTCCGCGCGCCACGTTCCGCCTCCCGTCCAGCGTTTTCAGCGTCTTCGGGCGCGCACGCTAGCGAGGGAAGGTGAGACGAGTCTGAGAAGCGCGGCCGCCCGCTCGGGTCACTCCACGAACAGGCCCCGGGCGGCGGCCCGCGCGTCGAACTCCTCAAGCCGCGCCTGTGCGTCCGGCAGGTCGTCGCACATGGCTTCCAGCAGGACGCGGCCCAGCAGCATCGGGGCGCAGGCCGTGTCGAAGGCGAGGCCGGTACCGACGGCGGCGGGGAGCAGCAGGTCCGACACCTTCGCCACCGGCGCGAAGGCGGAGTCCGCGACCGTGACGACGGTCAGCCCGGCCTCCTTCGCGTACCCCAGCGAGTCGACGACCTCGCGCGGATGCCGGGGCAGCGCGAAGCACAGCAGGGCGGTGGCGCCGGCCCGGACGGCCGCGTCGATGCGGTCGTGGAGCATCGTGCCGCCCTCGTGCAGCAGCCGTACGTCGGGGTGGACCTTGGCGGCGAAGTACGCGAAGCCGTACGCCTGGGAGGCGGCGGCCCGCAGGCCGAGGACCGGGAGGGGGCGGGAGGCGGCGAGGAGGCGGCCCGCCTTCGCGACGGGGCGCGGGTCCGCCAGCACCTCCGCGAGATGCTTGAGGTTCTCGATCTCGGCCTCGACGGCCTGCTGGTACTCGTTGTACGAGGCGGTGTCCACGGCCGGTTCGGCGGGCGCGACCTCGCGCAGCTGCTTGCGCAGTGCCGGGTAGCCGTCGAAGCCGAGCGCGACGGCGAAGCGGGTGACGGACGGCTGGCTGACCCCGGCGAGCTCCGCGAGCTCGACGCTCGACAGGAAGGGCACGTCGGCGGCGCGCCGCACCATGCTGTGCGCGATGCGCCGCTGGGTCGGCGTCAGCCGGTGCCCCTCGAAGAGTGCCTGCAGCCGTGCGGCGGGACTGTCCGTCACACCCATGTTCCTGTCCACGCTCATGACGCGCTCCCCCTCCAGATGTCCGTGAACCGGTCGAGCAGTGCGGCCGCCGCCGTCACGTCGTCCGTGAGCGGCCGGTCGGTCTGGTCCGTGTCGAGCACCGACTCGGCGAGCTCCAGCGCCCGGCCCACCCCGAGCTCCGGGCCGGGCCGCAGGTCGCGCTGGCGCAACGCCCGTACGGCGGCGACCAGCTCGCAGCCGACGACGAGACGGTACGCACCGCACGCCCGCAGTGTCTGACGCGCGGCGAGCGAGGCGAAGCTCGCCTGCTCCTCGACGCCCCGGGAGAGTACAGCGTGGCCGAGCGAGGCGGGCGCGGAGAAGGCCCGCAGGTCACCGAGGGCGGCTCCGGCGGCGTATTCCAGGATCATCACGCCGGAGGACGCGGGCTCGTGGTCGGCGAGGAAGGGGCGCAGGCGGGTGTAGCCGGGCTCGTTCAGCGTCGACAGGCGGGAGGTCGACAGGCGCGCCACCTGGGTGACGGCCAGCCTGAAGTGGTCGAGGGCCAGGGCGAGTTGGGCCTGGTAGAAGCCGCCGTGGTGGTAAGCGGCCATGTCCTCGGGGCAGATGAGGGGGTTCTCGGCGGCGGCGTTGATCTCGACCGCGAGGACCTCCTCGAGCGCGTCCGCCGCGTCGTGCGCGGGGCCGTGGATCTGCGGGACGCAGCGGAAGCCGTACGGGTCCTGGATCCGCCCGAGCGGCGGGGTGGGCCGGTCCGCCGCGCCGATCAACTCCCGCATCCGCCGCGCCACTTCGGCCGACCCCTTGTGCGGCCGGGCGGCGTGCACGGGTGCCGCGTACGCCTCGTGCGACCCGTCGACGGCCAGCAGCGACAGTGCGGCGACGACCTGCGTGGCCGCGATCAGCCCGCGCAGTTCGTGCAGCGCCAGCGCGGCCTGCCCGAGGGTGAGCGCGTTGCTGCTGATGAGGGCGAGGGCGTCGTTGTTGTCGAGGGGCTGGGGCTCAGGGGGTAGGCCCTGAGCCAGCGGGTGCGACTCGGGCTGCACGTCCCCGGGCCCAGGGAGCGCGCCCTGACCCAGGGGTGGCGACTCGGACTGCCCGCCCCGCGCCGGGGAGGCGTCCGGCCCCCGCCAGGGATGCTCACCCACCAGCGCGAGCCCCACCTGCGCCAGCGCCGCGATGTCGCCGGTCCCCACCGAGCCGAACTCGTTCACGACGGGGTACGCGCCGGTCTCCAGCGCCTCACAGAGGGCCGTGACGACGGTGGGGCGCAGGCCCGCGCCGCCCGCCAGCAGCTGGTTGGCGCGGACGGCGAGCATCGCGCGGACCTGGCGGGCGGGGAGCTCCTCGCCGATGGCGCCGGCGTGGCTGCGCAGCAGGCGCAGGCCGTGCTCGGCGGCGGCCTCGGTCGGCACGTCCTCGTTCCGGTTGGCGCCGACGCCGGTGGAGCGGCCGTACACCCGGCCGGTCGCGGCGATCTGCCGGGCCGCGTCCCAGGACTCCTCGACGCGTTTCATGGCCTCGGTGCCGGGGACCGGCCGCGCGGTCCCGTCGGCGAGCCGTACGACGTCCTCGACCCCTGTGCCGCGTCCGTCCAGGACCACGAGACCGACCGACGCCGGGGGTGTCACCGCATTCGCTGTGTCCACAATCCGAGACGACATAGCGTCCAAACTCCCCTCGATCCGGACATTCGATCTTGCCTGGCGGTCATAAGTAACCGGCGATTAACACCGAACCGTTGACAAGCTATTCAGGTACAGAGAACTCTGCATGACGATATGCAGACCGGGCAAGGGACACCTCATGATCCAGTTCGACACGGTCCACAAGCGCTTCCCGAACGGCACGACAGCCGTCCACGACCTCTCCCTGGAAATGCCGGAAGGCGGCGTGACCGTCCTCGTCGGATCTTCCGGTTGCGGTAAGACGACCACCCTCAGGATGATCAACCGGATGGTCGATCCGACCTCCGGCATCATCCGGGTCGGCGGCAAGGACGTCCTGGAACAGGACGCCGCCGAGCTGCGCCGTTCCATCGGCTACGTCATCCAGCAGTCGGGGCTCTTCCCGCACCGCACGGTGCTCGACAACATCGCCACCGTGCCGCTGCTCCTCGGCTGGGGCCGCAAGAAGGCCAGGGCGAGGGCGGCCGAGCTGCTCGAGACCGTCGGCCTCGCCGCCGACGCCGGCAAGCGCTACCCGCACCAGCTCTCCGGCGGTCAGCAGCAGCGCGTCGGCGTGGCCCGCGCCCTCGCCGCCGACCCGCCCGTCCTCCTCATGGACGAGCCCTTCGGCGCGGTCGACCCAGTCGTGCGCACCCAGCTCCAGGACGAACTCCTGCGCCTCCAGAAGGAGTTGAGCAAGACCATCGTCTTCGTCACGCACGACATCGACGAGGCGGTCCGGCTCGGCGACCAGATCGCGGTCTTCCGCACGGGCGGTCATCTCGTGCAGTGCGCCGAGCCCGCCGAACTGCTCGCCCGCCCGGCGGACGACTTCGTCGCCGACTTCCTCGGCGCCGAGCGCGGCCTGAAGCTGCTGTCGCTGACGACGCTCGCGGACGTGCCGCAGGGCCCGGCGCCGCAAGGCGGCACCTGGACCCTCGTACTCGACGAGGCGCGCAAGCCGCAGAGCTGGCGGTCCAAGGAGACCGATCTCCCCGTGCGTCCCCTCAAGGACACCGACTCCCTCCTCGCCGCGCTCAACGAGTCGATCGCCTCCCCCACCGGGCTCATAGCCCGCGTCGACGCGAACGGCGTCCTCACGGGTGTGTCGTCCCGCGACGACATCCACGAGCACGCGGGCCGGGCCCACACCGAGGCGAGTGTCGCCGTATGACCATCGACTGGTCGTGGATAGGCGACCACACCGACGACCTCACCACCCTCACCGTCTCGCACCTGGAAGCCGCGCTCTCCGCCGTCTTCTTCGGTCTGCTGATCTCCCTCCCGCTGGCCGTGATCGCGCACCGGATCCGCCCCCTGCGCGGCTTCCTCCTCGGCCTCTCGAACGTGCTGTTCACGATCCCGTCGATCGCGATCTTCGTCCTGCTGCTGCCGGTCAGCGGCCTCACCCGCACCACGACGGTCATCGGCCTGACGATCTACACGCTCGTGGTCCTGCTCAGGAACACGGTCGAGGGCCTCGACTCGGTGCCGGCGAAGACCAAAGAGGCCGCGAAGGCCATGGGCACCCGCCCCCTGCGCACCCTGCTCACCGTCGAACTCCCGCTCGCCCTCCCGGTGATCATGGCGGGCGTCCGGATCGCGACGGTCATGTCGATCTCGCTGGTCTCCGTCGCCACGTACATCGGCGACGGCGGACTCGGCCAGCTCTTCACCGACGGCTTCCAGCGCAACTTCCCGACGCCGGTCATCGTCGGCGTCGTCCTGACGATCCTGCTGGCGCTGGTCGCGGACGCGCTGCTGGTCGCCGTGCAGTACGTACTCACCCCGTGGACGAGGCGGCGAGCCTGATGTTCGAACTCTTCAAGAACCTCGGCAAGTGGCTGGTCAGCGGCGACCAGTGGTCCGGCACGGACGGCATCGCCCACCGCCTCGCCGAGCACCTCCAGTACTCACTCCTCGCGACGCTCGTCGCGGCGGCGATCGCGCTCCCGCTGGGCCTGCTGATCGGCCACACCGGCAAGGGCGCGTTCCTCGCGATCAACCTCGCGTCCTTCGGCCGCGCGCTGCCGACCGTCGGCCTGGTCGTCCTCGTCTTCCTGGCGAGCGGCCTGTCGATGTGGCCGGTGTACATCGCGCTGGTCGCCCTCGCGGTCCCCTCGATCGTGACGAACACCTACGCGGGCATGACCGCCGTCGACCCGGACGTGAAGGACGCGGCACGCGGCCAGGGCATGCGCTGGCACCAGGTCCTCTTCCAGGTCGAACTCCCCCTCGCCCTCCCCCTGATCATGACCGGCCTGCGCCTCGCGCTGATCCAGGTGGTCGCGACGGCCACGATCGCCGCGTACGTCTCCTTCGGCGGCCTGGGCCGCTACGTCTTCGACGGCCTCGCCCAGCGCGACCTGGTGCAGGTGCTCGGCGGCGCGGTGCTCGTAGCCGTGGTCGCCGTCGTCCTCGACCTCGCCCTGTCCGCGCTCCAGCGCATCCTCTTCCTCCCCCACTCTCGACTTCGCTCGAGCGGGGGGACCCCCATCCGCCCGGCCTAGGAGCACCTCCCATGAACCGACGTACTCTCCTCGGCGCGCTCGCCGGAGCAGCCGTCTCCGTCCCCGTCCTCTCCGCCTGCGGCAGCGGCGTCACCTCCCTCGACGGCGGGGGCTCCGCCGCGAGCGGCGGCGGCTCCAGCAAGGACGGCGTCACCATCGGCACCGCCAACTTCACCGAGAACCAGGTGCTCGGCTACCTCTACGCCGCCGTCCTGGAGGCCGCGGGCGTCAAGACGAAGGTCCGCCCCAACCTCGGCACACGCGAGATCCTCATCCCCGCGCTCAAGGGCGGCGACATCGACCTGCTGCCCGAGTACCAGGGCGCCCTGCTGCACTACCTCGACCCGAAGTCGAAGGCCACCGAGGAGGGCGCGATGCAGAACGCCCTCGCCGTCGCGCTCCCGGCGGGCCTGCAGATCCTCCCCTACGGGATGGCCGAGGACTCGGACGCCTTCGTGGTCACCCAGGAGACCGCGAAGAAGTACGGCCTGGTCTCCCTCGCCGACCTCGCCAAGCAGAACGGCAAGCTCGTCATCGGTGCCGCGCCCGAGGTGAAGAAGCGCGAGGTCGGCGCGGTCGGCCTGAAGGACGTGTACGGGGTGGAGTTCAAGGAGTTCAAGTCCCTCGACTCCTCCGGTCCGCTGGTCAAGGGCGCCCTGAAGAAGGGCGACGTCGACGTGGCGAACCTCTTCACCACCGACACCGACATCCAGGCCAACCACTGGGTGGTGCTGACCGACCCCAAGAACCTCATCCCCGGCCAGCACATCGTGCCCCTCATCGCCGACCGCAAGGCCGACTCCACGGTCCGCAAGGCGCTCGCCGAGCTCGGCAACATCCTGACCACGGCCCAGCTCACCGAGCTCAACCGCCAGGTGGACAAGGACAAGAAGGACCCGGAGGACGTCGCGAACACGTACGCCAAGCAGCACGGGCTGGCCAAGTAATGGCGGGGGGTCTCGTGGAGCTGCGCTCCATCGACGTGGTCCCGGACGAGGAGCGGCACGGCACGGCGTTCTCCCAGTTCACCCTGTGGCTGGGCGCCAACCTCCAGATCACCGCCGTCGTCACCGGCGCGCTCGCGGTGGTCTTCGGCGGAGACGTGGTCTGGTCGATCGTCGGGCTGCTGATCGGCAACCTGCTCGGCGGCGCGGTCATGGCCCTGCACTCGGCGCAGGGCCCCAAGCTGGGCCTGCCCCAAATGATCCAGTCCCGGGCGCAGTTCGGGGTGCGCGGCGCGGTGGTGCCGCTACTCCTCGTCGTCCTGATGTACGTCGGCTTCTTTGCGAGCGGCAGTGTGCTGGCCGGGCAGGCGGTCGGCGAGCTGACGCACACCGACGACACGACCGGCATCGTCGTCTTCGCCGTCGTCACGGCGGTGATGGCGGCCGTGGGCTACCGGGTCATCCACGCGCTGGGCCGGGTGGCGAGCGTGATCTGCGCCCTCGCTTTCCTGTACCTGGGGATACAACTGCTGGACCGCGTGGACCTGTCCGCGCTCCTGCACGACGCGCACTTCGACCTCCCCATGTTCCTGCTGGCGATGTCCCTGTCGGCTTCCTGGCAGCTGGCCTTCGGACCGTACGTCGCCGACTACTCGCGCTATCTGCCCCGTACGACGTCCGGACGCGCCACCTTCTGGTGGACCCTGTCGGGCTCGGCGCTCGGCTCCCAGTGGTCCATGACCTTCGGCGTCCTGGTGGCGGCCACGGCGGGCGACAAGTTCCTGGCGAGCCAGGTCGGTTACGTCGTCGCGCTCGGCGGCACCGGGCTCGTGGCGTCCTTCTTCTACTTCGTGATCGCGCTCGGCAAGCTGACCATCAATGTGCTCAACACCTACGGCGGCTTCATGTCGATGGTGACGAGCGTCAGCGGCTTCCGGGGCCAGAAGGTGCTCTCGCAGCGCGGCCGGGCCGCGTACATCGCCCTGATCATGGTGGCGGGCACGGCGGTCGCCCTGCTCGGCAAGGACAGCTTCCTGTCCTCCTTCAAGGATTTCCTGCTCTTCCTGCTGACCTTCTTCACCCCGTGGTCGGCGATCAACCTGGTCGACTACTACCTGATCTCCAAGGAGCGGTACGACATCCCGGCCCTGTCGGACCCGAACGGCCGCTACGGAGCGTGGCGCTGGGACGCGCTCGGGGTGTACGCGGCGGGTCTGCTCGCCCAGCTGCCGTTCCTCGCGACGAGCTTCTACACGGGCCCGTTCGTGGACCCGCTGGGCGGTGCGGACATCTCCTGGATCGTGGGTCTCGTCGTCCCCGCGCTGCTGTATTGGCTGGTCGCACGGCGCAATACGGCGCACGTCCCGGCGCAGACGGCCTACGCGTCGGTTCACGATCAAGAAGCGGTATCGCGGCAGCGATGATCTGACGACGAATCAACCAAGTGTCGTTAAACCGACACTTGGGGTGATGTGTTTGATGCGTACGGTGAGTGAGCGCTACAAGCACAACTCCTGAGGGAGCGTCATGCCCTCGAACCGCAGGGCCTTTCTGGCGGCGACCACCGCCGCGCTCGGTACGGCTCCGGCAGCCTCGGCTGCCGCGCCGCACCCCCATCCGTCCACCGGCCGCGATGCCCTCGCCGAACTCCTCGCGGGCAACCGGCGCTACGCCGCGGGCCACTCCCGCCATCCGCACGAGGGGCGCGACCGGCGGCATGTCCTCGCCGCCGAGCAGCACCCGTTCGCGGTGGTCGTCGGCTGCGTCGACTCCCGTGTGCCGCCCGAGCTGGTCTTCGACCAGGGGCTCGGGGACCTGCTCTGCATAAGAACCGCCGGCCAGGTGCTGGACGAGGCGGTGCTCGGGTCCATCCAGTACGGGGTCGAGGTTCTGCACATTCCGTTGGTGCTGGTCCTTGGGCATGAGCGGTGCGGGGCGGTGGCGGCGACGCTGTCGCATCTCCGCGACGGGACGCCCGTGCCGGGGCATCTTCGGCTGCTGGTGGACGAGATCACGCCTGCGGCGCGGCGGACCCGGGGACTGCCGGGCGACTGGGCGGAACACACGGTCAGGGCCCATACGTCGTGGGTCCGCGATGTGCTCCGGGCGGATCCTGCGTTCGGCTCCGCAACGGTGGTTGCCGCCCGCTTCGACCTCGACTCGGGACAGGTCACGTCGCTCCCCTGATCCCCCGTTGCAACGGCACCCGGCGCTGTCGGCTGTGCCCACCTGTTCCCCTCCCCCTGCGGAACACCTGCCCACCGCGGGTCAACCCCGAGCGGTACTCACTCACGCGAAGAAGTCACACACCCCCCATGAAGCACTCCCCTGCCCTCACCCGGGCCCTCTCCGTCCTGCCCTCCTCCGCCGATCTCCTCTCCATGAGCCGCGCCCCACGGCGCGACCTGCTCTGTGGGCTCACGGTTGCCGTGGTCGCCCTCCCCCTGGCCCTCGGGTTCGGGGTCACGTCCGGGCTCGGGGCCGCGTCCGGACTGGCCACCGCGATCGTCGCGGGGGCCCTCGCCGCGTTGTTCGGCGGATCGGCGAGACAGGTGAGCGGGCCCACGGGCGCCATGACCGTCGTCCTCGTGCCGATCGTGCACGAGTACGGCGCCGACGGGGTGCTGTCCGTCGGGCTGATCGCCGGGGTGATGCTGCTGGCGCTCGCCTTCGCGCGGGCGGGGGCAGCGATGGCGTATGTGCCCGCACCCGTGATCGCCGGGTTCACGGTGGGGATCGCCTGTGTGATCGCGTTGCAGCAGGTGCCGTCGGCGCTGGGGGTGCCCGTGCCGGGCGGTGACCAGGTCGCGGAGGTGGCGGCGCGGGCGGCCGAGGAGTTCGGGCGGGGCCCGCAGTGGGCGGCGCTCGCGCTGTCGCTGGGGGCGGCGGCGGTGATGCTGGCCGGCGCCCGCTGGAAGCCCGGGGTGCCCTTCTCCCTCGTCGCCGTGGCCGCCGCGACGCTCGTCGCGGAGGGGCTCGGCCTGCACGTGACCCGGATCGGCAGCCTGCCCGCCTCCCTCCCCGCCCCCTCCCTCGCCTTCTTCGACGTCTCTCGCGTGCCCTCCCTCCTCGCACCCGCCGCCGCGGTCGCGGCCCTCGCCGCCCTGGAGTCCCTGCTCTCCGCCTCGGTGGCGGACGGCATGCGCCCGGGAGAGCGCCACGACCCCGGCAAGGAACTCTTCGGCCAGGGCATCGCCAACCTCGCGGCCCCGCTGTTCGGCGGCGTACCGGCGACGGGCGCGATCGCGCGTACGGCGGTGAACGTCCGTACCGGCGCGGCCTCCCGCCTGGCCGCGCTCACACACGCGGTGATCCTCGCCGGAATCGTGGCGGCGGCGGCCCCGCTGGTGGCGCGGATTCCGCTGGCCGCGCTGGCGGGGGTGCTTCTCGCCACCGCTGTGCGGATGGTGGAGACGGGCGCCGTACGAGCGATGGCGCGCGCCACGCGCGGGGACGCCCTGGTGCTGGCGCTCACCGCGTGCGCGACGCTCGCCCTCGACCTGGTGCGGGCCGTGCTGCTGGGCCTCGCCGTGTCCGTGCTGCTGGCGCTGCGCGCGGCGGTACGGGGCAGCGGGCTCACCCCCGCCGCGGCCGACGAGGCACCGGGGGCGGCGACGGTGACGTACCGCTTCGACGGGCCGCTGCTGTTCGCCGCGGCCCACCGTTTCCGGCGCAGCCTGGCCGATGTGCACGGGGTGGCGGCGGTCGACCTGCGGATGTCGGGCCTGACGGCGGTCGACGCGACGGGCGCGCTGGCGCTGAAGGACGCGGTCGGAGATCTGCGGGGCCGGGGCATCGAGGTGCGCATCACCGGAGTGGAGCGGGGGCACCGCAGGGTGCTGGAGTCGCTCGGGGTGCTCCCGGCGGGGGTGCAGCCCAGCCCGAACAGGGGGGCTGTCCCCAGTGCCTCGGGGGTTCCGGCTCCTTAACGTGGACACCATGACTGGTAGGGAAGCCCGCGGCGACGCCGAACTGAAGAAGGAACTCGACGCCACCTTGCACGCGCGCAAGGAGCTGGGCGAGGAGTACGAGTCCGCGCTGGTCGACTCGTTCCTGGAGAAGGTCGAACAGCGCCTGGACGGCGCGGTGGACCGCCGGGTGCGGCGCCAGCTCGCCGAGCAGCAGATGGTGGTGGCCCGCGGGGCGCGTTCGCCCCAGTCGTCCGACTCCTGGGGAGAGCGCTTCGGCTTCGGGATCGTCTCGCTCGTCCTCGCGATCCCGTTGTCCGCGATCGGCGGCGGGGTCGCGCACCTGCCCGGTCTGCTGGTCGCCTGGGGCGGCATCGTCGGGGTCAACGTGGTCCAGGCCGCTCGGCTGTCCCCGAACTTCTTCGGCCGCCGCAAGAACGGGCAGGACTCGGACTGGGAAGAGTGAGCGAAAGCGCGCAACGCGAAAGGGCCCGGCAGCTGTGGTGACAGCTGCCGGGCCCTTCTCACGTGTTGCGCGGGGACCGCCGCACCCCCGTTACCGGGGGGCGGGACGACGGCGGTCCCCGCGAGGGACGCGGGCCGGGTCAGGACCGGGCTTGCGCGTCCTTGGCGTCCATGGAGGTCCGGGAGCCGCTCCGGAGGTCCTTGGCGCCGTTTTGGTGCCGGCCGGGGCGGGGAGCCGCTCCCGCCCTGCCGACACCCACTAATGTGCCGGACCCGTGTTAAGCGGGTGCTGCGCGGACGTGACGCGCTCGTACCACTTCCGCGAAGTTCCCCGCCGAAAGGGCCGGAAGATGCCTCTTAGGAGGGGAACCTCAGGAGATTTCTTCCCGCCGCTCTTCCCGCTGCCCGGCGCATTCCTCCTGCTTGGCGCACCCCTCCTGCCTGGCGCGCTCCTACTGCTTGGCGCCGCCCTTGGCGAGGAAGGCCAGCAGGTCCTGGCGGCTGACGACACCGGTGGGCTTGCCCTCGACGAGGACGATCGCCGCGTCGGCGGTGCCGAGCACGGACATGAGGTCACCGACCGGCTCGCCGGAGCCGACCTGCGGCAGCGGCGGCGACATGTGCTTCTCCAGCGGGTCCTCCAGGGAGGCGCGCTGGGTGAACAGCGCGTCGAGCAGCTCCCGTTCGACGACGGACCCGATGACCTCGGCGGCCATCACGTCCGGGTGACCGGCGCCCGGCTTCACGATCGGCATCTGCGAGACGCCGTACTCGCGCAGCACCTCGATCGCCTCACCGACCGTCTCCTCCGGGTGCATGTGGACGAGCGAGGGGATGGAGCCGCCCGCCTTGTCGTCGAGGACGTCAGCGACGCGCGCGCTCGGCCCGGAGTCCTCCAGGAACCCGTAGTCGGCCATCCACTCGTCGTTGAAGATCTTGCTGAGGTACCCGCGCCCGCTGTCCGGCAGCAGCACCACGACGACATCGTCGGGCCCGAGCCGCTCGGCCACCCGCAGCGCGGCGACGACGGCCATGCCGCAGGAGCCGCCCACGAGCAGCCCCTCTTCCTTCGCGAGCCGGCGCGTCATCTGGAAGGCGTCCTTGTCGGACACGGCGACGATCTCGTCGGCGACCGTACGGTCGTACGCCGTCGGCCAGAAGTCCTCGCCGACGCCCTCGATCAGGTACGGCCGCCCGGAACCGCCGGAGTACACGGACCCCTCCGGGTCGGCGCCGATGACCTGGACCGTGCCGTCACTGGCGTCCTTCAGGTACCGCCCGGTCCCGGAGATGGTGCCACCGGTGCCCACACCCGCCACGAAATGGGTGATCTTCCCCTCCGTCTGCTCCCACAGCTCGGGGCCGGTGGAGTGATAGTGCGAGAGGGGGTTGTTCGGGTTGGAGTACTGGTCGGGCTTCCAGGCACCGGGCGTCTCGCGCACCAGCCGGTCGGACACGTTGTAGTACGAGTCGGGGTGCTCGGGATCGACGGCCGTCGGGCAGACGACGACCTCGGCCCCGTACGCCCGCAGCACATTGATCTTGTCGGTGCTCACCTTGTCGGGGCACACGAAGATGCACTTGTACCCCTTCTGCTGAGCGACGATCGCCAGGCCCACGCCGGTGTTTCCACTGGTCGGCTCGACAATCGTGCCCCCCGGCTTGAGGGCGCCGCTCTCCTCCGCGGCCTCGATCATGCGCAGGGCGATGCGGTCCTTCACGGACCCGCCGGGGTTGAAGTACTCAACCTTCGCCAGGACGGTCGCCTGGATGCCCGCGGTCACGTTGTTGAGCCTCACCAGCGGGGTGTTGCCGACGAGACTGATCATCGAGTCGTGGAATTGCACCGTTGTCTCCGGAGCTGCGTTCTAAAAGGGATGGTTCCGTCAGCCTACGGCCCCGGGTCACCGTTCACGCGCCGTTGAGATTGGCCGACCGCCTCCACGGGGCAAGCAGTGGTTGTACGGCTACGAGGAGGTGGCGGCGACGCATGTCGAGGGCGAGGGTGGCCCGGCGCATCGCGGCGGGCGCGGCGTACGGCGGTGGTGGTGTCGGCCTGGTCGGCGCGGCCGCCGTCGGGCTGGTGCTGGCCGAGGTGCAGCTGGCGAAGCGCCATGTGGGCAACGGACACAGTCACGCGCCGCGCGCGGACGGCCTGTACGGGTACGAGTACGCCGGGCTCGAGGAACCGCCGCTGCGGCTGACGATGCTGGGTGACTCCACAGCCGCGGGCCAGGGCGTGCACCGGGCCCGCCAGACGCCGGGCGCGCTGCTGGCGTCCGGGCTCGCGGCGGTGGCCGAGCGGCCGGTGGAGCTGGTGAACGTGGCGCTGCCCGGGGCCCAGTCGGACGACCTGGACCGCCAGGTAGCGCTGTCCCTCGCGGACACCTCCCGGGTACCCGACATCTGCGTGATCATGATCGGCGCGAACGATGTGACGCACCGGATGCCGCCGACGCGCTCGGTGCGTCACCTGTCCTCGGCGGTACGGCGGCTGCGCACCGCGGGTGCGGAGGTGGTGGTCGGCACCTGTCCCGACCTGGGCACGGTCGAGCAGGTCCAGCAGCCGCTGCGGTGGCTGGCGCGGCGGGCGTCGCGGCAGCTCGCCGCCGCGCAGACGATCGGTACGGTCGAGCAGGGCGGTCGTACGGTGTCGCTGGGCGACCTGCTGGGCCCCGAGTTCGAGGCGAACCCTCGTGAGCTCTTCGGGCCCGACAACTACCACCCCTCGGCGGAGGGGTACGCGACGGCGGCCATGGCCGTCCTGCCCACCGTCTGCGCGGCGCTTGGCCTCTGGCCCGCGGAAGAGGAACGCCCGGACGTCTCCCGCCGCGAGGGCTTCCTGCCGGTGGCCCGTGCGGCTGCCGAGGCCGCGTCGGAGCCGGGTACCGAGGTCACCGCCGCGATGCCCACGGGTCCGCGCGGCCCCTGGGCCCTCCTGAAGCGCCGACGACGCCGCCGCCTCCCGGCCACGGACCCGGCTCCGGCCCCTTCCAGCTGACCGCAGGGCTTTCCTCGCCCCCGCCACCCTTACCCGTCCCTTCCTGGGGCTCCGCCCCAGACCCCGCTCCTCAAACGCCGGAGGGGCTGTCTCCAGCCCGTCCGGCGTTTGAGGACGAGGCCGTCCAGGCCGAAGCGGGGGTCTGGGGGCGCAGCCCCCAGGTACGGGACGGGTAGGGGCGGAGGGGGCGAAACCCGCTCAAGGCGCCCCCGCCCGAAAAAAGCAAGCGCTTAGAAAAGTGCGGCCGGAGTCACACTCCCAGATCGGTGACCCGGACGGTACGTACGGGTAACTTCCCAACCAGCCCTACCCAACCCCCGTACTCCCACCCGTCGCCCGACCACCACCCCTCAACGAGGCGCTACGCGCCGCCCCTTCTTACTGGAGCCGTGATGCCCGAAGCCGTGATCGTCTCAGCCGCCCGCTCCCCGATCGGCCGCGCCTTCAAGGGCTCCCTGAAGGACGTGCGCCCCGACGACCTGACCGCCACGATCATCCAGGCCGCCCTCGCCAAGGTCCCGGAGCTGGACCCGAAGGACATCGCCGACCTGATGCTCGGCTGCGGCCTCCCCGGCGGCGAGCAGGGCCACAACCTCGGCCGCATCGTGGCCGTACAGATGGGAATGGACCACCTCCCGGGCTGCACCATCACCCGCTACTGTTCCTCCTCCCTCCAGACCTCCCGCATGGCCCTGCACGCCATCAAGGCGGGCGAGGGCGACGTCTTCATTTCCGCGGGCGTCGAGATGGTGTCGCGCAGCATCAAGGGCTCCAGCGACGGCCTCCCCGACACGCACAACCCCGTCTTCGCGGACGCGGAGGCCCGCACCGCCGCCGTCGCGCAGACGGAGGGCTCGGCGTGGCACGACCCGCGTGAGGACGGCCTGATCCCGGACGCGTACATCGCGATGGGCCAGACCGCCGAGAACCTGGCCCGCCTGAAGGGCGTCACCCGCCAGGACATGGACGAGTTCGGCGTCCGCTCGCAGAACCTCGCCGAGGAAGCCATCAAGAACGGCTTCTGGGAGCGGGAGATCACCCCGGTCACCACCCCGGACGGGACGGTCGTCAGCAAGGACGACGGCCCGCGCGCCGGTGTCACCCTCGAAGGCGTCCAGGGCCTCAAGCCCGTCTTCCGCCCGGACGGCCTCGTCACGGCCGCCAACTGCTGCCCGCTCAACGACGGCGCCGCCGCCCTCGTGATCATGTCCGACACGAAGGCCCGCGAGCTCGGCCTCACCCCGCTCGCCCGCATCGTCTCGACCGGCGTCACCGGCCTGTCCCCCGAGATCATGGGCCTCGGCCCGGTGGAGGCCAGCAAGCAGGCCCTCCAGCGCGCCGGTCTGACGGTCGACGACATCGACCTGTTCGAGATCAACGAGGCGTTCGCCGCCCAGGTGATCCCGAGCTACCGCGACCTGAACATCCCGCTGGACAAGCTGAACGTGAACGGCGGCGCCATCGCCGTCGGCCACCCCTTCGGCATGACCGGCGCCCGCATCACCGGCACGCTCATCAACAGCCTCCAGTTCCACGACAAGCAGTTCGGCCTGGAGACGATGTGCGTCGGCGGCGGCCAGGGCATGGCGATGGTCATCGAGCGCCTCAGCTGATCCCGTACGGGTAACCGCAGTTGAACCCAGTGTGACCGAATCGGCCCAGAACCCCGTAACCACCGGGACTCTGGGCCGATTTGTGATCCAATCCCCCCCAAGATGTGACCTATCTCCCCCTGGAAAGCGATTTCCGCAGGTCAGAGCCGTTGCGCAACTAAACATCAGGGCCAAAGTCCTGCCCCTTTCGTGACGTTACGCACTGACAGCTGGTTAGTCCGCCCTTCAAGCTGATGTAGGAAGTCGGGGGTCGACTTTGAACCGGGAGTACGTCAGTGAGCGCCATGCCGATTGCTCTGCTGCTCACCACCGCCGCCACCGCGGCCGTGGGCGTCGCCGTACTGCGCACCCTGCGGGGTCTGCGCAGGCAGGTCGCAGCCCTGCACACCGACCTCGCGGAGAGCCGCGCCGCCGCGGCCACGCGGGGCCTCGTACCGGCCGCGCGCACAGCCGCCGACGCGGACGAGATACGCGCTGCCGTCGCCGAGGCGCTCGCCGAGGAGCGGGAGCGGGAGCTCGCCGAGGCGCGGGCGTTCTGGGCCGCCCAGGAGGCGCGTGACGCCTCGGACGCGCCCTCACTGCTCGGCCTGCCCGACAGCGAACTGTTCATGCCCCGCGCGTCGGACTTCGTGGGCCTTGAGCACCTGGAGCCGGTGACCGAGCCGGACCTGGACGCCGAGGAGTTCGCCGGCGACTCGCCCGAACTCGCCGCGGCCCGCCGCCGGCACCCCTCGCACCCGGACTTCGTACCGGTCCAGTCACCCGTCGCGAACGACCACGAACGCACGGTGGCCTGCCTGGAGGAGCTCGCCGAGTCCCGCACGGAGCTTGCGGACGTCCGCCCCGGCCCCCTCGGCACCCTCGACGTCTACGTCTTCGCGGACGGTACGACCCTGTGCATGACCCCGGGCCACCGCGAGACCGCGGAGCAGCTGGCCGCGGCCCTGCGCGCGGGCGAGAGCCCGGTCCTGCTGGGCGGCTCCGGCGTGTCGGGCGCGTACGCCCTGACCTTCGCGTGCGGCGAGCAGAGCGTGTACATCCTGGCGGACCGCGTCATAGCGTCCCTCTGACGAAGACGAAGAGCAGCCGCGTCATGGCATCCCTCCGACGAAGAGCAGCCGCGTCATAGCGTCGCTCTGAGAAAGAGCCGCCGCGCCGGAGTCGATCAGACTCCGGCGCGTTTCTGTGCCTCCGCCACGAGCACCACCGCCTCCGCCAGTTCCCCCTCGTCTTTCAGTACGACCGCCAAATCGTGCACGGCGACGGTGATTTGATCGGCGGCGGCGAACATCCCCGCGTCGGGCATCTCGCGGGGCTCCGCGGAAGGGTCCTCCAACAGCTGGGCACGCCGTGCCAACTCCCTGGCCAGACCCAGTGCCTCGGCGGCAGCCCCCCGTTGCAGGCGGCTCTGCGGCGCGGCCCGCAACCGGTCGGCGAAGTGGTCCACGGCTCGGGTCAGCGGCGTCGTATCAAGCACGCCGCGAGACTACGCGCCGCACCAGGACTGTTGCCAACAACCCAACCCTCAGGCACGGTGGCGTGAAGGACCGGCTTACATCCCCATTGCGTCCGGAGGCGCCGATGTCCCAAGTCTTCTCCGAGGAGACCCATCGCAATCTGCTCGCCCGCATCCCCCACTGCACCGGTCGTGAAATCTCCGACTGGTTGCGCACCGTCGACGAAGGCCCCGCTCTCTTCCGCTTCGAGGAGAAGGTCAGCTGGCTCCGCGCCGAGCACAACCTCGCGTACGGCCACGCCAAGGCGATCATTCACGAGTACGACCTGAGGAGGGCCGCGCGCAAACTGCTCTGAGCGCGCACCACCGAGACGACCGGCATCCAACGACAAAGGGCCCGCGAACCAGTGGTTCGCGGGCCCTTCATGTCACTTACCGGCCTGTTTAGTCATCGCCGCTGAAGATGGCGACCAGACGCAGCATCTCGACGTAGATCCACACGAGGGTCACCGTCAGGGCGAACGCGGCCAGCCAGGCCTCCTCGCGGGGCGCGCCGTACGCGATGCCGTCCTCGATCTGCTTGAAGTCGAGGGTGAGGAAGAACGCGCCGATCAGGATCGCCAGGATGCCGACGATCGCGCCGAGCGGGCCCATGCTGCGCAGCCCGCCGTCCGGGGCGACGCCGAAGACGACCAGCAGCAGGTTGACCGCCATGACCACGATGAAGGCGATGGCGATCGTCATGCCGATGCGCGCGTACCGCGCGGTCACTCGGATCCAGCCCGCCTTGTAGACGAGCAGGGTCGCGCCGGCGACCGCCATGGTGCCGAGCACGGCCTGGAAGGGCGCGCCGGACCACTGGCTGTTGTACATCTCGCTGATGACCCCGAGGAAGACGCCCTCGAAGGCGGCGTAACCGAGGATCAGCGCGGGCGCGGCGGTGCGCTTGAAGGACTGCACCATGGCCAGCACGAACGCCACGAGGGCGGCGCCGATGGCCAGGCCGTAGCTGGTGGACGACACGGGCAGCAGGGCCCAGGCCAGGATGGCGCCGACGGCGACGGTGCCGAGCGTCATGGCCGAGCGCATGACGACGTCGTCCATCGTCATACGGCCGGTGGTGACCGGAGCCTGCGGCGGAGCGCCGTACTGCAGGTCCTGCTGGGCGTACGGATTCTGCGCGTAGGGGTTGCCGCCCTGCTGGGCGTACGGGTTGCCCTGCGTGCCGACAGCGGGTCCCCCGGCCTGCGGCGCCGCGTTGAATCCCGCGTAGCCGTTGTCGCGGCTGAACCCCCGTCGCGAGAAGACCGGGTTGCTGCTCCTCATTTCACTCCTCCATGGCCACCCTGCGTGGCCTTGGCTCAAGAGTAATAGGTAGGCAAAGGAATGACCCTAGTGCTTGGGGAGGATCTTTCCCTTGTGGTGCCACCGTACGCGTGTGTCCTGGGCCCTGCGAGCACTGGTACGAAGCCGTGACAGCGCGCTTAGTCCGTACTTACCGCAGGGGGAAGCCCGTGTAGCCCTCAGCGAGGTCGGTCTCGGCCGCCCGGGAGCTCGCGACCCGCTCCAGCCGGGCCAGCTGGATCCGGTTCTCGAAGGGGGTCGCGTCGGGGTCCCGGTGCAGCAGGGTCGTCATGTCGTACGAGAACCGCTCGGCCTGCCAGACGCGGCGCAGACAGGTCTCGGAGTACGCGTCGAGCCGCTCACCCGACCCCGTCTCCTTCTGATGCGTCAGTGCCCGCGCGAAGGTGACGACGTCGCCGACGGCGAGGTTCAGCCCCTTGGCCCCGGTCGGCGGCACGATGTGCGCGGCGTCCCCGGCGAGGAAGACCCGTCCGTGCCGCATGGGCTCGTGGACGTAGCTCCGCATCGGGGTGACGGACTTGGAGGTGATGGGCCCCCTCTGGAGCTGCCAGTCGTCGTCCGTCTCGAAGCGCCGCGCCAGCTCGTCCCAGATCTCCTCGTCGCTCCACGCCTGGGCGTCCGTGCCCTGGGGCACCTGGAGGTAGAGCCGGGAGACGACGGGCGAGCGCATGCTGAGCAGGGCGAAGCCGCGGTCGTGGCGGGCGTAGATCAGCTCGTCGTGCGAGGGCGGGACGTCGGCGAGGATGCCGAGCCAGCCGAAGGGGTACGTCCGCTCGAAGACGCGGGAGAGCTCGGCGGGGAACGCCTTGCGGGCCACGCCCCAGGAGCCGTCGCACCCGACGACGTAGTCGCACTCGAGCACGTCCTCGTGCCCCTCGTACGTGAAGCGGATCCGCGGCCGATCACTCTCCGCCCCCTCGACGGCCAGCGCCTCGGCCCCGAAGAGCAGCGGCCCGCCCTCCTTGAGCTGCAGGGCGATGAGGTCCTTGCACACCTCGGTCTGCGCGTACACCATCACGGAACGCCCACCGGTCAGCGCGGGAAAGTCGACGCGGTGCCGCTTCCCGCCGAACCGCAGCTCGATCCCGTCGTGCCGCAGCCCTTCCCGGTCCATCCGCTCCCCGGCCCCGGCGGCCCGCAGCACATCGACGGTCCCCTGCTCCAGGATTCCGGCCCGCTGCCGCTGCTCCACATACGCCCGGTCCCGGCTCTCCAGCACAACGGATTCGATCCCCGCGTTGTGCAACAGCCTCGCCAGCAAGAGCCCGGCCGGCCCGGCCCCGATGATCCCGACGGTGGTACGCATCGGCACGCCCCTTCGCGTTCCCGTATTCGACTGCGTTCGCATAGTGAAACTTTCTTCACTATTCTGGGAGTCTCCGCCCATGCACGCCTGTTGTCAACGGTCAGGAGAGGCCAGGAGGAGGCCGGGAAAAGGTCGGGAAAAGGTCGGAGGTGCCCGGAACCGGACTTGAACCGGTACGCCCGCGAGGGGCAGCGAGGTTTAAGCTCGCCGTGTCTGCATTCCACCATCCGGGCAGGCCATGGGCTCCGCATCGAGGTTCCGAGCCTATCGGGGCGCATCCCTCGAACAGCGGACGGGCAGCCCGATGTTGTCTTATTTTATTGACGTCTGAGGGAGCATCAGCCCTCGGTACGGGCCATCCGCACTTGCCAACAGCCTTTCGGACGGCTTGCGGCCGCGTACGCGGAATGACGGAATTTCACCGTCCCAACGGGCGGCTCCACGGCCTCGTCCCCCGAGACTCCCGGATGGCGTGCCCGCGGACGCCACGGGCGGCGTATCCGGAGTTCGTTCAGGGAAGCCCCGTCATCCCCAGGTATGACAACGGCGCTCCCGGTCCGACCGCAGGCTGCCCCCGGAACCGGAACAGCGGCTGACTACACGGCCCCGATCGGCCACGACGATGGGACACGTCCCTCCCGAACGCCGTCGTCCCGACAGGAGCACCCTCCCGTGACCCACACTCCCCTCGCCGACCGGACCATCACAGTGGCCGCCCGCGCCTCGGAACTGTCGAAGGTCTACGGACAGGGCGAGACCCAGGTGGTCGCCCTCGACCGGGTCTCCGTCGACTTCCGGCAGGCCGAGTTCACGGCGATCATGGGCCCCTCGGGGTCCGGCAAGTCCACGCTGATGCACTGTGTGGCGGGCCTCGACACCTTCTCGTCCGGCTCCGTGCGCATCGGGGAGACCGAGCTGGGCGCCCTCAAGGACAAGCCGCTCACGAAGCTGCGCCGGGACAAGATCGGCTTCATCTTCCAGGCGTTCAACCTGCTGCCGACCCTGACGGCCCTGGAGAACATCACCCTCCCGATGGACATCGCGGGCCGCAGGCCCGACAAGGAGTGGCTGGAGACGGTCATCAAGATGATCGGCCTCGCCGACCGCCTCGGCCACCGGCCCTCCCAGCTCTCCGGCGGCCAGCAGCAGCGCGTCGCCGTCGCCCGCGCGCTCGCCTCCCGGCCCGACATCATCTTCGGCGACGAGCCGACCGGAAACCTCGACTCGCGCTCGGGCGCGGAGGTACTGGGCTTCCTGCGCAACTCCGTACGGGAGTTGGGGCAGACCGTCGTCATGGTGACCCACGACCCGGTCGCCGCCGCGTACGCGGACCGCGTGGTCTTCCTCGCCGACGGCCGCATCGTCGACGAGGTGTACGGGCCGACCGCGGACTCCGTCCTGGACCGCATGAAGCAGTTCGACGGCAAGGGCCGCACGAGCTGACGCCGGGGCCACTCGCCCCCCGCCGCCCCAACTCGTCCCCTCCTCCCGGGGCTCCGCAGACTTTCAGCCCGTCCGGCGTTTGAGGACGAGGCCGTCAGGCCGACAGCGGGGGTGTGGGGGGCGGCAGCCCCCAGGGACGATGGGGGCCCCCCGCTCGAGCGAAGCCGAGAGTTGGGGAGGGCAGGGGCGGCGGGGGCGAAGCCCTCCCACGGTCACACCCTCCACCCGCAGACAGCCTCACCTCCTGGACTGAGACACCCATGTTCCGTACCGCCCTGCGCAACGTGCTCGCGCACAAGGCCAGGCTCCTGATGACCGTGCTCGCCGTGATGCTCGGCGTGGCGTTCGTGTCGGGGACCCTGGTCTTCACCAACACCATCTCGGACGCCTACCAGAAGAGCTCCGCCAAGGGCTTCGACCAGGTCGACGTCGCCATCCAGCCGGAGAGCCAGGCGGACAAGGGCGACACGGTCGGCAAGGAGCCGAAGCTCACCCAGTCGCTGCTCGACCAGGCCGCCAAGGTCCCCGGTGCCGCCTCCGCCATCGGCGTCGTGAACGGCTTCACCGCCATCGCCGACAAGGACGGCAAGCTCGTCGGCAGCGGCTTCCAGTCGCAGGGCGGTAACTACTGGGGGCAGAAGGATCCCCGGTATCCGCTGACGAGCGGTCACGCGCCGAAGGGCACGGACGAGGTCGCCGTCGACTCGGAGACCGCCAAGCGGGCGGGCTACAAGGTCGGCGACACCCTGCGGCTGTCGGTCGACGGGCCGGTTCTGACGCCCACGATCACCGGCATCTTCACCACCGACGACGGCAACGTCGCCGCGGGCGGCAGCCTCGCCCTCTTCGACACGGCCACCGCGCAGAAGCTCTTCGACTCGGTCGGCTCGTACGACGAGATCGACGTGAAGGCCGCGGCAGGCACCAGCCAGAGCGCCCTGCGGACCCAGCTCGACGAGGTCGTCCCGAAGAACACCGCCTCGACCACCACCGGCAAGCAGCTCGCCGACGACCAGGCCACCCAGATCGCCTCGGCGATGAGCGGCATGAAGACGGGCCTGCTGGTCTTCGCCGGCATCGCGCTGTTCGTCGGCACGTTCATCATCGCCAACACCTTCACCATGCTGGTCGCCCAGCGCACCAAGGAACTGGCCCTGATGCGCGCCGTCGGCGCCTCCCGCCGGCAGGTCACGCGGTCGGTGCTGATCGAGGCGTTCGTGGTCGGCGCGGTCGCCGCCGTCGCGGGTCTGGCCGCGGGCATCGGCATCGGCGCCGGCATGCGCTCCCTGATGGGCTCCCTCGGCGCCACCGTGCCGGACGGCCCGCTGGTGATCTCGCCGGGCACGATCGCCACGGCGCTACTCGTCGGCATCCTCATCACGATGCTGGCCGCGTGGCTGCCCGGCCGCCGGGCCGCGAAGATCCCGCCGGTCGCCGCGATGAGCAGCGTGCACGCGAAGGCGACCACGAAGTCCCTGGTCGTACGGAACACGATCGGCGCCCTCTTCGCGGCCGCCGGAGTCGCCGTGGTCCTCTACGCGACCACCATGGACGGCTCGGACGGCCAGGCCCCGATGGGCCTCGGCGCGGTCCTGCTCATCATCGGCGTCTTCGTCCTCACCCCGCTGCTGTCCCGCCCGCTGATCGCGGCCGCCGCGCCCGTCCTCCGTGTCTTCGGAGTCTCCGGCAAGCTGGCCCGCCAGAACTCGGTCCGCAACCCGCGCCGCACGGCCGCCACCGCCTCCGCCCTGATGATCGGCCTCACCCTCATCACCGGCATGACGGTGGTGGCGGGCAGCCTGCAGAAGTCGATCGACAAAATGGCCAGTTCCGCGATCAAGGCGGACTACGTCGTCTCCATGGCGAACGGCAACTCGCTCTCTCCGGACGTCGAGAAGAAGCTCGCCGGAATCGACGGGGTCACGGACACCAGTTCACTGCGCGACGCGCCCTCGCGCATCGACCAGCAGACCGAGTACCTGACCGGCGTCAACGGCGCGTCCATCACCAAGCTCACCGACCTCACCATCGAAGACGGCGCCTTCAAGGTCGGCGGCACGCGGACGGTCGTGGACAAGGACACCGCCAAGTCCCACGGCTGGACGGCCGGTTCGCACTTCACGGTCTCGTACGAGGACGGCAAGAAGCAGCGGCTGACCGTCGCGGGGGTCTACGAGGGCAACGAGATGATCCACGGCATCATCCTCGACAACGCCACGCTCGCGCCCCACCAGACCGACGCTCCCGACATGCAGGTCATGGTGAAGACGGCGAGCGGCGCGTCCGACGCGACCAAGAACAAGCTGGAGACGGCCCTCGGCGACAACCCGGCCATCCAGGTCCAGGACAAGCAGGACATCTCCAACGGCATCGCGGCGATGTTCACCCTCATGCTGAACATGCTCTACGGCCTGCTCGCGATGGCGGTGATCGTCGCCGTCCTCGGTGTCATCAACACCCTCGCCATGTCGGTCTTCGAGCGCTCGCAGGAGATCGGGATGCTGCGCGCGATCGGCCTCGACCGCAAGGGCATCAAGCGGATGGTCCGCCTGGAGTCCCTGGTCATCTCGCTCTTCGGCGGCGTCCTCGGCATCGGCCTGGGCGTGTTCTTCGGCTGGGCGGCCGGTGAGCTGCTGGGCAGCAAGATGGCGACGTACGAACTGGTCCTGCCCTGGGCCCGGATGGGCGCCTTCCTCCTCCTCGCGGCGACGGTCGGCGTCCTGGCGGCGCTGTGGCCGGCGCGGCGGGCGGCCCGGCTGAACATGCTGACGGCCATCAAGTCGGAATAGCGGCAGGGGAAAAGCAGGGGCCCCGTTCCAGACGGAACGGGGCCCCTTTGTCGTGCGGGTCACGGGTCAGTTCCAGGTACGCGCCCGCAGCGGCATCCCGGACGCGCCGGACGGCTCCGGTGCCCTGACCGCCAGCACCTGGTTGACGCCGATGCGGTTGTGCTCGAAGGCGAGTGCGCAGGCCGCCATGTACAGGCGCCAGACGCGCGCCCGGCCGGGGCTGGTGAGCTGGACGGCCCGCGCCCACTGCGCCTCCAGGTTGGCGACCCAGCGGCGCAGCGTGAGGGCGTAGTGCTCACGGATGGACTCGACGTCGCGTACCTCGAACCCGGCCCGTTCGAGCTGCGTCACGGTCGTGCCGATGGGCGCGAGCTCGCCGTCCGGAAAGACGTACGCGTCGATGAAGTCGTCGACGGAGTACGCCGATTCTTCCCGCTGCGGCCGCCGCGCGATCTGGTGATTGAGCAGCCGGCCACCGGGCTTCAGCAGGCGATACAGCACCTCGGCGTACTCCAGGTACCGCTCGGCGCCGACGTGTTCGGCCATCCCGATGGAGGAGATCGCGTCGTACGGACCGTCGGCGACGTCCCGATAGTCCTGCACCCGGATCTCGACCTTGTCGGTCAGTCCCTCGTCGGCGACCCGCTTACGGGCGTACGCGGCCTGCTCGTGCGACAGCGTCACCCCGACGACGCTCACGCCGTGCTCGCGGGCCGCGTGGATGGCCAGCGAACCCCAGCCGCAGCCGACGTCGAGCAGCCGCAGACCCGGCTTCAGGCCGAGCTTGCGCGAGATGAGTTCGAGCTTGTCGCGCTGGGCGCCCTCCAGCGTGGCGCTTTTTTCGAGGGACTCCCAGTAGGCGCACGAGTAGACCATGGACGGGCCGAGGACGATCTCGTAGAAGTCGTTGCCCACGTCGTAGTGGTGGCTGATGGCCCGCTTGTCGCTGCGCTTGGTGTGCAGATGGCGGCGTTTGCGCACCTCCTCGCGGGGCGGGGTGGGCGGCAGCGGCGGCCCACCCATCCTCAGCAGCCCCCGGACGCCCGCGCGCACCTCCGGGTCACGCAGGGCCTCCCTCAGCCCCCTGGCGTCCTCTCCCCGCTCCCACACGAGCCCGGAGATCAGGTCCAGGGCGGTGTACAGGTCGCCCTCCACGCCCAGATCCCCGGCGACCCAGGCCCGTGCCAGCCCCAACTCGCCCGGTTTCCACAACAGTCGGCGCAAGGCCCGCCGGTTCCGTACGACCAGTGCGGGGGCGCTGGGCGGCCCCGCCACCGAACCGTCCCAGGCGCGGATGCGCAGGGGGAGCGGAGCCCCCAGCAACTGTTCGACAAAGCTCTTCAGCCGCAGCGCGGCGTCCTGCATGGCGCACACCTCCGTGACGACACTCCCGAACGCTCCAACACCACGTAAACACCAACGCGTCGCTTGCGCAGTCCCCCTTCCGCGTTACAGCTTCGCAAAATAGGTGTAGGCACCACGCATTTCCGCCCACCAAAACGCCGAAGGGGCCGCCCGCACCACGGATGGCGGGCGGCCCCTTCGGGGCGTTCAGTGACCGGAGGTCAGGAGGCCTTGGCCTTCTCCTCGGTCTTCGGCGCGGCGGCGACCGGCGCCGGCTTGGCGGCCTCGTAGAACTCCTCGCGAGGAGACTCGATGGCGCCGAGCGAGACGACCTCGCGCTTGAGGAACATCGCGAGCGTCCAGTCGGCGAAGACACGGATCTTGCGGTTCCAGGTCGGCATGGCCATCCCGTGGTAGCCACGGTGCATGTACCAGGCGAGACGGCCCTTGAGCTTGATCTTCATCTTGCCCATGACGATCATCGCGACGCCCTTGTGGAGGCCGAGACCGGCCACCGCACCCTTGTTGGAGTGCGAGTACTCCTTCTGCGGGAAGCCCCGCATACCGGAGACCACGTTGTCGCCGAGGACCCTCGCCTGACGCAGCGCGTGCTGGGCGTTCGGCGGGCACCAGGCGTTCTCGACACCGGCCTTGCGGGCGGCGACGTCCGGCACCTGGGCGTTGTCGCCCGCGGCCCAGATGTAGTCCGTGCCCTGCACCTGGAGCGTGGTCTGGGTGTCCACGTGACCGCGCGGGCCGAGCGGCAGACCGAAGCGGGAGAGAACGGGGTTGGGCTTGACGCCCGCCGTCCACACGATCGTGTTGGAGTCGACCTCGAGGCCGTTCTTCAGCACGACGTGGCCGTCGACGCAGGAGTCCATGGACGTCGAGAGGTAGATCTCGACCCCGCGGCTCTCCAGGTGCTCCTTGCCGTACTGACCGAGCTTCGGACCGACCTCGGGAAGGATCTTGTCCGCGGCGTCGACGAGGATGAAGCGCATGTCCTCACGGGACACGTTGGTGTAGTACTTGGCCGCGTCGCGGGCCATGTCCTCGACCTCGCCGATGCTCTCCGCACCGGCGAAGCCACCGCCGACGAAGACGAAGGTGAGCGCCTTGCGGCGGACGTCCTCGTCGGTCGTGGAGTCGGCCTTGTCGAGCTGCTCAAGGACGTGGTTGCGCAGGCCGATGGCCTCCTCGATGCCCTTCATGCCGATGCCCTGCTCGGCGAGGCCGGGGATCGGGAAGGTGCGGGAGACCGCGCCCATCGCGATGACGAGGTAGTCGAAAGGCAGCTCGTACGCCTCACCCACGAGGGGGGCGATCGTGGCGACCTTGCGGTCCTGGTCGATGGTGGTGACCCGGCCGGTGAGGACCTCCGCCTTGGGCAGCACGCGTCGCAACGGGACGACGACATGCCGCGGGGAGATGCTGCCGGCGGCGGCTTCGGGGAGGAAGGGCTGGTAGGTCATGTACGACCGGGGGTCGACGACCGTGACGGTCGCCTCGCCGTAGCGCATCTTCTTGAGAATGCGCCGAGCTGCGTACAGGCCTACGTACCCACCGCCTACTACGAGGATCCTGGGACGCTCCGTGGTGCTCATGCCATCGAGTATCCACCCGGTCTTGGGGGGTCGCTCGTGCGCCCCTTCACAAGCTTGGGTGGGGCCTCTGCTACACTGCGCGGCCCACGTGACCCAGGTCATGGCGGTGAAGGGGAACCACCGTGTAGTGGGGACCGTTGTCAACACCCTGTGAGCTGCCGCTCCGGCCCTCCGAACGGACCGGACCAGGCCCCCGTTTCACCCGCCCGCGACACCCTCGGAACACTCCTGTGAGCACGTCCCCGGACCGCCTGAGCCCCCTGGGGTGGCTCCCAGGGCCCATTCCGCGCCCAGCAGGGCCTTTTTCCTTGTGAAGAACTTCACGAAGTTTCCTGAGGGCGCGTCGCCGAGGGGCTTTCCGACGCCCCTCAGGCGCGCTCATACGTTATCCGACCTGCTCAGCCGAGGCTACCGACAGGTAGTCAAAGGAGACCCAGGCCACGGCTGAGCCATGGCCTACGCCACAGACCAAGCCATGGCCTACGCCACAGACCAGGCGATCCCGTCGAGAATGTCGTGCTCGCTCACCACGACCTCGTCCGCCCCTATCCGCTCCATGATCGAAAGCAGTACGAGGGCACCGGCGGCGATGACGTCGACGCGCCCCGGGTGCATCGAGGGGATCGCGGCGCGCTCGGCGTGCGTGGACGCCAGCAGCCACTCAGTGATCTCCCGGACCCGGTCGCAGGAGACCCTGGAGTGGTGGATGGCGGCCGAGTCGTACTCGGGAAGGTTCTGCGCGATCGCGGACACCGTGGTGACGGAGCCCGCGAGGCCGACCAGGGTGCGGGCCTCGCGCAGCGGGACGGTCTCCTCGGCGAGGTCGAGGGCGGCCTCGATGTCCGCGCGCATCGCCGCGATCTGCTCCTCGGTGGGCGGATCGGTGACGACCCCGTCCCGCACGAGGTGCCGCTCGGTCATCCGTACACAGCCGACGTCTACGGAGCGCGCGGCGCGCACGTGGTCGTCGCCGACGACGAACTCGGTCGACCCGCCGCCGATGTCCACGACCAGGTAGGGCTTGGCGAGGTGATCGCTGCCCTTCAGTTCCTTGGTGGCCCCCGTGAACGAGAACTCCGCCTCCTGGTCGCCCGTGATCACCTCCGGCTCGACCCCGAGGATGTCCACGACCCCCCGTACGAACTCGTCGCGGTTCTCGGCGTCCCGGGACGCCGAGGTCGCCACGAAGCGCAGCCGCTCCGCGCCGTGCTCCTTGATGAGCACCGCGTACTCCCGGCACGCCGCGAACGTCCGCTCCAGCGCCTCCGGCGCGAGCCGTCCCGTCCGGTCGACGCCCTGCCCGAGCCGCACGATCGTCATCCTGCGGTCCAGGTCGACGAGTTCACCCGTCTCCGGATCCGCGTCGGCGACGAGCAGCCGGATGGAGTTGGTGCCGCAGTCGATGGCAGCGACACGGGTCACTTGGTGTCCTCCCCGTCCGTGACGGACGTGTCGAAGAAGCCGCCCCCATTGGCACCGAGCTCCAGGATCTCCGCCTGGGAAGTGGGCGTCGGCACCACACAGGCGCCCTTGCTCCACCACTCCGGCAGCATCGCGATCGCCTCGTCCCCGAGAGGGTTCACCCCCGGCCCCGCGGCCAGGGAGTGCGCCACGAGCACGTGCAGGCACTTCACCCGGTCCGGCATACCGCCCGCGCTCGGGAAGCCCTCCAGCACCTCGATGGAGTCGCGCCGGGCGATGTAGTCCTCGTGGGCGGCGCGATACGCGGCGGCCAGCTCGGGGTCCGTGGCGAGACGGTCCGTCATCTCCTTCATCACGCCGTTGGCCTCGAGCGTCCCGATCGCGGAAGCGGCCCGCGGACACGTGAGGTAGTACGTCGTGGGGAACGGCGTCCCGTCGGGAAGACGCGGCGCCGTCTCGACGACGTCCGGCTGCCCGCACGGGCACCGGTGCGCGATCGCCCGCAACCCGCGCGGCGGCCGGCCGAGCTGCTGCTTGAAGGCCTCGACATCCGCGTCGGTCGGCTCGGTGCGCGGGGTGGGCGGCGGTGGCGTTTCCATGCCGTGAGTCACATGTCTTTCTGGTCAGTTCACTGGTCGGCGGCGTCGGACTTGTCCACGCCGTCCCAGACATTGGCGTACCAGGGGCGGTCGGCCGCCCCTTGAGCGGCGCGGGACTGCTTCGCCGCGTCCGGGTCGATCACGATGTAGCCGGTCTCACCCGGCATCACATAGTGCAGTCGCTCGCGGATCCGCTGCTCGGCGTACGCGTCGTCCTGCCAGCGCGCCTTGAGGTCGCGCAGCTGCTCGACCCGCGCGCGGGCCTGCTCCCGCTGCCGCTCGAGATCGGAGATCTCGGCGCGCTGGGACACGTACTGCCTTATCGGATACGCGAGGGCCACGATCAAGGAGCACAGTACGAGAGCGAGGAGCGCGGCCCGCCCGGTGAGCCGCGAGCGGCGGGCCTGCCGCTTGGTCTGGGAGCGGTAGACCCGGGCCGCCGTCTGCTCACCGAGGAGCCGCAGCCTGGTCGTGGTGGAGAACCGGTCCCGGTCCTTCACGGCCATGAGTCCCGCCTCCCCAGTACAAGCCCGTCACGTGCGTACGTCCCCGCACACGGTACGGGACCGAGTACGGGGACGTACGTACGACGCTTCCTACGAGCCTGCGGCTCAGCCCTTGAAGCGGGGGAAGGCCGAGCGGCCGGCGTACACCGCGGCGTCGTCGAGGATCTCCTCGATGCGCAGCAGCTGGTTGTACTTGGCGACGCGGTCCGAGCGGGCCGGGGCGCCGGTCTTGATCTGACCGCAGTTCACCGCGACGGCGAGGTCGGCGATGGTGACGTCCTCGGTCTCGCCGGAGCGGTGGGACATCATGCACTTGAAGCCGTTGCGCTGGGCCATCTCGACGGCGTCCAGGGTCTCGGTCAGCGAGCCGATCTGGTTCACCTTGACGAGCAGGGCGTTCGCGGAGCCCTCTTCGATGCCGCGAGCGAGGCGCTCGGGGTTGGTGACGAAGAGGTCGTCGCCGACGATCTGGACCTTGTCGCCCAGCTTCTCGGTGATGACGTTCCAGCCGGCCCAGTCGTCCTCGTACAGCGGGTCCTCGATGGAGACCAGCGGGTACGCGGAGACGAGCTCCTCGTAGTACTCGGTCATCTCGGCGGCCGAGCGGGACTTGCCCTCGAACTCGTACTTGCCGTCCTTGTAGAACTCGGACGCGGCGACGTCGAGCGCGAGCGCGATCTGCTCGCCGGGGACGTAACCGGCCTGCTTGATGGCCTCGAGGATGAGGTCGAGCGCGGCGCGGTTGGACTCCAGGTTCGGGGCGAAACCGCCCTCGTCGCCGAGGCCGGTGGACAGACCCTTGGTCTTCAGCACCTTCTTGAGGGTGTGGTAGACCTCGGCGCCCCAGCGCAGGGCCTCGGAGAAGGACTCCGCGCCGATCGGGGCGATCATGAACTCCTGGATGTCCACGTTCGAGTCGGCGTGCGACCCGCCGTTCAGGATGTTCATCATCGGAACGGGCAGCAGGTGCGCGTTCGGGCCGCCCAGGTAGCGGAAGAGGGGGAGGTCGGACGCCTCGGAGGCGGCGTGCGCGACGGCGAGGGAGACGCCGAGGATGGCGTTGGCGCCGAGCGAGCCCTTGTTGTCGGTGGCGTCCAGGTCGAACATCGCCTGGTCGATCAGGCGCTGCTCGGTGGCGTCGTAACCGACGAGCTCCGGGCCGATCTGCTCGATGACGGCGAGGACGGCCTTCTCGACACCCTTGCCCTGGTAACGGTTGGGGTCACCGTCACGGAGCTCAATGGCCTCGAAGGCACCCGTGGAGGCACCGGACGGAACGGCGGCACGACCCGTGCTGCCGTCGTCGAGGCCGACCTCGACCTCGACCGTGGGGTTGCCTCGGGAGTCCAGGATTTCCCGGGCTACGACGACGTCGATGGACGGCACGAGCATCTCCTTCTGGGATGTGACGCGGGTACGCGAAACCTGTGATGGCTCCGCGAGATGAGCCTAACCGCCCCGGGAGGATCGGCCAGCCGGTCGACCACCCCTTGGGCAGAACTCAGAGTAAACATTGTTCCAGAACGGAACAAAAACGGAATGAAAAACCCCGCTCCAGTGCGTACGGGGGAACACGCACCAGAGCGGGGAGCCCGTGGGGACGGGGGGGAACCCTCACGAGGCCTCCAGTGTGAAGGCCTCCCTTAGGAGAGGGCTGTGGTTCAGCTGAGGTGAAGCTGCTGACCCGGGAAGATGAAGTCCGCGTCGTCGACGATGTCCTTGTTCAGCTTGAACAGCTGCTGCCAGCCACCCTTGACGTGCTTCTTCTCGGCGATCGAGCTGAGGGAGTCACCCTTGACGACCTTGTACTCGCCGTCGCCCTTCTTGACCTTCTTGCCGGTCGGGGTGGTGACGGTCTTCTCGGCGGCCGGGCGGGCCGCCGAACGGGAGGCGGCGGTGTCCGTCGAGCGGGTGGTGGTGCTGGTGCTCGGCGAGCTGTTCGACGAGGACGAGGTGCTCGCACCACCGGTGTACGCGGCGCTCGACAGGCCCGTGCCGCAGGTCGGCCAGGCACCCTTGCCCTGCGCGGCGAGGACCTTCTCACCGATGGTGATCTGCTCGGACTTCGAGGCCTGGTCAGCGGTGGACGCGTAGGCGGTGCCGCCGTACGCCGCCCAGGTGGAGGCCGAGAACTGCAGGCCGCCGTAGTAGCCGTTGCCGGTGTTGATGGACCAGTTGCCGCCGGACTCGCACTGGGCGACGGTGTCCCACTCCGAGGCGGTGGCGGCGGAGGCGTTGCCGGCCGCCATCAGCGGGGCGGCGATGGCGACACCGGTGACACCGGCGAGCGCGGCCACACGGGTGGCCTTGGACGGGCGGCGGTGCTTGCCCTTGCTGGAAAACAGCATGGAGAGATCCCCTCACCGACGCCTGCGAGGTGAGCTGTCGGGTTCGGGCGGGTGAGTGCCCGGTCGTACGCCTTTCGTCTTCACGACGTCGGACGTACGACTTCACCCCAAGCCACTCCCGGTCAACTACCGGGCGCGGCGCTTACCTTGGGTCCCCCGCTCCTGCCTACGGCGCTGACGCGTCGACTGTTCCCGTACGGCCGTTGGCAGGATTCGGCGTTGCGACCGTCGGGGCCCGCTGTGGCGAGCGGTGATGACCGTAGACATGCGATCGCCGGAATTTCAAAGACGATCAGGGCTTCTGAGACTCATGTCTCACTCGCACCAAACCGGACATTCCACGGCGAACCATGACGCGAACTCCCGCTACTTTTCGCCCGATTCGGCACCAACTGAAAGGCTCTGACCGGGGAGGATAAGGTCCGGGTCAACGCCGACCGTCTCCTTGTTGTCGGCGTACAGCGCCGACCATCCGCCTTCGAGGTCAAGGGCGTCGGCGATGGTCCAGAGGCTGTCCCCGGTGCGGACGGTGTACGAACCGTCGGCGGCGTCGCGGGACGCGCCCGAGCCGCGAGAGGCATGCCGCCCGGAAGTGTCGTCCGTACGACCGTCGGTCGCACCCGCCGTCACGCCCTCGTCGGCACTGTCACCACGGTGCCGCCCGGCCCCGCTCGTCGCACTCTCGGACGCACTCGAAGAGTCGCCGTTCTGCCCGGACTTGTCCGAGTCATCACTCTTCGTCGTAGCTGTGTCCGAGCTGTCGGAACCCTGAGAGTCGCTGGAGGAGGTGTCGGACTTCGTCGAGTTCTCGGTCGCACCCGAGGAGGCGTCGGACGACGACGAATCTGTCGAGGACGAATCGGACGAGGAAGAGGAGTCGGACGAACCGGATGAACTGGACGAGTCGGATGAGTCGGATGAGTCGGTCGAGCTGGACGAGTCGTCCGCCACTCCCGTGTCGACCTCGACCGAACCCGAGTGCTTGCTGAGCCCGGAGAGCGTTCCGCAGGTGGGCCAGACGGCGAGGCCCTGGTCGTCGAGGACCTTCTCCCCGATGGCTATCTGCTGCGATCGGCTGGCCTGGTCGGCACTCGGAGCGTACGCGAGACCGCCGTACTTCTCCCAGTTCTCCTGGCTCAACTGCAGCCCGCCGTAGTACCCGTTGCCGCTGTTCGCGCTCCAAGAGCCGCCGCTCTCGCACTCCGCGACCCGGTCCCAGGTGGTGCCGTCGGCCGCGCTCGCACTGGTGGCGCCGAGCAACGGGATCGCGATCGCCGATCCGGTCACCCCTGCGGCGACGATGAGGGCCGGGGCCTGACGGGGGCGACGATGACGGCCGTTCCCGGAGAGCATGCGGAAGCCTTTCGCGTGACAGCAGGTGACCACTGCGGCAGATGGGCCGCATTGATGGGTGAACGTATCCGCACTCGAACGCTTGTCACAAGTCGATGCAGCGCAGATCACGTGAAGATCACAGAGTTGAGGGATCGTCACTTTCCCGTGACCGGACGGCGATCCGACGGCGATCAGACGGTCATCCATCCAGCACGCGCGTGCGAATTTCCCGGCTCCGCCGAACAGCAATGTGAACTCGACGGCGCTCCTCTCGCACTTCTCCCTATCTCCGGGAGCTGCCCACCCGTTCGACAGCCAGGTCCCGTACACGGCCTTTTGAAGGGGAATTGCACAGTTCGGCCTCCTCACCCACGCAACACGGCTCCCGGTACCGTCGCTCCGTGAACGCCCCGCATATCGAACCCGGACTCTTCACCTGGGAATTCGCCACCGACCCCTACCCTGCCTACGCGTGGCTCCGCGAGCATTCGCCCGTGCACCGCACCACCCTCCCCAGCGGGGTGGAGGCCTGGCTGGTCACCCGGTACCCAGACGCCAAGCAGGCGCTCGCCGACCAGCGGCTCTCCAAGAATCCCGTGCACCATTCCGAGGACGCCCACGGCAAGAGCAAGACGGGCATCCCCGGCGAGCGCAGCGCCAACCTCATGACCCACCTGCTCAACATCGACCCGCCGGACCACACGCGGCTCCGTCGGCTCGTCTCCAAGGCGTTCACACCCCGCCGAGTGGCCGAATTCGCGCCCCGCGTCCAAGAGCTGACCGACCACCTCATCGACCAGTTCGCGCAGACCGGAAGCGCCGACCTCATCCACGAGTTCGCGTTCCCCCTCCCCATCTACGCCATCTGTGACCTGCTCGGCGTCCCCCGCGAGGACCAGGACGACTTCCGGGACTGGGCGGGCATGATGATCCGGCACCAGGGCGGGCCGAGGGGCGGTGTCGCGCGGTCCGTGAAGAAGATGCGCGCCTATCTCGCCGAGCTGATCCACCGCAAGCGGGAGGCGCTCCCGGACGCCCCCGGCCCCGGCGAAGACCTCATCTCCGGGCTCATCCGCGCCTCCGACCACGGCGAGCACCTCACCGAGAACGAAGCCGCGGCCATGTGTTTCGTACTGTTGTTCGCAGGTTTTGAGACCGTTATTAACTTGATCGGCAACGGCACGTACGCGCTGCTGCGCAACCCAGAGCAGCGAGCGCAACTACAGAAGTCGATCGAACGCGGCGAACAGGAACTGCTCGACACCGGCATCGAAGAGCTCCTCCGTTACGACGGCCCCGTCGAACTGGCCACCTGGCGCTACGCAACCGAACCCCTCGAAATCGGCGGACAACGCATCGCTTCTGGTGATCCCGTGCTTGTGGTCCTCGCCGCTGCCGATCGTGATCCCGCCCGTTTCGACGAACCGGACACACTCGACCTCTCCCGCAGGGACAACCAGCACCTCGGCTACGGACACGGCATCCACTACTGCATCGGCGCCCCGCTCGCCCGCCTCGAAGGCCGCACCGCACTGGCCACCTTGCTACGCCGTCTACCCGATCTCCGGCTTGCCGCCGATCCAGCGGACTTGCGCTGGCGAGGCGGCCTGATCATGCGCGGGCTGCGGAACCTCCCTGTGGAGTTCACCGCCGACTGACCGGTGCGGATCGCGGGCCGCGCGACCCGCGTCCGGACGGTGCTCGCTGTTGGTCACTCCTTGACGGGATCCGGAGAGTTGCCGGACGCCGCATTCGCCCAGGGCAGGGACGAGACGCTCGCTGAGCCGCTCCCACTCCTCCGTCGCCATCGCCGCCACGATGACCTTCGCCGGCGCCGTCAACTCCCGTTCCACCAAGCCCCCTTGTTCCCGGACAGCCAGGCCCAACGGTACTCACCCCGCCCTCCCCCACCCCTCACCCGCTTCACCCCAGGCTGTCCGCAAATCACCTGCTGTTTGACCCGGCGGCTCGACACCTCCCTACATTCACGCAGTGGACCCCGAAATACTCAGATCCAGCTTCGCGGTAGTCGAGAGACGGGCCGAGTTCGCGGTCAAGTACTTCTACTCGCATCTGTTCCGGCACAACCCGGACGTCCGCGGGCTGTTTCCGCTGAACTTCCCGGAGGACATGGAGCGGCAGCGGGACAGGCTGTTCGCGGCACTCACGTATGTGATGGAACGGCTGGAGGATCCGCGGCTGCCGGGGTACTTACGGGAACTGGGGCGGGACCACCGGAAGTATCTGGCGGAGCCGGAGCACTACGCCGCCGTGGGGGCCAGCCTGATCGCCGCGTTCACCTTCGTCGCGGGGTCGGCGTGGAACGCGGAGGTCGAGAAGGCCTGGGCCGAGGCGTACGGGGCGATCACGAACGTCATGCTGCAGGGCGCGTGGGAGTCGCAGCACGAGGGTGAACCGCCGTGGTGGGACGCCGAGGTCGTCGCCCGGACCCGGCACGGCGACGATCTCGTCGTCCTGACCTTGCGACCGCGGCAGCGGCTCCCGTACGTCCCCGGCCAGTACGTCAGTGTCAACGCCCCGCATCTGCCGGGCATCTGGCGGCCGTACTCGCTGGGCAACGCGCCCCGCCCCGACCACACCGTCGACCTGCACATCAGCCGGGTCGAGGACGGGGTGCTCTCCACCGCCCTCGTCCGGCAGACACGGGAGGGAGACGTCCTGCGGCTCGGTGCGCCCGGCGGCGGGCTGACCTTGCGGACGCCCGTGGAACGGCCGCTGACCCTCATCGCGGCCGGCACCGGATGGGCGCCCGTCAAGGCGCTGCTGGAGCAGCTCGACGAGGAGCACGAGGTCCGGCTGTTCCTCGTCGCCCGCGACACCTCGTACCTCTACGACCGGGGCGCCGTCGAGCAGTTGCGTGCCCGGCTTCCCCGGCTCGCCGTCACGGTCATCACCCCCGCGCCGGGCCGGCCCAAGGCGCAGGCGACGGAGCGGCTCCTGACCGCGTTGGGCAACCGGGCCGGGTGGGCCCAGCACGACGTCTATCTGGCCGGTCCGCCCCAGCTCGTCGAAGGGATCGGCGACGCGCTGCCCACGCTGGGCACCCCGGCCGAGCGGGTGTTCCACGACGTCCTGCCGTTGACCGGTCAGGGGCGCCCCCGCCCCATGGGCGCGGCGGAGTGGCTGCTCGAGCGTCCGCAGCCGAGCTGGCACAACCCGTCGGGCCGCGCCCCGCGCGCGTAACTCCGGCACCCGCCCGTCAGGCCTCCCCCTCCTCAGAGCCCTCAGAGCGCTCAAAGTCGTCAAGGCCTTCGGAGTCGTCGGAGTCGTCGGAGGCTGTCCCAGAGCCCTCCGTCGCTCGGATCGCGTCCCGGTACGCCCGCGCCGCGGCCCGTAGCGCCGCCTCCGGGTCCACGCCCTCGGCCTCGGCGCGCGCGGCTATGGCCAGCAGCTCGTACCCGACGCCCTCGCCTCGTGGAAGCCCGACCTCAAGTCCCGCCGTACGCACCCGGGATGCCAGTTTCGCCGCCAGTGCCAGGCCCGGCTGGCCCAGTGGGATGCCCTCCGTCACGGATGTCCGCTGCTTCTCCTCGGCCTTGGTGCGCAGCCAGTGCTCCTTGACCTCCTCGGGGGTCGTGGCCGTCTCGTCGCCGAAGACATGGGGGTGGCGGTGGATCAGCTTGCTGACGATGCCGCCCGCCACGTCGTCGATGGAGAACGGGGCGTCCTCGTCCTCCTCGGCGATCCGGGCGTGGAAGACGACCTGGAGCAGGACGTCGCCGAGCTCCTCCCTCAGCTCGTCCCGGTCACCCTCCTCGATCGCCTCGACGAGCTCGTACGCCTCCTCGATGCCGTACTTCGCCAGGCCCTTGTGGGTCTGCTGGGACGACCAGGGGCACTCGGCGCGGATGCGGTCCATGACCTGGACGAGGTCGAGGAGGCGGGCGCCGGGAAGGTCGTACGAGGCGGGGAGCAGCTCCAGGTCCGGCATCTGTATGCGGCCGGAACCGGCGAGGCGGGCGAGGCCGTCGGTGAGCCGCGGCTCGCCTTCGCCGGTGGCGACGACGACCAGTGTGCGGTCGCCCGCGCAGGCGTCGATCAGCTCCTGGGCGGTCGGGGACGCCTCGTCGACGGTGATACCGGCCTCGCGCAGATACGGCAGCTGCGGGTGCGCGCCGTCCGCGCACAGGACCTGGTCGGCGCCGCGCAGCGCCTGCCAGGCGGGCCAGGACAGGAGTCCGGGCGCGACACGGTGGCTGGTGGTGAGCAGGACGATACGGCCGGGGGCGGTGGAGGTCCCGGGGGCGTCGGGGCCGGTCGCGTCCGGGGCGCCGTCGAAGCTGGTTGCGTTCACCCCTCGAACGTAACCCACACCACCGACAGCCCCAGCAGTTATCCACAGGCCGGCCGGGCGGCCCACGCGCCAGGCGGGGCAACCCGTGGCAGCCGGCCCACGCTCAGGCGGGGCAACCAGTCGCGGCCGGCCCGTCAGTCCGCGCGTGGGGGGACAGCCGCACCACCCTATCCGCGAGCCGCCCGGCCGAACCGTTTATCCACAGCCCCGCGCCCGGACCCCGCTACGTCGTCTGCTGCGTCCCCGCCGCCGTGACCTCCCGCAGCCACGGCGTCTTCGCGTCGACGCGGCTGCTCTTCTGGACGTCCCAGGCGCCGTAGCGCGGGTTCAGGCCGACGTGGAGTTCCTTGGACGCGGCGGCCATCGCCTTCCAGAACGTGCTCTTGCCCTCGGTGGTGTTCATGTCGGCGCCGAGCGTGGCGGCCAGTTTCTGGGCCTCGATCTCGGTGCGGAGGCTGTCGTCGAGGCGCGTCGGCACCACTCCGTACTGCTGCAGCCATGCCGTCTCCAGCGCCTTCGAACCGCCCGCCTGTTGCTCGAGGGCGGCCCGCATCTGCTGGGTGTCCTTGCGGGTGACGCTCACGCCCGCGTTCTTCGCGGCCCGGTCCAGGACCTGGTCGAGGACCATGCCGTGCAGGGTGTCGCGGGCGAGGCTGCCGGTCTTGGCCATGGCCTGCTCGTACTGGGCGTCGTCCTGGGTGGCGGCCCGCTGTGCCGCGCGCACCTCGTTCACCCGGCTCTCCAGCTGCGCGACCGTGATCCGCCGGCCGCCGACGACGGCCGCGGCGCCGGGATGCGCATCGCTGCCGCACGCGGTGAGGAGGGGGGCCGCGGCGACGATCGCGGCGGAGAGGACGAGCGCGGTGCGACGGCGGCGGTGCAAGGAAGCCTCCCGAGGAGATTGTGCGACGGTGCACAAAGTCTTGCGGTGATCGATGGTAGGCAGTGGCCCAGCTCTCGGCCACCCATTCGACCAACGATTCGCAACGACTTCGGGCACCGCCGCACCGTCACCTCGTCCTCGGGCGGCGTCCTCAGCCCGTGATCGCCACCGGCGCGTCCCACGCGTCCCGGTCCACGGTGATCGTGTAACCGCCGCGCGACTCCTTGCTGTTCACCATGTACTGGTGGGCGCGGCTGTGATTGGTGTACTGGGTGGAGCCCCACGGCCAGTCCGTGGTCGTGGTGTTCGTCTTGTCCCACAGCGCGTACCAGAGGTTGCCCGGCAGGTCCGTCTTGTCGGTCGCGTTGGCGATGGCCTTGGCGCTGGAGCTGGTGAAGCCGTAGAAGCCGGTGCGGTACGTCTTGGCGTGCAGGGCCTTGTCGAAGGCGCGTACGTACGTCAGCACGGCGTTGTTGCAGGCCGTGTCGGTGGTGTCGTACGACTCCATGTCCAGGTAGACCGGGCTGCCGGCCTTCATGCCGAGGGCGGAGGCCTTGGCCACCGCGTCCGCACCGTCGCTGGCTCCGAGCGAGGCGGCGGTGGCGGCGGTGATCTTCTCGGGGCTGGAACCGGTCTGGCAGGACGGCTGGGCGCCGACGTACAGGGGGATGAGTTTCCAGCCGACGGTGCTGACCGACTTCACCCAGGAGGCGGTGAGGTTGGGCTGGCTGCAGCCGCGGTTCTTGCCGCCGATGTAGACGGCGGCGGCGCCGTAGAAGCCGGTGTGCCAGGCCTTCATCGCGGAGAGCGAGGGCGCGGCGCAGGTGTCGAAGGCGCGGCCGGTGTACGTGTTCTGCGCGGGCCACGTGGTGGCGGCCATCGAGGCCTGCGCGGCGATCCCGGCTCCTGCGACCACGGCGGCGCCTGCCGCCCCCCACGCCACGTATCTGCGCTTCTTCGAATGCCGATGGCTGGACATGAGTGACCCCACCCCTGGTTGTGCACAGGCTGTTTGTGCGCCGACTGTGCGTCTCGTACGACCTGTCTGTCTCGTACGACGCGGAAACGGATCGCAACTTAGCCGACGTCGCATCCGTGTTCGGGAAACCCTGCACCTTGATCACCACAAGCTTCGGCCAAGGTGGCGCAAAACCTGTGGCCGATCGGGTGCAGGGCGCCGCGGTCAGCCCCGTACCTGCCCCAGCCACTGCAGCGTCCGCCGGATTTCCGCCGCCATGGGATACCCGGGCCCGCGCAGCCGCTCCACGTCGTGCAGCAGCCGGGCAAGGGTGTCGTGGGCGGCGCCGCGGTCGCCGAGGGCGAGCAGCAAGTGGCCGATGCGGCGGCGGACTTCGAGGGAGATTTCGGGGTCTCCGGCGACGTACTGGTTCTCGTAGTACGGCAGCAGCGCGCGGTACTCCGCGAGCGCCGCGGCGGGCTCGCCGAGCTGTTCCAGGCACTGGGCGGCCTCGTAGCGGAAGCGCAGGGACTGCGGGTCGGCCTGGCCCGCCTCGGCGGCGCGTTCGTCGGCGAGACGGCGCAGTTCGGGCAGCGCGCGCCGGTACTGGCCGTCGTCCATGAGCGTGGCGGCGTACTGCTTGCGCAGGGTGCGTACGACGGGCGAGTGCTCCCCGTGCTCGGCGGCGGCCGCGGGGAGGATCGAACCGAGGATGTCGACGGCCTGCGTGATGCGCCCCTCGCCGAGCAGCCGCTTGACCTCGTCGACGGCGCCCGCGACGTCGGGCTTCTCGACGGCCGGGGCGGCCTGCGGCTGGGGCGCGGGCGTCCGCGCACGGTCCGGCCAGGGGGCGTGCGGGCGCAGGAAGGGGCGTGTGGGGTCCAGGGGGGCGCCCGTTGGCATGCCGCGCGCGGGCAGCAGCGGGAGCAGTTGCTCGTACGTCTCCTGCGCGGACGCCGGCCGGTGCTGCGGGTCCTTGGAGAGCAGGCGCAGGACCAGGCCCTCCAGGGCGGGCGGCACCTCGGGGCGCAGACGGCGCACCGGGAGCGGCGGCTCGTAGAGGTGGCGGTGCAGCACACCGAGGGCTGTCGAACCCGAGAACGGCACGTCTCCGCTGAGGAGTTCGTGCAGGAGTACGCCGAGTGCGTACAGGTCCGTGTACGGGCCGACCGCGCCGCCCATCGCCTGCTCGGGGGCCATGTAGGCGGGCGAGCCGATGGGCGAACCGGTGTGGGTCAGACGCGTGGTGTCCGTATCCATCACCGACGCCACGCCGAGGTCGAGGACGGTGACCGTGCCGTCCTGCTTGACCATCACGTTGCGCGGTTTGAGGTCGCGGTGGACGATCGGCACGGCGTGCACGGCGCTCAGCACGGCGCACAGTTGCGCGGCGACCGCGACCGCCCACTGCCAGGGGTAGGGGTCGTGCTCGGCGAGGTGGTCGGAGAGGTCGGCCCCGTCGACGTACTGCATGACGAGGAACAGCTCCTCGCCCTCGCTGCCCGCGTCGTGGACCGTGACCAGCCCGGGGTGGTCGACCTGCGCGGTGACCCGGCACTCGCGCACGAAGCGGCGGCGCAGTTCGTCGGCCTCCTGGCCCGCGACCTTGTCGGGGCGAAGCAGCTTGACGGCCACGCGCCGGTCCAGGCGCTGGTCGTAGGCCGTCCAGACCTGGCCCATGCCGCCCTGTCCGATGAGCGTGGACAGTTCATAGCGCTCGGCGACCACACGCCCCGTCGCCACGGTCACCTGCCGTCCTCGTGGTGGCCGTCGTGCTTGCGCAGGTAGTCACTGAGCTCGTCGAGCTCGGCGCGCACCTGGTCGATCCGGGCGGGCGCGGGGCGCTGGAGCGGCGGGGAGGGCACGGGCGGCTGGGGTATCGGCGGCATGGGGGTCTGCGGTATCGGGGTCTGCGGCATCGAGATCTGCGGTACGGGGGTCTGCGGAGCCGTCGTGGCGGTGTACGGCGGCGGCTGCTGCGGATAGCCGTACGCGGGCGCCGGGGGCTGCTGCGGCGGTACGTACCCGGTGAAGCGGAGCTGGTGGAAGTGGCGTATGTCCGCCGAGAGGTAGTACGAGATCGTGATCACGAGCGTGCCCAGGAGCAGGGCGAGGCCCGTCCAGCCGCCCGCGGTGTGGATCTCCTCGCCGGGCTCCGTACCGAGCAGGACGAGGCTGAGGGCCTCGGCCGCGAGCACGGCCACGAACAGCCCCCAGTCGAGCGACTTGCGGGTCACGATCGCCAGCCTCAGCATCATCGTCCAGGCGAGGAAGCCGATGCTGAACACCGAGATCACCACGAAGAGCAAGCGCAGGAAGACCAGCCACCCGGTCGGGGGTGGTGGCTTCACCGGCTGCGCCTGGCCGTGGCCTTGCATGGCTGCTCCTGGAGGCCTGATGAGGACGTGCGGACGAGTTCGAAGTCCGAGCGTATAGGCCGACAAGGACAACCGGTCCCGGGTTGTACCGAACCGTTGTCGTGCTGATCACTTCGCCCGCCCCACAGGCGTCAGCCGGGCGCGACCGTCCCGTCCGTCAACCCGTCGTACATGCCGCGCACCAGCTGCTCCCCGAGACGGCCCGCGCGCCGGATCGCGTCCTCGAACTCGGCGAGCGCGCGGAACCGTTCGCCGTAGCGGCGCTGCTCCTCCAGCGGCAGCCGGGGCAGCTGGAGGCGGCGCACGTCGAGCCGGGTGGCGGTGGACGCGTAGCTGCTGGCCTGGCGGTTGTTGGCGGTGCCGCGCAGGAATCCGGCCAGGAACCACGGGTCGAGCGCGCCCGGATCTGGGCGCAGGAGCGTGAGGTTGCGCCCCAGGGCGGCTCCGGCCGTCTTCTCGTCGACCACGCGCGCGATGGAGCCGCCGCCCAGCACGGGGACGACGACATCGCCCGTCTCGACCAGCACGGCTTCTTCCTCCCCTTCGGGGAGGGTTCCAGAGGGTGCGGTTCCGGCGAGCACGTCGTGGTCGGTGAGCACCGGCACGCGCGCGGGGGCGCCATTTCCGCCCGTGCGCAGCAACAACGCGCCCCCGCGCGCGAGTTCGCCGACGGTGATGAGCGGCCAGCGCGCGGGCTGCGTGTGCTGCGCCTCGGGGGGCGTGAGGTCGGCGGTCAGACGGAGGGTCTCGCCGAGGCGTTCGCGTACGGTCGCGAGCCGCTCGGTGCCACCGCCCGCGGCGGCCGGCGGCAGATGACGCGCGGGGGCCAGGTCGACGTCGTCGTCGAGGAGTTCGATGACGGGCATCGCACGGCTGAACCCCGGCTCCTCCTGTGCGGTCCCGGTGCGCTCGAAGGGCCGCCAGGCGTCGAGGACCGCGGCACGCACGGCCTCCCAGTCGAGACCGCCCCGGCCGTCGGCGGCCAGCGCGCCGGTGTCCACGAGCAGCAACTCGGGCTGCGCGGGAGCCTTTTCAGGGCGGCGCAGCACCCACAGATGGAGCGGGATGTTGTACGGGGGCGCAGCCCCGATCGGCAGGGCGATCACGGCGCGCAGCGCGCCGCGGCGCAACAGGTCGGCGCGGATACGACGGCCCGAACGGCGGGAGGCGGCGGCCGGGGGCATGAGCAGGACGGCGCTGCCGCCGTCCTTGAGGTGGGCCAGCGCGTGCTGCACCCAGGCCAGTTCCGACTCGGTACGGGCCGGGAAGCCGTACTCCCAGCGGGCGTCGTACGCCAGTTCGTCGTGCCCCCAGTTGCGCTCGTTGAACGGCGGGTGGCACAGCACCACGTCGGCCGTGAGGTCGTCGTAGGCGTCGGCGCGCAGGCTGTCCCCCGCACCCGTGCGCACGCCGGCTTTCGTGTGCAGGGCGAGCCGCAGCCCGGTCAGCGCGGCCAGTTCGGGGGCGCTGTCCTGGGCGTACAGCTCTTGGTCCGGCTTGGGCGCCACCGCGCGCAGGAGTGCGCCGGTTCCGCACGCCGGATCGAGCGCCGTGCGTGCGGGTCCCGCGAGTTCGGCCATCAGCGCGGCGAGGCCGCCCGGGGTGAGCGTGTACTGGCGCGGGTTGGCGTCGAGGTACCGCCCCAGCAGGAACTCGTACGTCTGCCGCGCGCCCAGCTCGGCGGCGAGCTCGGCGGCGCCGCGCAGGAGCGGGCCGGACGGGAGGAGCTCGGGACCGGTCGGGGTGTTCACAGCACGCTCGCGGGGCGGGCCGAAGCGGGGGGTGATCACCTGGTCGAGCGCGGCGGGCAGCAGGGCGGCGAGGCGTTCGTCGGAGCCCGCGCTCAGTTCCAGCCAGACGGTGGGGCGGTCGTGGATGAGCAGCAGGGCGCAGCCGGCGTGCACAAGGGCGGTGACGGGCCCTTCGGGGTGTCCGGCGAGCTGCTGCCAGACGCGTTCGCGCAGCGGGACCTCGGCGAGTTTGCCCTGGTCGCGCAGCCACGCCTCGACTTCGGCGAGTGCGAAGGAGGGGCTGGTCTCGGTGCCGCCGACCGGCTTGGGGAAGTCGGCGTGGCGGCGGCGCCAGTTGCTGACGGCGGCGCGGCCTACCCCGGCGAGCCGTGCGATTCCGGCAGCGGTCACCTCTGTCGCATTGTCCTGCACCCGCCCGGCTCCCCTCGTCCTGGTCTGCGGCGTCACCGCCGACGTCACTGCTGGCGTCGCCTGTGAGCCGAGCATACCGACGTACGCAAGATCTACCGCTTCACATGCGTGTACACAACCTTCCGCGTGAATCGTGTTGACTCGGTTCACAAGCTCTGCTCTTATTGACCCATCGAACGGCAACCGCCGACAAGAAGCGGTTGCCACCCTTGGGGAGGGGCCTGTCATGGGTATGAAGGGCAAGATCGCGCTGGGGGCCGTCGTGGGTGTGGTCGTCATCGGTGCGGTGTCGGCGAACGCCGGCAACAACGGCGACGGCGGGTCCGGCGACAAGGGCAAGGACACCTCCGCCTCCGCCGAGCGCGAGTCCGGCAAGAAGGCCAACGCCAAGACGGGCGGCAAGACGGGCGCGGGCAAGGCCGAGAAGAAGGCCGCGTTCAAGGGCGACGGCGACTTCCAGGTCGGTACGGACGTCAAGCCCGGCACCTACCGGACCACGGGCAACACCGACGACATGTGCTACTGGGAGCGCGCCAAGGACGCCTCCGGCGAGCTGGACTCCCTGATCGCCAACGACAACGTCAGCGGCACCAGTTACGTGACGATCCTGGCGAGCGACAAGCTCTTCAAGTCCTCCGGCTGCAAGGACTGGGAGGCCGTCGACGCGAAAGCGTCCGGTACACCGGCCGCGCACTTCAAGGGCAACGGCGGTATGTACAGAGTCGGCGCCGACATCGCTCCCGGCACCTACAAGTCCACCGGCAACACCGACGACATGTGCTACTGGGAGCGCGCCAAGGACGCCTCGCACTCCATGAACTCGATCGTGGCCAACAACAACGTGACCGGTACGGCCGTCGTCACCATCAGCGCCGGCGACGGCTACTTCAAGACCTCGGGCTGCGGGGACTGGAAGAAGACCGGCTGACATCGCCCGCCCACCCGGACGTCCCCACCTTCCCTACCTCCCACTCCCCCCACACCCCCGCTCCCCCCACGTCTTCACCTCTCACCTCACATCACTTCAAGGAACTCTCATGCGTCGCACCGCACTTGTCGCCCTCTGCCTCGCCGCCGCGGCCACCGCGGGCCTCACCGGCTGCCTGCCCGGCGAGAGCAAGGCGGACAGCAAGCCGAAGGGCCCGTTCGCCGGGCTGACCGGGGGCGAGATCGCCGACCGTGCCGTGAAGGCCACCACGGGAGCCACCTCGCTCCGGATGAAGGGCGACATCCCCGACGAGGAGGACGGCGGCACGATCCGGATCGACATGGCCCTCAACAAGAAGGGCGAGTGCGCCGGCACGATGAGCATCGACGGCCAGGGCAAGGCCGATCTCGTCAAGACCGGCGACACCGTCTACATGAAGTACGACGAGGCGTTCCTGCGCGCCCAGGGCAAGGGCCAGTCCAAGTCGGAGACCGACGGGGTGGTGGAACTGCTGGCCGGCAAGTGGACCAAGATGTCCGCGACCGGCTCCGACGCCAAGGACATCGCGAGCTTCTGCGATCTCGACACCGTGCTCGCCGGCGCCGAGGACGTGAACTCCGACGCCACCCGGGGCAAGACCACCACCGTCGACGGCACCCCGGCGATCGTCCTGCACGAGAAGGACGGCAAGGACCGCTACACCCTGTACGTCGCCACCGAAGGCAAGCCCTACCTGCTGCAGGTCGACAGCATCTCCGCCAAGGACCCGGGCACCCTCACCTTCAGCGAGTACAACAAGCCGGTCCCGGCCAAGACCCCCACCGGCAAGATCCTGGACCTGGACAAGCTGGGCGGCTGAGCCCCCTCAGGATCGGGACACGTCAGCCGCATCGGACACGCCGCCGGGTCAGACCCGCCGGCCGGATCGGACACGTCAGCCATACGTCGAGCTCATAGGGTGTGCCGCACCCACACATTGGGCTCGACGTATACGGCGTATCCGCGTCCCGGTTCGCAGTGCACCGGCACCAGCGCGCCGGGCACCTCGACGAGACCCGCCGTGTCGAAGGGCAGCCCCGTCCAAGCACGCCACTCCTCCAGCGAGCCCGCCACGGTCATGGACGCCGGCGCCACCGCCTCGATGACGCCGCCCGCCCGGACGTGGACACGCAGCCACGGGTCGTGGGGCAGTCCGTCGGCGCGCTCCCGGAAGGCGTACTCCTCCATCGGCGTCCGCGGTTCGAGGTGCTTGGCGCTGGGGCGGACTGGGGCGACCAATTCGTCGAAGCCGCGCGCCCCGGCGTTGTCCCGCATCGCGGAGAGCATCCGGGCCGACAGGCCGCCGCCCTGGGCGTGCGGGGCGACGACGATCGCGATGGCGCTCACCGTGTCCGGCGGTGTGCCGTGCCGCCGATCGGCGAACGCCCAGGTCAGCACCTCGTCCCAGCCCCGCGCGGGCAGTTCGCCCCGGTCCTCCTCTGCGAGAGCGAAGGGCACGCTGTAGGCGTGGGCGACCACTTCCCCGTGCTCGTCCTCGGCGAACAGCGCGTACTCCGGCAGTTCGGTTGCGATGCGGCCGTAGTGCGCGTCGCCCACGGGGTCGTGGCGTATGAATTCGGGCCAGGTGTCGGCCATCCCGACCACCTGACCGAGCATCTCGGGACGCTCGGCGAGACTCGACACCTTCAGGTCCATGCCGCTCACGGTAGGCGTCACCTCGGCCCGGCTGAAACGGTTTTGACGCGCGGGCCAACGCCGGATCCGGCCCGAGGCCGGCTCGGACTAGTTCGCGTGGAAGCGCGCCGGCGCGCTCGTCGGGTTGCCCCCCGACGGGAGCTTCTGGCCGGGGCAGCCGTCGAGCACCTTCTTCATGGCCGCCTTCTCGGCGCCGGTGACCCACAGGCCGTACTTCTTCTTCACGGCCACCTGGGCGGCGACATACGTGCAGCGGTACGCCTTGTTGGACGGGAGCCAGGTCGCCGTGTCGCCGTCGCCCTTGCTGCGGTTGGTGCTCGAGTCGACGGCACGGAGGTTGAGCGGGTCGTTGGCCAGGGCTATCCGCTTGCTGGCGTCCCAGTACTTGGCGCCCTTCTGCCAGGCGTCCGAGAGCGCGACGAGGTGGTCTATGTCCACCAGGCTGCGGCCGCGCGCGAACGTCACGTTCTTGCCGCTGTACGGGTCCGGGTCGAGGGTCCCGGAGGCCACCTTGCACTGCCCGTCGGTGAACTTCACGTCGTTCAGGTCCCGTTTGAGGATGTCGTCGCGGGTGTCGCACCGGTTCGAGTCGGTGTCGGCCCAGGCCGTGCCGAACCTCTCCCTGCTGTACCCGGTCTTGGGCGCGCGCCCCTTGACGGTCAGCGAGTCCACGGCGGTGAGGGCGGCGCCGCCGGCCGCCGTCTCCTCCGGGCCCGCGGAACCCTTGGTCTCCTTCGTGCAGCCACTGACACCGGCACCGACGGCGAGCAGCACCAGCGCGGCCGCGGCCGCCCCACCCCTCAGACGCACCACGACGTCCCTCCCCTTGCCTCCCCGGGTCCGCCCTGTACGGGCGCGTTTCCCCTGGCCCCCAAGGTAGCGGCCAGGGGCCGTCGGCCATACCCGCACTCAACGGGCAATCGGCGCACGCCGGGCGTATCGTCGGTGGTGAGTCACCTCCGGAAGGAGCTCCTGTATGGGCATCTTCGACAGATTCAAGAGCCATGCGCAGGACAAGGCCAAGAACATGTCCGACGCCGCGGAACAGGAAGTCAACGAGAAGACGGGCGACAAGTACACGGACAAGGTCGACCAAGCCCAGCAACAGATGGAAGACAGGATGGGGATGGATCGGGACAAGCCCGATCAGCCCTAGCCCAGCCGCTCACGGAGGCTCGCTGCCGACTGAAGCACCCTGAAACAGAGGCCGTCCGCGGAGACCCACCTCCTGCGGGCGGCTTCACTTGCGTCGCACCGCGAGACTGCGCACCGCGAGACTGCGCACCGGCGCATCGTGAGCCCGCAGCGCAGTCCTGCGGTGCTGCGGGCTCATGCGCTGTCAGGCTGTGCGGGGCGGCGGGCGGTTTGCGGCTTGGCCAAGCGGCACTGCCGCCAGGCCAAGCCCCCTGCCACGCTCACACCTTCCCGATCCCCAACGTCGTCTCCGCCGGAAGCAACCCCGAACCGATTACCGCCACCCAGAACTCCCCGAGCAGATCGGCGAGGCGGGCCGTGGCGTCAGGGCCGAGTATCTGCCAAGGGGCGGCGGCGAGTTCGTCCGTGTGCTGTTCGACCTGGCGGCGCAGCTCGCGGCCGGTGTCCGTGGCGGTGCCGTCCTTGTTCACCAGGCCGCGGGCGGCGAGGCGGTCGCGGGCGGCGGCCCACTCATCGGCCCTCCAGCCACGGCTCTCGAACCGCTCCACGGAGGCCGCGCCTATCGCGGCGAACGACACGAGGGACTCGGCCGGGTCCAGGCTCGCGACGAGCAGGGCCGCGAGGTGGCCGTCGCCACGGTGTTCACGCAGGATCGTCGCCGCGTGCCACAGCTGGAGGTGGGGAGCCTCGGGCCAGGTCAGCTCCGCGTTGGCGGCGGCGAGGGGGCGGCCGGCGGTGTTCGCGGCCTCGGCGGCGCGGCGGGCCAGCGCGGCGGCCTCGGCGAGTTCGGGGCTCTCTGCGCGGTCGCCGAATATCGCGCGGTAGGCCCGGTCGACGGCCCGCTCCCGCGCCTTCAGTACTTGATCCGGAGTCGCGGTCTTCCACGCGGACTCCACGTGTTCGGCGACCATACGCGGGCTGAAGCTGTAGAAGGCGGACGCCACTCTCTCACTCCCGACCGCCCCCAACGGCGCGGCGCGGTAAGGGAAGTAGCTCGGCCAGCGCTCCTCGGTGCCGTAGCCGAGCGCGGCCGCCTCCTCGAAGGCCTCCGGCGCGTAGTAGAGCACGGCATGCAGGGGCTCCAGGAGGTGCCAGAGCTGGCGCACCCGGCCGAGATCGACACCGGCACCCGCGCCGGACTCCGCACCGACGCCCACGTCCGCGCCCTCTTCCGCCTTGCTTGTCCCGCTGACGTTCTCCGACATGGCTCCACCCCTCGTCACGTTCCGGTTCGCTCCACAACTTGACAATGACTAGATTGCCCGAACCCGGCGAACTTGTCAATGCCTAGATTCCGCGTACGCTTCTGACCATGGCCGAGACCAAGACACCTCAGCGCCCGTACCACCACGGCGACCTGCGCCGCGCGATCCTGAGCGCCGCCCTCGACGTCATCGCGGCCGACGGCCCCTCCGCGCTGAGCCTGCGCGACCTGGCCCGCCGGGCGGGCGTATCGCACGCCGCCCCGGCGCACCACTTCAAGGACCGCACCGGTCTGCTCACCGCGATCGCGGCCGAGGGCTACGAGCTGCTGGCGGCCGCGCTCGCGGAGGCCGACGACCTGAGGGACGCGGGCGTGCGCTACGTACGGTTCGCGCGCGAGCATCCGGCGCACTTTCAGGTGATGTTCGCGCCGGAGCTGCTGCGGGAGAACGACCTGGAGCTGACGACGGCCAGAACGCTCGCGGGCGAGCGGTTGCGCACCGCCGTCTCCGCCCTGCCGCCCGAGGGCCGCGGCGCCGACGCCCGCCTCGCCGGAGTCGCCGCCTGGTCCCTCGCCCACGGCTTCGCCACGCTGCTCCTCAGCCACAACCTGGACGGCCCGGTCGGCGACCAGGATCCCGACGAGATCTTCCGCGCCCTGACAGGGATGCTGTTCCAGTCCAAGTCGCCCTGACCGGCTTGACCTTGACACCGGCGTCAGGGTTCGACGATCTCCCGCATGAACAGCACCAGCTCCCGCACCAGCCTCCACCCCCACACCAGCCCCGGCCCCAGCACCCCTCAGACCGTCCTCGTCACCGGAGCCGGCACCGGCATAGGCCGCGCCACCGCCCGCGCCTTCGCCGCACAGGGCGCCCAGGTCATCGCCGTCGGACGCCGCCCGGAGCCCCTCGCGGAGACGGCCGACGGACACCCGGGCATCACCCCGCTCCCCGCCGACATCACCGCCGACGACGCCCCCGACCGCGTCATCCGCACCGTCCTCGACACCCACGGCCGCCTGGACGTCCTGGTCAACAACGCGGCGATCGTACGGACGGAGTCCCTCGGCACCTACACCCGCGCATCCATCGGGCCCCTGATCGCCACGATCCGCTCGTCGATCACGGCGAGGCGCTCCAGGGCGACCTGGAGGGCCTTGTCGGACGCGGGACCGGCGGTCAGGTCACCGTCCAGGCAGGGCAGGAAGACGCGTACGTCGTCGAGGGTGAGGCCCGCGGCGAGGAGGTGGCGGATGTTGCGTACGCGGGTGACGGTCCGTTCGTCGTAGTCGCGGTAGCCGTTGGCGGCACGCCGTGACTCGACGAGACCCGCCTGCTCGTAGTGGCGCAGGGCACGCGGGCTCGCACCCGTCACCCCGGCCAGCTCACCAATCCGCACGCCTACGCCCCCACCGCCACAACCTCGTCCCTACGGCCTCGTCCCTAAGACCCGAGAATCGAAGCCAGGAACTCCCCGGTCCACCCCAGCAACTCCCGCCCCACCAACGGCTTCCCGCCCACCTTCGCCGTCTTGGGGCGCGGCACCAGGATCTGGTGGACGGCCGGCTTGATGACCGTGCCCGGGTACAGCCGCTTCAGGCGCAGCTCCTGCGACTCCCGCAACTCCACCGGTGCGAAGCGGATGTTGTTGCCCTGGAGGACGATCTCGCCGACGCCGCACGCTCGCGCGAGCATCCGCAGGCCCGCCACCAACAGCAGGTTCTCCACCGGCTCGGGCAACTTGCCGTAGCGGTCGGTCAGTTCCTCGCGTACGGCCTTGACGTCCTCCTCCGTGTTGGCGGAGGCGATGGAGCGGTACGCCTGGAGGCGCAGCCGCTCGCCCGGCGCGTAGTCGTGCGGGACGTGCGCGTCGACCGGGAGCTCGATCTTGACCTCGAGCGGCGGCTCCTCCTCGACGCCGCCTTCCAGGGAGGCGCGGTAATCGGCCACCGCCTCGCCGACCATGCGTACGTACAGGTCGAAGCCGACGCCCGCGATGTGACCGGACTGCTCGCCGCCGAGCAGGTTTCCGGCGCCGCGGATCTCCAGGTCCTTCATCGCGACGTACATGCCCGCGCCCATCTCGGTGTGCTGGGCGATCGTCGCGAGCCGCTCGTGCGCGGTCTCGGTCAGCGGCTTCTCCGGCGGGTACAGGAAGTACGCGTAACCGCGCTCACGGCCTCGGCCGACGCGCCCGCGCAGCTGGTGCAGCTGCGAGAGGCCGAAGTTGTCGCCGCGCTCCACGATCAGCGTGTTGGCGTTCGAGATGTCGATGCCCGACTCGACGATCGTGGTCGACACGAGGACGTCGAACTTCTTCTCCCAGAAGTCGACGACCACCTGCTCCAGGGACCCTTCCGACATCTGGCCGTGGGCAGTCGCGATGCGCGCCTCGGGCACGATCTCCCGGAGACGGGCGGCCGCACGATCGATCGACTCGACCCGGTTGTGGATGTAGAAGACCTGGCCCTCGCGCAGCAGTTCGCGACGGATCGCCGCGCCGATCTGCTTCTCCTCGTACGGGCCGACGAAGGTGAGGACCGGGTGGCGCTCCTCCGGCGGGGTGGTGATCGTCGACATCTCGCGGATGCCCGTCACCGCCATCTCCAGCGTCCTGGGGATGGGCGTCGCGGACATCGTCAGTACGTCGACGTTGGCGCGCAGCTTCTTCAGCTGCTCCTTGTGCTCGACGCCGAAGCGCTGCTCCTCGTCGACGATGACCAGGCCCAGGTCCTTGAACTTGGTCTCCGAGGAGAAGAGACGGTGGGTGCCGATGACGACGTCCACCGCGCCTTCGCGCAGGCCCTCCAGGACCGCCTTCGCCTCCGTGTCCGTCTGGAAGCGGGACAGGGCACGGACATTCACCGGGAACTGCGAGTAGCGCTCGCCGAACGTCCCGAAGTGCTGCTGCACCAGCAGGGTGGTGGGGACGAGGACCGCGACCTGCTTGCCGTCCTGGACCGCCTTGAAGGCGGCGCGGACCGCGATCTCCGTCTTGCCGTAGCCCACGTCGCCGCAGATCAGGCGGTCCATCGGGACCGTCTTCTCCATGTCTTCCTTGACCTCGGCGATGGTGGTGAGCTGGTCGGGGGTCTCGGCGTACGGGAAGGCGTCTTCGAGTTCGCGCTGCCAGGGGGTGTCGGAGCCGAAGGCGTGCCCCGGGGCCGCCATGCGTGCGCTGTACAGCTTGATCAGGTCCGCGGCGATCTCCTTGACCGCCTTCTTCGCGCGCGCCTTGGTCTTCGTCCAGTCGGCGCCGCCGAGACGGTGGAGGGTCGGGGCCTCGCCGCCCACGTACTTGGTGATCTGCTCCAGCTGGTCCGTCGGGATGTAGAGACGGTCGCCGGGCTGGCCGCGCTTGGCGGGGGCGTACTCGACGACGAGGTACTCGCGGGTCGCGCCCTGCACGGTCCGCTGCACCATCTCGATGTAGCGGCCGACACCGTGCTGCTCGTGCACGATGTAGTCGCCCGCTTCGAGGGTCAGCGGGTCGATGGTCTTGCGGCGGCGGGCGGGCATGCGCGCGCCGTCCTTGCCCGCCGCCTTCTGGCCGGAGAGGTCGGTCTCCGTCAGAACGGCGAGCTTGAGCGCGGGGTCGACGAAGCCGTAGTCGATCGAGCCGCAGGAGACATGGACCACGGAGGGGCTGATCTCGGCCACGTCCGTGTCGAGGCGGGCCGCGATGCCCTCGCCGCCGAGGACCTCGACGGTGCGGGCGGCGGGGCCGTGCGCCTCGGTGACGTAGACCGTGCGCCAGCCGTCGGCCAGCCAGCCCTTGGTGTCCGCCAAAGCCCTGGCCGTGTCACCGCGGTAGGTCTCGGGGGCGTGCATGCCCAGCTTGAGGGTGTCCGCGTCGAGCTCTTCGTCTGCGGCGAAGGGCGACACCGACCACCACATCATGTCCAGCTCGCGCGCCCGGTCCCGTACGTCCGCGATGGACCACAGGGACGCCGCGCCGACGTCGATGGGCGCCTCGCCGCCGCCCGCGGTCGCCGCCCAGGACGCCTGCAGGAACTCCTGGGACGTCGCGACCAGGTCCGCGGCGCGCGTCCGCACCCGCTCCGGGTCGCACACGACGGCCATCGAGCCCTTGGGCAGGACGTCGAGCAGCAGCTCCATGTCGTCGACGAGGACCGGCGCCAGGGACTCCATGCCCTCTACGGCGATCCCCTCGGCGATCTTGCCGAGCAGCTCGCCCAGCTCGGGGTGCTGCTCGGCGAGGGCCGCCGCCCGCTGCCGTACGTCGTCGGTGAGCAGCAGTTCGCGGCAGGGCGGGGCCCACAGACCGTGTTCCGCGACTTCCAGGGACCGCTGGTCGGCGACCTTGAAGTAACGGATCTCCTCGACGTCGTCGCCCCAGAACTCCACGCGGAGCGGGTGCTCCTCGGTGGGCGGGAAGACGTCCAGGATGCCGCCGCGTACGGCGAACTCGCCGCGCTTCTCGACCAGCTCGACCCGGGAGTACGCGGCCGCCGCGAGCGCCTCGACGATCTCGCCCAGGTCGGCGCTCTGGCCCGTGCGCAGAGCGACCGGCTCCAGGTCGCCGAGGCCCTTGACCTGCGGCTGGAGCACGGAGCGTACGGGGGCGACGACGACGGAGACCGGACCGGTCTCGGGGTCGTCCGGCCTCGGGTGGGCCAGGCGGCGCAGGACGGCGAGGCGGCGGCCCACGGTGTCGCTGCGGGGCGAGAGCCGCTCGTGCGGGAGCGTCTCCCAGGACGGGTACTCGACGATTCCCTCCGGCGGGAGGAGGGAGCGCAGCGCGGCGGCCAGGTCCTCGGCCTCGCGGCCGGTCGCCGTCACCGCCAGTACGGTGCGGCCGGCCTCGCGGGCCAGCGCCGCCACCGCGAAGGGGCGTGCCGCGGGCGGGCCGACCAGGTCGACATGCATCCGATTACCGTCGGTGGCGGCCTTCACCGCCTCCGCGAGGGCGGCGTCCTTGACGACGGCGTCGAGCAGACCGTGCAGGCTCATGAAGGGTTTCCCGTCCGGGGGTGGGCAACGCGAACCGCCCGGCACGTGCCACGGGCCGGGGGTCTCCAGCGTACGACGCCGGGCTCGCTCATGCCGGGCCTGTGGATAACGCCGGTGCCGGATGCCCGGCGTAGGTGGGCGTCTCCCTGGGGGCTCCGCCCCCAGACCTCCGTTCGGCCTGGACGACCTCGTCCTCAAACCCCGGACGGACTGAAGATCACCGCCCGGCGCTGAAACGTACACGCCCACCCCCGGTCACCCACCCAGCCCCGTCACCCACCCACGCCGAAGCCCGGCCCCGGGAAGCCGAAGCTCCCCGGGACCGGGCTCTCCCCCGTTCCCCGTTCCCCGTGACCCCCGTCCGCGGGGCTAATCGGTACCGGAGCTAATCGGTACCGGAGCTAATCGGTACCGGAGCTAATCGGTCGCAATCGCGTTCAGCACATTCATCCGCCCCGCCCGGAACGCCGGGACCAGCGCGGCGAACAGGCCCACGAACGCGGAGCCGATGAAGACGCCGATGATGGTCGGCCAGGGGATGTCCAGGACCTTCAGGCCTTCCAGGGCGAGGAGCTTCTGGGCCGTGGCGCCCCAGCCCATGCCCAGGCCGAGGCCGAGGAGGGCTCCGAAGAGGGCGATGACGACCGACTCCAGGCGGATCATGCGGCGCAGCTGGCGGCGGGAGAGGCCGATGGCCCGCATCAGGCCGATCTCGCGGGTGCGCTCCACCACCGACAGGGCCAGGGTGTTCACGACGCCCAGGACCGCCACGATGATCGCCAGGGCCAGCAGGCCGTAGACCATGTTCAGGAGCTGGCCTATCTGGTTCTTCAGTTCCTGCTTGTAGTCGGTCTGGTCACGGACCTGGTACTGCGGGTACTTCTCCATGGACTTCTTCAGGGCCGCGTACGCCTGCTTCTCCTGGCCGTCCTTGGCCTTGGCGAACATGATGACGTTCGGCGGGATCTTGTCCACGGGGACGTACTTCTTCATCGTCTCGATGCTGGTGTAGCGCGCACCCTTGTCGATGGCCACGTCGTCGTCCGTGATGGCGGCGATCCGGAGCTTCGCCGTCCTGCCGCCCTTGAAGGCGACGGTCAGGGTGTCGCCGAGCTTCACGCCGTGCTTCTTGGCGTAGTCCGAGCCGATCGACATGGCGTCCTTGCCGTAGGCGGCGGTGAGTTCACCGGCGGTCGTCGCGCGGCGCAGGTCCTGCGCGTACGAGGGGTCCGCGGCCGTGATGCCCTTGTCGTCGGTCTGGCCGTCCGGGGAGGTCAGCGTGGCCTTGATGTCCTTGTAGCGGGTGACGTGCGCCAGGCCCGGCGTCGCCGCCATGGCCTGCTCGGCCTGCGGCACGATCCGTTGGTTGCCCTGGACGATGAAGTCCGCGCCGACCGACTTGTCGAGCTCGGCCGTCGCCGAGGCCACCATGGACGAGCCGACCACGGAGAGGCAGGCGACCAGGGCCAGGCCGATCATCAGGGCCGCGCCGGTGGCGCCCGTACGCCGCGGGTTGCGCAGCGCGTTGCGCTCGGCCATCCGCCCGACCGGACCGAAGGCGCGCAGCACCACCGCGCTGAGCACCCGGACCACTCCGCCCGCCAGCAGCGGGCCGATGATGACGAACCCGATGAGGGTCAGCACCACTCCGACGCCCAGGACCAGCGAACCGTCGCTCGCCTTGTCCGCGGTGGCCGCCGAGTAGAGCGCGAAGGCTCCGGCGGCCGTGAGGACCAGGCCCACGATGCCGCGTACGAGACCGGCCTTGCCGTCCGCGGGCGTACCGGCGTCGCGCAGCGCGGCCATCGGGGAGACCTTGCCCGCGCGGCGGGCCGGGAGGTAGGCGGCGAGGACGGTGACGACGATGCCGAGGATCAGGCCGATGGCCGGGGTCGTCGCCTTCACCGTGAGGTCGGACGTGGAGAGGTTCATGCCCATCGCCGACATGAGCTTCATCAGGGCGACCGCGATACCGACGCCCGCGCCGACGCCGAGGATCGAGCCGACGACGCCGAGCAGGGTCGCCTCGACCAGCACCGACCGGTTGACCTGCTTGCGGGAGGAGCCGATCGCCCGCATCAGGCCGATCTCGCGGGTGCGCTGGGCGACCAGCATCGAGAAGGTGTTGATGATCAGGAAGATGCCGACCAGGAAGGCGATACCGGCAAAGCCGAGCATGGCGTACTTGATGACGTTCATGAAGGAACTGACGCCCGAACGGTTCTCGTCCGAGTACTCCTTCTGCGTCTGCACCTTGTACGAACCCGCGCCGAGCGCCTGCGAGACGTGTCGCTTCAGCTGCGCGTCGGTGACACCCTGCGCGGCCGTGACGTTGATGTTCGTGAACCGGCCGGTGGCGCCGAGCAGTTCGCGCTGCGAGGTGGCGGTGTCGAAGTAGACGACGGCGGCACCGGGGTTGGTCACCTTGAAGGAGGCTATGCCGACGATCTTCGCCTTGAAGTCACCGGTGACGGCGATGGTGCGCAGTTCGTCGCCGAGCTTCAGGTGGTGCTTGTCGGCGGTGTCCGCGTCGACCATCACCTCGGTCGGGCCGCGCGGGACGTGGCCCTTGGTGATCTCCATGGACCTCAGGTCGTTGCGCGTCCAGTTCCCGGCGATCGTCGGAGCGCCGTTGCTGGACCCCATGTTCTTGTTGTCGCTGTTGACGACGGTCACGTTCATCGAACTGACCGCGCCCTCGGCGGACTTGACGCCGTTCGCCTTCTTCGCCTGCGCCAGGACGGACGCGGGCATCGACTCCGGCTTGCCGTTCTGCGGGGTGTCGTCGGACTTCGCGGCCTTCGGCGAGACCGTCACGTCGGACGACGTGGCCGCGAACAGCTTGTCGAACGTCGTGTTCATCGTGTCCGTGAACACCAGCGTGCCGCAGACGAAGGCCACCGACAGCAGGACCGCCACGGCGGAGAGGGCCATGCGTCCCTTGTGCGCGAAGAAGTTGCGCATCGAGGTCTTCAGGACGGTCATGACGTACGTCCCCGGGCGTCGAAGTCCTTCATGCGGTCGAGGACCTGGTCGGCCGTGGGCTGGTGCATCTCGTCGACGATCTGGCCGTCCGCGAGATACAGCACACGGTCCGCGTACGAGGCCGCCACCGGGTCGTGCGTGACCATCACGATGGTCTGGCCGAGCTCGTCCACGGAGCGGCGCAGGAAGCCCAGCACCTCGGCGCCCGCGCGGGAGTCCAGGTTTCCGGTGGGCTCGTCACCGAAGATGATCTCGGGCCGCGCGGCCAGCGCCCGCGCCACGGCGACGCGCTGCTGCTGTCCGCCGGAGAGCTGGGTCGGCCGGTGCTTGAGCCGGTCGGCGAGCCCGACGGTCTCCACGACCTGGCTCAGCCAGCCCTGGTCCGGCTTGCGGCCCGCGATGTCCATCGGCAGCGTGATGTTCTCCAGCGCGTTCAGCGTCGGCAGCAGGTTGAACGCCTGGAAGATGAAGCCGATCCGGTCCCGGCGCAGCTGTGTGAGCTTCTTGTCCTTCAGGCCGGTGATCTCGGTCTCGTCGAGGTGGATCTGCCCGCTCGTCACGGTGTCGAGCCCGGCGAGGCAGTGCATCAGCGTGGACTTGCCGGACCCCGAGGGGCCCATGATCGCGGTGAACTGGCCCCGCGCGATGTCCACGTCGATGTGGTCGAGCGCGACGACTCGGGTCTCCCCGGACCCGTACGCCTTCACGACCTGCCGCGCCCGCGCGGCAACGGCCGTACGCCCTCCAGTGCCCCCGTGCCTGGGAATGGTCACAGCCGATGTCACGGTAAGTCTCCTATGTCGGTCAGTGGGTAACGCGTGCTTGGCTACGCCGGTAAGTCTGGTGGCGGGGGGTGGTCCGGCGCGCTGGTGCCCAGCGCAGTCTTTTACTGGGGAAAACCCCACCCCCGAAGGTGCGGTCCGTACGACCCGCCGCGCTCCCCAGCGGCGTAAAGCCAGGTTAAGGAGCCGAACTGGGCCTCCTCGTCCTCCAGCGGGACGAACCCTCCCCGAGCCGTAGTACGGAGATACCCCTAGGGGACCTCCACCCTTCGGTGGAGTGCTCCTAGGGGTCGCCTCCACCCTCGGCCCCAGTGAGCGTCCACCCTCCCGCGACGTGAGGGTCAAGTGAGAAGGTGGTCGACGCCGGATAGATGCAGGGGGAAGGAATCCAGTGGGCCAGGAGGAGACAGAGACACGGGCCGCGGCGCCGGGCTCGGCGGGCCCGCCGCCGGACACCCGCAGACGCCGTGCCGTCGTCGCCGCCCTCATGCTCGCGATGGCGCTGGCCGCGCTCGACTCCACCATCGTGTCGACGGCCGTACCGCAGATCGTCGGCGACCTCGGCGGGTTCTCCGTCTTCTCCTGGCTGTTCTCGGGCTATCTGCTGGCCGTGACGGTCACCCTGCCGGTGTACGGCAAGCTCTCCGACACCTTCGGCCGCAAGCCGGTGCTGATCGCGGGCTCCGTCCTCTTCCTCGCCGGCTCCCTGCTGTGCGCCACCGCCTGGAACATGGCCGCGCTCATCGCCTTCCGCATCGTGCAGGGCCTGGGCGGCGGCGCCCTCCAGGGCACGGTGCAGACGCTCGCCGCCGACCTCTACCCGCTCGAGGAACGCCCCAAGATCCAGGCCAAGCTGTCCACCGTGTGGGCGACTTCGGCGGTCGCGGGTCCCGCGCTGGGCGGAGTCCTCGCGGCGTACGCCGACTGGCGGTGGATCTTCCTCATCAACCTGCCGATCGGCGCGCTCGCGCTGTGGCTGATCGCCCGCCATCTGCACGAGCCCGTACGGAAAACGACTCGGCGCCCCCGCATCGACTGGGCGGGCGCGCTCGCCGTCTTCGCCTGCGGCGGCGTACTGCTGACCGCGCTGGTACAGGGCGGGGTCGCCTGGGACTGGCTGTCCGCGCCGTCCCTCGCCCTGTTCGGTACGGGACTCGCGCTGATCGCGGTCGTCGTGGCCGTCGAGCGGCGGGCCGCCGAGCCGATCATCCCGGGCTGGGTGTGGCGGCGGCGCACCATCGCCGCGGTGAACCTGGCGCTCGGCGCGCTGGGGCTGCTCATGGTCGCGCCGACGGTCTTCCTGCCCACCTACGCGCAGGCGGTCCTCGGCCTCGCCCCGATCGCCGCCGGATTCGTGCTCTCCGTATGGACGTTGAGCTGGCCGGTGTCGGCGGCGCTCAGCCAGCACATCTACCGCCGGATCGGCTTCCGCAACACCGCGATGCTCGGCATCGGCACGGCGACCCTGCTTCTGCTCGCCTTCCCCTTCCTCCCCTACCCGGGCGAGCCCTGGCAGCCGGCCCTCCTGATGCTTCTGCTGGGCGGCGCGCTGGGCCTCTTCCAGCTCCCCCTGATCATCGGCGTCCAGTCGACGGTCGGCTGGGAGGAGCGCGGCACGACCACCGCGTCCGTCCTCTTCTGCCGCCAGACCGGACAGACGATCGGCGCCGTCCTGTTCGGCGCGGTCGCCAACGGGGTGCTGGCCGCGCGGCTCGGCGGCGCGGGCGACCTCGACTCGGTGACCCGGGGCCTGGACTCGGGCACCCCCGCCGCACCCCTGCGCCACGCCGTCGCCGACGCGGTCCACGCCGTGTATCTCGGCGCGGCGGGCGCCGCCGCACTCGCCTTCCTGGTCCTGCTGTTCGTGGCACCGCGCCGCTTTCCGGTGCTGACAAACCCCGGGGATTGAGGCCCCCCTCCCACACAGCTCGCGCACACGTGCCGTACAGCCCCCCAGGTAAACGCGGGTAACACCCCAGGTCGCCGACGTAAGCGCATACCGACCGCTCAGTTTGGTGAAAGCCCCGCGCATCCGAGATACCTGCGAGTAGCGTGCGTCGCTCACCCCCCAGCTCCCTGCGGTCCGCACCGGGCCCGAGCCACGCAAGGAGAAACGGGATGCCAGACGCGTTCTCGTCCCCCGAGTACCAACGGCCGCACCAACCACCGCACCCATATCCACCGTTCGCCGAGACCCCCGATTTCCCGGAGTACCCCGAGTACCCCGAGTACCCCGAGTACCCCGAGTACCCCGATTTCCCTGAGCACCCGAACAGCTCCTCCCCGTCGTACGTCACCTATCCCTGGCAACCGCGGCCACCCGAACCCGCGAGACAGCGGCTGCCGCGACACCAGGCGCTGGGCCACCACAGCGACATCCGCCTGCTGCGCGGCGCGTACCGCTGGCAGCGCCGCGTGGCGACGCTCACCGCGCTCGGCTACTTCACCCTCTTCCTTCTCCTCTCCGCGTTCGCGCCGTCGCTGATGACGAGCACGGTGTCCGGCGGACTGTCGACCGGGTTGCTGCTCGGACTGCTCCAAGTTCCCGTCACCTGCCTGGCGATCGGGCTGTACGAGTACACGGCGCGCCGGCGCGTCGACCCGATCGCGGACCGGATCCGCAAGCAGGCCGAGCTGGACGTGAAGCGGGAGGCGGCGCGATGACGGGGTTCAGCAGTTCCGCGCAGGCGATGTCTCTGGTGGCGTTCACGACGGTGGCCACCATCACGCTGCTGCTCTGCGTGATGACCGGGCCGGACCGCGACGACCTGGACGAGTTCTACACGGGGTACGGATCGCTGTCGCCGATGCGCAATGGCCTTGCCATCGCCGGGGACTACATCTCCGCGGCGACCGTGCTGGGCACGGGCGGGGTCATCGCCCTGGCCGGATACGACGGAGTGGTACTGGCCCTCAGCACCGCCCTCTCCCTCATGCTGCTGATGTTCCTGCTGGCCGAACCGCTGCGCAACGCGGGCCGGTTCACCATGGGCGACGCGCTCGCACGCCGGATGCCGGGGCGCCCGGTCCGTATCACCGCGTGCGTGGTGACGCTGGTCGCGCTGCTGCCGATGATGCTGGTCCAACTCGCGAGCGCCGGAGATCTGCTGGCGTTCATCCTCGGCTTCTCCAGCGACTCGCTGAAGACGGGCTGCATCATCGGACTCGGCGCCCTGATGATCAGCTACGCGGCGATCGGCGGTATGAAGGGCACCGCCCTCATCCAGATCCTGAAGATCGTGATGCTGCTGGGGTCGGGGGCCGTCGTCGCCGTACTCATCATGAACAGGTTCGGCTGGGACCCGGGCGCGCTGCTCGCCGCGGCGGCGAAGGGCAGCGGCGTCGGGCCGGCCTTCCTGCACTCGGGGCTGCAGTTCGCGGGCGGCCCCAACCCCCGCCTGGATATGATCAGTTCGGAACTGACGGTCGTCCTGGGCGGCGCCTGCCTCCCCCACGTCACCATGCGGATGTACACGGCGAGCAGTGCCCGGCAGGTGCGCCGTTCGATGTCCTGGGCGGTGCCGTGCGTGGCGCTGTTCGTGCTGGTCATCACGGTCGTCGGCTTCGGTGCCACGGCGCTGATCGGGCGCGGCGTGATTGCGGGCGCCGATCCGCACGGCAACACGGCGTATCTGCTGGGGTCCAGGGCCGCGTTCGGACCGGACGTCTCGACGTTCGAGACCCTCCTGTTCACCACCGTCACCACGGCGCTCTTCCTGACCCTGCTCGCCTCGGTCGCCGGGATGATCCTCGCCTGCGCCAACTCCCTCGCCCACGACGTGTTCGCGCACGCCCGGCTCTTCCGCGGGCGGCGCCGCGACGACGAACTGTCGCCGCGCCGCGAGATGCTCCTCGCCCGCGTGTCCGCCCTCGCGGTCGGCGCCCCGGCGATCCTCCTGGCCACGCTCATCCAACACCGCAGCCTGCAACCGCTGGCCACGCTCTCGTTCTGCCTCGGCGCCTCCGCGATAGCGCCCGCGCTGGTCTACACCCTCTTCTGGCGCCGCTACACCCGGACGGGCCTCCTGTGCACGCTCATCGGCGGCACCCTCACCGTCCTCCTCCTCATGTCCGGCACCAACCTCGTCTCCGGCTCCCCCGTCTCCGCCTTCCCCGACGCCGACTTCAACTGGTTCCCGTTCACCACCACCGGGCTGGTGTCCATCCCGCTCGGCTTCGCCTACGGATGGCTGGGAACGGTGGCCTCCGGGAGGAGGAAGGCGGAGGAGCAGCGGAGGCAGTACGAGGCGGTGGAGGGGTGGATCCTGGCGGGGGCGGTGAGGAGGGGGAACAGCTGAAGGGGCCGGGGAGCGAGGCGCGGGGAAAGGCCGGAACCGGGCGAGCCCTTCCAACCGACCGAGACGGGTGAGCCGGTGGGAACCCGCCACGGAGCGGCGCGGCCCCGGCGCCGGCTACTCCGCGGGAGCCCGCCCCGTCAGCGTCGTAAGGCTCGTCCGTACGTGGTCCATATGGGCCCGTACGTCGTCCCACCGCTCCCCATGCTCGCGCAGCACCCGCTCGGTCTCCCGGGCGATCCGGTCCTCCCGCACCCGCGCCTCCGCGAGCAGCTCACCGGCGCGCGCGACCGCGTCCTCCTGCCGGCGCCGAGCCGACTCCTCGGACTCGGCGAAGGCACGCTTGGCCTCGGAGAGGGCGCCCTCGGCGCGCGCGACGAGCTCGACGTGCTGCGCGTCCAGCGCGGCCTCCCGCTCTGCGGCCGCGCGGGAGGCCTCCTCCCAGCGCTCGGCGTGCTCCTTCTCCCGCTCGGCGAGCAGCCCCTCCGTGCGCTGGCGCACCTCGCGCAGCGCGGCCAGCGCCTCACCGCGGGCCTCCTTGATGTCACGGCGGGCGGAGATCCGCGTCTCGTCGGCCTCGGCGCGGGCCGCGAGGAGCAGCTGCCGGGCGCGTTCCTCGGCATCGCCGCGCACCTCGTCGGCGTACGCCTGGGCCGCCTCGCGCACCCGGTGCCCCGCCGCCTCGGCGTCGTCGACGACCTGCTGGGCCTCCCGGCGCGCGGTGTCACGGACGGCCGCGGCCTCCTCCTCGCCGAGTTCGAAGATCTGCCGGGCGCGCTCGCCGAGCGCCTCGTACGTCTGCGGGGCGAGCCCCGCCACGGTCTCCCGCAGCCGCTCCGCCGCCGCGTCCATCTCCTTGGCCAGCACGGTCAGCCGGGCCGCCCGCTCCCAGGCGGCGTCACGGTCCCGGGAGAGCGCCGCGGCGTACGCGTCGACCTGCTCGGGACGGTAACCACGCCCCCGTACGGCCATGAAGCCGTGCGGCGACACCGATGCGCTGCTCATCCTTGAACCCCTCTCCGCCTGACCCACACGAAATGACGATGCCGAAATGAAGATTTCGCGCATATCTTGGTGGATCACACAGAAGTGTTCATAACGCGACACTCCGCCCATCCATCCGGTCGAGGATGCGTCATTTGAGATCAGAAGCCGGAATCGCGGTGTCGTCGCGGCGTGCGGAGAGGAGCTGTCCGGCCTTCGTACGGTCCCACTCGACGACATCTCCGACCCCGGGGACGGCCTTCTCCTCCCTCACCGGAACGGTCGTCGTGGCCCCCGCGCCACCCGCGAGGTTCTTCATCGCCAGGCCCCCGAGCGCCTGATCGTTGCCGACGTGCGGTTTCCTGCGCTGTTCGGGGGTGATCCCGGAACGGCTGTCGGAGCCGGTCAGCAGCCAGCCGGCGCCGGGGTCCGCACTCGGTTCCCCGGCGTAGGGGTCGAACGCGTCCGTGACGCCTGAGCCGTGAATCCCCCCAGAAATACAGGCTGATGGCGTACGCGCCGACGAGCAGCACGAGAGCGAGCAGGGCCAGGGCGACCCTCCCCCATAGCCTGAAGGGCATGGGAGGTACCCCCCTGGGCCGGCGCCGCCGGCCCCGCGCCTCCGGGCCGCCGCGCCCCGAACTCCCTGCGCTCCCTGTGCTCCCTGTGCTCCCTGTGCTCCCTGCATTCATGACCGCATGATCGAGGCGCCCGACCCGTCTCGCAGGTCGAGCGCCTCGTCCCTCATGGGGTCATGGCTTTACAGCAGCCCGTCCCACATCTGCTCCAGCAGCACCGACCACCAGCTCTCCGGCGAGCCGAGGGCCGCCGGGTCGAGGGAGGCGAGCTGGGCCTGGAAGTCGACGGTCCAGCGGCCCGCCTGCTCCTGGTTGAGGCCGAAGCGCAGCCGCCACATGCGGCCGAGCAGGGCGAGGCAGCGCGCGAACTCGGGCAGCCCCGTGTTCACGAACTGCGGCGGCACCGGGGCACCGCCCGGACCCGCCTCCACCGGCACGGCCACGATGTTCGCCGTGCCGTACTGAACACAGATCGCCTTGCCGAAGTCGCTGCCCATCACGAGGTACGAGCCCGCGTCCGCGCCCGGCTGCACCCCGCGCTCCTGCGCCAGCTCGGCGAGCGTGGGCACCGGGCGGCCCGGCTGGGCCTGGGCCCAGAAGAACGGGCCCATGTCGACCGGGAGTCCGGCCACCACCAGCGTGTGCGCCACGATGTCGGGCACACCCTGGCGGGACACCGCGGCCTGGTCGAACCGGAACACACCCGGACCGAACGCCGCCGCCAGCTCCTGCCCGATCGCCTCCGGCGGGATCGGCGGCGCGGGCTGCACCGGCGGAATCGGCGCCCGCACCGGCGCGGGGCGCGCCGGGCCGTCCGCCACCTGGTGCAACTCGCCCTGGTGCGCGATGAGCTGGTGCATGCCCTGCTGACGGCTCGCGTGGTCCGTGCCGTACGGGGCGATGGACGTGATCCGCGCCTGCGGCCACGTCTCCCGGATCATCCGCGCACAGTACGCGCCCGGCAGCTCACAGGACTCCAACTCTGTGTGCAGCTCCAGCACTTGCTGCGGCGGCACGTTCATCGCCCGCAGCTCGTGCAGGATCTGCCACTCCGGGTGCGGCGTACCCGGCGCGGAACGCCGGATCAGCTGCTGCTCGGAACCGTCCTGCGCGCGGTAGCGCAGCACGGCCTGGTAGCCGGGGCCCACGGTCGGCTGCCCCGCCTGGGGATAGCCGTACGCCGGGGGTTGCTGGCCGGGGATCGGTTGGCCGGGCATGGGCTGGCCGGGCATGGGCTGGCCAGGCAGCGGCTGGGGCGCGCCCGGGGGCATGCCGGGGGCTTGCGGGGGCGGCGGCGCGCCGGGGCCGCCGACAGCCGGACCCGCCAGCATCGTGGCGGCATGGTGAACACCGCCCGGGGGCGTACCACCGGGAGGCTGGGGCGCGCCGGGGCCGCCGACGGCCGGACCGGCCAGCATCGTCGCGGCATGGTGAACGGCGCCGGGAGGCGTGCCGCCCGGAGGCTGGGGCGCGCCGGGAGCACCGGGCGCCTGGGGTGCACCGGGAACGCCGGGGGCGCCCGGAGGCTGCGGCGCGCCGGGGCCACCGACGGCCGGACCGGCCAGCATCGTCGCGGCGTGGTGAACGGCGCCCGGAGGCGTACCACCCGGAGGGTTCGCGCCGGGAGCACCGGGCGCCTGGGGTGCACCCGGGGCACCGGGCGCGACAGGCGGACCCGCAAGCCCCTCGGGCCCGTCCGGGCCGAGCTGCGAGACGAGTTGCGTCGGTACGTACCCGCCCGCCGGGGTGCCCGGAGCACCCGGCCCGGACGGCGGAGGCGTACTCCCCGGCCGCGCACCCGGCACACCGGGGGCGCTCGGCGGATGCGGCGCGCTCGCCGCAGCAGCGCGCGCCCCCCGCGGCGGCGCCTGCGCCTTGCTGGTCGCGGCATCGGCGATGTCACCGGCGTTGGGCGGCAGGGGACGCGAAGGCGCGGCGGGCGGCGGCGTACCGGGGACACCCGGAGCCTGCGGGGCGCCGGGAGGCGGCGTACCGGGAACACCCGGAACCTGCGGCGCACCGGGAGGCGGAGTACCAGGCACCCCACCCGGCCCCTGCGGAAACCCGTACGCGGGCGCCCCCGGCGGAGGCGCCCCCTGCGGACCACCCGGAACCGGGGTGCCGGGCGGCGGCGTACCGGGAACACCCGGAACCTGCGGCGCACCGGGAGGCGGAGTACCAGGCACCCCACCCGGCCCCTGCGGAAACCCGTACGCGGGCGCCCCCGGCGGAGGCGCCCCCTGCGGACCACCGGGACCCTGCGGATAGCCGTACGTCGGCGCGATCGGCGGAGGCGTGCTCTGAGGGGCGCCGGGGCCCTGCGGCTGGGGCGGCGGCGTGCCCAGCCCCTGCGAAGGGCCGGGCGGCGGCGTCGAGTTGGGATCGCCGACCGCGGGCGCCAGCTCCGTGCGCGGAAGTTGGCTTCCTCCGGACATCAGGGCGGTCTTGGCGTCCGGCGTCACGCCGGGCGGCGGGGTGTCGGCGTCGTCGACATCGGTCAGCTGCGGCGCGAACACGGTCGCAGGCAGCGGTACGGAACGGTCGTCACCGGCGTCGGCGTTCGTGTCGGTCCCCGCCCACGGGGTCGCCGCCACGGGCGCACCCGGCACCCCGGCGTCCTGCGGACCCGAGCCCGGCCCGTCACCGGCCGCGGGCCACGGCGTACCCCCACCGGGAGCCGACGGCGCACCCGGCACGGAGGGCGTCGGAGGCGCGTCCGCCGGAGAAGGCGCCGGCACCCCCGCCCCGAACGACGCGGCGTGCGCCCCCGGCGCGGACGGAACCCCGTACGCCTCCGACTGTCCGGACGCACCCGGCGCCGCGGGCGCCGAACCCGCGCCCCCAGAAGCCCCATTGACGGACCCGCCACCCGAAGACGCACCCGAAGACACATCCGCAGCGGCAGCAGAGGCAGCCGCAGCCGGACGAGACCCGCCCCCATCGGACGCACCCGCCCGCCGATCCGGAATCCCCAGCTTGTCCGCGGCCTCCTGCAGCCACTCCGGGGGAGTCAACAAGAACGACGTCTGGTTCAGGTCGACCCGAGCCGAAGGCGCCGACGCCGGCCCCGGGGACACGTCGGGCGCCCCGTACTCCTCCTCGTACCGGCGAATCACCTCACCCACCGGCAGCGCGGGCCACAGCGTGGCCTCCCCGCTGTCCCGCGCGATGACGAGACGCTGCGCACCCCCGTCGGAACGCGGACCGTCGGAACGGTCCTCGGCCCACACCACAAACCCGAGTTCGAACTCGCGCACCCGCACCTCGCGGTGCTGGTACCCGGGCAGATCCCCGTTGATCCACTCTTCTGCGCGCTCCTGCGCCTGCGCGAAGGTCACCATCGAACGCTCACTCCCCCACCGAAGACGCCGAAGACGCCGAAGAGACGGGCACCGCGCGCGCGAAACCGCCGTCCACCATCAGATTCGCCACCGTCTCCAGCTCCGGCGGATTACCCGCGAGCCGGGACAGGAACTGGTCGAAGTCACCGCCGCAGGGCAGCAGTAGCCGCTGCACCCGCTCGGTCGGCGGCCAGGCGTCCTGGTCGCGGGCGTCGTCGTACGCGCAGAACCAGACCGACCCGATCGAGTCGCCCTTCACCTTCACGGCCAACAGCCCGCCCTGGACGAAGCCAACACCCAAGTAATCCTTGGTCAGATGGTCGCGCAGACACTTGTTGACATAGACGAGGTCATTGACGGCGGCCTCGTCGCGCACCGTGAAGAACGGCTGGTCCACCAGCAGACCCAGCTCGGCGTCGAGCGCGGCACCCACCGGCGCACAGCCACCCGCCGCCTTCAGGAAGGACCGGTAGGCCCCCGGCAGCCGATAGCCGAGATCCTCCTCGACCCCCAGCACCTGCTGCTCGGTCACCGCGACCGACGCCTTCGGCAGCCCGAAGTGCGCGGGCCGCGTCTCCTGCAACGGCCGCGTGCCCCGCTTGTTCTGGTCCACAGCCGCGGTCGCCAGCCCGCCGTGATGCCGCAGCAGCGCCTTCACGTCGACGGGAACCAGCTCGAGGCGCCGGGTGCCCGGCACGTGGTGCCACGTCCAGCCGTGCGGAGTGGCCACCGACGGGATCGTGTCCCACAGGTCGTGCCCGGTGGCGGCCAGCGCGGCGTTCGCGGAGACATAGTCCGTGAGCCTGAGCTCGTCGACGCCGAAACCCTCCGGGGGCTCGGCGATCTCCGCGGCGGCACGCGCGTACGCCGAGAAGTCGGGGTAGCCGTGCTCGTCGACCCGTACACCTCTGGGGTGACGGGCGGCCCGGACCGGGTCCGGGAAATGCACGACCTGCCCGGCGTAGGCCGCGTTCGGCGGCGCGGCTTGCTGCCCGAGCCGACCAGTCGTCATGGCGGTAGCCCCCTGCGGCGTTCTCAATAGCGGTATGGATCGTGGATATCGACAGCCTATGCGGTAGGACGACACCGGTCACCGGGCCTCCGGTTCCGTGACCTGCCGTCACCCCGCCGTGACCGTACGACGAAGACAGGGCGTGTCGCGCCGCCCCAGCTTCCGCACCCGCCACGGCATTTGGCAGTCTGTCTCCGCACCGGGGGATGCACGGGAGGAAAAAACGATCATGAACGCGACTCATGCGGGCACGTCCGGGGACCCCCGGGTCGGCTGGAGCAGCGCCGAGGCACCCCACGCCCCCGCCCTCCTGCACCGCCGCGACGGCATACTCCCCACCGTCGCCGCCGCCCTCTCCGTGCGCGGCGCCACCCTCACCGGCACCGCGGCGCGCGGCGACCAGCCGCCCGCCCTGCACCCCCTCGTCCAGGACTTCCTCGACACCCTCACCAGCGCACAACGCGACCGCTTCACCGGCCGCTGCGCCGAGGCGATCCTCATCTCCCGCCACATCGCCTCCGTCGACGCCGCCCGCAGCAAACGCGCCGCACGCAAGCCGATGACCAACGGCGAGGCCCGCAAAGCGCTCAAGCAGGCCAAACTCACCGCCCGCCGCATCCGCGAGGACGGCGACCCGCTGCACGGCAGCTTCGCCGCGCCCTGCCGCTCCTGCACCGCGCTCAGCGACCACTTCGGCGTACGCGTCGTCGACCCGACGGCGACCACCGACGCCTGAACTCCCCCACCCCCCGCACGCGTACGTACGACGGCGTCCCGTCACGCCGATGTCCCGACGCTCGACGAACGAAGGGCAGATGCACGCCGACCGCTCCTCCACCACACGCTTCTCCGACCCCGTGGACGCCGCGCTGCGCTCCGCCGGATGGCAGCCCGGACGCTGGGACATAAAGCAGGCCGAGTACTGGGCCGACGCGCTGCGCGGGCATGTGTCACCGGCCGGGCACCGGCACGCCGTGTTCCCCGCGGCGGTGGAGGCGTGGGCGGAGTTCGGCGGCCTCCACGTCACCTCACCCGGACCCGGCCGCCAGATCGCCCCGGCCACGCTCCACTTCGACCCCCTGTACGGACTCCACATGGCCCGCACCCTCGGCGACCTCGGCCGCGCCCTGGACACCGAGGTCTGCCCCCTCGGCGAGGAGTCCGACAGCCGCGCCCTCCTCGCCATCGACGCGGAAGGGCGCGTCTACACCCTGGACCACACCGGCGACTGGTACCTCGGCCCGGACATCGACACGGCCCTCACCACCCTGCTGTCGGGCATCGAGCCGGTCCGCCTCACGGCCGGGTAAGCACGCCCCCGGCGCGGGGGTGCGGGCAAGGCAGGTTTTCGCCCCCGCCGCCCCTGCCCTTCCCGCACCCGGGGGCTCCGCCCCCAGACCCCCGTATCAGCCTGAACCGCCTCGTCCTCAAACGCCGGACGGGCCGAAAGACCGCCGCCCACCCGCCGGAGCCGGAACCACACTCAGGCCACCGCCGGAATCACCGCCGACACCCGAAAACCCCCCGCATCCGTAGGCCCGGACACAAACACGCCCCCCAACGCCGCAACCCGTTCCTTCATCCCCAGCAGCCCATTGCCACCACTGGGCAGATGCACGTCGGAGGCCGAATCCGGCTCCGGCGGGCACTCGTTCTCCACCTGCATGGCGATCTCGGCGAGGCGGTGCGCGAGACGGATGTGGGTCTTGGCGCCGGCCGCGTGCTTGTGAACGTTGGTCAGAGCCTCCTGGACGACGCGGTACGCCGTCTGCTCGACCTCCGGCGCGTACGGGCGCACATCGCCCTCCACCGACAGGTCGACCACCATCCCCGCGGCCGCCGACTGCCCGATCAGCTCGTCCAGCTCGGCAAGGCAGGGCCCGTCCGCCGGATCGTCGGCCGCGCGCGACGCCGCCGCGGCCGCCGCAGCACCCACCGCGGCGAGCGGCACCGGCTGCACCCGCGCGTCCAGCCCCTCCCCCGTACGCAGCACACCCAGCATCTCCCGCAGCTCGGTCAGCGCCTGGCGCCCCATGTCCCCCACGAGCGCGGCATTCTTCACGGCCTTCTCGGGATCCTTCCGAGCCACCGCCTGCAAGGCGGCCGCATGCACGACCATCAAACTCACCCGATGCGCGACCACGTCATGCATCTCACGAGCGATCCGCGTCCGTTCCTCGTTCCGGGCCCACTCGGCCCGCTCCTCCGCCCGCTCGGCCAGCAGCTGCAACTCCCGCTCCAGCGAGTCCGCCCGCTCCCGCAGGCTCTCCATGAGCCGCCGCCGCGCTCCCACGTACAGCCCGAGCAGGACAGGCGGGGCGGTCATCCCCAAAGCGGTCGTAATAGAAAGGAAGGGGACGAACCAGTCCCCCATGGTCACGTCCCCGCGCACCACACCCTGATGCGCCCGTACGAACGTCACGATGAGCATCCCGGCGAAGGACATCCCCGCCAGCGCCCCGATGATCCGCCGCGGCAGCTCGGACGCGGCCAGCGTGTACAGCCCGACGAGCCCCATCACGAAGCCCATCTGCGCGGGCGTGATGGCAATGGACACCAGCACCACCGCGATGGGCCATTTCCGCCGCAGCAACAGCACGGCCCCCGCCGCCAGCCCGAACCCCATCCCCACCGGAACAGGCAGGCCCGCGTCGTGCGCGAACCGAATCCCCTCCGTCGCACACTCGGCCGCCGAGACCAGCGCGAGACTCCCGTCGAGCACCGCACTGCGCCACCTGACCCACCACCACGGCCCGTTCCCGGCCGCGGTGTGCTCTTCCCCCGTCGTGGTCATGCGTCCAGCCTACGGTCGCCCCCCGCCCCTTTTCCGGTGAGTTTCGGCTACTGACCTACACCGCACTCCGCAATCGAACAGAAGCGAAACCCACCGGAATACCTCGACCTGCCGAATCACTCACCGTTCGACACCGGAAGCCCGCATTCCGCCCGGACGGTATGCCGATGCCAGAAGAGCAAGCCCTACCGGCGCCGGGAAGCCGTCATCCGATCTGTACCGTCGCATCGAAGGTGCCTGGTACGGCATAGTGTTGGGTGCCGACTCGGCGACCTGACCAAATGTCCGGTTCAGCGGAGTTCAATCCCCCGTGGTGTAATTGGCAGCACTGTGGCTTTTGGTGCCATCTGTCCGGGTTCGAGTCCTGGCGGGGGAGCAATGCTCGGTTCGGGTCCTGACAGCTCTGTCAGGACCCGCTCTCATGTCACTCCTGATACGCCCCGGTATCCTGCGGATGTCCACACCCCAGCCATCCGAAGCCGAAGGGCATACCCGTGAGCGCCAATCGCCCGGCAGCCGTCGTCGTTCTTGCAGCGGGTGAGGGCACCCGTATGAAGTCGGCCACACCGAAGGTTCTGCACGAACTGTGTGGCCGTTCCCTGGTGGGTCATGTGCTCGCGGCGGCGCGCGAGTTGGAGCCCGAGAACCTGGTCGTGGTCGTGGGTCACGCCCGCGAGAAGGTCACCGCGCACCTCGCCGAGATCGACCCCGGCGTACGGACGGCCGTGCAGGCTCAGCAGAACGGGACCGGGCACGCCGTCCGCATGGCCCTCGAAGAGCTCGGCGGCACGGTCGACGGCACCGTCGTCGTGGTCTGCGGCGACACGCCGCTGCTCAGCGGCGAGACGCTGCGGAAGCTGGCTGCCACCCACACCTCCGACGGCAACGCCGTCACCGTGCTCACCGCCGAGGTCCCGGACGCCACCGGCTACGGCCGCATCGTGCGCGACGGGGCCAGCGGCGCCGTCACCGCGATCGTCGAGCACAAGGACGCCAGCGAGTCGCAGCGCGCCATCCGTGAGATCAACTCCGGGGTGTTCGCCTTCGACGGGCAGCTGCTGGCGGACGCACTCGGCAAGGTGCGTACCGACAACAGTCAGGGTGAGGAGTACCTCACGGACGTGCTGGGGATCCTGCGCGAGGCCGGGCACCGGGTCGGCGCCTCCGTCGCGGGCGACCACCGCGAGATCGCCGGCATCAACAACCGCGTCCAGCTCGCCGAGGCCCGCCGCATCCTCAACGACCGGCTGCTCAACGCGGCCATGCTCGCCGGGGTGACGATCGTCGACCCGGCCACCACCTGGGTCGACGTCGCGGTCACCTTCGAGCCGGACGCGATCGTGCACCCGGGGACGCAGTTGCAGGGTGCGACGCATCTCGGCGAGGGTGCCGAGGTCGGCCCCAACTCCCGCCTCAAGGACACGAAGGTCGGAGCCGGTGCCCGTATCGACAACACCGTCGCCGACAAGGCCGAGGTCGGACCGCAGGCCAGTGTGGGCCCGTACGCCTACCTCCGTCCCGGCACCCGCCTCGGTCTCAAGGCCAAGGTGGGCACGTACGTCGAGACGAAGAACGCGAAGATCGGCGAGGGCACCAAGATCCCGCATCTGTCGTACGTGGGCGACGCGACGATCGGCGAGTACTCCAACATCGGTGCCGCCAGCGTCTTCGTGAACTACGACGGGCAGGACAAGCACCACACGACGGTCGGCTCGCACTGCCGTACCGGTTCGGACAACATGTTTGTGGCTCCTGTCACGATCGGGGACGGCGCGTACACCGCGGCGGGCTCGGTCATCACCAAGGACGTACCGCCCGGTTCGCTGGCCGTGGCCCGTGGCCAGCAGCGGAATATCGAGGGCTGGGTGGCCCGCAAGCGTCCGGGAAGCGCGGCCGCGAAGGCGGCGGAGACAGCCTCCCGGAAGCCGGAAGGCGAAGCCTGACCGGAAACCGGTGCGTCTGACACGGCGTACCGTGATAAGTGCACACCCGCACCCCCAGCTGAGACGATTTCTCGCCGCGCGCTCGCGAGCTCGCATGAGACCGCGGCCGAGACGTTCGCCTCACACCCCCAGCTGAGACACCTCTGAGGAGACAGTGCTGTGACCGGGATCAAGACGACCGGCGAGAAGAAGATGATGTTCTTCTCCGGCCGCGCCCACCCCGAGCTTGCCCAGGAGGTCGCCCACAAGCTGGGTGTCGGGGTAGTCCCGACGAAGGCCTTCGACTTCGCGAACGGCGAGATCTACATCCGCTACCAGGAGTCCGCTCGCGGCGCCGACTGCTTCCTGATGCAGAGCCACACGGCTCCCATCAACAAGTGGATCATGGAGCAGCTGATCATGATCGACGCGCTGAAGCGCGCGTCGGCCCGCTCCATCACCGTGATCGTGCCCTTCTACGGTTACGCCCGTCAGGACAAGAAGCACCGCGGACGTGAACCGATCTCGGCGCGTCTGATCGCCGACCTGATGAAGACGGCGGGCGCTCACCGGATCCTGACGGTCGATCTGCACACCGACCAGATCCAGGGCTTCTTCGACGGCCCGGTCGACCACCTCTTCGCGCTGCCGATCCTCGCGGACTACGTGGGCGCGAAGGTCGACCGCGACAAGCTGACCGTCGTCTCCCCCGACGCCGGCCGCGTACGCGTCGCCGACCGCTGGTGCGACCGCCTCGACGCCCCCCTCGCGATCGTGCACAAGCGCCGCGACAAGGACGTCGCCAACCAGGTCACCGTCCACGAGGTCGTCGGTGACGTGAAGGGCCGCGTCTGCGTCCTCGTCGACGACATGATCGACACCGGTGGCACGATCTGCGCCGCCGCCGACGCCCTGTTCGCGCACGGCGCCGAGGACGTCATCGTCACGGCCACGCACGGTGTGCTCTCCGGCCCGGCCGCCGACCGTCTGAAGAACTCCAAGGTCAGCGAGTTCATCTTCACGGACACCCTGCCGACCCCGGGTGAGCTGGAGCTCGACAAGATCACGGTGCTGTCGATCGCGCCGACGATCGCGAACGCGGTCCGTGAGGTCTTCGAGGACGGTTCGGTGACGAGCCTGTTCGAGGAGCAGTAGGCCCCCGCTCCACCGGTCGATCCCGTAGATCGATTTCTTGTACGGCCTCCCCGCCCCGTAAGCTGTCACAGTTGCTCGGCGAGGGAGGCCGTACTGCTTGCGAAAGCGGTTCGGCGGTCCGTTATCGACGCGCTCTTCGTAGCAGGCCGATGTTTTTTGGCCGGGTGACCATCTTCCCCAGAGATCTACGAGGAGTGAACATGTCCGAGGTCAAGCTCGCCGCCGAGACCCGTTCCGAGTTCGGCAAGGGCGCCGCCCGCCGTGTCCGCCGTGAGAACAAGGTTCCCGCCGTTGTCTACGGCCACGGCACCGAGCCCGTCCACATCGCGCTGCCGGGCCACGAGCTGCAGCTCGCCCTGCGTACCCCGAACGTCCTGCTCACCCTGGACATCGAGGGCAAGACCGAGCTCGCGATCCCGAAGGCCGTCCAGCGCGACGCCATCAAGGGCTTCCTCGAGCACGTCGACCTGCTCCTCGTGAAGCGCGGCGAGAAGGTCACCGTCGAGGTCTTCGTCCAGACCGAGGGCGAGCTGGCCCCGGGCTCCTTCCTGCTCGAGCACGTGCTGAACACGCTGACGGTCGAGGCCGAGGCCACCCACATCCCGGAGTCGGTCACCGTCTCCATCGCGGGTCTTGAGGCCGGCGCCGCCATCCTCGCCAAGGACATCCCGCTCCCCGCGGGCACCACGCTGGCGATCGACGAGGACGCGGTCGTCCTCCAGGTCCTGGCCGCCCAGGCGGAGGAGGCCTCCGAGGAGGCCGAGACCGCGGCCGCCGAGGCCTGATTCCCCCCGGAATCTCATCCGTCAGCCGCCGCTCCCACCGGGAGCGGCGGCTGGCGCGTATCAAGGACACATGGGAGACACGGACGTGACGACCGACGCAGGCGCCCCCTGGCTGATCGTGGGCCTCGGCAACCCCGGCCCCGAGTACGCCATGAACCGGCACAACGTGGGCTTCATGGTGGCCGACCTGCTGGCGGAGCGGATCGGCGGCAAGTTCAAGCGGGCCGGCAAGGCGCAGGCGCAGGTGATCGAGGGACGGATCGGTCCGCCCGGTCCGGCGAACCGCCGGGTGATCCTGGCCAAGCCGATGTCGTACATGAATCTGTCCGGCGGACCGGTGAACGCGCTGCGGGACTTCTACAAGGTGCCGGTCGCCAACATCGTCGCGATCCACGACGAGCTGGACATCGACCACGGAGTACTGCGCCTCAAGCTCGGCGGCGGCGACAACGGCCACAACGGGCTGAAGTCCATGACGAAGGCGATGGGCCCGGACTATCACCGGGTGCGGTTCGGCATCGGGCGTCCTCCGGGGCGTATGCAGGTCGCCGACTTCGTGCTGAAGGACTTCGCGTCGGCGGAGCGCAAGGAGCTCGGCTACTTCGTGGACCGCGCGGCGGACGCCGTGGAGTGCCTGGTCATCGAGGGGCTGGAGCGGGCGCAGGGCACGTACAACTCCTGACCGCGCCGAAAGGTCCGTACAACACGCGACTTGTCCCCACCGGAGTTGACCGGGCGCGCAACCATGGCCAATGATCCCCGCCATGCCTGCCGTCACCTCAAGTCAAGGCTCCCGCCAGAGCTCGTACGCGGCGCTGCGGTTCGGGCGGCTCGCGGCGATGGGTACGGTCGCGACGCTGATCCTGATCGCAGGCGTCTGGGCCTCCTGGGGCACCGCTCAGCACGTGATGCTGAGCAAGGGCCGGGAGCAGGGGACGATCACCGTGAAGGCGTGCTCGGGCGAGACCTGTACGGGGCCGTACACGCCGACGTCGGAGGGCTCGAAGGCGCGGGCCCGCGTCACGATCGAGCAGTCGGTCGCGGTGAAGAAGGGCCAGACGTACACGGTCACGGTGAAGCCGGGCAGCAATGATGTCGTGCGCTCCGGCCCCGCCGGACTCCTCTACGCCTGGGTTCCCCTCGGTGGCGCCCTGCTGCTCGCCTCGGTGGTGGTCGCGGGCGGTCTGCGGCTGACCCGGGTGGCGTGGGTGCTGGCGGGGACGGGGATCGCTCAGCTGACGGTCACGTTCCTGGCCCTCTGACCAGGGGTCCATCGGCCTGAGTTCGCCTTCACATCTATGGAAAATCTGTGCGTTCCCTGATCGTTATCCGCGACTATTGGGGCGATCTCCAGCACATGGCGCATGAGGGACTTTCCTCCGCTTGACCGGCCGTCACCGGGCTAGGAAGCTGAGCCGCCCCCTCCACATCTTCCGTTTCACCTCTCGAAGATGGACTGCCCATGCGTACCCTCACCCGCGCCGGCGGCACCTTTGCTGTCGTAGCCGCCGCCTCAGCAGCCCTGCTGATCGCTCCCTCCGCCCAAGCAACCGCCCCCGGTGACAACGGCACCGTGAAGATCCACGACGCCACCACCGGCGAGGAGCTCCGCAAAAACGAGCCGCACGTCTGCACCTTCTACCTCGACGCCTTCGGCTTCGACGGCGTCCAGCAGGTCGACTGGCACATCGAGGCCTGGGCCCCGACCGCCGACGTCAAGGGCGAGACCGTGAAGTCCGGGGAGCTCACGCTGGACACCGAGGGCCACGGCCGCACCGACGACCTGTCGCTGCCCGACGGCCACTACAAGCTGTTCTGGAACTTCGACGGCGAGAACGGCGCCGCCAAGCACAAGGTGTTCTGGACCGACTGCGAGGACGAGAAGGAGGGCGGCACCGCGCCGTCCGCCTCCGCCTCGCCGACGAGCACCTCCGAGGCGAGCGCGGCCCCGTCCTCATCCCCGTCGTCGGCCGCCGAGGCTTCGCCGTCCTCGTCCCCGTCCGCCCAGGGCGGCGGCGACCTCGCCGAGACCGGCAGCGGCGCCCCGGTCGGCCCGCTCTCGGCCGTCGCGGCCGCGCTCGTCGGCGCGGGCGGCTACCTGGTGTTCCGCCGCCGTAAGGCGAGCCAGGGCTGAGACACGACGGTGCCCCCGTCCTCGTACGTACGAGGACGGGGGCACCGTCACATCCGGGCCGGGAGGTCAGCCGGTGTTGCGCAGCCCCGCCGCCACGCCGTTGACCGTCAGGAGCAGCGCCCGCGACAGCAGCGGGTCCGGGTCGGAACCGGCCGCCGCCTCGTCACGCTGACGCTTGAGGAGCGCGACCTGGAGGTACGAGATCGGGTCCAGGTAGGCGTCGCGGATCGAGAAGGTCTGCTGGAGCACGGGGTTGGTGTCCAGGAGCTTCTCGCCGCCGGTGACGCGCAGCACCTCGCGGACGGTCAGCTCGTGCTCGGCCTCGATGGTGGCGAACACGTGCTTGAGGTCGTCCGGCACCAGCGTGTCGACGTAGTGGCGGGCGATCCGCAGGTCCGTCTTGGCCAGCGTCATCTCGACGTTGGAGATGAAGTTGCGGAAGAAGTGCCACTGCTCGTGCATCTCGTCGAGCACGGTGTCGAGGCCGGTTTCCCGCAGCGCCTTCAGGCCGGAGCCGACGCCGAACCAGCCCGGCACGATCTGCCGCGACTGGGTCCAGCCGAAGACCCACGGGATGGCCCGCAGACCGTCGAGACCGGCGCCGGAGTCGGGGCGCCGCGAGGGCCGCGACCCGAGGTGCAGATCGGCGAGCTGGTCCACCGGTGTGGCGGCGAAGAAGTACGCCGGCAGATCCGGGTCCTCGACCAGCCGCCGGTACGCCCCGTGCGCCGCGTCGGACACCACGTCCATCGCCGCGTCCCAGCGGGCCAGCGCCTCGTCGGACTGGCGCGGGGCGGTGTGCAGCGCGGACGCCTGGAGCGTGGCCGCGACGGTCAGCTCCAGGTTCTCGCGGGCCAGCGAGGGCACCAGGTACTTGTCGGAGATGACCTCGCCCTGCTCGGTCACCTTGATCTCGCCCTCGAGCGTGCCCCAGGGCTGCGCGAGGATCGCGTCGTGCGAGGGGCCGCCGCCACGGCCGACCGTGCCGCCACGGCCGTGGAAGAGCCGCAGCCGTACGCCGTACCGGTGCGCCACGTCACGCAGCCGCCGCTGGGCGCGGTGGATCTCCCACTGGGACGTCGTGATGCCGCCGAACTTCGACGAGTCGGAGTAGCCGAGCATGACCTCCTGGACGTCCCCGCGCAGCGCCACGAGACGGCGGTACGAGGGGTCGGAGAGCATGCCCTCAAGGATCGTGTCGGCGGCCTTGAGCTCGTCCGTCGTCTCCAGCAGCGGCACGATGCCGATCTTCGCCCAGCCGCCGTGCAGGTCGAGCAGCCCGGCCTCACGGGCGAGCACCGCCGCCGCGAACACGTCGTCCGCGCCCCGGCACATCGAGATGATGTACGACTCGATGACCTCGGGCCCGAAGACCTCAAGGGCGCGCTTGACCGTCTGGAAGACGCCGATGGTCTTCTCACCGGCGGCGTCGACCGGCGCCGGAGTGGGGGCCAGCGGACGCCGGGACCTGAGCTCCTTGGCGAGGAGCTTGGCGCGGTAGTCGCGGGGCATGTCGGCGTAGCGCCAGGATTCCTCGCCGAGGCGGTCGAAGAGCTGGCCGAGCGCGTGGTGGTGGGCGTCCGCGTGTTCGCGTACGTCCATGGTGGCGAGCTGGAGGCCGAAGGCGGCGAGCGTACGGATCGTACGGTTCATCCGGCCGTCGGCGAACAGGCCGCCGCGGTGCTCGCGCAGCGAGGTCTGGATCAGCGTCAGATCCCTGAGAAGCTCGCCGGTGCCCAGGTAGTCGCGGCCCGCCTCGTGCGGGATGCCCTTGGCGAGGCGCTGCTTGGTGTTCTCCAGCTTCTGCCGGATGCAGGTGGCCTTGAGGCGGTAGGGCTCCTCGGCGTTGAGGCGCTTGTAGCGGGGGCTGATCTCGGGGAGGCGCTCCAGGTCGGTCTGGAGGGACTCCAGGAGCTCCTCGGTGGCGCCCGTGTAGCGGATGGAGTTCGACAGGAAGCCGCGCAGCTCGTCGATCAGCTCCAGGGCGTCGTTGATGCCGTGTTCGTGCTGGAGGATCAGGACGTCCCAGGTGACGGCGGGGGTGACGTTCGGGTTGCCGTCGCGGTCGCCGCCGATCCAGGTGCCGAAGGTGAGCGGCCGGGTCTCGTCGGGGAGGACGACGCCGACGCGCTCCAGCTCCGCGGTCAGGTCCTCCAGTACGTCGCCCACGGCGCCCGCGTGCAGTTCGTCGAGGTAGTAGATGGCGTTGCGGGCCTCGTCGGCGGGCTCGGGACGTACGACGCGCAGCTCGTCCGTCTGCCACACCAGGTCGATGTTCTCGGCCAGGCGCGTGTCGTAGCGGCGGCGGTCGGCCTCGATGACCGGGGTCTCCAGGAGCGCGGCGATGCGGCGCAGCTTGTTGAGGACGGAGCGGCGCGCCGCCTCGGTGGGGTGCGCCGTGAACACCGGGCGCACGTTCAGGTTCTTGACCGTCGCGCGCAGGTGCTCGGGGTCGGCGTCCTTGAGCCGGTCGGCCGTACGGGCCAGGAGGCCGCCCTCGGCGGCGCGCTTGGCGCGCAGCTCGCGGCCGCGGTGCACCTGCTCGGTGACGTTCGCCAGGTGGAAGTAGGTCGAGAAGGCGCGGACCAGCTTGGCCGCGGTCTCCAGCTCGGTGCCGCGCAGCAGCTCGGCGGCGGCCTCGCCGTCCTCGCGGGTCAGGCGGCGGACCTTCTCGACCAGTTCGAGGAGCTCGGGGCCCTCCTGGCGGACCAGGGTCTCGCCCAGCAGGTCACCCAACCGGCGGATATCGGCGCGCAGCTCGCTGCTGGTCGTCGTGGTCTGGTCGTCGGCACTGCTCACAGGTGCGGCTCCTTGCAGTGGTGCAGCTCGTCTGAAGAGTGGAAGCTCGTCTGAAGCTCGTCTGGGAGGGAACCCGGGTGGCGACCGCGCGGCGGGTGCCGCTTAGGGACGTGGCATCCGGGAAGAAATCAGAACGGACCGCGCTGTCCGACCGACTCCAAGGATAGGTGTCCATGCGGACGCGCAGGCTCCCGGGCTCTTGCCGCCGGGCTGCGCGCTGCCATACTTACGACGCCGTAGGTTACGGAACCGTAGGTCCTCCCGTCAGCTGCCGGGAGGACGCTGGATCCGCCCGCCCGTCACTCTGCCGGGAGGGTCCCTGGGATCCGTACCCCGGACATCTGGCTCCACCTCACCCCGGACATCTGTCTCCACCCTCGAAACCCCACAGGGGACGCCCATGACCACGAGCTCCGATGTGATCGACGACGCCCCGCAGGGGAACAACGGTGACACCTCGCTCCCGTCCGCCACGCTGGGCGGCGAGCAGAAGCGGTCACTCGAACAGATCACGCTGCTTCTCTTCATCGCCGTCCCCTTCCTCGCGCTGCTCGCGGCGGTGCCGCTGGCCTGGGGCTGGGGGGTGAGCTGGCTGGACATCGGCCTGCTGGTGTTCTTCTACTACCTGGGCTGCCACGGCATCACGATCGGCTTCCACCGCTATTTCACGCATGGCTCCTTCAAGGCGAAACGCCCGCTGCGGATCGCGCTCGCGGTCGCGGGCTCGATGGCGGTCGAGGGGCCGCTGGTCCGCTGGGTGGCCGACCACCGCAAGCACCACAAGTTCTCCGACGCGGAGGGCGACCCCCACTCACCGTGGCGTTTCGGTGAGACGGTTCCGGCGCTGATGAAGGGCCTGTGGTGGGCGCACATCGGCTGGATGTTCGACGAGGAGCAGACCCCGCAGGAGAAGTACGCGCCGGACCTGGTCAAGGACCCGGCGATCCGCGCGATCTCGCGCCAGTTCATCTTCTGGACGATGCTCTCGCTCGCCCTCCCGCCCCTGATCGGCGGTCTGGCGACGATGTCGTGGTGGGGCGCGTTCACCGGTTTCTTCTGGGGCTCACTCGTCCGGGTGGCGCTGCTGCACCATGTGACCTGGTCGATCAACTCGATCTGCCACGCGGTGGGCAAGCGCCCCTTCAAGTCGCGTGACCGCTCGGGCAACGTGTGGTGGCTGGCCGTGCTCTCCTGCGGCGAGTCCTGGCACAACCTGCACCACGCCGACCCGACCTCGGCGCGGCACGGTGTGGAGCGCGGCCAGGTGGACTCCTCGGCCCGGATCATCCGCTGGTGCGAGCAGCTCGGCTGGGCATACGACGTGCGCTGGCCGTCACGCTCGCGTATCGATTCCAAGCGGAACACGGACGGGTCCGGCTCCCGCCGCAAAACGGAAACCGCCGACGCGGCATGATTGACGGCGTGGCGACCGACTCCAGCAGCACCTCGAGCAGCAATGAGAAGCCGCGGCGTGCGCGCCGCACTCGCATGACCGGTGCCGAGCGCCGTCAGCAGCTGCTGGAGATCGGCCGCACCCTGTTCGCCGCCAAGGGCTTCGAGGGCACGTCGGTGGAGGAGATCGCGGCGAAGGCGGGCGTCTCCAAGCCGGTGGTGTACGAGCACTTCGGCGGCAAGGAGGGCCTGTACGCGGTGGTGGTGGACCGCGAGATGCGCCGCCTGCTGGACATGGTGACCAGCTCCCTGACGGCGGGCCATCCGCGCGAACTGTGCGAACAGGCCGCTTTCGCCCTCCTGGACTACATCGAGGAGTACACGGACGGCTTCCGCATCCTCGTCCGCGACTCCCCCATCCCGCAGTCCACGGGGTCCTTCGCCTCGCTCATCTCCGACATCGCCACGCAGGTGGAGGACATCCTGGGCCGCGAGTTCAAGAGCCGCGGCTTCGACCCGAAGCTGGCACCTCTCTACGCCCAGGCCCTGGTCGGCATGGTCGCGCTGACCGGCCAGTGGTGGCTGGACGTGCGCAAGCCCCGCAAGGCGGAGGTCGCCGCCCATCTGGTGAACCTGGCCTGGCACGGTCTGGACGGCCTGGAGCCGAAGCCGCGCCTGATAGGACACCGCAAGGCTTAGACCAGGTCGCGGTCCGAGAAATCGCCGTCACTTTCGGTAGCCGAGGATGGTCATCATCCCGGATTCGGAGTGGTACTGGTTGTGGCAGTGGAGCATCCACAGGCCCGGGTTGTCGGCGTTGAAGTCGACGACGAGTTTGCGGTGCGGCAGCACGTAGGCGGTGTCCTTGCGGGCTCCGCGTCCGTCGAGGCCTCTGATGGCGAAGGTGTGGCCGTGCAGGTGCACGGGGTGCCACATGTCGGTGCCGTTGATGAGGGTCAGGCGGACCCGCTCACCCTCCCGGATCGGGCGGCGTTCCTCGATGGAGTAGGGCCGGTGGTCGAAGCCCCAGTCGAACCTCCTCATGCCGCCGGTCAGCCTGATGCGCATCTCGCGGTCCGGGCGGCGGCCGCAGAGGGCTACGGAATCCTGGGGCACGAGGCGTCTGGCCGGCACGATCTTGCCGTCGAGCTCCCGCGGATGTACGCCGGGCCCGGGGCCGCCCCCGCTGCCGGTGCGCAGGACTGCCAGGGCTCTCGCGTCCTTGCCCTCGGCCAGCGCGACCAGGGGGAACACCCCGTCCTGTGCGGTGATCAGCACGTCGTAGCGTTCGGCCATGCCGAGCAGCAGCGCGTCCGTCTCCATGTGCTCGACCGGGTAGCCGTCGGTGTGCGTCACCGTCATCTTGTGGCCGCCCAGCGCCACCCGGAAGGCCGTTTCGGCCCCGGCGTTGATGATGCGCAGCCGGATGCGCTCCCCGGGGCGGGCCCGGAAGACCGAAGGTGCGTGCGCGAGGCGGCCGTTGACCAGGTAGAACGGGTAGTCGACGCTGCCGCCCTCGCTGTGCAGCAGGCGGCTGCGGGAGTTCCGTAGGACGCGGTCGGGGCCGGCGGGCTTGCCGCGGCCCGAGGTGTGCGCGCCGCCGGACATGTCGTGACCGGAACCGTCCCCCTCGGCACCCTCCCCCATGTCCATGTCCATCGCCTTGCCGTGGTGCAACTGTGCGAGCACGCCGTCCGGGGTGGAGCCGCCCACGCCGTCGACCCAGTCGTCGAGGACGACGACCCACTCCTTGTCGTAGGACAAGGGCTCCCTGGGGTCCTCGACGATCAGCGGGGCGTACAGGCCGCGGTCGAGTTGCAGTCCCGAGTGCGAGTGCATCCAGTACGTGCCCGGGTGCGTCACGGCGAAGCGGTAGGTGAAGTCCGCGCCGGGCTTGATCGAGTACTGGGTCAGGCCCGGTACGCCGTCCATGTCGCAGCGCATACGGATGCCGTGCGAGTGCAGGGTCGTCGCCACGGGCAGATGGTTGGCGAGCGTGAGATCGAGGACGTCGCCCGCGGTGACGCGGACCTCCCTGCCGGGCAGCGAGTCGCCGTACGCCCATGACCTGACGGTCGGCCCGCCGAGGTCGAGGGACGTCTCGGTGGCGGTGAGCCGGTACCTGCGGAGGGGGCCGGACCCGCGTGCCCGCTCGGCGGCGAGGACCTCGGGATCGGACGGGTTCACATATCCCTTGGGCCCCCTGGGGACGAAGCCGCGTCCGTCGTGGACCGAGATCCCGCTCCGCTCGTGCGAACCGGCCCCGGGATGGGGAGCGGACCCTGAGTGAGGAGCCGACCCGGGGTGGGAAGCCGACCCGGGGTGGGGAGCGGACCCCGCGCGCGAGCCCGACTCGGAGTCGGAGCTGGACCCGGAACAGGCTGACAGGGCTCCCGCACCGGCGGCCACGATCGAGGCACCGAGCAAGTTACGCCGCGTATGTGTGTGCATAACCGAATAACACACGTTTCGTGGTGACATGTCTGCGAACCGAGGCGGCGTGTCCCGCCACCGGGCCGGGTCTCGGCGCATGCCGGCTCAGGGCGCGACCGGCTCCAGGAACTCCAGCCGGTTGCCCACCGGATCCTCGGAGTAGAAGCGGCGGTGGCCGGGGAGATTGTCGTCCCAGGTCACCATGGCCTCGTGGGCTTCCAGCCGGGCGGCGTACGCCTCGATGTCACGGACCCTCAGCCCGGGGTGCGCCTTCTTCGCGGGCCGGAAGTCCTCCTCGATGCCCAGATGCAGTTGCACGGCCCCCGCCTGGAACCAGCAGCCCCCGCGCGCGGCGAGGACGGGCGGCTTGGGGAGCTCGGCCATGCCGAGGACGTCGACGTAGTACGTGCGCAGGCGGGGCTCACTGCCGGGCGGCGCGGCGAGCTGGACGTGATCGATGGCGGTGAGCACAGGTCTCAGGCCCCCTTCCGTGCCACGGCGAACAGTCGGCGGAACGGCAGGACGGTGCCGTACGGTTCCGTCGGATAGGCGTCGCCCAGCAGCTCCCGGTACTCGGCGACGAAGGTGTCCCGTGCATCGGGGTCGTCCGCGAGGGCGGTGAGGACGGGCCGCAGACCCGTGCCCTTCACCCAGTCCAGCACCGGGTCCTCGCCCTCCAGCAGCTGCATGTACGTCGTCTCCCAGACGTCCACCTCGCAGCCGAGGCGGGCCAGCCGGTCCAGATAGAGCCGCGGGTCGTGGACCGAGTCCTCGTGGCGCAGGACGCCCTCGAGGCGGTCCTTCCAACGGGCGGTGGCGGCGAGCTCGCGCATCAGAGCGTGCAGGGGCGCGTCGATGTTGTTCGGGACCTGGAAGGCGAAGGTGCCGCCGGGGACGAGCGCGTCGAGCCAGACCGGGAAGGCGTCCAGGTGGCCCCGCACCCACTGGAGCGCCGCGTTCGAGGCGATCAGGTCGTACGTCTCGGTCGGCGCCCAGCTCGCAAGGTCGGCGTGGGCGAAGTCGAGCCGGCCGCCGCCGGCCGTGGGGCCCGCGTACTCGTCGGTCCTGGCGAGCATCTCCGGGGAGTTGTCGTAACCGGTGATGTGCGCGGTGGGCCAGCGTTCGGCGAGCTGGGTGGTGACGTTGCCGGGGCCGCAGCCGAGGTCGGCGATGCGGGCCGGGTGGCGGGGCAGTCGCGGGACGCGGGCGAGGAGGTCGGCGAAGGGGCGGGCGCGGTGGTCCGCGTGGCGCAGGTACTGGCCCGGATCCCAGGTGGGGGTGGTGGCAGGCATGGGACGCCTCCTCGAAGTCAGTAGTCACATCCGGACATCACGTCAGTGACATCCGAACAGCTCGTCCGTCGCACCCGAACATCACGTCCGTCGCATCCGAACGTCATATCCAAGGCGGATCTCCAGCCTCACACGCAAAGTCTCTCGACGTCAAGAGACTTCACGCCGAGAGACTTCACATCAAGAGACTTCACGTCGACACAACCACTACACTGATCGTCATGGAGGACGAGGTCGATCGGCTGGTCGCAGCATGGCGCCGGGAGCGCCCGGACCTCGACGTGGAACCGCTCGAGGTGCTCAGCCGGGTGAGCAGACTGGCCCGGCACCTGGACCGCGCACGCCGTCTGGCGTTCTCCGAGCACAGCCTGGAGCCCTGGGAGTTCGACGTCCTGACGTCACTGAGACGCGCGGGAGCCCCCTACCAGCTCTCCCCCGGCCAGCTGCTCACACAGACCCTCGTCACCTCGGGCACGATGACCAACCGCATCGACCGGCTGACGAAGAAGGGCCTGGTGGAGCGCCTCCCGGACCCGAGCGACCGCCGGGGCGTACTCGTCCGCCTGACGGACGAGGGCCGCGACCGCGCCGACCAGTCGCTGGCGGGCCTGCTGGAGCAGGAGCGCGCGATCCTGGCCGAGCTCAGCCGGGCCCAGCGCGGAGAACTGGCAGCGCTGCTACGCCAGTTGACCGCCCCGTTCGACAACATCCCCGGTTAGGTCGACGGGCCCGACCCCGGCGCGGCGGGCGAGCGCGACGGCGGCGAGGGTGGAGTGCACGCCCAACTTCCCCAGCACGTTCTGCATATGCGTACGGACGGTGTGCGGCGAAAGGAACAACCGCTCGGCGACGGCTTTCCTCCCCAGCCCGGCGACCATGCACCGCAGCACCTCCCGCTCGCGCGGCGTGAGCGATTCGACCAGCCGTTCGCTCTCGGTGCGGTGCTTGCGCGCGGCGGTGAGTTCCCGCAGCACCCCGGTGAGCAGGGCGGGCGGAAGATGGGTCTCGTCACGCAGCACACCCCGTATGACGGTCAACAGCCGCGACAACGAACAGTCCTTGGCGACCCACCCCGAGGCCCCCGCCTGCAGGGCGAGCGCGGCCCGCCGCGGGTCGTCCTTCTCGGCGAGCACGACGATCCGCACGCTCGGCTGCCCGGACCGGACACCGGCGACCAGCGATATCCCGTCCACCAGCCCGTCCTCGTTGCTCTCCTGGACGGGCACCGCCGGACGCATGCCGGGCAGATTGCCGCCCAGGTCCGCGTCGACGAGCAGCACATCGAATCTGCGGCCCTCCGCCGCCGCCCGCTCCAGGCAGCGCAACGCGGCGGGACCACTGCCCGCCGCGGACACGTCGACGTCGGGCTCGGCCGCCAGGGCGGCAGCGAGCGACTCGGCGAAGATGCGGTGGTCGTCAACGACCAGTACTCGGATGCGAACCACTCTGAAACCCCCACTGTCGGGGGACGGCCGGTGCGGGTACGGCGCCCGAAGTGATCCCGAGCCGCTGACGACTCGGAAAGCAGGGTGCCGCAGCCGCACGGCCGCCGCCGTGCTGGAACTGCTACCCCCACTTCGGGCGTCGTACCCGACTGTCTCGCCCCCTGATCAGCACCGGCCCCCACCGGTGCTGTTCATCAGGGTAAGGCCGGGGGCGGGGAGCGGAAGGTAATTTGCAGAACTGGTTGGCCAGCACGTTTATGGTGAGCCGTATGTTTCATATCGAGACAGGAGACGACAAAGACCGGCGCGATCTGCTCCGCCGGCGACTGCTCGACACCAACAGGGCGGCGTCTCCGGTCCTCCGCGCCCTGCAAGGAACCCCAGATGAACGTGAACTTCCGCTGCACGTCTGGGCGTTGGACGCCACCGGCGCCCTGGCGGGCGGCCTGGTCGGACACACCTGGACGACGTGGCTCCACGTGACCTACCTCTGGGTCGACGGCGTCCACCGCGGATCGGGCCTCGGCTCCCGCCTCCTGTCCCACGCGGAACACCTGTCCCACCAGGAACGCGGCTGCCTCAACTCCCGCCTGGAGACCTGGGATTTCCAGGCCCCGGAGTTCTACAAGAAGCAGGGATATCAGGTGGTGTGCGTGATCCCCGACTATCCGCCGGGGGCCACGGAATACACCTTGACGAAGAAACTCGGCTGATCCTGCGCGCTCAGTCGTGCGGGACCTCCTCGACCACACTCTCTCCGAAGCGCCATGAGCCCCGGTTGCCCGCCGCTTCCGCGCGCAGCCCCGTCTCCCAGGCGATCCGGGCGGCGCGGTGCTGTGACACGTCCGGGTACTCCTCCGGTTGCACCTTGATGTCGCGGAGTCGCTGCTCCTGGTCGGCGTCGGCGGTGGGAGCTCCGGCGGTCTTCCTCTTCCAGAAGGGCACCCGGGTCTTCTTGCCCCCGCGCCCGCGGAAGGCGGTCCATCCGACGGCACCCAGGCACACCGCGACAGCGCCGCCCGCACCGAGGAGGTCGCCGGCAGTGCTCGTCTCGCCGGGTGTCTCCGGTGCCAGTTCGCCCTCGGGACGTCGTTCGGCTGGTGGATGAGCGCGCTGCCGGCGCGCCAACTGGACGGCCGCAGCGGGAAACCGGCCTCGGGGCGGTCCTCCGGGAGGATGTCCCGGAGATGGGCGTCACCCGGCAACTCGGCCTCCCAGATGGGAGATCCGCCGCTCAGCCACGTCAGAAGACCGTCAGCCCTGTGCTCGATCACGCGCACAGGGCTGACGATGCTGAGATGGCCGCCGAGGTAGAGGTTGAAGCGGAGTGTCCGGCCGGCGGCTATGAGCGCGTCCGTGCTCACGTACGTGCTCGCGTCCATGTCCATGGACGCGAGCATGCCAGTCCGCTACGACAACACCCTCGGCGTCAGCCGAGCCGCCGTGCCCCCGCCGACGGCACCGCCTCGAACACCCGCGGCGTGGTGAAGCCCGCTGCGGCGAAGGCCTCCTCGATCGCCTTGGTGATCGTGTCCGCGTCGGTGGCCTCCACGAGCACGATCGCCGAACCGCCGAAGCCGCCGCCGGTCATCCGGGCGCCGAAGGCTCCGGAGGCGTTCGCCGTGTCGACCACCAGGTCCAACTCCGGGCAGGAGATGCGCAGATCGTCCCGCAGCGACAGATGCCCCTCGGTCAGGACCGGGCCGATCGCCCGTACGTCCCCCGCGTCGAGCAGCGTGATGACCTGGTCCACGCGGTGGTCGTCCGACACGACGTGGCGTACGTAGCGGCGTACGCGCTCGTCGGAGAGCCGCTCCAACGCCGCGTCCAGTTCCTCGTACGCGACATCCCGCAGATGGGACACGCCGAGCTGCCGCGCCCCCTCCTCGCACCCCTCGCGCCGCTCGGCATACGCCCCGTCACCGAGCGCGTGCTTCACGCGGGTGTCGACGACCAGCAGCGACAGACCCTGGGAGGCCAGGTCGAAGGGGACCTGGCGGATGGACAGGTCACGGCAGTCGAGGTGCAGGGCATGGCCCTCGGTGCAGCACGCGGACGCCGTCTGGTCCATGATCCCGCAGGGCACCCCGACGAAGTCGTTCTCGGCGCGCTGGGCGATCCGGGCCAACTCGGGCCGGGTGAGCCCCAGTTCGTACAGGTCGTTGAGCGCGAACCCGGTCACGACCTCCAGGGCCGCCGAAGACGAGAGCCCCGCGCCCGTCGGCACGGTCGAGGCGAGATGCACATCGGCCCCGCCGACGGCATGCCCCGCCTCACGCAACGCCCACACCACACCCGCCGGGTACGCGGCCCAGCTGGTGTCGGTCAGCGGCACCAGCTCGTCGAGATGCAGCTCGACGATCGGCCCCTCGATGTCCGCCGAGTGCAGGCGCAGTACGCCGTCGTCCCGGCGGGACACCGCAGCGACCGCGGTGTGCGGCAGGGCGAGCGGCATCACGAAACCCTCGTTGAAGTCCGTGTACTCGCCGATCAGATTGACCCGGCCGGGAGCTGCCCACACGCCCTCGGGCGCGGCACCGTACAGCTCCTCGAATCCCTCGCGAACCCCCACCTACTGCTCCTTCGACCTGTTCTGTGCGAACTCCCACGCGTCCGCGACGATCCCCGCGAGATCCGCGCGGGACGGGTTCCAGCCGAGCCGTTCCCGGGCCGACCGGGCCGAGGCCACCAGCACCGCCGGGTCGCCGCCGCGACGCGGGGCCGCGACCTCGGGGATCGGGTGGCCGGTCACCTGGCGGACGGTCTCGATGACCTCGCGGACGGAGAAGCCGTTGCCGTTACCGAGGTTGCAGATGAGGTGCTCGCCGGGCGCGGCCGCCTCGACCGCCAGCAGGTGCGCCTCCGCCAGGTCCGCGACGTGGATGTAGTCGCGGATGCAGGTGCCGTCCGGCGTCGGGTAGTCGTCGCCGTAGACCGAGATCGCGTCGCGGCGGCCCTGCGCGACCTGGAGCACCAGCGGGATGAGATGCGATTCGGGGTCGTGCCGCTCGCCCTGGGCGCCGTACGCGCCCGCCACGTTGAAGTAGCGGAGGGACACCGCGCCCAGTCCGTGCGCCGCGGCCTCGCCGGTGATCATGTGGTCGACGGCGAGCTTGGAGGCGCCGTAGGGGCTGGTGGGCTTGGTCGGCGCGGACTCGACGATCGGGGACTGCTCCGGCTCACCGTAGGTGGCGGCGGTGGAGGAGAAGACCAGCTTGCGGACGCCCGCCTCGCGCATCGCGGCGAGCAGCGCCATCGTGCCGCCGACGTTGTTGCCCCAGTACTTCTCGGGCTTCACGACGGACTCGCCGACCTGTGAGAAGGCGGCGAAGTGGAGCACGGCGTCGAAGGAGGAGTCCAGCCACTTGGCGGCGTCCCGGATGTCGCCCTCGATGAAGGAAGCACCGGCGGGCACGCCCTCGCGGAAGCCGGTCGAGAGATTGTCCAGGACGACGACCTCGTGGCCCGCCTCGATCAGGTGCTGCGCGACGACACTGCCTACGTAGCCCGCGCCACCGGTGACCAGGTACTTCCCACTCATGAACTCGCTACCTCTCGCAGTCGCTGGGCCGCGGTCTCCGGCGGCACGTCGTTGATGAACACGCTCATGCCGGACTCGGAACCCGCGAGGAACTTCAGCTTGCCGGAAGTGCGGCGAATGGTGAAAAGCTCGAGGTGAAGCGCGAAGTCGTCGCGGTTGACGCCGTCGAACTCCTCCAGCGAGCCGAACGGCGCCTGGTGCCAGGCGGCGATGTACGGCGTCGGAGGCTCACCCTCACCGAAGATCCGGTCGAAGCGCCTCAAGAGTTCCAGGTAGACCTGGGGGAACTCTGTGCGCGCGGCCTGGTCCAGGCCCAGCAGGTCGGGCACGCGGCGGCGCGGGTAGAGGTGGACCTCGTACGGCCAGTGGGCGGCGTACGGCACGAAGGCCACCCAGTGGTCCGTCGCGAGGACGATCCGCGAACCGTCCGCCACCTCGCGGGCGACGACCTCGTCGAAGAGGTTCTCCCCGCCCGTCGCCTCCTTATGAGCTGCCAGGGAACGCAGCATCAGGGCGGTACGCGGGGTGGTGAAGGGGTAGCCGTAGATCTGCCCGTGCGGGTGGCCGAGGGTCACACCGATCTCGGCTCCGCGGTTCTCGAAGCAGAAGACCTGCTCGACCGAGGGGAGGTGGGACAGCTCCGCGGTGCGGTCGGTCCACGCCTCCAGGACCAGGCCCGCCTGCTCCTCCGTCAGGTCGGCGAAGGACGAGTCGTGGTCGGAGGTGAAGCAGACCACCTCGCAGCGGCCGGAGTCGCCGGCCAGCGAGGGGAAGCGGTTCTCGAACACGACGACGTCGTACGAGGAGTCGGGGATCTCGCTGAGCCGGTCGCCCTGCGACGGGCACAGGGGGCACTCGTTCGCCGGGGGGTGGTAGGTGCGCCCCTGACGGTGCGAGGCGATCGCGACCGAATCACCGAGGAGCGGGTCGCGCCGTACCTCCGAAGTGGTGACGGTCGGGTCGAGCGGGCGCCGGTCCACCGCGTCGCGCACCACGTCGTCGCGTGAGTCGTAGTAGATGAGCTCACGACCGTCGGCCAGCCGGGTCGAGGTCTTCTTCACAGTCGGACTCCCCATCCGCGCCCATTCAAAGCTTCAAACAGAACCGAACACAACAAACCACAAATCACCACCTGCGTCAACATCACAATCAAACAAAAGAAACCACCAGAAGTGTTCATTTCTTGAAGGTGGAGGCGTAGGTTCCGCTCTGATCGGTTCACGCGATGACCTGATCAGTTCGCGCAACGAAGCGAGACGAAGCGAGTTCATATGCAGTCCCCCACACAATCCCCCACATTCCTCACCGAACCAGGCACGCACCTGGCGGCCGGACTCCGGCTCCCCACCAATGGCCTCGACTACACGATCCTGGCGATCTACTTCGTCGCCGTCCTCGGCATCGGCTTCGCCGCCCGCCGCTCGGTGAAGACGAGCCTCGACTTCTTTCTCTCAGGGCGTTCCCTGCCCGCGTGGGTCACCGGCCTCGCGTTCATCTCCGCCAACCTGGGCGCCACCGAGATCCTGGGCATGGCCGCCAACAGCGCCCAGTACGGCGTGTACACCGTGCACTGGTACTGGATCGGCGCCATCCCGGCCATGGTCTTCCTGGGCCTGGTGATGATGCCCTTCTACTACGGTTCGAAGGTCCGCTCGGTCCCCGAGTTCCTGCTGCTCCGCTTCGACAAGTGGGCGCACCTGCTGAGTTCGATCCTGTTCGCCTTCGCCGCGATCCTCATCGCCGGCGTCAACCTCTACTCGCTCGCGATCGTCGTCGAGGCGCTGCTCGGCTGGCCGCAGTGGGTGGCGATCGTGGTGGCCGGCCTCTTCGTGCTGGCGTACATCACGCTCGGCGGCCTGTCCTCCGCGATCTACAACGAAGTGCTGCAGTTCTTCGTCATCCTCGCCGCGCTCATCCCGATCGCCGCGCTCGGTCTGAAGCGGGTCGGCGGCTGGGACGGTCTGACGCACTCGCTCGACCAGTCCCACGGCAGCAACTTCACGACCGCGTGGGGCGGCACGGGCATCGGCAGCGACAACCCGCTGGGTGCCAACTGGCTGACCATCGTGCTCGGCCTCGGTTTCGTACTCTCCTTCGGCTACTGGACGACGAACTTCGCCGAGGTGCAGCGCGCGCTGTCGGCGAAGAACCTGAGCGCGGCCCAGCGCACGCCGCTCATCGCCGCGTTCCCGAAGATCTTCATCGTCTTCCTGGTGATGATCCCGGGTCTGGTCGCGGCCGTCCTGGTCCCGAAGATCGGCACGAGCGGCTCGGGCCTGCAATACAACGACGCGATCCCCTATCTGATGCAGGAGTTGCTGCCCAACGGCGTACTCGGCATCGCGGTGACGGGCCTGCTGGCCGCCTTCATGGCGGGCATGGCGGCCAACGTCTCGTCCTTCAACACGGTCTTCACGTCGGACATCTGGCGGAGGTACGTGGTGACCGACCGGGAGGACACCTACTACGTCCGCTTCGGCCGTCTCATCACGGTGATCGGCGTACTGGCGTCGATGGGCACGGCGTTCCTGGCGTCGTCCTTCTCGAACATCATGAGCTACCTGCAGACGCTGTTCTCCTTCTTCAACGTGCCGATGTTCGTGGTCTTCATCGTCGGCATGTTCTGGAAGCGCGCGTCGGTGAAATCGGGCTTCTGGGGCCTCCTGGCAGGCACAACGGCAGCGATGATCAACTACTTCGTGATCTACAAGCAGGGCATCATCGACATCCCCTCCGACCAGGGCGCCAACTTCGTCTCGGCGATCGCGGGCTTCGTGGCCGGTGCGGTGGTCATGGTGGCGGTGTCGCTGTTCACCGCCCCGAAGCCGGCGGAGGAGCTCGAGGGCCTGGTCTACGGCACCCGCTCCCCCGGCATGGCCGAGCCGTCCGCCGTCGGCGACGACGCCTGGTACCGCAGGCCCGCCCTGCTGGGCTGGGGTGCGCTGATCCTCGCGGCCGCCTGCTACATCCCGTTCTCGTTCTGATCTCGTGCTGACGAGGAAGGATTAAAACCATGTCCGACCATTACTCGGACCGCGACGTCCAGCGCGAGGTCACCGAGCTGGAACAGAAGTCCGCGACCGCCGCCCGCCTCTTCGACATCCGCTTCATGATCGGCGGCCTGTTCCTGATCTACGGCGTCATCGTCACGATCGCCGGCATCACCGTCTCCGACGCCAACCTCGCCAAGGCCGAGGGCGTCAACATCAACCTCTGGACCGGCCTCGGCATGCTCGCGCTGGGCATCTTCTTCGTGGTCTGGCTGTTGCTCCGGCCACTGGCTCCGCCGGTACCGCCGACGGCGTCGACATCGGAGGAGGGCGAGCCGCAACCGCCGACGGAGTAACTGACGTAGGCGGGGCCGGAGTTCGTCGGCCCTTCAATTGGTCGTTGAGTCTCAGCGACTCGCCGCGACTTACGGCGTGTCGTGAGACTCAACGACCAATTGCCTCACCTGACGGGAGGCTCCGGCCTCGGGGGGGCTCGATGGCCCGCCGGTACAGGAGTTTCAGGGGGATGCGCCGCAGACGGCCCCGTTCGAAGTCCTCCCCGCAGCGCTCGCTCCAGGACCGCTCGGCGGCCTCCAGCCACGCCCACCGTGCGGGGTCCAGCCAGATGTAGTCGGGCAGCTTCCACCAGGTCCCGTCACCGTTCGGAACCCCGGCGTCCGCGTCAGGCTCCGCCGTCATCGAACAGATCCTCCGCGGCAGCCGCGTGGACCGCCCGCTCCGCCCAGGTTTCCAGGAGATCCAGATCCGCACAGGCCAGCACACGCTTCCGGACGGGCTCCGGGACGTCCAGCCCACGCCATTCCAGAATGCTGAGGACCATCGCGGTGCGCTCCTGCGCGCGAACCTGTTCGGCGACCGGGTGCCGGAAGAAGTAGTTCACTGACGTCATGAGATCCCTCCAGATCTTCTTCGCCTGAGGATCGACCAGGCCCGACTCGACGAACTGCGCGAACACCGCCGCGCTTTCGGGGTCGATGGTTTCCAGAGCTGCCGCCAGCGATTTCAGTATGGCAGCGGCATCCGATCCCCGGCCATGAGCCATCGCCGAGAACACCGCGAGCGGAACGTCTCGCGCCGCCTGGTGTTCATCCACGATCACGGGCACGTTGTCCGGCCCGAGGACGAGCGGCCGTACAGTCAGCGAGTGCCAGCCGGGTAACCCGAGCCGGATGGGTCTCGCCGCCCAGCGAGCGGTGGCACTGCTCTGAGTCAGCACGATCAGCACCGGTTCACAGCGGTACTTCGCGTACAGATACGAGAGGTAGTAGGCCCAACTCCCACGCTTCGCCTCGTCTTTCTTCCCCTGCGCCTCGACAACGAGGAGGTAGTCCCCCTCGTCCGTCTCCATGCGCAGCAGCGTGTCCACACGGCGCTCGACCGGCTCGATCTCCGTGAGGTCCGCGTTCAGGATCGCGATGTCGCGCGGTTCCGGGAACGGGATATGCAGCAAGCGCTGGCAGGCGCGAGTCAGCAGAGCCGGGTCCTTCTGGAAGATCCGGTGCAGCGCCTCGTGCGACGAGCTGACCATCGGCTCTCCTTTCTGTACTACGTGATCAACGATCTAGGCGGCACCGAGGTCACACCACACGTACTTGCCGGTGTCACCGCCCTGCCGCAGCGGATGACAGCCCCAGCTGTCGGCACAGGCCCGGACGAGCGCGAGGCCTCGGCCCGCCTCCGCGTCGAGGGCCACCACGAGGTCGTGAGGGGGCGGTTCAGGGTTCGCGTCCCACGCGCCGATTCGCAGGACTCCGTTCCGCCATGTCAGACGCAGGGTCGCGGGACCCTTCGTATGCCGTACGGCGTTGGAGACGAGCTCCGTTGCCAGCAGCTCGGCCACGTCCGTGAGGCGGATGAGGCCGTGCATCGTGAGGATCAGGCGGACTGTGCGGCGGCAGACGGTGACCGCGCGAGGGTCGTGGGGGATGTGGAGCGCGTACTCCCAGGGTTCGTTTTCGCTTTGCGGCATGCGTGAACTCCGTTGGTGGTGTGGGGAGTTTGGGATGCGCGGCGAGGCGGGCGGTGGCAGTTTCACAGCCGTCGTGGCAGGACGGAGCGGTGCGCTTCCGGGGTCCCGGGGTTCCGCAGCGTGCGCGTCGCGTCACTGACGGTATTTCCTAACTTTAGGAATGCGCAACACGTTGCCGTATTCTGACGCCCGAACGAGGTATGCCCACGGGGCAGTTGGGACGAGGAGAGGCAGTCATGCCGCCGAAGAGGCATCTCACGGCCCGCAGGGTGCGACTCGGCGCTGAGCTGCGCAAACTGCGTGAGGCTACCGGCATGAGGGCCCGGGAAGCCGCCGCGCTGCTCGGGGCCGACTCGGTTCAGATCAGCCAGATCGAGTCCGGCGTCGTCGGCGTGAGCGCGGAACGCGTGCGCCGCCTCGCCGCCCATTACGCCTGCACGGACGAGCCGTTGATCGAAGCCCTGACGGCGATGTCGACCGACCGCACTCGAGGCTGGTGGGAGGAGTACCGCGGGGTGTTGCCTCCGGTGTTCCTGGACGTCGCCGAGTTGGAGCACCATGCCACGTTCCTTCGCGAGGTGGTGATCACTCACGTTCCGGGACTTCTGCAGACCCCCGACTACGCCCGGGCGGTCTACTCGTACATGGTTCCGGAGCTGCCCGACAGCGAGCTGGAGCCCCGCGTGGAACACCGCATGAGGCGACGCGTCACGATCGAGGGCGAGACACCCACCCCGTACGAGACGATCATCCACGAATTCGCCCTGCGTATCCGGGTGTCCGACCGCCCGGTCGCCCGTTCTCAACTCCGGGAAATCCTGGACCAGATCGAGCGAGGTCACGTCTCGGTACGGGTCATCCCCACCGAACAGGACGGCTTCGCCGGTGCCGGCGCCTCGATGATGTACACCGGCGGTCCGGTGCCCCAGCTGGACACCGGTCTGCGCGATGCCCCGACAGGCACCGCCTTCATCGACGCCGAGCCCCAACTGAACCGACTCCGAACGCTGTTCCGTAGGGTGGAGAAGGCGGCGCTGAACCCCACGGCGTCGCGGGACTACATCCACCGTCTGTCAAAGGAACTGTGAGGCACTTCCATGACCCAGGCCGTGCACTGGCAGAAGTCCACGTTCTCCGACGGCGGTGACGGCAACACCTGCGTGGAACTCGCCACCACCCGCCCCCACTCGATCCACCTCCGCGAAAGCGACACCCCCACCACCCACCTCACCACCACCCCCGCCCCCCTCGCCGGTCTCCTCCACCACATAAAGACCGGCAGGCTCGGCACACCCCCGGCGTGATGACCAGCCCAACTCGGCAGGAGTGAGGGGCTTGGCGGCGCTCTGCGTGCTCCGGGCAGAGGCCGTGCTCTTGGCGTCATCGCCCTCGCTGTTAGCGCCGTCGCAGGCGGCGATCAGGGCGAGGGGGATGACCAAGGCCGCGAGGACGGCGGTACGGGTGCGGCATGTATCGGGTCGGTTCACGATAGGTAAGTCCGCCCTCTCAAGCGTGCCCGTTCCCGGCACTGCGGTCATACGTCGACAAGCCCTCGGGGCTCGCGCCAAGTCACCCGGCTGGCCGGGCATAACCTGCACGTCAACGTGGGATGTCACTCGCGCTGCTCCCGGTGGCGGTGTCCGAGCTGGAGACCTGTTCGAGCTACGCCACGCGGCGGCAGAGGCCGGCAGAGCTGATGTCGAGCGGAGGCGAGGGTGCGAAGCCACAGCACCGCCGCCAGATCTTACGAATTGCCGAATCCCGGCTGTCCAGGCAGCGGCATTTCTGGATCCAGTCCGAGCCTATCTTTGACAATTACCCAATTGATACCGATAAGGCGGTCCCCGATAGTCTCATCGGACCGCGCAGCGGCAATAACTTCGTGCAGCCTATTCCGAACGAAGGCGACCTCCGATTCGAAAGGCTCGGACTGTTCGACCAGCGTTACCTTCATGGGAACATTATCCACACAGTAGCGCCAAATCTGTGGGGGAAATTTAGGCTCACCGAGAGGGGGAGTCAGAGTAATTCTCCATTCCCCTCTCTCTCGAATCAAGTGCACTTCGCACCCCTCTCCGACAAAACGAAGCAGGATGTCTTCGAATCCACCAGCCTGGCGTTCTTCCGTGACAGAAAACCCGCACCCCAGGAGCCATTCAGATAGGCCACTTACCAGATCGCGCTCAGTCATGACATTCACCTCCCGGAAATCAAAGGATCCCCTGCTGCGCAGAGGTACCTCAAACCACAAATTCAGGCTGACCCGCGGGGGTGCGGAAATGCACGGTGCGCACCCATGTTGCCGTCGGCTCCTGTCAGGCGACTACGCACGTGACGGCAGTAGATGGAGCTTTGGCCGTCCTATCGCCATATATCGGCGCCGGCTTCTCGCATCAACCCTTCCGCATCTCCCCCAGCCAACCGGGGATGCACAAGTTCGACATACCCCGTCTGCCCGATCAAGGACTTTTTCAACTGCTTCAGATTGCGCGCACTGCGCGAAAATCCACCTCGCCGCTCGGCAACCCTCAAAGCCAGCGCCAGCTCCTCGACGTCTATCGTGAGATACGTGGCATCCGTCTCAAACTTTACTGTGGTCTCCACGATTCCCTCACGTATATCGAGCCCCACTTCGTAGGCGACATGGCCACTGAGATACGTCGATACCGGCATCACGTCATCCGTCTCACTAGGGCCGTCGAGGAGCAGCTTCTCCGCAGCCTCCTCGCATGTCACACGAACCTCTTGAAAGAATGCCTTGACCGAAATGGCCACCACGCCTCCCGCTCCTCTTTACACCTACGGGCGGACTCTGTAGACCTCCCAATAGGGTCTTGCGCCATCCACGTCAGCCCGTCGCCATCCGTAGCCTTTATCTTGAAGGTATTTCAGCTCGCGCTGCGCGGTGTACCTCGTACTACTCGGTCTGCACGCGTGGTGGCACAGCCGGCACGCGCCGGTCCTGCCCACCGCGCAGGGAGCGGTCCGCGTCGCGGGGTGGCGGACAGGGCTGCTGACCAACCTGCTCAATCCCAAGATCGCCGTGTTCTACACCGGTCTGCTCCCGCAACTCGTCCCGCCCGGCGCGTCTGGAGTGCGCGGTCGTGACCGCGGTGGGCGCCCTGTGCCGCTGGTGGCCTTCCCGGATGGGAGCGAACAGCGCGCCGACGACCCGGCAGCCGCCCAGGCGCTGAGCGTGCTGCTGGGCCAACCGCTGCGGTTGCGCCCCCAGTCCTTGGTGCCCCACCACGACGAATCCCCGATCCACGTCATCACCACCGCCGCGGTACGCGAACTGGAGCAGCTGCGCTGCGAACCCGTCGGTGCCGCCCGTTTCCGCGCGAACATCGTGCTGGACGTCGACAGTGCCGGCTCCGGCTCCGGCTCCGGTTTCGTCGAGGACGAGTGGCAGGGTCGGCACCTCGCCCTCGGCAACGACGTCGTGCTGTGCTTGGGGCCGCCCATGCCCCGCTGTGTCATGGTCGGCATGACGCAACCCCACGACGGACTGGCGCCCGACGCTCGCCTGCTCAAGCTGCTCGGACGCGTCAGCCAGGCGCGGTTCGGTCTGCAGGCCGGCGTCGTACGCGGCGGCATCGTCCGGCAGGACGACACCGCCGTTCTCTGGGCTTGATCCGTACTGAAGTGTCGCCGCCCTGCCTACTCCAGCGGCCGCGGCCCCCCAGGATCACCGGAAGACGCGTTGACCGGCCCCGCCCGGTCCAACAACCCCGTACGAGCCGCCAACGCAGCCGCCTCCAGCCGCGACCCCACCCCCAACTTCATCAGCACCCGCTGGACATGGGTCCGGGCCGTCGACGGAGCGATCCCCATCCCGGCCGCGATCAGCCGCGTGTCCTCCCCGTCGGCCACTCTCACCAGCACCTCGACCTCCCGCGGAGTGAGCATCTGGAGCAGGCGCTGGCCCTCGTCGTCGGGCTGTGTGGCCGGGTTGAGGAGTTCGCTGAAGGCGCCCTGGAGCAGTTGTGGAGCCACGGCCGCCTCGCCCGCCCGCGCCTTCATGATCGCGCGCTCGACTCCCTCTATGCGCTCGTCATGGCGTACGTACCCGGAGGCACCGGCCGCGAAGGCGGCGGCGATGCCGCGTGGGTTCGGTACGGGGCCGAGTACGAGGACCGCTACCTGCGGGCGCTCGCGTTTGATTTTCACCACCGGGTCGAAGATTCCCGGCTCGGCGGGTGTCGCCGTGCCGATCAGGCACACTTCCGGTGCGCGTGTGATCACCAGCTCCGCCGCTCCCGCGGCGGGCGCGGCCGCGGCGAGCACCCGGTGCCCGCGCAGCTTCAAGGCCGAGGCCAAGGCCTCGGCGAGCAGTCGGTGGTCGTCGACCACCATGAGCCGCACTCCCATCAGGCAACCCCCCAGTCCCCCCAAGCATCCCCACTGGTTCCCCGTGATGCGGAGCCCCCCGGCTCTCCATCCCCCGGAAGCTACACGCTTGTTCGACATTGCGCTTCCCCTACTGGAGAGAAGTGCCCCGGAATATCGAAATCCCTACCATTCGGGAGTGATGAGGGGTAAGTGAAAGGCCCCACCCCTGAACAGGGGCGGGGCCGATCACAAGTGGCCGATCGTAAGCAGCGAGGGTGCGGCTACTGCGCGGCTGCGACTACTGCGCGGCGAAGGCGATCGCCAAGTACTCCTTGTCGCTCGCGCTGGTCGGCTTGTCCGCGTAGATCGCGGACATGTACAGGTGGCCGCCGCTGTAGATGAGCTCGGCGTAGTCCGGAAGCAGGCTGGTCTCCACGTCGCGGACCGACTCGGTCGCCGGGTTCTCCAGGAGCTTGGTCTCCTTGAACGAGGTGCCGTCGATGCTGACGATCTGGCCGCCCTTGTCGTACGGCGGGCTCCTGTACGCGAGGAGGTTGGTGCCGTCCATGCGCAGCGGGGTGATGGTGTAGCCGTCACCCGCGTCGGCGCGCTGGCCGGTCAGCTTGCCGGTGGCGAGGTCGAAGGCGACGATCTCGTTGGTCTGGCCGTACTGGCCGGAGCCGTCGTGCTCCTCGGTCGGGATGTAGAGCTTGTCGTTGCCGACGGCCAGCAGGGAGCAGGCCTCGATCCTGGTGATCCCGTCGCACTTGGCGGCGTACGTCTTGCCCGGCGCGGAGATCTTGGTGCGCAGCTTGCCGGTCTTGTTGTCGATGGAGAAGAAGTCCGAGATGCCACTGCCGTCCCCGGCGGAGTCGCCGACGTCGGCGGCCACCACGAGGGGGTTGGTCGAGATGACGCTCGCGTACTCGATGCCGGGCGTCATCTTGTACTCGGAGAGCACCGTCCCGGACTTCGGGTCGATGGTCTGGATGTGCAGCTGACGGGTGCTGCCGTACTCACCGCACTTGCGGACCGCGACCAGCTTGTCGCCGCCGCCGTACCCGGAGTCGTAGCAGCTGTCCGTCGGCTTCGGGGCCCACAGCTGCTTGCCGGTGGAGATGTCGAACGCGCCGCCGCCGCTGGTGCTGCCCGCGGCGACCGTGTTCCCGCTCACGGTGACGTTGTCGAGGCTGACCAGCTCGTCACCGGACTTGATGGTGTGCGTCCACAGCTTCTTGCCCAGGTCGAGGTCGAGGGACGCGACCTGGCTGCAGCCGTGGGAGGGGTCCGCCTTGGTCGGCATGGCGGGCTCGTAGATGATCGCCGTCCGGTTGGAATCGGTGACGTGGCGGCTCGCCTGGCACACCGGGCCGGACAGCGGGATCGTCCAGAGCTTCTTGCCCGTTTCGGGGTCGTAGCCATTGATCTCGGCGTTGCCGGTCTTGGCGTACACCTTGTCGGTGAGCCAGGAGCCGACGGTGTTCACGCTGGAGCTGCCGGACGTCACGGCCGGCGCGGGCAGCTGGAAGAGGACCTTGGAGCTGGTGTTGGACGGGACCTTCTCCTTGGGGGTGGTGTCCACGGGCTTGTCATCGCCCGTGCTGTCCGTACCACCCGTGCTGCCGGTGGTGTCCTTGCCGTCCTTGCCGCCGGTCGTACTCGAGGAGTTGTTCTTGGTGTCGTCCTTGCCGGAGGTGTTGGCGTACCAGACGCCTCCGCCGATGATCAGCGCGACGGCCGCCACGGCCGCGACGATGATGACCATCTGGTTGTTGAACTTCCGCCCGCCGCCCCCGCCTTGGGGAGCCTGCGGCTGCATCGGCATGGTCTGCGGCTGCGGATAGCCGTACGGGGAGGGCTGTTGGGGCTGCTGACCCGGGTAGCCGTAGCCGGGCTGGGCCGGCGGCGGGGTCTGGGGGTAGCCGTACGGCTGCTGGGGCCGGCCCTGCGGCGGGGCGGGCGGAGGCGGGGGCGTCTGCGGGTAGCCGTAGCCGGGGCCCTGCGCGGGCTGCGGGGGCTGGGGGGCGCCGAAACCACCGGGCGGCGGGTCTTGGGGCGCGCCGAAGCCTCCCGGCGGCGGGTCCTGCGGGGCGCCGAAGCCACCGGGGGGCGGGCCCTGGGGCGCGCCGAAGCCTCCCTGCGGAGGCTGCGGGGGCTGCGGGGGCTGGTTCGGCGGCGGCGGGGGCGGCGGCTGGCTCATGACGTGTGTACCTCGGGATACGAAGGGAAGGCGGGCCGGAACGAAGAGTGGGTGTCGGCTACTTGCCGTAGGCGCGGTTACTTGCCGTAGGCGCGGCTACTTGCCGTAGGCCAGCATCAACTTCTCCTTCGCGTCGTCGGTGCCCGTCAGCCGGGTGGTGGAGATGTAGAAGCGCCCGTCCACGTAGTCGACCGCCTTCGCGAAGAAGGCTTTCTCGATGTCCGCGGTGCCCTGCGGGTTCTGCAGCAGCTTGGTGGTCTTGTGGCTGCTCCCGGTCGTCGGGATCGACACGATCTGGCCGCCGGCGTCGTACGAGGGCTGGACGTACGCGATGACATTCGTACCGTCCATCTTCAGCGGCAGCATCGCCTCGTCCGCCGGGGACTTGACGCGCCACCGCTCCTTGCCGCTCTCCAGGCTGAACGCGACGACCTCGTTGGCGCCGGTCTTCGCCTCGGTCGGCAGGTAGAGGGTGTTGGCGTCGGCGGCGGTGCCCTGACAGCCCGTCAGATCGCGGTCGAGGACGGCATAGTCGCAGTCGGGCGCGAAGGTGTCCTTGCTCTCGAGCTGCGAGCGGATGTCGCCGTTGTTCTTCAGCACGGTGACGTTCACCGTCTTCTTGTCCGCGTTGGTCATGTAGAGGACGACGGGGTCGACGGAGAACGTGCGCTCGACCGTCCAGCCCTTGGGGATCTTCGTGGTCCACTTGGCCTTGCCGCTGACCGGGTCGAGCTCCCGCACCTCGTCGTGCTCGGTGTCGGTGCCGACGCCGCAGGAGGCGACGGAGAGCAGCTTGGCGCCGCCCGCGAACCCGGCGGGGTAGCAGTTCGTGCCGTACTTCCCCTTGTCCCACAGCTTGTCGCCGCTGCCGGCGTCGTACGCCGTACCGGACTGCTCACGGCCGACCATCAGCGTGTCGCCGGCGATGGACAGCTCGATCGAGAGCGTGCTGTCGAAGAGCCCGACGCCGTCGTCGACCTTCCCGCTCCAGCCCTTCACACCGGTGTTGAGGTCGATCTGCTCGAGTTGGTTGCACTTGGCGTTGTCGCCGGTGCCGTTCATGTACGCGATGACGACCTTGTCGTCGGACGTCTTCTGCGGGGTGACCGCGCAGATCTTCTGCGGGAAGGTGAGCGCGTCCCAAGCGGGCTTGCCGTCCGCGACGTTGTACGCGAACACCTGCTTGTACGCCGCCTTCACCGCGGTCTTGTCGGTGATCCACAGGCCGGGGGCGTCGGCACCGGAACCGGGTGCGTCGGGCGCCTCCTTGTACCAGAGCACCTTCGCCTCACCGGCCTGGCGGCCCGCGTTGAGGTCCTTCTGCTCCTCGGTGCCGTTGCCGCTGCCGTCACCGGGGTTGACCGGATCGTCCGAGGCCGGGGGCTTCGAGGTCTGGCTCTTTTCGGCGACCGGCTCCTTCTTGCCGTCGTCACCACTGCTGCTGACGGCCCATACGGTGCCGCCGATGACGAGCAGCGCGGCCACGGCGGCGCCGATGACCACCGCGGGCCTGCCCTTGAAGGGGTTCTTGGAGCCACCGCCGGGCGGCGGGGTGCCGGGCTCACCCGGGTACTGCGCCTGGGGCGGGTATCCGTACCCCGGCTGCTGTCCGTACGCAGGCTGCTGTCCGTAGGGGCCCGACTGGCCGGACGGGCCCGGCTGTTGGGGCTGCGCGTACGGGCCCGGCTGGGCGTAGGGGCCGGGCTGGCCGGGCTGCTGGGGGTATCCGTAACCGGGCTGCGGAGGACCGGTGGGCGGAGTCTGCGGGGGCGCGGGCGCCTGCGCGGGTGGAGGGGGCGTGTTGGGGGGCGCGCCGAAACCCCCCTGCGCCCGCGGGTCCTGCGGAGCGCCGTAACCGCCCCCCGGCGGCTGTTCCTGCGGTGCTCCGAAGCCGCCCTGCGGCGGCTGACTGGGCGGCTGACTCATCAGCGCTTTCCCCCTCTTCACTGATGTGGCGCCCCACCGGCGGCGTTGGATTCCCGCCGCACCCGGTGGTTCTCAGACTGTTCTCAGACGGCTCTTTCTATCACTGTGGCGCCCTTGAACACGGGGCCGGTCCTCGCCCTGTTCCCAAGGGAGGACCGGCCCGTGATGCCGTCGTTACGCGCCTTCACGCGCCCTTCACTCGACGCGCGCGCGGGGGCGCAAGGAGCGCGCACGGGGAGCGCGTTCAGCTCGTGCGCGGCGGGCAGCGGCGCGCGTTACTCTCGCGCGGCGTGCGCCCGGCTTGCGCGCCCCAGCTCGCGCGCCCCGGCCGGCGTTCCCGCCGCGCGCCCGCTTACGCGTCCTCCGCCAGCTCCAGCCAGCGCATCTCCAGCTCCTCGCGCTCCCCGGACAACGCGCGCAACTCGGCGTCGAGTGCGGCGACCTTCGCGAAGTCGGTGGCGTTGTCGGCGATTTGGGCGTGCAGCTTGGTCTCCTTCTCGGAGATCTTGTCCAGCTGCCGCTCGATCTTCTGGAGTTCCTTCTTGGCGGCGCGGGCGTCGGCGGCGGACGCGGCCTTGGCGGGCGCCGGCGCGGAGGCGAGTACGGCGGCGGCCGCGACCTCCTCCATCTTCTTGCGCCGCTCCAGGTACTCGTCGATCCCGCGCGGCAGCATCCGCAGGCTGGTGTCGCCGAGCAGCGCGAACACGTTGTCCGTCGTCCGCTCGATGAAGAACCGGTCGTGGGAGATCACGACCATCGAGCCGGGCCAGCCGTCGAGCAGGTCTTCGAGCTGCGTCAGGGTCTCGATGTCGAGGTCGTTGGTGGGCTCGTCGAGGAAGAGGACGTTGGGCTCGTCCATCAGCAGGCGCAGGAGCTGGAGCCGGCGGCGCTCACCACCGGACAGGTCCCCCACCGGCGTCCACTGCTTCTCCTTGTTGAAGCCGAACGTCTCGCAGAGCTGGCCCGCGGTCAGCTCACGCCCCTTGCCGAGGTCGACGCGGTCGCGCACGGCCTGGACGGCCTGCAACACCCGCCAGGTGGGGTCGAGTTCGGCGACTTCCTGGGAGAGATAGGCGAGCTTGACGGTCTTGCCGGTGGCGATCCGCCCGGCGGCGGGCTGCTTCTCGCCCTCGCTGCGGGCGGCTTCGGCCATGGCGCGCAGCAGCGAGGTCTTGCCCGCGCCGTTCACGCCCACCAGGCCGACGCGGTCGCCCGGCCCGAGCTGCCAGGTCAGGTGCTTCAGCAGCACCTTGGGCCCGGCCTGCACGGTCACGTCTTCCAGGTCGAAGACGGTCTTGCCGAGCCGGGAGCTGGCGAACTTCATCAGCTCGCTCTTGTCCCGGGGCGGCGGCACGTCCGCGATCAGCTCGTTGGCGGCCTCGACGCGGAAGCGGGGCTTGGACGTGCGGGCGGGGGCGCCGCGCCGCAGCCAGGCCAGCTCCTTGCGGACGAGGTTCTGCCGCTTGACCTCTTCGGTGGCGGCGATGCGCTCACGCTCGGCCCGTGCGAAGACGTAGTCGGAGTAGCCGCCCTCGTACTCGTACACCGCGCCCTTCTGCACGTCCCACATGCGGGTGCAGACCTGGTCGAGGAACCAGCGGTCGTGGGTGACGCACACCAGCGCGGAGCGGCGCGCGCGCAGGTGCTGGGCGAGCCAGGCGATACCTTCCACGTCCAGGTGGTTGGTCGGCTCGTCGAGGATGATCAGGTCCTGCTCCTCGATGAGCAGCTTCGCGAGTGCGATGCGGCGGCGTTCGCCGCCGGAGAGCGGGGCGATGACCGTGTCCAGCCCCTGCGGGAAGCCGGGCAGGTCCAGCCCTCCGAACAGGCCCGTCAGTACGTCCCTGATCTTGGCATTGCCCGCCCACTCGTGGTCGGCCATGTCCCGGATGACCTCGTGGCGGACGGTGGCCGTGGGGTCGAGGGAGTCGTGCTGGGTCAGCACGCCGATGTGCAGGCCGCCGGAGTGCGTGACCCTTCCGGTGTCGGCCTCCTCCAGCTTGGCGAGCATCCGGATGAGGGTGGTCTTGCCGTCGCCGTTCCGGCCGACCACGCCGATGCGGTCGCCCTCGCTGACGCCGAGGGAGACTCCGTCGAGCAGTGCGCGGGTGCCGTACACCTTGCTGACGGACTCGACATTGACCAGGTTGACGGCCATTTCTCTCCTGAACAAGGGGGACGATCGACCCTCAAGGGTAGTCCGGGGGCGGTGGTGGGCTGAGCCATGGGTTTCCTCGCCCCCGCCGCCCCTGCCCTTCCCCTCCCTGGGGCCTCCGCACCCAGACCCCCGCCACGACGGGCTGAGCCCGGCGTCAGGCGTCCCCGCCAGTAAGTCGCTGGCGCGGGATCAGCGCGGACGCCGGGGCCAGGGAGCGGCCCTGGCCGCCGGCCTCGGCCGCCGCGCGGTCGTGTACCGGCATGTCGTCACGGAGGAGGTTCTCCGGGATGAGGACGGCCGCCGTGACGCCCCCGTTCGGGGAGGGCCGCAGCTCCACGCGCAAGCCCTGCCGCTCGGCCAGCCGGTTCACCACGAACAGCCCGATCTGCTTGGCGTCGAGGAGATCGACGCGCTGGGCCTGGATCTTCCGGTTCGCCTCGGCCATCGCGTCCTCGTTCATACCGAAGCCGCTGTCCTCGACCTCGATGAGGACGCCGTCGCGCAGCCGGGCGGCGCGCAGCTGCGCCTTGGTGCTGGGCGGCGAGAAGGCGGTCGCGTTCTCCACGAGCTCGGCGAGGAGGTGGATCACGTCGGCGACCGAGCCCCCGGCCACCGAGACCCGGGGTACGGCCCAGATCTGCACGCGCGTCGCGTCCTCGATCTCGCCGACGGCGGCCCGCAGCACATCGGCGAGCGCGATCGGCGTACGCCATCCTCGTCCGGGCGCGATCCCGGACAGGATGAGGAGGCTCTCGGAGTGCCGCCGCATGCGGGTGGCGAGGTAGTCGACGCGGTAGAGGTCCTGCAGTTCGGCCGCGTCCCGCTGGCGCTGCTCCATCGCGGCCAGCAGGTCCAGCTGGCGGTGCAGCAGCACCTGGCTGCGTCGCGCGAGGCTCACGTACACGCCGGAGATCCCGCTGAGCAGCTCGGCCCGCTCGGACGCGGCCTTGAGCGCGGCCCGCTGCACGGCGGTCAGTGCCGTACCCACCTGCGCCAGCTCGTCGCCGACCAGTCGCCGCATGGGCGCCTCGGCGTCGATGTCGACGCCCTGCCCGGCGTGCAGTCGCCGCATGGCCTGCGGCAGCCGGCGTCCGGCGACCTCGAGGGCGGAGTTGCGCAGATCGAGCAGTTCGACGATGAGCCCGCGGCCGACGAGCACGGAGACGAGCAGCGACAGCAGGACGCCGACCAGGCCCAGGACCACAGCGACCCCGGACGCGCCGAGCGTGGACCAGCCGAACGGATTCGCCTTCGCGGCAGCCGCGGTTCCGGCCCCCGCCTCGGCCTTGGTGAGCCCCTTCAGGACGGCCGAGACAGAGCTGTCCCAGCCCGTGACGAGCCCCGCCGACACGGCGGAGGCGCCCGGCCCGGCACTGCGCACCCGGTTCTCCACGGCCTGCAGCCGCGTGTAACCGTCGCCCTCCAGAACGGTGTTGTACGCCCCCCGGTGCGCGGCCTTCAGGTCGGCGACCGCGGGCTTCAGCAGCGACCGCTGCGTGGCGACGGCCCCGGCGAACAGCGCGTACTGGTCCGTGGTCAGCGTCCCGGCGCCACGGCCCGCGGCGAGCAGCGCCTGCTCCTGGGCGACGGCCTCACGGGCGCGGGAGAGTTCGAGGACGACCCGGGCCTCGGAGGTCGCGTCGGTGCTCTCGTCGCCGGTGAGCGCACCGGTGACGGAGAAGCCGTGCTCGATGATCGAGGAGTACTTGGTGTACGCGGCGGAGAGCGCGGACCCCTTCACGCCGACCTCGGTCCGCAGGGCCGGAAGGCCGCCCGCGTCGGCTTCGAGGCGGGCGAGGCGGTCGGGCAGCCCGGCGTCCAGCAGCGCGGCGTCGGAGCTGCTCGCGTTGACGCCGTCGAGCAGCGCGGAGGCGGCCTTGTCGGTGGCGGCCCGCGCGGTCTTCAGTGCGGCGAGGCCGCTGCTGTCCGGCGCGGCGACGTACCGCAGGGTGGCGGTCCGTTCGCTCTGCAGGACGGTGACGAAGTCGCTCACGGGGATGAGGAGTTCGGAGTTGACGTCCTTGGCCCGCTCCAGGGCGCCGATGCTGGACGCGGTGGTCACGGCGGCGAAGCCCCACAGTGCCATGAGGGACACGATGGGCAGCATGAGCAGGGAGACGATCTTCGCGCGAACCGATCTGGGACGCAGCCGGTCGGGCGTGCGGGGGACACGCATGGGGGACCTCGTTCAGGGAGCGAGTTACGGAGGGGGCGTACGGGCGGCTGGGGCGGCCGTACGGACGGCTGGGGTAGCCGTAGGGGCGGCCGGGGTAGCCGTAAGAGCGGCTGGGGTGGCCGTAAGAGGGCTCGGGTAGACGTAAGTGACGGCCATGAGGCCGTGCGAAGCGGCGAAGGTGCGAAGCGAACGCCCGAGGCGACCGGGCGTACGGCCGGCTCAGGCGGTGGAGAGCTCGACCTCGCGAAGCAGCGCGGCGGCGGCCACCGACTCGTCCCGCTTCCCGGTCGGGGACAGCGCGACGTACGCGGAGGTCAGGAAGAGGAACGAGCCCAGCACCACGGCGAGCGGGAAGATGAACTCGGTGGCGGTGGCCCCGGCGAGCGACGCGCTGCTGGGCGCGAGGTCGATGCTGACGGCCCACATCCCGGTGTAGTGCATGCTGACGACCGCGACGCCCATGACGAGCGCGGCGGCCGCGGCGAGGACGGGCCCGCGCACGATGAGGGTGAGCGTGAGCGCGGCGGTCGCGGCGACGACGGCGATGATGACGGAGGCGATGACGAGGGTGGGGTCGTAGTTGACCTCGCCGTGCAGGTTGAGCGCGGCCATGCCGGTGTAATGCATCGCGGCGACGCCGAGGCCGGTGCCGAGCCCGCCGAGCAGTACGGCCCGTACGGGGGAACGCCCGAATCCCGCGGTGAAGACGCCCGCGCCGACGACGGCGATCGACATCAGCAGGCTGAGCACGGTGACCGGGACGTCGTAGCGGATCGGTGTGCCGTCGACCGCGAAGCCCATCATGGCGATGAAGTGCATGGTCCAGATGCCGGAGCCGATGGCGATGGACGCCATCATCAGCCAGTTCCGTTTCGAGGCGCCGTCGGCCTCAAGTGCCCTGACCGTGCAGCGCAGTCCGAGTGCCGAACCGACGCAGGCCATCGCGTAGGACAGGACGGGAGTGACCCATCCGGCGCTGAAATGGTTCATGTGTCCCACGAGGAACCCCTCTCGCCCGTCGCGCGGGCAGGGCCGCGCACACGGTAGTACCGCCGGTAACAAGAGACCGGGGATGGCTGATCATGCCAGCACCGGCTGAGGAGCAGACCGCGCGAAAGGGACCATGGGGGCTATAGGCGAGAATTGAGTTGCGGTGACGTAGGTAACAACTGGCCGGAATATTTATACAAGAACCGGGGCAGTTGTCACCTCTGAGTACGGGCCGTTACAGCACCGTCGCGCCGGGTGCCGGGCTCTCGGTGACCCGAACGGAACGACAGGTTCCAGAGGAGAGCAGCGCCTCGGCGACCGTCGTCGCGGACCGCGCGTCCGGCACGAGGAAGGCGGTGGTCGGGCCCGAGCCGGAGACCAGCGCCGCGAGGGCGCCGGCCGCGCGGCCCGCCGCGAGGGTGTCGGCGAGGGCCGGGAAGAGGGAGAGGGCCGCGGGCTGGAGATCGTTGGAGACGGCGCCCGCGAGGCCGGCGGCATCCCCCTTCGCGAGGGCGTCGAGCAACTCCTGCGAGGCGACGGGCTCAGGGATCCGCACCCCGTCATTCAGCCGGTCGAACTCCTGGAAGACCGCCGGGGTCGACAGCCCGCGCTCGGCCATCGCGAAGACCCAGTGGAACGTCCCGCCGACCTCCAGCAGCCGCAGCCGCTCGCCCCGCCCGACGCCGAGCGCCGCCCCGCCCACCAGGCTGAACGGCACGTCGCTGCCCAACTCGGCGCAGATCTCCAGGAGTTCGCCGCGCGAGGCGTTCGTACCCCACAGCGCGTCGCAGGCGACGAGCGCGCCCGCGCCGTCGGCACTGCCGCCCGCCATGCCGCCGGCGACGGGGATGTCCTTGGCGATGTGGAGGTGGACGGCGGGGTCGATGCCGTACCGGCGGGCGAGTTCGAGGGCCGCGCGGGCCGCCAGGTTCGTACGGTCCAGGGGGACCTGCCCGGCATCCGGTCCCGCGCAGGTGATGCGCAGCTCGTCCGCCGGCGTCACCGTGACCTCGTCGTACAGGCCGACCGCGAGAAAGACGTTGGCCAGGTCGTGGAAGCCGTCGGGGCGGGCGCCGCCCACCGCGAGCTGGACATTGACCTTGGCAGGGACGCGTACCGTCACCGTCACGGCTGAGCAGGCTCCTTGTTCTCGGCGATACGGGCGAACTCTTCCACGGTCAGGGACTCCCCGCGGGCCTGCGGCGAGACCCCGGCGGCGACGAGCGCGGTCTCGGCGGCGGCGGCTGAACCGGCCCACCCGGCGAGGGCGGCGCGCAGTGTCTTCCGCCGCTGCGCGAAGGCGGCGTCGACGACGGCGAACACCTCGCGCTTCGAGGCCGTGGTCTTGAGGGGCTCGGCGCGCCTGGTGAGCGACACGAGCCCGCTGTCGACGTTCGGCGCGGGCCAGAAGACGTTCCGGCCGATGGCACCGGCCCGCTTCACGTCGGCGTACCAGTTGGCCTTCACGGACGGCACGCCGTACACCTTCGAGCCGGGCGCGGCCGCGAGCCGGTCGGCGACCTCCGCCTGCACCATCACGAGGGTGCGCTCGAGGGTCGGGAAGGTCTCGAGCATGTGCAGCAGGACGGGGACGGCGACGTTGTACGGGAGGTTGGCGACGAGTGCGGTGGGGGCGGGGCCGGGGAGTTCCTGGACGTGCATCGCGTCGGAGTGCACGAGCGAGAAGCGCTCGGCGCGGGACGGCATGCGGGCCGCGATGGTCGACGGCAGCGCGCCCGCGAGCACGTCGTCGATCTCTACCGCGACGACCCGGTCGGCCACCTCCAGCAGGGCCAGCGTCAGCGAGCCGAGGCCGGGGCCCACCTCGACGACCACATCGTCGGGGCGGACGTCGGCGGTGCGCACGATGCGGCGCACCGTGTTCGCGTCGATGACGAAGTTCTGGCCGCGCTGCTTGGTGGGCCGTACGCCGAGGGCTCCCGCGAGTTCGCGGATCTCGGCGGGGCCCAGGAGGGCGTCGGGGGTGGGGCTGGTCACCCCCCAAGGGTACGGGTGGGCTGGGGCTGGGTATTTTGTCGCCCCCTCCGCCCCTGCCCTCCCCCACTCTCGGCTTCGCTCGAGCGGGGGACCCCTATCGTCCCTGGGGGCTGCCGCCCCCAGCCCCCCGCCATCGCGCTGACGCGCTCGTCCTCAAACGCCGGACGGGCTAAAAACTCTCACTCACCCGCGCAGCCTTGCCCCGCAATGCGGCCAAGGACTCGCCCCCCGCCGCACGTACAGCTTCTTCGCGCGGAACGTCTGTTCCGTGGCGGGGGCGTCCTGGGGGCGGCCGGAGCCGCCGAGGGCGTGCCAGGTGTGGGTGTCGAACTGGTAGAGGCCGCCGTAGGTGCCGGAGGGATCCACGGCGTCGGGGCGACCGCCGGACTCGCAGGCCGCGAGGGCGGACCAGTTCAGGTCGTCGGCCCCGGCGACGGACGCCGGAGGGGGCTTGGTGCCGACCTTCACCAGCTGGGCCCGCGGCTCCCGCGCCACCTCGGACTTGATGCGCCGTGGCGCCTGGTTGACGCCGTTGACGGTCCACAGGGAGTACGTGACCCGTCGCGCCCCGGACCGCCCGGCCCGCTCAACGACCTCCGTGCCCCGGAACAGCGAGGGATCCTGCGTCCGTCGCACCGGGAACGGAATCGGCTCCTCGCGGACCTCCTTGCCCCCGGTGACCCGCATGACGGTGACCGTCTGCCCATCCCGCGGGAAACTCCCGGGCGGGACGGAGGTCGTGTCCTGCCCGTGCAGGGTGATCCCGGCCTCCTCGACGGCCTCGCGCACACTCGCCGCGTTCGTACAGATCGTCCGCGCCCGCCCGTCCGCCATGATCGTCACCGTGCGCTCGGTGCGCACATCGAGCGCCAGACCCTCAGGGCCGATGCGCCGGGAGCGCGAAGTCGACACGTACGCCCCCTCCGCGCGCACTCCGAGCTCTCTGAGCGCCCCGTCCACCGTGTGCGCCGTCGTCCACACCTTGCGCCGGTGCCCGTCGAGGGTGAGGTGCATGGGGCGCCCGTAGCGCACCGCGACCTCGTCGCCGCTGGTGAGCGGCGTGCCGGGCGCGGGCGCCACCACGTCGTGCGCCCCCACCTTCACACCCTCGTCGGCGAGCAACTCGGTCACGTCGTCCGCGAAGGTGTGCAGCGCGCGCGGCTTCCCGTCGACGCTGAGCTCGATCACCTTGTCGTTGGCGACGAAGGCGGAGGTGCCCCCGGCGAGGAACGCGACGACCAGGGCCTGCGGGAGCAGGCGGCGGAAGGGGTCGGGGCGCTCGGCGGTGCGCTTGCGCCGGGCCGCGCGCCGGGTCTCGGCGCGGCCCCCGGACCGGGTCGCGCCGTCCCCCTCCCCCTGCACCTGTCCCTGTCGAGGCAGCCGGGGCTCCGTCGGCCCCTCGGGCTCGGCCACGCCCGCCTCGTACGCGGGCCGGTACGTGTCCGGGTAGCCGCGACCGTACGGCTCATGGGGCTCATACGTCTCGTACGACGTTCCAGGCGGTCCATACGTCTCGTACTGCGAGCTGCTCACGACGACACGCTCCAGGGGGGGTCCGGATCGGGCGACCAGAACCTAGCGGAGCGGTCGTCACTCTCCCAAGCAACGCGGCTACGCTGTGTCGCGACACTCCCCTGAGGTGCGACCCGGGGAGACCCCGGGAACCGTTATCCGTCAGTAATCGAACGCGCGCGCAGTGTTCGCGGAGATCGAGGTCGCCAGCGCGTCCTCGTCGATGCCCCGTACAACGGCCATGGCGCGCACCGTGACCGGAATGAGATACGGGGCGTTAGGCCGTCCGCGGTATGGCGCGGGTGTCAGGAAGGGCGCGTCGGTCTCGACGAGGACGAGTTCCAGCGGCGCCGCGGCGAGCGCGTCGCGCAGTGGCTGGGCGTTCTTGAAGGTCATGTTGCCTGCGAAGGACATGAAGTAGCCCGCGCGGCCGCAGATCTCGGCCATCTCGGCGTCGCCGGAGTAGCAGTGGAAGACGGTCCGCTCGGGGGCGCCCTCCTCCTTGAGGACGCGCAGCACGTCGGCGTGGGCGTCCCGGTCGTGGATGACCAGGGCCTTGCCGTGCCGCTTGGCGATCTCGATGTGGGCGCGGAAGGACCGTTCCTGCGCGGCCTTGCCCTCGGCTCCCGTGCGGAAGTAGTCGAGCCCGGTCTCGCCGACACCCTTGACCTGGGGAAGCGCGGCGAGGCGGTCGATCTCGGCGAGCGCCTCGTCCAGCGCCGCGTCGCCGCCCGGCTGCCGGGCGCCCTGCCGGGACCAGCCGTCGGGGTCGCCGTGGACGATGCGGGGCGCTTCGTTGGGGTGCAGCGCGACGGTGGCGTGGACGGCGTCGTAATCCAGCGCGGTCTGCGCCGCCCACCGCGAGCCGTTCACGTCGCAGCCGACCTGGACGACCGTCGTCACCCCGACCGACGCGGCCTTGGCGAGGCCCTCCTCCACCGTGCCGGACTGCATGTCGAGGTGGGTGTGCGAGTCCGCGACGGGGACCCGCAGGGGCTCGGGGAGGGGCGGCGCTTCGGTCTTGTCGGAGGGCATGCCCCGATCCTACGAAAGGCGCATGCCGGGCCTCACCCGAGTCAGGGTCACCCCGCCCTGCGGTGCCTCACGAGCAACGTCACCCCGCCTTGCCGGGCCTCACCCGAGGGCCCCGAGCAACGTCACCCCGCCTTGCGGTGATGGAAGGGGTGCAGCAGATCCGAGAGGTGCCAGTGGTGCGCCTCCTTCGGCGCCGCCTGAGCCTCCTCGAGGGCCTCGTCGGGCCGCCGCGGGCCCGGACGCTGGGCCCGGTGCAGGGAGTCGAGAACGGAGGACACCTGACCGGCGCGCATTATGCGCACTACGTGGCTGTCGCAGTTGAGGCAGCTGGGCCGGCTCAGCGGCGACGGCACGACCTGGCCGTTCGCCACGTACATCACGAACTCGCTGCCCTCGGCGTCGAGGTGGTGCTCTATCTCGTACGACTGCTCCCAGCCGTGCCCGCAGCGCATGCAGGCGAAGGAATACGACTCATGGACGACGGCGGTCGCCGCGCTGCGATGCCCGGTCCGTCCTGCGATCTCAGTCATGCCAGCTCCCTCTTGTCCGCTGGACAAGCGCCTTCGTCGAGGGGATTCCTCCTGAATCCCGCTGAAGGCGAGGGACGGGTGCGTCCCTTCAACCAGTGGACGCTTCTCCGGGCGCGAACGCATCAGGTCTGTCGACTGTTGGAGTCGTTTTGGCCTTTCCTTGTCGCAACCGTCCCGCTACCCGGCCTGAGCTTTGCTTTTCACGATCGTCCTTTGCCCTTCTATGGGGCGCTTCGAGCGGCATTCTTTGCCGCGACAACGGCATCGAAGACGTCGCGCTTGGGAATCCCCGCCTCCGTGGCGACGGCGGCGATCGCGTCCTTGCGCCGCTCCCCCGCCTCCTCGCGCACCTGGACCCGGCGCACCAGTTCGGCGGCGTCCAGCTCCTCGGCGCCCTTCGCGGCGGCGCCCTCGACGACGACGGTGATCTCCCCGCGTACGCCCTCGGCGGCCCAGGCCGCCAGCTCGCCCAGCGGACCGCGCTTGACCTCCTCGTACGTCTTCGTCAGCTCGCGGCAGACGGCGGCCCGGCGGGTGTCCCCGAAGACCTCGGCCATCGCGGCGAGGGCGTCGTCGAGCCGGTGCGGGGCCTCGAAATAGACCATCGTCCGGCGCTCCTCCGCGACCTCCTTCAGCCGCGACAACCGCTCGCCCGCCTTCCTCGGCAGGAAGCCCTCGAAGCAGAAGCGGTCGACGGGCAGTCCGGACAGGGCGAGCGCGGTGAGCACGGCGGACGGGCCCGGTACGGCGGTGACCTTGATGTCCTTCTCGACGGCGGCCGCGACCAGCCGGTATCCGGGGTCCGACACGGACGGCATCCCGGCGTCGGTCACGAGCAGCACCCGCGAGCCCTCCAGGAGCGCCTCGACCAGTTCGGGCGTACGGGCGGACTCGTTCCCCTCGAAGTACGACACGACGCGCCCCGCGGGCTGCACCCCCAGCGCCTGGGTGAGCCGCCGGAGCCTGCGGGTGTCCTCGGCGGCGACGACGTCCGCGCTCTGCAGCTCCTGGGCGAGCCGGGGCGGAGCATCGGCCACATCGCCGATCGGAGTGCCTGCCAATACAAGGGTTCCTGTCACGGTTCCATCCTCGCAGGGCCCAGGCACGGGACTCCCACAGGCGTGTTCCCTACGATGGCGCGGTGACCAGTACCGCGTCCTCCACGGACACCCGACAGGGCCAGGCCGCCGAAGAGCAGCGGCCGTCGTGGCAGCAGCGGCTGCGCCGATTCGGCTACACGGCGCCGCTCAGAAGCGACGTACGCGACCGGCTCGTGCCGCCGTACGCCGAGCCCAGCCCACGCATCTGGGCCACGCTCGGACTGCGCCACGAGGTCGCCGAGCGCATCACGCGCTGGTCGGGCTGGGGCGGCCCGCTCCTGGTGACGCTGCTCGCCGGGCTGATGCGGTTCTGGAACCTGGGCAGCCCGAAGGCGGTGATATTCGACGAGACGTACTACGCCAAGGACGCCTGGGCGCTCATCCACCGCGGATACGAGGTCAACTGGGCGAAGGACGCCAACGACCTGATCCTGCAGGGCAACGGCCATGTGCGGATCCCGAGCGACGCCGCCTATGTCGTGCACCCGCCGGTCGGCAAGTACGTGATCGGGCTCGGCGAGCAGATCTTCGGGTTCACCCCCTTCGGCTGGCGCTTCATGACGGCGCTGCTCGGCACGCTGTCCGTGCTGCTGCTGTGCCGGATCGGGCGCCGCCTGTTCCGCTCGACGTTCCTGGGCTGCCTCGCGGGCGCGCTGATGGCGGTGGACGGCCTGCACTTCGTGATGAGCCGCACCTCGCTGCTCGACGGCGTGCTGATGTTCTTCGTGCTGGCGGCCTTCGGCTGCCTGGTCATCGACCGCGACAAGGCGCGGGCCCGGCTCGCGGCGGCGCTCCCCACCGACGCGGACGGCGTCGTACGCCCCGACGCGCACGCCGCCGAAGCGACCCGCCTCGGCTGGCGTCCCTGGCGCTGGGGGGCGGGCCTGATGCTGGGTCTGGCCATCGGCACCAAGTGGAACGGCCTCTACGTCCTCGCCGCGTTCTGTGTGATGGCGATCCTGTGGGACGCGGCCTCGCGCCGGGTCGCCGGCGCCCGTCGCCCGTACCTGGCGGCCCTCAAGCACGACACGGGCATCACGTTCCTGGCGACGGTCCCGGTCGCCCTGTCCGTGTACCTGATCTCCTGGACCGGCTGGATCCTGTCGCCGGACAACGGCAAGGGCGGCTACTTCCGCAACTGGGCGGTGACCGACGGCAGGGGCGGCAACTGGACCTTCCTGCCCGACTGGCTGCGCAGCCTGTGGCACTACGAGCACGAGGTCTACAAGTTCCACGTCGGCCTCTCGTCCCCGCACACCTACCAGTCGAACCCGTGGAGCTGGCTCGTCCTGGGCCGCCCGGTCTCGTACTTCTACGAGTCCCCGGCCCCCGGCACGGACGGCTGCCCCGCCGACGCGACCGAGAAGTGCGCCCGCGAGGTGCTGGCCCTCGGCACCCCGCTCCTGTGGTGGGCCGCCTGCTTCGCGATCGTCTACGTGCTGTGGCGCTGGGCGTTCCGCCGCGACTGGCGCGCGGGCGCGATCGCCTGTGGCATCGCGGCCGGCTACCTCCCCTGGTTCATGTACCAGGAACGCACGATCTTCTTCTTCTACGCCGTCGTCTTCGTGCCCTTCCTGTGCCTGGCCGTCACGACGCTGATCGGCGCGATCATCGGCCCACCCGGCTCCGGGGAACGCCGCCGCGTCATCGGCGCGGCGGGCGCGGGCGTCCTGGTCCTGCTCATCGCCTGGAATTTCATCTACTTCTGGCCCCTGTACACAGGCACGGCCATCCCGATCGACTCCTGGCGGTCGCGGATGTGGCTGGACACCTGGGTCTAACGATTCGGAGAACTCCCGCCCCGTGGGTCACAGCTCACGCATACAGTGCGGAGTAGACCACTCTTTCTGAACGCGTTCAGAAGTTCGGAAGAGGGTCCACGGGGAGGGGATTCGCGCGATGCGCAAGGGGGCGAAGGCTGCCATCGTCGGCAGCGTGTTCGCGGTGATGGTAGGGGGCGCCGGGTACGGCGCGTACAACGTGGTGACCGCGATCAGCGGGGACGGGAGCCCGGGGTCGTCCGGGCCCGCGCCCGTGAAGACCGGGCCGCCGAGCAGTGCGGAGGTCAAGGAGACCTCGGCGAACTTCTTCGCGGCCTGGGAGAAGGGCAACGCGACCAAGGCGGCGTCGTACACCAATTTCGCGGAGAAGGCGGGAACACTCCTGGCCGGCTACCGCGACGACGCGCACCTCACCAAGGTGCACATCAAGCCGGGCACGCCGTCCGGCGCGACCGTGCCGTTCTCGGTCGAGGCGACGGTGTCGTACGAGGGGAAGAGCAAGCCCTTCTCGTACGACTCCGAACTGACCGTCGTCCGCGGCGACACCACCGGGAAGGCGCTGGTCGACTGGGACCCGTCCGTCGTCCACCCGGACCTGAAGGACGGCGACACGCTGGTCACGGGTGAGTCGGCGAGCCCGGCGATCGAGGCCGTGGACCGCAACAACGTTGTCCTGACCCAGGAGAAGTACCCGTCCCTGGGGCCGATCCTGGACGAACTGCGCGACAAGTACGGCGACACGGCGGGCGGCACGCCCGGTATCGAGCTGGCGATCCGGCACACGAGCTCGAACGCGGTCGACACGACGCTGCTGACCCTCGCCAAGGGCAAGGCGGGCCGGGTGCACACGACGCTCAGCGCGACCGCGCAGGCAGCCGCGGAGAAGGCGGTCAAGGAGTACTCCGAGTCGTCCGTGGTGGCGGTGAAGCCGAGCACCGGTGAGGTGCTGGCGGTCGCCAACCACCGGGAGGACGGGTTCAACGCGGCGTTCCTCGGCAAGCTGGCACCCGGCTCCACCATGAAGATCATCACCTCGGCGATGCTCATCGACAACGGCGTGACCACGATGAACGGCCCGGCACCCTGTCCTCCCACCGCGACCTGGCAGAGCCAGACCTTCCACAACCTGACGGACATGACTCCCAACGAGAGCGCGACCCTCGCCAACAGCTTCAGCCGGTCCTGCAACACGGCCTTCGTGAAGCTCATCGACGAAAAGCCGCTCACGGACGAGTCTTTGACGACCGAGGCACAGACGCGGTTCGGCCTCGGCCAGGACAACTGGAAGACCGGCATTCCGTCCTTCGACGGCAGTGTCCCCGCCTCCGGCGGCCCGGACCGCGCGGCGAACGCGATCGGCCAGGGCCAGGTCCAGCTGAGCCCGCTGAACATGGCGTCGGTGACGGCGACCGCCATCACCGGCACGTTCCGTCAGCCGGTCATCGTGCCGCTGAAGCTCGACGACCGCGTGCCTGCGCAGGCGAAGGGGCTGCCGATGAACACCGTCGCGCAGCTCAAGCAGATGATGCGGCTCACCGCGACGAGCGGCACCGCCGCGCACGTGATGGCCGGGCTCGGCGGTGACGTCGGCGCCAAGACCGGCTCCGCCGAGGTCGACGGCCAGGCCAAGTCCAACAGCTGGTTCACCGGCTACCGCAACGACATAGCGGCCGCCGCGATGACCCAGGAGGGCGGCCACGGCGGAGACGCGGCCGGTCCGATCGTCGCAGCTGTGCTACGAACTGGTGGCTGAAGTCACCCCTCACAGGGCGGGACCCTAGGGTGGTGCCTCTCGTTGAGGGGCGTGAGGGCACACGGGGGAACCAGGGGAACCAGCGGAGGATCTGGAGCTGTGGGCAAGAGAAGGCGCGTCGCCGAGCGACGGAAGACGAAACCCGCCGTGGTCGGCGGGGTGATCGCCGTGGTCGTCGCCGGCGGGGCGTTCGGCGCCTACAGCCTGTACGGCGGTGGTGCGGCGGCCGAGGACAGGACGTCGACGACCGCCGACCACAAGACCGTGGAAACCGGCCCGGTCTCGGCGACCGAAGTCCGCACGACGGCTGCCGCCTTCCTCACCGCCTGGCAAAAGGGTGACGTCGCGAAGGCGGCCGCCGCCACGGACGACTCGGCGGCCGCGACGACCGCGCTGACCGGCTACACGAAAGACGCCCACATCACCGGCGTGACGCTGACGAGCGGCAAGCGGTCGGGGGCCTCGGTCCCGTTCTCCGTCAAGGCCACCGTCACGTACAAGGGCAAGAGCAAGCCGCTCGCGTACGAGTCGAAGCTGACGGTCGTGCGCCGCGCCAAGGACGGTGTGCCGCTGGTCGGCTGGCAGCCGTCCGTCGTGCACCCGGACCTCCAGGACGGCGACCGTCTGGTCACCGGCGAGTCGGGCACGCCCCCCGTCACGGCGCTCGACCGCGACGGCGGGGAGCTGACCACGGCCAAGTACCCGTCCCTGGGCACGGTCCTCGACGGGCTGCGCGAGAAGTTCGGCAAGACGGCCGGCGGCAAGGCGGGCATCGAACTGCGCGTGGTCCGCAAGGCCGCGAAGAAGGGCGCCCAGAAGACCCCCGACAAAACCCTGGTGACGCTCAGCGAGGGCACGCCCGGGACCGTGAAGACGACGCTCAGCCCGACCCTCCAGGCGGAAGCCGAGCGTCAAGTGGCCGCGAAGTCCAAGGCGTCGGTGGTCCTGATGCGCCCCTCGACGGGTGAGATCCTCGCGGTCGCGAACTCGTCCCACGGCTTCAACACCGCCTTCCAGGGCTCGCTCGCCCCCGGCTCCACGATGAAGATCGTGACCTCGACGATGCTGTTCGAGAAGGGGCTCATCACCCCGGACGCGTCGCACCCCTGCCCCAAGACGTACAAGCTCGCCGGCTGGACGTTCCACAACGACGCCGACTCCGAGATCAAGAAGGGCACGTTCAAGCTGAGCTTCGGGGCCTCCTGCAACAACGCCTTCATCAACTTCGCGCCGAAGTTGTCCAACAGCGACCTGACGACGGAGGCCCAGCAGGTCTACGGCCTCGGCATGAACAACTGGGCCATCGGCGTCCCGACGTTCGACGGCTCGATCCCGGTGCAGAGCGGCGCGCAGATGGGCGCCTCGCTGATCGGGCAGGGCGGGGTGCGCATGAATCCGCTGAACATGGCGTCGGTGGCGTCGACGGTGGAGACGGGCGTCTTCCACCAGCCGTACCTGGTGTCCCCGACGGTGGACAACCGCACGCTGGCGAAGGCCTCGCGCACCATGTCGTCGAAGACGCAGGCCGAGCTGAAGGAAGTCATGCAGTACACGGCGGCCTACGGCACGGCGGCCAAGGCGATGGCGGGCCTGGGCCCGAACTACGGCGCCAAGACGGGCTCGGCCGAAGTCGACGGCCAGAAGAAGCCCAACGGCTGGTTCACCGCGTACAAGGGCGACCTCGCGGCCGCGGGCGTGGTCCAGGCGGGCGGCCACGGCGGCGACACTGCGGGACCGATCGTGGCGGCGCTGCTAAAGGCGGGCAGCTAGTGTCCCGGTTTCGGGTTTCCGCGCCACCAGCCGCCTGATCGACGGCTCGGCGACGAGGCACTTGGTGCTGGACGCGCCTCACGAGGTGCGCCAACAACTCGAAACCAGCTCACTGGCCGCAAGTCGCCCCAGCTGCGGGCAATCGTGCCGCTGGGGCGGCGCCCGTCCCGACGAGAGCGGCACCCCGCAAGCGCCGGGCTGCGCACCCACCCCGAGCCCAACCCCCACTCCGGTCGCCGCCCGGAAGTCGGTCGCGTGTCACGTACACCCACCGCTACGGTGCCGTTCATGACCGCCGAAGAGAACGCCGCCCATCCCCGTTTCGCCGAGGCCCTCCAGGAACTGGGTCTGGGCGAACTCACCCAGCAAGTCCGCCGGTTCCCGGACGCGACCCGCACCGCCGCCGAAGCCGCCACCGCGATCGGCTGCGACCTGAGCCAGATCTGCAAGTCCCTGATCTTCGCGGCGGACGGCGTCCCGGTCCTCGTCCTCATGGACGGGGCGTCACGCGTGGACATGGAGCTGGTACGGCGGGAGCTCGGCGCCGAGAAGGTGACGCGGGCCAAGGCGGACGTGGTCCGGGACACGACGGGGTACGCGATCGGCGGCGTCCCGCCCTTCGGGCACCGCACCAGGACCCGTGTCCTGGCGGACCGTTCACTGCTCGACCACGACACGGTGTGGGCCGCGGCCGGCACCCCGTACGCCGTCTTCCCGATGGACCCCAAGACACTGGTCGCACACGCGGGCGGCACACTGGTGGACGTGCGCGAGCAGCCCGCGTGACGCCGGTCGTCACCGCGGCGGTGCTGCTCGCCGCGGTCACCCACGCCAGCTGGAACGCGATCGCGCACCGCATCGCCGACAAGCTGGTCGGGTTCACGCTGATCCTGGCCGGCGGCGTGCTGATCGGGCTGGCCGCGGCCCCGTTCGTACGGTTCCCGGCGTCCGCCGCGTGGCCGTACCTGCTCGCCTCCGCGGCCATCCACGTCGTGTACGTCGTCCTGCTGATGCGTTCGTTCAAGCTCGGTGACTTCGGCCAGGCGTACCCCATCGCGCGCGGCTCCGCGCCCCTCGTGGTGACGGTGCTGGCGGCGCTGTTCGCGAACGAGGTGCCCAACGCGTGGGCTGCCGCGGGGATCGCGCTGTCCTGCGCGGGACTGACCGGGGTCGCCCTGTGGGGACTGCGCGGGCACCGGCCCAACTGGGCCGCGATCGGGGCCGCGCTGGCGACGGGCCTGTCCATCGCGGCCTACACGGTCGTCGACGGGCTCGGTGTGCGCGCCTCCGGCTCGGCACTCGGCTACACCGCCTGGCTGATTGCCGTCCAGGGCACGGTGATCCCGGCGTACGCCCTGTACCGGTGGCGCGGCGAGTTCGTGAGCATGCTGCGCCCGTTCGCCGCGCTCGGCCTCCTCGGCGCGGCCCTGTCCGTGTCGGCGTACGGCCTGGTCCTGTGGGCGCAGACGCGGGCGGAGCTGGCGCCCATCGCGGCCTTGCGCGAGTCCTCGATCATCGTGGGAGCGGCGATCGGGGCGGTGTTCTTCAAGGAGCGCTTCGGGGCGCCCCGGATCGCGGCGGCGGGGCTGCTGGTGGTGGGGATCGGGTTGATGCTGCACGCGGGCTAGGACCATGGGCGATCCTGTTCGCCGCAGGGGGTGGGTACGCGCCCCACTCCCCCGCTCCCCGCTCCCCGATCGCCGTCCGCTACTCCCCGATCGCCGTCCGCACCGCCCGTACCAGCGCCTGCGCCCGCGCGTCCGCCGTCACACTCTTGCGGAAACCGTTGGTCACATACCCGAAGGCGATCCCCGACTCGGGGTCGGCGAAGCCCAGGGCGCCGCCCCGGCCGGGGTGGCCGAAGGAGCCCGGGGACAACAGCGGCGACGCCGTGCCGTGGAGCATGTAGCCAAGGCCGAAGCGGGTGTTGACGACCAGGACGCGGTCGGGGCCCGCGGACTGTTCCGCCCGCGCCCGCGCCACCGTGTCCGGGGAGAACAGCCGCACCCCGTCGACCTCCCCGATCAGCGAGGCGTAGAAGCGCGCCAGGCCCTCCGGCGTCGCGATGCCGTTGGAGGCGGGAAGCACCGCCGCCCGGTACGCCGGGTCGTTCTCGTCCGGCAGCGGGGTGATCGCGGCGAAGGCGCGGCGGGTCAGCGAGTCGGGGTCCGCGTACGCCTCGGAGACCGCCCGCTTCGGACGGGTCTTCAAGCCGCCCGCCGCCGACGGCGCCTCGACCTGGCCCACCCGGCCCACCCGCCCGGCCACGGCCTCCGGCAGCCCGACCCACAGATCCAGCCCCAGCGGCCCGGCTATCTCGTCCGCGATCCACGCGCCGATCGAACGCCCGGTCACCCGCCGCACCAGCTCGCCGGTCAGCCAGCTGTACGTCTGCGCGTGATATCCGTGGTCCGAGCCCGGCTCCCACACCGGCGCCTGCCCCGCCACCGCCGCGGCCCCGAGCTCGGGATCCGCGGCCTCGGCGGGCGTCAGCGGACGGTCGAGGACGGGCACGCCGACCTGGTGCGCGAGCACGTGCCGGACAAGTGCCCGCTCCTTGCCGCGCGCCTTGAACTCCGGCCAGTAGTGGCCGACCGGCGCGTCCAGATCCAGTTCCCCGCGCTGGGCGAGCAGAAGGAGTACGGCGGCGGCGACGCCCTTGGTCGCCGAGCGCACGATCTGTGCGGTGCCGTGCTCCCAGGGCTCGGCGCCGTCGACGTCCCGCGTGCCGCCCCACAGGTCGACGACCTTGTGCCCGGCGCGGTACACCGTGACGGCGGCGCCCCGGTCCCCGAGCGTCCCGAAGTTGCGTACGAACGCTGCCCTGACCGGCTCGAAGCCCTCGGCCACTGTGCCGTTCACGTCCACGCCCGCGCTCCCTGTCTCCTGACGGCCAACAGTGGATGCAACACGCACGTACAGCCGTCGATTCCTAGCCCAGCAGGATCGAGACCTCGATGTTGCCGCGGGTGGCGTTCGAGTACGGGCAGACTTCGTGGGCCGCGTCCACGAGCTTCGCCGCGACGTCCTGGTCGACGACGGGCAGCGAGACGCTCAGGGCAACCGCGAGACCGTAGCCGCGCTGCTTGTTCGGGCCGATACCGACCTTCGCGGCGACCGTGGAGCCGGACAGGTCGAACCCTGCGCGACGGCCCACCAGCACCAGCGCGTTGTGGAAACAGGCGCTGTAGCCCGCCGCGAACAACTGCTCCGGGTTCGTGCCGTTGCCGTCGCCGCCGAGCGCAGGCGGCATCGCGACCTTGAGTTCGAGCTGGCCGTCCTGGCTGGTGACATAGCCGTCCCGGCCGCCGTGCGCGGTGGCCTCGGCGACGTACATGATCTTCGTCGGGCGGGTGTCGACAGCGGTGCCATCGATCATGGCTGGACCTCCCCCAGGGCGGACAACATGATGCGCAACACAGAAGTGTGCAAGTACATCGTGCACAAGGTACCGGCCGGTAGGAACCGGCTCGATTACCAGGGGGTAGCAACCGCGGGTAACGCGAGGTCGGGGGTGCACGCCCGGCGCGCGCCGGGCGGATGCACTTCGGGCGGATGCACTTCGGGCGGATGCGCTCCGGGCGGCGCGAGGCAAAGGCGCGCGCTCCAGCGCGGGTCGAAGGCGCGCACTCCGACGCAGGTCAGCGTGCGCCCTCCGCCCGCTCCACAAGCCCCCACAGCTCGCCGCGCAACCGCGCCACCTCGTCCGCGCCGAGCTGGGTCGCCGCGAGCAGCGCGCCCGGCACACTCGCCGCGCGTTCCCGCAGTTCCTCCCCGCGCCCGGTGACCGCGACGAGCACCGAGCGCTCGTCGCGCGCCGAGCGCTCACGGCGCACGAACCCCGCCGACTCCAGGCGCTTGAGCAGCGGCGACACCGTGCCGTAGTCGAGCCGCAGGGCGCCCGCCAGTTCCTTGACCGTGGTCTCGCCGCGCTCCCAGAGGACCAGCAGGACGAGGTACTGCGGGTAGGTGAGACCGAGCTCCTCCAGCAGCGGGCGGTAGGCGGCCGTCACCGCCCGCTGGGCCGCGTACAGGGCGAAGCACAGCTGGTCGTCGAGGAGCGGCGACCCGGCGTCCTCTTGATTCGTCACGCGCCCATTGTCACGGAGCGCGGGTCGAACCCGAAGGGCAGCTCCAGACGGTGGGTGCGCATGAGCGTGTCGTCGGAGAGCAGCTCGCCGGTCTTCCCGTCGGCCGCGATCACTCCGTCGCTCAGAACGAGCGACCGGGGGCACAGCTCCAGGGCGTACGGCAGGTCGTGCGTGACCATGAGGACGGTGACGTCCAACGACCGCAGGATGTCGGCGAGTTCGCGGCGCGAGGCGGGGTCGAGGTTGGAGGAGGGCTCGTCGAGGACGAGGATCTCCGGCTCCATCGCGAGGACCGTCGCCACGGCCACCCGGCGTCGCTGCCCGAACGACAGATGGTGCGGCGGGCGGTCGGCGAAGGCCTCCATGCCGACCCGCTCCAGGGCCGTACGGACGCGCTCCTCCAGTTCGGCCCCCTTCATCCCCGCAGCCGCCGGGCCGAAGGCGACGTCCTCCCGCACGGTCGGCATGAAGAGCTGGTCGTCCGGGTCCTGGAAGACGATGCCGACCTTCCGCCGGATCTCGGCCATGTGCCGCTTGCCGACCGGGAGTCCGGCCACCGTCACGGTTCCGGCGCCGCCGGTCAGGATGCCGTTGAGGTGCAGGACGAGGGTGGTCTTGCCGGCACCGTTCGGGCCGAGCAGCGCGACGCGCTCGCCGCGCCCGACGGTGAAGTCGACGCCGAAGAGGGCCTGATGCCCGTCGGGGTAGGCGAAGGCCAGTCCGGCCACTTCCAGAGAGGGGGTCACAGCGTCCATCCCACCAGACATACGACAAGGGCGGCGAACGGAAGGGCGAGGGCGTACGACCACTGCGCCCGGGACGCGGTCACCTCGTCGATGACCGGCATCGAACCGGCGTACCCCCGGCTCACCATGGCGAGATGCACGCGCTCCCCGCGCTCGTAGGAGCGGATGAACAGCGCGCCCGCCGACTTCGCGAGGACGCCCCACTGCCGGACACCACGGGCCTCGAAGCCGCGCGACTCCCGCGCGATCCGCATCCGCCGCATCTCGTCCGTGATGACATCGCCGTACCGGATCATGAAGGACGCGATCTGCACAAGGAGCGGTGGCAGCTTCAACCGCTGAAGCCCGAGGAGCAGTTCGCGCAGCTCGGTGGTGGAGGCGAGAAGCACGGAGGCGGCGACGCCGAGGGTCCCCTTCGCCAGGACGTTCCAGGCACCCCAGAGGCCGTTCACGCTCAGCGAGACACCCAGCACGTCCACCCGCTCGCCCTCCGCCACGAACGGCATCAGCACCGCGAAGGCGACGAACGGGATCTCGATCAAAAGCCGTTTCAGCAGAAAACCGGCCGGAACCCGGGCCTTGTACGCGACCACCGCGAGCAGCACCGCGTACAGCGCGAACGCCCACATCGCCTCGCGCGGGGTGGAGACCACCACGACGACGAAGGCGAAGGCGGCCGCGAGCTTGGTGTGCGGGGGCAGCGCGTGCACGGGCGAGTGCCCGTGCCGGTACAGCTTGTGGGCTCCCCCACTCTCGGCTGCGCTCGAGCGGGAGGTACCCCCATCCGCGCCCACGTCAGGCCACCCGCGAGGGGGAGACATCGGCCGTACGACGCCTGCGGACGGCCCAGAAGACACCGCTGCCCGCGACGACCGTGACGCCGACGCCGATCACGCCCGCGAGGCCGCCGGAGATCCGGGCGTCGGAGATGTCCTTGACGCCGTACCCGGCGAGCGGGGAGTCCTCCGCCGCGTGCTTCTCGACGTTCTTGTCGATGCCCTTGTCCTTGGCGACCTTCTCCAGGCCGTCGGGGCTCGCGGAGGCGTAGAAGCTGACGAACCCGGCGAGGACGAGGGAGGTGACGAGGCCGGTGATCCACACCTTGCGGTGGGAGGAGCGGGCGGCGACGGGGGCCACGGTCGTCGGCGCGTCGACCAACTCGCCGCCCACGCGCAGCTTGAGCCGCTGTGTCAGGCCCCGGGCGCCGTACACGAGATCCGGTCGTACGGCGATGACGGCGCCGACCGTGAGCGCGGTGATCGCGGCCTCGCCGATGCCGATGAGGAGGTGGACGCCGATCATGGCCGTGGCGACCTTGCCGATCGAGACGTCGGTGGTGCCGCCGATCGCGTAGATGAGGGTGAAGACGACGGCGGCGGCCGGGACGGACAGGAGCGCGGAGACGAAGGCGGCGACGGTGACGGAGCGCCGCTTGCGGGGCAGCACCTTCACCAGGCCGCGGAAGACGGCGTACGCCACGACGGTCGTGGTGATCGCCATGTCCGTGACGTTCACGCCGAGCGCGGTCAGGCCGCCGTCCGCGAAGAGGATGCCCTGCATCAGCAGCACCACGGAGACGCAGAGGACCCCGGTGAAGGGGCCGACGAGTATCGCGGCCAGGGCGCCGCCGAGCAGATGTCCGCTGGTCCCGGCGGCGACCGGGAAGTTCAGCATCTGTACGGCGAAGATGAAGGCGGCGACCAGGCCGGCGAGCGGCGCGGTCCGCTCGTCGAGTTCGCGGCGGGCGCCGCGCAGGCTCACGGCGATGGCACCGGCGGCGACCACTCCGGTGACCGCGGAGACCGGGGCGTTGATGAATCCGTCAGGTACGTGCACCGTTCGATGATAGTGGCTTGTTGCGAATGCCTTGCAAGAGCGAGGCGCCTACGAATAAGCCGGGGCGCGCCCGGCGGACCTTCGGAGGATCGCACCACTCCACCCGAGAGCGGTTTCCGTGGAATGTGCGACATTGGAATGGTGACGGATTCACAGATTCCGCACAGGTAACGCAGCGTAAGGAGTCGGTTCATGTCCGCCGTCGAACAGTACGCACGCGCCCACATAGTCACCGACACCGCCGACTCCGCCGAGGACGAACACCGGGCCGTCCCGGTGGCCCTCCGTTACGACCCCGAGGACGATCCCCGCCAGGTGCACATCACACTGCCGGGTCCCCACGAGTGGGTCTTCGCCCGCGAGCTCCTCGAGCAGGGGCTGCGGGTTCCCGTCAGCAGTGGCGGCGTCCGCGTCTGGCCGTGCGGCCGGGTACAGGCGGTGATGGAGTTCCACTCGGCACAAGGGGTGGCGGTCGTACAGGTCGACTCGAAAGTCCTGATCCGCTTCCTGCGTCGTACGTATACGGCGGCGGCGCCGGTGGCCCACTTGGGACCGCGCCGGTGACCCACTAAGAACTGCGCCGGTGGCGCACTAGAAACAAAGACAACTGCCGCGCCACCAGGAGCGGTGGCGCGGCAGTCGGGACCAGCTCCGGTCAGACCCGGACCAGCTCCCGGTCGCCGTCCCCGTCCCGCGGCTTCTCGTCCAGTGCGCGCAGGCCCTCGCCCTCGACGTCCACGTTCGGGAGGACACGGTCCAGCCACTTCGGCAGCCACCAGGCCCGCTTGCCCAGCAGGGCCAGGACGGCCGGGACGAGCGCCATGCGCACGATGAACGCGTCGAAGAAGACCGCGATCGCGAGGCCGAAGCCGATCATCTTGATCATCGACTCGCTGGAGCCGATGAAGCCGGAGAACACGGCGATCATGATGACGGCCGCCGCCGTGACGACCCGCGCGCCGTGCTTGAAGCCGGTCACGATCGCCTGGCTGGGCTTCTCCCCGTGGACGTACGCCTCGCGCATCCGTGTCACGAGGAAGACCTCGTAGTCCATGGCGAGACCGAAGACGACACCCACCATGAAGATCGGCATCATCGACATGATCGGGCCGGTCTCCTCGACCCCGATGAGGCTGGCGAGCCAGCCCCACTGGAAGACCGCGACGACGGCGCCGAGCGCGGCCATCACCGAGAGCAGGAAGCCGAGGGCCGCCTTCAGCGGGACCAGGATCGAGCGGAAGACCACGATCAGGAGCAGGAAGGCGAGACCGACCACCAGCGCGAGATACGGGATCAGCGCGTCGTTGAGCTTCTGCGAGAAGTCGATGTTCATCGCCGTGGTACCGGTGACCAGCACCTTCGCATCGGTGTCCGCGGTGATGGAGCCGCCCGCGTCACGGATGGCGTGCACCAGGTTCTCGGTCGTGACCGAGGACGGCTTGGAGTCCGGGATCACCGTGATCGTCGCGGTGTCGCCGGCCTTGTTGAACGCCGCCGGGGTCACCGTCACGACGCCCTTGAGGTCCTTGACCGTGTCGGACACCTCGGTGACGGCGCCCTTCGGGGAGTCGCTGGCCTGCGCGTCGACCACGACCATCAGCGGGCCGTTGAAGCCGGGCCCGAAGCCCTCGGACAGCAGGTCGTACGCGCGCCGCTGGGTGGTCGACGTCGGCTGTGAACCGTCGTCGGGCAGGCCCAGTTCGAGCGAGGCCGCCGGGATGGCCGCCGCGCCCAGACCCACGACGCCGAGCAGCAGGACGGCGAGGGGCCGGCGGACGACGAAGCTCGCCCAGCGGGTGCCCATGTTGGGCTTGCCCTCCTTCTTCGCGGCGCGACCGCCGCCGAGCAGCTTGCTCTTCTTGCCGGCGGGCTGGACCTTCCGGCCCGCGTAGCCGAGCAGCGCCGGGATCATCGTCAGCGCGATCAGTACGGCGATGGCGACCGTGCCCGCCGCCGCGACACCCATCTTCGTCAGCATCGGGATGTTGACGACCGACAGGCCGACCAGCGCGATCACGACCGTCAGGCCCGCGAAGACCACCGCCGAGCCCGCCGTGCCGACGGCCCGCCCGGCCGCCTCCTCGCGTGCGCGGCCCTCGGCCAGCTCGGCGCGGTAGCGGGAGACGATGAACAGCGCGTAGTCGATGCCGACCGCGAGGCCGATCATCATCGCGAGCGTGGAGGTGGTGGAGCCGAGGTCGAGCGCCTTGGCGAGGGCGGTGATGGTCGAGACGCCGATGCCCACGCCGATCAGCGCGGTCAGCAGCGGCAGCCCGGCCGCTATCAGCGAACCGAAGGTGATGACGAGGACGACCGCGGCGATCGCGATACCGATGACCTCGGTGGACCCGGTCTCGGGCGTCGCCGTGAGCGCGTCACCGCCCACCTCGACGGTCAGCCCGGCATCCCGCGCGTCCTGCGCTGCCGCCTTCAGGGCGTCCTTCGAGGCGTCCTTCAGCTCCATGCCGGAGACCTTGTACTTCACCGACGCGTAGGCGACCGACCCGTCCTTGCTCACGGCGTTCGCCTTGAACGGGTCGGCGACGGAGGTGACCTCGGAGCCGGTGCCCAGCTCCTTGACGGTCTTCTCGACGGTCGCCTTGTTGCCCGCGTCCGTCATCTTCTCGCCGCTGGGCGCCTTGAAGACGACCCGCGCGGTCGCTCCGTCGGCGCTCATGCCGGGGAAGCGCTGCTCCAGCAGGTCGAAGGCCTTCTGCGCCTCGGTGCCGGGGATCGAGAAGGAGGACGAGCCCGCGGCAGGCGCGGAGGCGGCGCCGACACCCGCGAGCGTCAGCAGCGCCACCCAGATCAGGGCGACGAAGTGCCGTCGCCTGAAGGCGAATCGGCCGAGTTTATAGAGGAAAGTGGCCACGAGGGCGAACTCCCGGTCAGGTCGTGGGATGGCAGGGGCTGGTGTGATCGTCCTGTGGGGCAGGGGCGATCAGCCCGACGACGTGAGCGGTCGCGTCAGGTGCATTGAGGGGACTTCGGGCAGGGGCGAAGGTTCAGGCGCCGAGAGCGGGGAGGATCACGGCGTCGACGTACGAGGTGAGGAAGGCCTGGGTCGGCGGCAGTTCGTCGATCAGGGTCCGGGCCGCGAAGGCGCCGACGAGCATGTGCAGCACGTAGTTCATCGCGGGGTTGTCCGGACGGATCTCACCCCGGTCGACGGCGCGCTGCAGCACCCGGCGCATCTCCTGCACTTCCGGCTCGATGACCAACTCCTGGAAGGCGTGCAGGAGATCGGGGTTGCCGTGCACCGCCATGGCCAGTCCCCGCATCAGCGCGGAGTCCTGCTCCATTCGACAGTCGTCCTCACGGGTCACCATCGCGTGGAAGTCGTCCCGCAGGGACCCCGTGTCGACGGGGACGTGGGCCCGCTTCTGGTGCCGCATCGCCCTGACGACGAGCTCGGCCTTGCCGCCCCACTGGCGGTAGAGGGTGGCCTTGCTGGACTTGGTGCGGGCGGCCACGGCGTCCATCGTCAGCGCGTCGTAGCCGACTTCCCGAAGCAGGTCGAGCACGGCCGCGTACAGCTCGGCCTCACGCTCGGGCGTGATCCGACTGCGACGCACCGTTGCGGCTTCAGCCATCCCACTCACCTTCCCCTGCTTCGAACGACACGCTGCCGTACGTCACCTTCGTACGTCTCTGAAGATACCCTGAGAGTCAGCGAAACGAAACCGTTTCGTACGTGTCCTGGGTCACGTGTGTGTTTCACAAGTTGCCGGGGCCCGCCGGGCGGAAAAGCATAGGGAGGTGAGCGACGACAACGCACCCGGATACCTCCGCTTCCCGCACCTCAGCGGCGACCGGCTGTGCTTCGCGGCCGAGGACGACCTGTGGGTGGCCCCCCTCGACAGCCCCGGCCGGGCCTGGCGGCTCACCGTGGACCGCACCAAGGTCGGCCACCCCCGCTTCTCGCCCGACGGCCGCCACATCGCGTACACGAGCTGGCGCAGCATCGCCCCGGAGATCCATCTGGCACCGGTGGACGGCGGCCCCGGCAGACGGCTCACCTACTGGGGCAGCGCGGACACCCAGGTCTGCGGCTGGTCCCCCGACGGCGACATCCTCGCCGTCGCCTCGCACAGCCAGCCCTTCTCGTACTTCACCTGGGCCTACAAGGTCCCCACCAACGGCGACCCGGGCGGCGAGATGCCCTGGGGACCGGTCTCGCACATCGCGACCGCCGACATCGACGGCGAGCGCAAGACCCTGCTGCTCACCGGCACCCCGCCGCACGAGCCAGCCGCCTGGAAGCGGTACCGCGGCGGCGCGATGGGCCGACTCTGGATGCACGGTCAGCAGCTGCTCGCCGACATCGAAGGCCACCTCGACTCGCCCATGTTCGTCGGCGGCCGGATCGCCTTCCTCTCCGACCACGAGGGCATCGGAAACCTGTACTCGTGCGCGTACGACGGCTCCGACCTGCGCCGCCACACCGACCACGACGCCTTCTACGCCCGGCACGCCGCCAGCGACGGCACCCGCGTCGTCTACCAGTGCGCGGGCGACCTGTGGATCGTCGACGGCCTGTCCCCGGAGTCCGTCCCGCGCCGCCTCGACGTACGGCTCGGCGGTCCGCGCGCCGGACGCCGTACGTACCTGGTCCCGGCGGCCCAGCACGTCGACGGCATCTCCGTGGACGAGACGGGCCGGGCCAGCGCCGTCGTCGTACGCGGCAGCCTCTACTGGCTCACCCACCGGGACGGCCCCGCGCGGACCATCACGGACACGCCCGGCGTACGCGTCCGGCTCCCCGAGATGCTCGGCTCGGGCGGTCAGGTCGCCTACGTCACGGACGCCGAGGGCGAGGACGCCGTCGAGATCGCCTACCTCCCGCGCGCCACCGGCGAACGCGAGCCGCGCCGCCTCGCCTCCGGCGAGCTGGGCCGCGTACTGGAGATGGTGTCGGACCCGCTGGGCGAGCGCCTCGCGATCGCCTCGAACGACGGGCGGCTGCTGCTCCTCGACGCCACGGAGGAGTCGAACGGCGAGGTCACGGAACTCATTCGGTCCATCAACGGGCCGGTACGGGATCTCGCGTTCTCGCCCGACGGAGCATGGCTGACGTGGTCGCACCCGGGGATCGGCCGCTCGCTGCGCCAGATCAAGATGGCGCGGATCAAGGACCGCCTGATCGTCGACGTCACCAACGGGCGCTTCGAGGACGAGAATCCGGTGTTCACGCGGGACGGCCGGTACCTGGCCTTCCTGTCCTGGCGCGGCTTCGACCCGGTGTACGACGTCCACACCGGGGACCTGTCCTTCCCGCTGGGCTGCCGCCCGTACCTCGTCCCCCTGTCCTCCGCCACCCCCTCCCCCTTCGCGCTGAACCCCGACGGACGCCCGGTCGCCGGAGGACTGGACCCGGTCGAGGAGGAGCCAGGCGACGGCAACACGGCGACCGTGGAACTCGAAGGCCTGGAGAGCCGGGTGACGCCCTTCCCGGTCACCGCCTCCAAGTACTCGGCGCTCTATCCGGTGGCGGGCGGCGGCCTGGTGTGGCTGCGCTGGCCGATCTCGGGCGCGCTGGGCGAGACCTTCGTGAACCCCGACGACACGACCGGCCGCCCCACCCTCGAGTACTTCAACATCGCCAAGGCGAAGAAGTCCGAACTCGTCGGACACCTGGACTGGTTCGCGGTGAGCGCGGACGGGGCCCGGCTGGTGGTCGTGGACGAGGGCGACCTGCGGGCCGTCCCCTCCACCGAGTCCGGCGACAGCGACTCCACGGTCTGGATCGACCTGCGCCGCATCCTGCACCAGGTGGACCCGCCCGCCGAATGGCGCCAGTCGTACGAGGAGGCGGGCCGCCTCATCCGCGCCTACTTCTGGGAACCCCACATGTGCGGCATCGACTGGGACGCGGTGCTCGATCAGTACCGCCCGCTGGTCGAACGGGTCGCCTCTCCCGACGAGTTCGCCGATCTGCTGCGGGAGGTGCTGGGCGAGCTGGGCACCTCGCACGCGTACGTCGCGGCGGCCCGTCGCAACGAAGGCCCGCCCCACTACCAGCGCTGGCAGGGCTTGCTGGGCGCCAACTTCGTCCGCCGTGACGGCAGTTGGATGCTCAAACGGATCCTCCCCGGCGACTCCTCGGACTCCAAGGCGCGCTCGCCGCTGGCGGGTTCGGGAATCCGTGAGGGTGCGGTGCTCACCCACGTGGACGGACGTCCGGTGGATCCGGTCACGGGCCCGTACCCCCTCCTCGCGGGCGCGGGCGGTACGACGGTGGAGCTGACCTTCACTCCGGCGGCGGGCGAGGGCCGGTCGCGGCGGGTCGCGGTGGTGCCGCTGATCGACGAGCGGCCGCTGCGTTATCAGGACTGGGTCGCCAAACGGCGCGAGGTGGTACGGGAGTTGAGCCACGGCATGTGCGGATACCTGCACATCCCCGACATGGGCGGCTCCGGCTGGGCCCAGTTCAACCGCGACCTGCGCATGGAGGTCTCCCGTCCCGCCCTGATCGTCGACGTGCGCGGCAACGCGGGCGGCCACATCAGCGAGCTGGTCATCGAGAAGCTGACGCGCACGATCCTGGGCTGGGACCTGACACGCAACGCCCAGCCGGTGTCGTACGCCTCGAACGCCCCGCGCGGTCCCGTGGTCGCCCTCGCGGACGAAGCGACCTCCTCCGACGGCGACATGATCACCGCGGCCTTCAAACTCCTGAAGCTCGGCCCCGTCGTCGGCCAACGCACCTGGGGCGGCGTCGTCGGCATGACCGGCCGCCACCGCCTCGGCGACGGCACGGTGATCACGGTCCCGATGAACGCGGCCTGGTTCGACGCGTACGGCTGGTCCATCGAGAACAAGGGCGTCACCCCGGACTTGGAGATCCTCCGCACCCCCTTGGACTGGGCGGAGGGCCGGCACGCCCAGATGGACGACGCGATCCAGTTGGCACTGGACCTGCTGAACACGCACCCGGCGGCATCCCCGCCGGACTACGCGAACGTGCCGGACAGGACAAGGCCGAAGCTGCCGCCGAGGACGAGGCAGTAGTAGTCGCCCACGAGGCAGTAGTCGCCCTGCATCCAGAAGCCCAGCGACAGCGCACGCAGGAATGGGGTGCCCTTCCAAGAAGGGCACCCCATCCGGGCAAAGTCGACCGCAGAGTCAGACGTCAGATGTCGTAGTCCTGGTCGAAGCGGTCCTGCGCTTCCTGCTGCGCGCGCTCCGTCTCCTTCTGGTTACGGTCGCGCTGCTGCGAGGAACGCTCAGTCGTCTCGTCCTTCGCGTTGCCCGTCTTCTTCTTGGCCTGCTGCTTCAGCTGCTCGGCCTTGTCCTTGAACTGGTCCTGCATGCCCATGAGATTCACTCCCATTGTGGGTGAGGGGTTTCGGGGCTCGACCAGACTTACACGCACGGACAGAGCACGCATTTCGATCAATAACTCACGGTGAGCTACGCCCGGCGACTCACGGCGACATCCCTTGCCGCTCCTGCTCATCGGCCGCCCCACCGGCCCCGACAAGCCCCGTACGCACCTCCTTGAGCCGCGGCTCGAACCGCCGCATCTCCCGCTGCCCGACCGCCCCGATGACCCCGGGCAGATAGCCGCGGATGCCCTGCATGCCCCGCAGCCACCACTGCGCGTACACATGACTGGAGCGTCGCTCGATCCCGGCGACGATGCGGTCGACCGCGGGCCCCAGCGGATACGTCTTGTTCGACGGCCACGGCAGCCGCTGCCGCAGCTCGCGCATCACCTCGTCCTGGTCGGCGCCCCGCACCATGTCGGTGTCGGTCCAGGAGAGGTAGCCGACCCCCACCCGCACTCCCTTGTACCCAACCTCGGCGCGCAGGCTGTGCGCGTACGCCTCCACGCCCGACTTGGACGCGCAGTACGCGGTCATCATGGGAGCCGGAGTGATCGCCGCGAGCGAGGCGATCTGGAGCAGGTACCCGCGGCTCTCCATCAGGACGGGCAGGAACGCGCGGGCCGTCACCGCCGAGCCGATCAGGTTCACCTCGATGACGCGCCGCCAGGCGACGGGGTCCGAGTCGACGAAGGGACCGCCGCTGGCGACACCGGCGTTCGCGACGACGATGTCGACCTTCCCGAACCGCTGCTTGACCTCCTCGGCGACCCGCGCCATGGCCTCGTGGTCGGTGACGTCGGCGTACCAGTGGCCGCTCTCGCTGTGCAGCCGCTCCGAGACCTGCTTGAGCGCGTCCGCCTCCAGGCCGACGAGCGCGACCTTGGCGCCGCGCGCGGAGAGCTTGCGGGCGAGGAGTTCACCGACGCCCCGCGCGGCTCCCGTGACGACCGCGACCTGCCCCTCCAGACTCACCCTGCTCATGCGCCCTCCTTGATCTCTACAGCCTCTGTGGCCTCTGTGGCCTCTGCGGTCTCTGTGATCGCTGTGGCCTCTGCGGTCGCTGCGGCCTCTGCTGTCGCTCTGTTCCGCGTATAGGTGGTGACGAGTTCGCGTATGCGGGAGGTGACCAACTCGGGCGCCTCCACAGGGGTCATGTGCCCGAGCCCCGGCAGTTCGGTGAGGCCGACACAGTGCGGCAGCGCGGCCGCGAGCGCTCGCGCGTGCACGACCGGCGTCAACCGGTCCGCCGTCCCCGCGACGACAGCGGTCGGCACGTTCAACTCCCGTACTCCATGGTCGAGATCGAGCAGATCGAGGACCACCGACCAGGCGTACCGCACCTTGCGCGGACACGCGTGCACGATCCGCGCGCACGCCTCGACCATGCCCGGGGACGAACCGGGGCCCATGGTCGCGTACTTGAGGATCCGCCGGGCGAGTGGCGTGACCGGCCCGAGCGGCGCCCGCGAGCCGAGGACGGACTTGGTGATACGGGTCCGCAGCCGCCCGGCGCGCATGGGCACCACGCGCGCCTCCGCGACCAACCGCGAGCTCCCCGTGCTGCACAGCAGCGCGGCCGCCGCGTGCTCCCTGAAGCGCGCCCTCGCCGAGGCGGCCATGAGGGTCATCCCGCCCATGGAGTGACCCACCAGCACGGCCTTCTCGCCCGGCGCGAGCGTGGCCGCGAGCACCGCTTCCAGATCGTCGGCGAGCGCCTCCGTGGTGCAGGTGGCGCTCGCGGGACTGCGCCCGTGCCCGCGCTGGTCGTACGCGATGACGCGGTGGTCGGCGGCGAGGTCCCGTATCTGCGCCGCCCAGAAGGCGGTCGAGCAGGTCCAGCCGTGTGCGAGGACCACGGGGGGCGCACTCTCGGGCCCGTGCACCTCGACGTGCAGGCGTGCGCCGTCGGCGGAGACGGCGGTCAGCTCGCGCGCGGGCGCGGGCGGCGCGTACGCCCCGTGCTCCACATGCATCAGTCGGCTCACGCTCCCGCCTCCACCCTCTTCTCGCGCGCGCTCTTCGTAAGGGGCGCGGGCTCGGGCTCGCGCAGCACTTCGTACTCTCCGAGATCCACGCGCCGTGTGGCGTTGCGGAACTCGGTCGTCGTCCCCGGCCAGATGGTGGTGTTGACCCCGTTGGCGTCGAGGTACCAGCTGTTGCAGCCGCCGGTGTTCCACACCGTGCGCTTCATGCGCTCCTGGACCTTGTGGTTCCAGTCGTTCACGGCGCCGGGGCGCGCGTCGAGGGCCGCACGCCCCCCGAGGATGTCCAACTGCCGTACGAAGTCCGCCATGTAGTTGAGCTGGGACTCGATCATCAGAATCATCGACGAGTTCCCGAGACCGGTGTTGGGCCCGATGACCGTCATCCAGTTGGGGAACCCGGCGGCGGTCGCACCGCGCAGCGACTTCATGCCGGTCCGCCACACCTCCGCGAGCGTCTTGCCCTCCGCCCCGACGACCCGCTCGGCGATCGGCATGTCGGTGACGTGGAAGCCCGTACCGAAGATGATCGCGTCGACCTCGGCGGTGCTGCCGTCGGCGGCGACGAGGGTGGAGCCGTCCACCGACGCGAGCCCGGAGGCCACGACGTCCACATTGGGCTGGGTGAGCGCCGGGTAGTAGGCGTTGGAGAGCAGGATCCGCTTGCAGCCGATGCGGTAGTCCGGGGTCAGCTTGGTGCGCAGGGCGGGGTCCTTGACGGCCCGCGCCATGTTCCGCTTGGCCAGCCGCTCCACCATGCCGAGCTCGTTGGGCCGCTTGGTGAAGGCCTGGACCTGCAACTCCCGGATGCCCCACAGGAGTCCGCGCCGCGCTTGCGTCGTGAACGGCAGCTGCCGGTGCAGCCAGCGCTCCGCGCCGCTGATGGCGCGGTCGACGCGTGGCATCACCCACGGCGGGGTGCGCTGGAAGAGCGTCAGCTCGGCGACGTCCGGCTGGATCGAGGGCACGATCTGAATCGCCGAGGCCCCCGTGCCGATCATGGCGACGCGCTTGCCGCGCAGGTCGTAGTCGTGGTCCCAGCGGGCCGAGTGGAAGACCTTGCCAGGAAAGGTGTCGATCCCCGGGATGTCCGGAATCTTGGGGTCGGACAGCGGCCCGGTGGCGGAGACGACCACATCCGCCGTGAGGAAACCACTACTGGTCTCGATCCCCCAGCGCAGCTTCTCCGCATCCCACGTCATCATCTTCACCTCGGAGTTGAAGCGAAGATGCGACCGCAGCCGGAAGACGTCCGCCACGTGCTCCAGGTACTCCCGGATGTGCTCCTGCCCGGAGAAGGTGCGCGGCCAGTCGGGGTTGGGCGCGAACGAGAACGAGTACAGGTGGGACGGTACGTCGCAGGCGCACCCGGGGTAACTGTTGTCCCGCCAGGTGCCGCCCACGCTGTCGGCCCGCTCCAGGACGACGAAGTCGGTGACCCCTTCACGGCGCAGCCGCACGGCGGCCCCCAGACCGCCGAACCCGGACCCGATCACCGCCACTCGTACATGCTCGTGCTCGGTCATCCCGGACGCCTCCCTAGCCGCACGACCCTGCCAGTGAACACTGGCGCAATGGGGAGAGTAGAGCAGGTGCGTACTGATGGGTAGGGGTCGCGACCGGGAAAGTTACCGCCGGTACGACGTAGGGTGCGCACGTGGCGGAGAAGCATGAGTACCGGATGGAGGAGCTGGCCAAGGAGGCCGGTATCACCGTGCGCACCCTGCGCTTCTACCGCGAGCGCAAGCTCATTCCGCCGCCCCGCCGTGAGGGCCGTATCGCCTGGTACGACGACACGCACCTGGCCCGCCTGCGCACGATCTCGGCGCTGCTGGAACGCGGCCACACCCTCAGCGGCATCGCGGAGCTGGCGGAGGCGTTCGACCACGGCCGCGACGTGGGCGAACTCCTCGGTCTCGGCGAACCCACCGAGGAGACCCCGGTCCGCGTCTCCCCCGAGGAACTGGCCGACGCCTTCGCGGGCCAGGCGACCCCCGAGAACCTCGCCACGGCCCTCGACCTCGGCTACCTCGGCACCGACGGCGGCGAGATCGTCCACATCAGCCGCCGCCTGCTCGACGTCTCGGCCGCACTGGTCCGCGAGGGCATCCCCCTCGCCGACGTCCTCACCGCCGCCCGCCGCGTCCGCGACCACGCCGACGCCCTCGCCGAACTCTTCACCGCCCTCGTCCTCACCGAGGACCGCACCACCGACGACCTCCAACGCCTGCGCCCACTGGCGAAGAGCGTGGTGGAGGCGGAGCTTTCGATGGCCCTGGACCGACGGCTACGGGAGCCGCGGCGCGATCAGAGGTCGTAGACGACGGTCACCGGCGCGTGATCGGACCACCGCTCCTCATGCGTCGCCGCCCGCTCGACGAACCCCTTGACCGCCTTGCCCGCGAGTCCCGGCGTCGCGACCTGGTAGTCGATGCGCCATCCGGTGTTGTTGTCGAACGCGCGCCCGCGGTACGACCACCACGAGTACGGCCCTTCGACATCCGGGTGCAGGGCGCGCACGACATCGACGTACCCGCCGTCACCCGCGTCGAAGACCTGCCCCATCCACGCCCGCTCCTCGGGCAGGAAGCCGGAGTTCTTCTTGTTGCCGCGCCAGTTCTTGAGGTCGGCCTCCTGGTGGGCGATGTTCCAGTCGCCGCAGACGACGACCTCTCGCCCGTCGGCGGCGGCCCGCTCCCTGAGCCCCTTCAGATACTCGAGGAACTCCCCCATGAACCGGATCTTCTCGTCCTGCCGCTCGGTCCCGACCTCGCCGGAGGGCAGGTAGAGGCTGGCGACGGTGACGCCCGGGAGGTCGGCCTCCACGTACCGCCCACTGGAGTCGAACTCCTCGGAGCCGAAGCCGACCCGGACGCGATCGGGCTCGCGGCGTGTGTAAAGGGACACACCCGCGCGCCCCTTGGCGGCGGCGGGGGCGTGCACGACGTGCCACCCCTCCGGCTCGCAGACCGCTTGCGGCAACTGGTGGGGCTCGGCCCGCACCTCCTGAAGGCACAGCACGTCCGCGGAGGTCTCCGCGAGCCACTCCACGAAACCCTTCTTCGCGGCGGCCCGGAGCCCGTTCACATTCACAGAGGTAACAGTCAGCACCCAGGCACGATACTTAACCGGTACCGCCGACCCGAACTCAACGGGTACCGCCAGCCAGCGCATAGATGTACGGTTGACCGCATGAATATCCGCCCGGTCCCCTTCGACCACCCCGACGCCGTCGAGCTCAACGACCAGGTGCAGGCCGAATACGCCGAGCGCTACGGCGACGAGGGCGACGTCACACCGCTCGACGCGTCGATGTTCGCTCCGCCGCTCGGCCTGTACCTCATCGCGTACGACGAGCAGGACCGCCCGGTGGCCACGGGCGGCTGGCGCACCCAGGACGAGAACGACGAGGGGTACTCGGACGGCGATGCCGAGCTCAAGCGCATGTACGTGATACCCGAGGCCCGCGGCCTCGGCCTCGCCCGCCGCGTGCTGGCCGCCCTGGAGGCCGACGCCCGCGAGGCCGGCCGCACCCGCATGGTCCTGGAAACCGGCGCCAAGCAACCCGAGGCGGTCACGCTCTATTCGTCGAGCGGCTACGGGCCCTGCGCCAAGTTCGGCCACTACCGCTTTCACGAGCTGAGCCTCTGCTACGCCAAGCCGCTGCGGGAGCACTGACCCCGCCCTCCCGGGCCTCGCAATGCGGGACGTCCACTCCGACCTCGTGATGCGAGGCGCCGGCCCGGCCGGCTACCGCCGCCGCTGCCGCAACGCAAAGATCCCGCCCGATCAGTGAGATCGGGCGGGATCCAGTCAACTGCCCTGAGCAAAGCTCGAGAACAGTGATTGCAGTGGACCTGAGGGGATTTGAACCCCTGGCCCCCTCGATGCGAACGAGGTGCGCTACCGGACTGCGCCACAGGCCCTTGCAACGAGTGAAACTCTAGCATCCTCATCGAGGTGCTTGGAAATCCGTTCCTGGCTGGTCAGCCAGGGGCTCCCGAGCCCCCGTCACCCACCCGTCACTCGTTGGCCGCGCGCGGCCGTCCCCCGTCCTCGTACTGGTCGAACAACGGCGTGCGACCGCGTTCGCGTGCGCGCCGGGCGGACGCGGCGCGCCGGGCGTCGCTGCGACCGTCGTCCGCGCCCCCCGCGCTGTCGGTCTCCTCCTCGGCGGCCGACTCGGCCTCCGGCGCACTCGGCTCCACGGCGCTCGAGCGCGCGGAACTCCACGCGTCGGGCGCCCCCAGGTCGACGCTGGGCGTGGCCCGGGGCGCGACCGGCGCGGTCACGTACGTCGGCAGGGGAACCGGCACCGGGTCCCAGCTGTCCCCCTGGCCGGGGCCACGCTGGCGCTCGCGCTGCTGGTCGACCCACTCCGCGTGGTCGGTCTGCTCCACGAGCGCGCGACGATCGGCGGCGAGCGCGGACAGGCCGGGGTCGGTCTCCGGCTCGGGGCCGTCGTCCGGCTCGTCGGCCCCGGGATCGGCGGTCGGCCGCCGGCGCGGCTGCCGCTCCCGCAGCCGCTGCGCCGCGGCCTCGGCCCGGCGCCGGTCCATGGTGTAGGTGAAGCGCCGGCGCTCCTGGGCGCGCAGGTACACGATGTACGCGCTCAGCATCACGGCGGGCACGCCGGGCGCCCACAGGAGCGCGAGCCCGCCGACAGCCGCGACGATCGCGCCGAGCGTGAAGCCGAGGAACAGCATCACGGTCGTACGCCTCCGGCGCGCGAGCACCTTCGTGCGCCGGGCGCGCGCTGCGGCCTCCGCCGAAGAAGCACGGCGCGCTGCGCTCGGCACATGCCGGGGCGCGGACTTGGAGGCGGGCTGGGGCGCGGGCTTCCCCGACTGCTTCGGCGCGGGTTTGACCGACTGGTGCGGTACGGACCTGGCGGCACCCGGAGCCTCGTACGGCGCGCCGCTCTGTCTGGCCGCCGCCTGAGGCGCGGGCTTCGACTCCGCCTGCACCGGCGGTTGTGGCTGCACCCGCCCCTGTGCCTGCGGCCGATGCTGGGCCTGTGCGTGGGCCTGTGGCCGGGTCGGAGGCATGGCGAAGGCCCGGACGTCCACCGAATCGGTGACGCCGTCCGGATCGGCGCTGGGCTCCCCCTCTTCGGTGGAGCGCGCCCGCAGGTCCTTGGCGTACCGGCGCTCCATACCCGCCCGTCCGGACAGCAGCCGGATGGCGGTGCTGAAGCGTTCCGTCGGACGGGCCTCATTCAGCTCGTCCTGCCTACGGAGCCACATCGGCACCAAGTAGGCGGCCCAGGCCCCGACAATGACTGCGTAGATGAGGCCGCTGCTGCTCACGCCTCACACGGTAGAGGGGTTTGCGTGAGGCCATCTGCCAATTGCGCCGGTGTGTCGCACGATCTGGCTGATATTTCGAGCTTTTTTTGTGACTGATGCGATCAACAGGCCACCGGGACCGCGAATTTAATGCCCTGAGGCGATCGCCGACCGATCAATTTCGAACACCTATTTCATTTGCTGGCGTTGCCCGGCTTGCTCGGGTTCTGCGAGCCCGTCTGCTCCGAGCGAGACTGCTCCGACCGGGCCTGTTCCAAACGGGCCTGTTCCGAGCGCGTCCGCCGCCAGCGTCCGAGCAGCCCTTCGGGCACCTCTTCGGCGGTGAGGGCGAAGACGAGATGGTCGCGCCAGGCCCCGTCGATGTGGAGATAACGTGGACGAAGCCCTTCCTCGCGGAATCCGAGTTTCTCCACGACCCTGCGGCTGGGTCCGTTCTCCGGGCGAATACAGACTTCGATGCGGTGCAGTCCAACCGCGCGGAAGCAGTGGTCGGTCACCAGCGCCACGGCTGTCGGCATCACTCCACGACCCGCCACCGCCTGGTCCACCCAGTAACCGATGTGTCCGGAACACATCGAGCCCCAGGTGATCCCGGCGACCGTCAGCTGTCCGACGAGCCGCCCCTGGTACTCGATCACGAAGGGCAGCATCCGGCCCGCGTTGGCCTCGGCGCGCAGATGCCGGACCATCTGGCGGTAGGTCGGCCGGTGCGCGATCGGACCGCTGGGGGTGGGCGGCGGGATCGTCGCCTCCCACGGCCGCAGCCAGTCCCGGTTGCGCCGGTTGACCTCGCGCCAGGCCCGCTGGTCGCGCAGCTTTATCGGCCGGAGGACGACGTCGCCGTCCACCAGCTCGACGGGCCAGGATGGGCTGTTCAGCTCGCACCCCCACTGCTGTTGGGTCTGGGGTGGTCGCCGCCGCGGATCTGGTCGACGGCGTGGATCAGGAGGGGCTCCAGGACGGCGAGACCGTCCCTCACCCCGCCGGTGGAGCCCGGCAGGTTGACGATCAGCGTGCCTCCCGCGACTCCGGCGAGCCCCCGGGACAGCGCCGCCGTCGGCACCTTCTCTCTTCCGAACGCCCTGATGGCCTCGGGAATGCCCGGGATCTCGTGGTCGAGCACCTTGAGCGTCGCTTCGGGGGTCCGGTCGGTGGGCGAGATGCCGGTGCCGCCGGTGGTCAGGATGACGTCGTACCCCGCGTCGACGCCGGCGCGCAGCGCCGCTTCCACGGGGTCACCGTCGGGGACGACCTGCGGACCGTCGACCGCGAAGCCGAACTTCGCGAGCCCCTCGGCGATCAAGGGACCGCCCTTGTCTTCGTACACACCGGCCGCCGCGCGGTTGGACGCGGTCACCACGAGCGCGCTGTAGGGGGCCACCAGGGCACCGCCGGTCGATGGGTCGCCGGTCATGCCCGACTCCAGTCGCCCGACTTTCCGCCCGTCTTCTCCTCGACGCGCACGTCCGTGATGACCGCCCCCTTGTCGACCGCCTTGACCATGTCGATCACGGTGAGGGCCGCCACGCTGACCGCGGTGAGGGCCTCCATCTCGACGCCCGTACGGTCCGTGGTCTTCACGGTGGCGAGGATCTCGACGGCGTCGTCCGCGACCGACAGATCAATCTTGACACCCGACACCGACAACGGGTGGCACAGCGGGATCAGGTCCGGCGTGCGCTTGGCGCCCATGATGCCCGCGATGCGCGCGGTGGCGAGGGCGTCGCCCTTGGGAACCCCCTCACCGCGCAGCAGCTCGACCACACGGGGCGAGACCAGGACGCGGCCGCTGGCGCGGGCGGTGCGCGCGGTCACGTCCTTCCCGGATACGTCGACCATGCGGGCCGCGCCCGCCTCGTCGATGTGCGTCAGTCGGTCCTGCGTACTCATGTGGTGTGGCGCTCCCGGTCAGGGCCTGTCGCGGTGCGGTGCGTGGCCTGTTGTGCGCGACACGGTACCGCCAACTCGGACCTCTCAGCCGAGCAGGACCACCTCGACCTCGGCACCGGGCTCGACCGAGGTGTCGTCCTCGGGGACGACGATCAGCGCGTCGGCGTGCGCGAGGGCCGCGACCAGGTGGGATCCGGCGCCGCCGACCGGGGTCACCTTTCCGTCGGAGTACTTCCCCCGAAGGAACTGCCGACGGCCCGCAGGCGAGGTCAGCGCCTTGCTCGTCTCCAGGGTCGCCCTGGTCGTGGGCCTGTGGACGTCTTCCAGACCCGCCAGGGTGCGGATCGCGGGACGGACGAACATCTCGAAGGAGACGTACGACGACACGGGGTTGCCCGGGAGCGCGAGCAGCGGGGTGTGGTCGGGGCCGATGGAGCCGAAGCCCTGGGGCTTGCCGGGCTGCATGGCGAGCTTGCGGAACTCGATGCCGCTGCCCGCCTCGTCCTCGTCGCCGACGGAGGACAGGGCCTCCTTGACCACGTCGTACGCGCCGACGCTCACGCCGCCCGTGGTGACCAGCAGGTCCGCGCGGATGAGCTGGTCCTCGATGGTGGAGCGGAGCGTCTCGGCGTCGTCGGCGACCGCGCCCACGCGGTAGGCGATGGCTCCGGCGTCGCGGGCGGCGGCGCAGAGGGCGAAGCTGTTGGAGTCGTAGATCTGGCCGGCGCTCAACTCCTCGTCGGGCTGGACCAGTTCGCTGCCGGTGGACAGGACGACCACGCGCGGGCGCGGGCGCACGCGTACGGTGCCGCGGCCGATCGCGGCGAGCAGGCCGATCTGCGGCGGGCCGAGGACCGTGCCCGCTTCGAGGGCGCGGTCGCCGGCCTTCACGTCGCTGCCCTTCGCGCGCACGTGCGCGCGCGCCTCGGCCGGGCGGTGAACGTGCACCTGTCCGGAAGCGCCCTCGGGGGCCGCGCTGTGGGCACGCATTCCTGAGACCGGGCCCTCACCCAGGCCGCCGTCGGTCCACTCCACGGGGACGACGGCTTCGGCGCCGGGCGGCAGCGGGGCGCCGGTCATGATGCGGGCGGCCTGGCCGGGGCCCACGTAGGGCTGTTCGGCCTGGCCGGCCGCGACATCGCCGACAACCGTCAGGGCCGCCGGGTACTCCTCGCTCGCGCCCGCGACATCGGTGACCCGGACCGCGTACCCGTCCATCGAGCTGTTGTCGAACGGTGGCAGGGAGACCGGCACCATGACGTCCTCGACCAGCACGCAGCCCTGGGCGTCGAGGAGTTGCAGCTCGATGGGTTCGAGGGGGCGGACGGTCGCGAGGATGTCCTCCAGGTGGTCGTCCACCGACCAGAGGTGATCCTGGCCGGTGGTGCGGGTCGCGGCGCTGCTCAAAGTCCCTACATCTCCTCGGCTACGTAACTGCGAAGCCAGGTCCGGAAGTCCGGGCCCAGGTCTTCACGTTCGCATGCGAGTCTGACAATGGCACGCAGGTAATCGCCTCGGTCCCCGGTGTCATAGCGGCGGCCCTTGAAGACGACGCCGTGCACGGGGCCGCCGACCTTCTCGTCGGCGGCGAGCTGCTGGAGGGCGTCGGTGAGTTGGATCTCGCCGCCGCGGCCCGGCTCGGTCTTGCGCAGTATGTCGAAGATGTGCGGGTCGAGGACGTAACGTCCGATGATCGCGTAGTTGCTGGGCGCGTCCGCCGCGTCCGGCTTCTCGACCAGGCCGGTCACCTTGACGAGGTCGCCCTCGGCGGTGGCCTCGACGGCGGCGCACCCGTAGAGGTGGATCTGCTCGGGCGCGACCTCCATGAGCGCGATGACGCTGCCGCCGTGCTGCTCCTGGACCTCGACCATGCGGGCGAGCAGGGGGTCGCGCGGGTCGATCAGGTCGTCGCCGAGGAGCACCGCGAAGGGCTCGTGACCGACGTGCGGGGCCGCGCACAGGACGGCGTGACCGAGGCCCTTGGGGTCGCCCTGGCGCACGTAGTGCATGGTGGCGAGGTCGCTGGACTCCTGGACCTTGGCGAGCCGGCTGGCATCGCCCTTCTTCTGGAGGGCCGATTCGAGCTCGTAGTTCCGGTCGAAGTGGTCCTCGAGGGGGCGCTTGTTGCGGCCCGTGATCATCAGGACGTCGTCAAGACCCGCCGACACGGCCTCTTCGACCACGTATTGGATCGCAGGCTTGTCGACGACCGGCAGCATCTCCTTGGGAGTGGCTTTGGTGGCCGGCAGGAACCGGGTACCGAGGCCTGCTGCGGGGATGACAGCCTTGCTGATCCTGGGGTGCGACTCAGTCATGCCCGCAACCATATCCGGTGGCTATGTGCTGAATCTGATGCTCCGGTTAATTCGCTCTCATATGAGCGCATTAAGAAAGGTACGGGAACACCCTGTGCGTCACATTGGATCTACCCCTGAGCCTGACAAGCGAACGTTGCGGCGAGGATTCCTCGCGGTGAGAGATCGGTTGACAGCGGATGACGTGCGGGAAACGTCCGCAGCTCTCGCCGCCCGCGCCCTGGAGCTGCCCGAGCTGGCGCACGCGCACACGGTGGCGGCGTACGTCTCCGTGGGGAGCGAGCCCGGCACCCTCGCGCTTTTGGACGCACTCCACGCGCGTGGCGTGCGCGTGCTGCTGCCGGCGCTGATGGCGGACAACGATCTGGACTGGGGAGCGTACTCCGGAGCGAGCTCCCTCGTACGCGTTCAACACGGCGGGAAAATGGCCCTCTTGGAGCCCGCGGGCGAGCGGCTGGGACCGGAGGCCGTCCAGGACGCCGACGCCGTCCTGCTGCCCGGTCTCGCCGTCGACGCGCGCGGCATGCGTCTGGGGCGCGGCGGAGGCTCGTACGACCGCGTACTGGCCCGACTGGAGCGCGCGAAGGCCGATCCCGCGCTGGTGGTGCTCCTGTACGACTCGGAGGTCGTCGCGCGGGTGCCCGAGGAGGCGCACGACCGGCCCGTGCACGCGGTGGTGACCCCCTCGGGCGTACGCCGCTTCCGCTGACGCGCGGTCCGGCAGTCACCCACTCCCGCAGAGACGAATTGGCCCTCCACGCACGCGTGGAGGGCCAATTTCACGAGGTCACCGTTTCAGTGCTTCAGTGCTTCACGGCTTCAGTGCTTCACGGCTTCACGGCTTCAGTACCAGCGTGTCACTCGTCGTCTTGTCGACCGTCTTGTCCGAGAAGGCCCATGGGAGCAGTTCGCCCTTGGCCCACTTGTCCGTCTGGTCGGTGTAGTGGGCGCTGTAGGCGTGCCCGGAGGCGCCGGAGAGGTTGATCCACTTGGACTTGTCGAGGTCCCCGAGGTTGACCACCATGCGCATCGACGGGACCCAGACCACTCCGTAGCCGCCCGCCGCGTTCCAGCCGGTCGCGTTGACGGTCGCCTCGCCGCCGCTGAGCTTCCAGGGGCCGCGGTTGAGCATGTACTTCAGGAACGCGGGGCCGTCAGTGCCCAGAGTCTGGTTCTTCAGGAACAGGCGGTGCAGCCGGCCCCAGCTCCAGGTATCTATGTCCTTGCCGAGCTTGGCGGTCAGCTCCCAGCGGGCGTCCTTCATGGCCCGCTTGAGCAGCCCGTCGCGATCGGTGACCGCGCGGTCGGTGCCCGACTTGGGCGCGGACCACCAGTCGTTGTTCGGATCGTCGATGATCTTGCGGACCACCTCGAACCAGCGGTCGCCGCCGTCCGGCTGCGCCTGGTCCGCGTCGCGCTGGCCGCACTCGCGCACGGTCTGGTCCTCGTCCGCCGGACCGGTGGTGTCGACCCGGTCGACGTACAGGCACTGGCCCTTGACCCGCAGCTCCTTGGGCAGCTTGTTGCCGAAGGCGAGCTTGAGGATGTTGCGCCAGGTCGCGTTGAAGTACGCGGCCGCCGCGGAGTCGGCGTCCTGGGTGTAGTCCCAGCCCTCGAGGAGCTTCTGCGCCTCACGGACGTTCTTGTCGGCGACATCGATCTTGAGCAGCTTGGGCACGATCAGCTTGGCGATCTCGCTGCTGTTGTCGAGCTGCATCTGGCGCATGTCATCGGTCGAGATCTTGCCGCCACCCTTGATCTTCGACTCGATCAGGTCACTGATCCGCTGGCTGCGTGTGCCGTAACCCCAGTCCGTGGTGAGCGTGTAGGGGTACTTGTCCTTGTCGACGACGGCCTGGTTGGCGGTCACGATGTAGCCGCGCTTGGGGTTGTACTCGTAGGGCAGCTCGGCCTGCTTGATGTAGCCGGTCCAGTTGTACTTGGAGTCCCAGCCCGGCGACGGGAGCGAGCCGTCGCTCTCGCCGCGGGTGGGGATCCTGCCCGGCAGCTGGTAGCCGATGTTGCCCTGGGTGTCGGCGTAGACCAGGTTCTGGGAGGGCACGTCGAAGGACGCGGACGCCTTGCGGAACTCGGTCCAGCTCGACGCCTTGTCCATCTGGAAGATGGCATCCATGGAGTTGCCCGGGTCCAGTGCGGTCCAGCGCAGCGAGATGCCGTAGCCGTCGCCGCGGTCGGGTGCCGCTTCGTCGACGGTGGCCTTCTTGCCGACCTTGACGAGTTCGTCGTCACGATCGGAGAGCAGGGGCCCGTTGTTGGTCTCCCGGACGACGATCGTCTTGGACTTGGCGCCCGCGATCTTGATCGTTTCCTCGCGGGACTTGAAGGGCAGGACCTTGTCGTCGTACTGGTAGCCGTCGCCGGTGAGCTTCTCCAGGTAGAGGTCGGTGACGTCGACCCCGGAGTTGGTCATGCCCCAGGCGATGTCCTGGTTGTGGCCGATGACCACACCGGGCATGCCCGCGAAGGTGTAGCCGGAGACGTCGTACTGGCACTTGCTGGAGATGCTCGTGCAGTGCAGGCCCATCTGGTACCAGACCGACGGCAGTGAGGCCGACAGGTGCGGGTCGTTGGCCAGCAGCGGCTTGCCGGTGATGGTGTGCTTGCCGTCGACCACCCAGGAGTTGGAGCCGATGCCGTTGCCGTTCACGCCGACGGCCGTGGGCAGGTCGTCGAGGACGTCGTAGAGCCCCGACAGCTGGCTCTGCAGGCTGGAGGGCGCCGTGGTGTTGTTCGCCAGCCCCGTGCCCGCCGTGGTGGCGGTCGTGGTGGTGGAGCTGCCCTGGACGTACGACTCGGTGACGCTGTCGTACTCGCCCTCCTGGACGATCGTCTTGTTCCGGCTGTACGGGTACTCCGGGTACAGGTCGGCGATCTGCTTCGGGCCGAGACGGCTGGTCATCAGGGAGCGGTCGATCTCGTCCTGCATGTTGCCGCGCAGGTCCCAGGCCATCGCCTTGAGCCAGGCCACCGAGTCGACCGGGGTCCACTCCTGGGGCTTGTAGTCGTTGGTGAAACCAAGGGCCGCGTACTCCAGGGAGATGTCTTTGCCGTCCTTGCCCTTCAGGTAGGCGTTGACTCCCTTGGCGTACGCCTGGAGGTACTTCTTCGTGGAGGCCGACAGCTTGGTGTCGTACTCCTCCTTCGCGACGCGGTCCCAGCCCAGGGTGCGCAGGAACTCGTCGTTCTTGACCTGACTCTTGCCGAACATCTCGGACAGGCGGCCCGAGGTCATGTGGCGGCGCACGTCCATCTCGTAGAACCGGTCCTGCGCCTGGACGAAGCCCTGCGCCATGAACAGGTCCTCGTCGGACGAGGCGTAGATCTGCGGGATCCCGTAACTGTCGCGCTTGACGTCGACGGGGCCGGACAGTCCGTCGAGCGTGATGGAGCCCTTGGTCTGCGGGAAGGAGGCGCGGACGGTGCTGATGCTCCAGTACGCGCCGAAGGCGACGCCTCCGATGATGGCCAGGACCAGGACAATCAAGAACAGTCGGGCTTTGCGCCCCTTCTTCCTGCCGGACTTGCCGGGCTTTTGGCCGGAAGAGGCGGTGGTGTTGGGGGGCATCGCTGTCCTTGCTGTCCTAACGCGAGCGGCAGGCGGTCCTGGAGTGCTGGAGCAACCATAGGCGCAGGGCCCATCGCGCCTTGACGCGGAGTCGGGTACCCGAGCGGACGGGCGTTCGATCTTGCCCACAGGAGTGTCAAGAAAGCGTCAAGAGTTAGGTAAGGTAACGAAGTACTTGGACTGACGTACCAACGTCCGGCAATCGGATCGACGTGGTCGAATCCCGTGCCCGGATTGGCGAGAAGGGAACAGCCACTGACTGTCCACCACCTCAACCAGCTCCTGCTCGTGTGCTCGATCGTCCTGCTCGTCGCGGTGGCAGCGGTCCGGATCTCGTCGCGCAGCGGGCTCCCCACGCTGCTCGTGTACCTGGGCATCGGCATCGCGATGGGCCAGGACGGGATCGGCAACGTCCACTTCAACAATGCCGAATTGACCCAGGTCATCGGGTACGCGGCCCTGGTCGTGATCCTGGCCGAGGGCGGTCTCGGCACGAAGTGGAAGGAGATCAAGCCGGCCCTTCCGGCCGCCACCTCGCTGGCGCTGGTCGGGGTCGCGGTGAGCGTCGGCTTCACGGCCACCGCGGCGCACTACCTCATCGGGCTGGAGTGGCGGCAGGCGCTGATCATCGGTGCGGTGGTGTCCTCGACGGACGCGGCAGCGGTCTTCTCGGTCCTGCGGAAAATCCCTCTCCCCGCGCGCGTGACGGGTGTCCTGGAGGCCGAGTCCGGCTTCAACGACGCCCCGGTGGTCATCCTCGTCGTCGCGTTCTCCACGGCCGGCCCGGTGGAGCACTGGTACGCGCTGCTGGGCGAGATAGCCCTGGAGCTGGCCATCGGCGCGGCCATCGGCCTCGCGGTGGGCTGGCTGGGCTCGTACGGGCTGCGGCATGTGGCGCTGCCCGCCTCCGGCCTCTACCCGATCGCCGTGATGGCGATCGCCGTCGTGGCCTACGCCGCCGGAGCGCTCGCCCACGGCAGCGGTTTCCTCGCCGTCTATCTCGCGTCGATGCTGCTCGGCAACGCCAAGCTGCCGCACTGGCCCGCCACGCGCGGCTTCGCCGAAGGGCTCGGCTGGATCGCCCAGATCGGCATGTTCGTCCTGCTCGGCCTGCTGGTCACGCCGCACGAAATGGGCGACGACATCTGGCCCGCGCTCGTCATCGGGCTGGTGCTCACCATGGTGGCGCGGCCACTGAGCGTTGTCGTGAGCCTGCTGCCGTTCCGCATCCCCTGGCAGGAGCAGACCCTGATGTCCTGGGCGGGGCTGCGCGGCGCCGTGCCCATCATCCTGGCGACGATCCCGATGGTGAGCGGCGTCGAGGAAAGCCGCCGGATCTTCAACATCGTCTTCGTCCTGGTCGTCGTCTACACCCTCATCCAGGGGCCCACACTGCCCTGGCTGGCCCGGAAACTGCGCCTGGGCGAGTCCACGGAGGCCGCCGACCTGGGCATCGAATCGGCGCCCCTGGAACGGCTGCGCGGCCATCTGCTGTCCGTCGCGATCCCCGAGGGGTCGCGCATGCACGGCGTCGAGGTCAACGAGCTGCGGCTGCCCGCGGGCGCCGCCGTCACCCTCGTCGTACGCGACGGGAAGTCCTTCGTGCCGCTGCCCACGACCGTGCTGCGGCGCGGCGACGAGCTGCTCGTGGTGGCCACCGATCCGGTCCGCGACGCGGCCGAGCTACGGCTCCGAGCGGTGGGCCAGGGCGGCAAGCTGGCCGGCTGGCTGGGGGCGGCGGGCAATGGAAACGGGCCCCGAACGGGACATTAAGGCGAACGGAGCCTTAAGCGTCGATATGCATTCGATGCATTCGCAGGTCAACGATGCCGTGGTGCTCGTTTTCACAGGCACCGGATCGTTCACCCCTGTAGGATGAAGGCACACCCTGATCGAACCAACTCTGCCTGACGCAGTGCTGGCGCGACCGTATGGCGGCCGCGGTGCCCTCACAGTGAGCGACCCGGTATCTACCGCAGTTCCGCGCAAGAGGACAGCTCTCGGCGCCCCCGCATCGGGCGCGCTACCAGGCGGCAGAAAGGCACGGCCGTGGCATCCACGGTCACCTCCCGCCCTGGGTACGGGCAACTGCTGCGCACACGCGGCGCCTGGACCTTCCTGCTTCCCGGCTTCGCGGCACGCCAGCCGTTCGCGATGCTGACCATCTCCATCGTGCTGCTCGTGCAGCACACCACCGGCTCGTACGGCTCCGCGGGCGCCGTCGCCGCCGTCACCGGCGTCTCCATGGCGCTGTTCGCGCCCTTCACGGGCCGTCTCGCCGACCGTCTGGGACAGCGGGCCGTCCTGCTGCCCGGCGTCCTCGTGCACACCCTGTCAGGCCTCTCCTTGACGGCGCTCGCGCTGGCGGGCGCCCCCTTGTGGGCCCTCTTCGCCGCCGCCGTGCCGACCGGTGCCTCGGTACCGCAGATCGGCCCCATGGTGCGCGCCCGCTGGGGCGTGAAGCTCCAGGGTTCTCCCCTGATGACCACCGCGGCGGCCTTCGAGTCCGTCACGGACGAGCTGACCTTCGTCTTCGGCCCGCTGGTGGCGACCGCTCTGTGCACCGCGGTCGACCCGGCCGCGGGCCTACTGACCGAGGCCGGGCTGACCTTGATCGGCGGTCTCCTCTTCGCCGCGCAGAAGAGCACGCAGCCCGCCGTCGCTGTTGAAGGGCACGCGCGCGTGGACCACGGTTCCGCGCTGCGGATCCCCGGAGTACGCGTGCTGATCGTGACCTTCCTGGGCATCGGCTCCGTCTTCGGCGGTATGCAGGTCTCCCTCGCCGCGTTCAGCGAGTCGATCGGCGAGCCCGGACTGAACGGTGTCCTGTACGGCGTCTTCGCCGCGGGCAACATGCTCTCCGGCATCGTCTGCGGCGCCATCGCCTGGAAGGTGGCCCCGCAGCGACGGCTCGTCATCGGTTACGCGGCGCTCACCCTGGTCGCCTCCGGGCTGTGGGCCGCCCACTCCGTGATCGTGCTCGCCGGAATCGGCCTCCTGGTCGGCATGTGCATCGCTCCGGCCCTGATCACCGGCTACACGCTGGTCGAGGGCCTGGTGCCGGCGACCGCCCGAACCGAGGCCTTCACCTGGCTGACCGGCGCGGTCGCCCTCGGTCAGGCGGCGGCCGTCACGGTCGCCGGACAGCTGGAGGACCGCCTCTGGGACGGCGCCGGTTTCCTGGTGCCGATGGCAGGTACGGCACTGGCTCTGGTGACCCTGGTGGCCCTGCGCGCGCAACTGGTGCCGGGGGGGGGGGGGGGGGGGGGGGGGGGAGGGGGGGGGGGCGGGGGGGGGGGGGGGGCGGGGGGGGGGGGGGGGGGGGGGTTTTTTTTTGGGGTGGCCCCCTTCTACTCCCCCCCAAGAAC
>NZ_JBVHXR010000010.1:229799-338470 GCF_055569295.1 Streptomyces sp. NPDC029292
GGGGGGGGGGGGGGTGTGTAGGGGGGTGGGATTGGGTTGTGGGTTGTTTTTTGCGTCCCCCCCCCCCCCCCCCCCCCCCCCCCCCCCCCCCCCCCCCTCCCCCCCCCCTCCCCCCCCCCCCCCCCCCCCCCCCTCCGCCCCCCCCCCCCCCCCCCCCCCCCCGCGGCCCATCGCGAACCTGCCGCGATCGGTGAGATGTGACGTGATTTCTCTCGCGGAATACGTCACTGTGACTCCGCCGCTGACGCAGCTTCTCACTTGGGCACGACGGCCCTCATGACGGTCAAGCCCTGACCGCTGCCCGAGGGCAGGTGACGCACGTTACTCCATTCGCTGGCCGCACAGGTTAGTATTGACGATCGTTAGCACTCATTGAGTGAGAGTGCCAGGAGGAAGACAAGTGCCGACCTACCAGTACCAGTGCACCGAGTGCGGCGAGGGCCTCGAGGCGGTGCAGAAGTTCACCGACGATGCCCTGACCGAGTGCCCCAACTGCGGTGGCCGCCTGAAGAAGGTGTTCTCGGCCGTCGGCATTGTCTTCAAGGGCTCCGGCTTCTACCGCAACGACAGCCGCAGCTCCTCGTCGAGCAGCTCGCCGGCGTCGTCGAAGCCGTCGACCTCTTCTGCTTCGTCGTCATCGACCTCGTCGTCATCGACCTCGTCGTCCTCGTCGGACTCGAAGTCGTCGGGCACCGGCTCGTCCAGCAGCAGCTCCGCCGCGTAGGACCTGTCCGCCGCGTAACGCCTAGTAAGGCTCGGCCTTGCGGGACCCTGCCGTCATACGACGGCGGGGTCTTCGGCGTTTCCCGGCCCGGCTAGGGTGCGGTTCATGGCGAACACGGAGAACCCAGCGAGCCCGGCCGGCGAGCAGCCGGCGGCCAGGGCCGAGATCGGTGTGATCGGCGGCTCGGGCTTCTACTCCTTCCTCGACGACGTGACCGAGATACAGGTCGACACCCCCTACGGGCCACCCAGCGACTCCCTGTTCCTCGGCGAGATCGCCGGGCGGCGGGTCGCCTTCCTGCCCCGCCACGGCCGCGGCCACCATCTGCCGCCGCACCGCATCAACTACCGGGCCAACCTGTGGGCGCTGCGCTCCGTCGGCGCACACCAGATCCTCGGACCCTGCGCGGTGGGCGGACTGCGCCCGGAGTACGGGCCAGGGACGCTACTCGTCCCGGACCAGCTGGTGGACCGTACGAAGGCGCGGACGCAGACGTACTTCGACGGGCTGCCGCTGCCGGACGGCACGGTGCCGAACGTGGTGCATGTGTCGCTGGCCGACCCGTACTGCCCCGTCGGGCGCAAGGCGGCCCTCGAAGCGGCTCGCGGCCGGGACTGGGAACCGGTGGACGGCGGCACGCTCGTCGTGATCGAGGGACCGCGGTTCTCCACCCGTGCCGAATCGCTGTGGCACCAGGCGCAGGGCTGGTCGGTGGTGGGCATGACCGGCCACCCCGAGGCCGCGCTCGCCCGTGAACTGGAGCTCTGCTACACGTCGTTGACCCTCGTCACCGACCTCGACGCGGGCGCCGAGACCGGTGAGGGCGTCTCGCACGACGAGGTGCTGAAGGTGTTCGCGGCGAATGTGGACCGGCTGCGGGGTGTGCTCTTCGACGCGGTCGCGGCGCTGCCGGGGAACGGGACGCGGGACTGTCTGTGCACGACGGCGCTGGGTGGCATGGATCCGGGGTTCGCGCTGCCGTAGCAGTGGTCACGGCCGTAGCAGTGGTCGTGGCCGTAGCAGTGGTCACGGCTGTGGTCACGGGATTGCGGAACTTCTCGTTCGAGTGAGGGAGTTGTCCACAACCCGTCGGTAGTCCACGGGCTCCGACGGGCTTCGCCGCGAGGCCTCATCGTGGGATCGCAAGCCGATCTCTCGTCACAGGTGGTGGTCACCATGGCACAGCTCTCTCCTCTCGTACGCCCGCCCGGCGCCGACACTCCTCCCACGTGCGAGGTGCCGCATTTCGCGCCCGTACGGGTGCGAGGCGCGCGGCACCGGCTACGGCGTCTCGTACGGCACCGGAGGCGGGCCGTCGCCGCGGGGCTGGCGGTCACGGCGGCAGCACTTGTCGCGGCGGGCCCTCGTGAGGCCGAGGGGGCGCGGGGTCATCCGTCGCCCGCTGCCACCTCCTCTGCCACCTCCGCTTCCGCTCCGGTACGCGAGCGACGCGCCGTCGAGATGGTGACGGCGCCGGTGCGGATCGCCGATGGGGCCACGGTGCGGTTGTTGCGGCCGGGCGACCGGGTCGATGTGGTCGCGGCGGACAGCGGCGGCGAGGCCAGGGTGGTCGCGACCGGGGCCCGCGTGACCGAGGTGCCGGACGTCACTGCCACCGAGAGCGGGGCGCTGGTCGTCCTCTCCGTCCCGCGAGCGTCGGCGGCCCGGCTGGCCGGCGCGAGCGCGACCGCACGGCTGGCGGTGACGCTGTGCTGAGCGACGCGACCGGCGGTGACGCCGCGCTCGGTGACGAATCGGTGTCAAGTCTCTCGATCGAGCTTCCGAATTGGACAGGTCCGGCACGCCCTGCCGTAGGTTGCGGAGCTGTTTGTTCCACAACTTGTGCAGAGGGGTCTCTTGGTGAGCGAGAAGAAGCAACCCGGCGTCTGGGAAGGCTTCAAGGCCTTTCTGATGCGTGGCAACGTCGTCGATCTGGCCGTCGCGGTGGTCATCGGCGCGGCCTTCACCAACATCGTCAACTCGGTGGTGAAGGGCGTCATCAACCCGCTCGTGGGCGCGATCGGCACGCAGAACCTCGACAGCTACAGCTCCTGCCTCAAAAGCCCCTGCACCGGCAGCGGCGACACCGCGACGGGCATCAGGATCATGTGGGGTTCGGTGCTGGGCGCGACCCTCAGCTTCGTGATCACCGCGGCCGTCGTCTACTTCCTGATGGTCCTGCCGATGTCCAAGTACCTGGCGCGCCAGGCGGCCCGGCAGAAGGCGAAGGAGGGCACGCAGGAGGTCATCGAGGTGAGCGAGCTGGAGGTGCTGAAGGAGATCCGCGACGCCCTCGTGGCGCAGCGCGGTTCGGGGCACAGCCAGGACTGACGGCGAAGCTCTGGGCCCGGGCCCAGGAACTCGCGGGCCGGGCTCAGAGGTGGTGGGGCGGCTTCTCGTCGAGGAAGCGCTTCAGGTCGGCCGCGCTGTCACCGGTGCTGTCGGCCCGCTCGCCCCACCCACGGTCCGTGTCGTCCGAGGACTGCTGGCTCAGCGGGTCGTCGAAGACCAGCGCCGATTTCGGATCGCGCGGTTCGGGAGCGGGGGCGGTACTCATGCGTCCAGAGTACGCCGAGGGGGTGGCGGCCCGCCCCGGCTCAGCCGGGGGCCTCGGCGCCGGGACGGGCGCAGAACCACCAGCAGACGACGAGACAGGTGGCGTAGAAGCCGATGAACAGCCACAGCGCGCTGGTGACGGAGATGTTGGCGAACATCGCGGGGATACGAATCCATTGCACGCCCGCGAGGGAAGGCCGAGCTGCCACATTGGTCCCCGGTCGGAGACCGAAGGTCCTCCTGCCCGGCGGGCGCGGCTCCCCTTGCCTCGTCTGACCTGGTCATCCCTTCGGGAATTTGACCCCAGGTCCGCTTGTGAACGCATTCACAAGAATTTCCGGGACTTTTCTGCTGTGCTTGGCCATATGACGTCCAGTTCCCCTTCCGATTCCGCCGCGACGCCACGGCCGGCCGGCCGTGGGCCGCTGCGCAGAATGACCGCCCGCGGCCGCGACGAGGCGCACCGGGTCGCGTCGCCCCTGGAGCTCTTCTTCGACCTGTGTTTCGTCGTGGCCATCGCCCAGGCGGGCGTCCAGCTGGTGCACGCGGTGGCCGAGGGGCACGCGGGCGAGGGCATCCTCAACTACGCGATGGTCTTCTTCGCCATCTGGTGGGCCTGGATGAACTTCACCTGGTTCGCCTCCGCGTACGACAACGACGACGCGCTCTACCGGGTGGTCACGCTGGTACAGATCGCCGGAGTGCTGGTGCTCGCGGCCGGGGTGTCCCGAGCGTTCGAGGACCACGCGTTCCTGCTCGTCTGGCTCGGCTACGCGATCATGCGGTTCGCGATGATCGCGCAGTGGCTGCGAGTGGCTCGGTCCACCGAAGGGGCCGAGAGAACCATGGCACTGCGGTACGCGGGCGGCGTGCTGCTGTGCCAAGTCGGCTGGCTGGGGCTGCTGGTCCTGCCGGAACACGGCCGGCCCTGGGTGTTCCTGGTGATGGCGATCGCGGAGCTGTGCGTACCGCTGTTCGCGGAGAAGGACTTCACGACGTCCTGGCATCCGCACCACATCTCCGAGCGGTTCGGCCTGTTCACGATCATCGTGCTGGGCGAGACGATCGCCGCGGCCACGGTCGCCGTGAAGTCGGGCGTCGACGAGAACGACGCGCTGGGCGAACTGCTGCCGATCGCCGCGGGCGGGCTGCTGATCGTCTTCTCCGCGTGGTGGATCTACTTCGTGGTGCCCATCCATGGGCATCTGCGATCCAACGCACAGGCGTTCCTGTGGGGGTACGGCCACTACCTGATCTTCGCCTCGGCCGCGGCGATCGGTGCGGGTCTGGAGATCGCGGTCGAGCAGGCGGTGGGCAAGGCGCACATCTCGACGCTGGCCGCGTCCGCCGCGGTGACGCTGCCGACGGCGCTCTACTTCCTCACGGTGTGGGCGCTGCACTCGCGTCACTTCAAAGTGGGCATCGCTCAGCAGCTTGTCCTGCCGACCACCGCGTTGCTCGTCATCATGTGCACCTTCCTGGGCGGCTGGGCGGTGCTCGCGGCGGGCATCGTCTCGGCGCTGGCGGTGGTGGTCGGGGTGACGTTGACGGCACGGATGGTCACGCGGGAGGGGGCGAGACCCGCGTAAGGGAACACTGGGGCCATGACAGTTGATGCGCTGACGGATGTCGCGGGCCTGCGAGTGGGGCATGCGACACGAACCGTTGCCGGTTGGCTCACCGGCACCACGGTCGTGCTCGCTCCCGAGGGCGGTGCGATCGCCGCCGTGGATGTGCGCGGTGGCGGCCCCGGCACCAAGGAGACCGACGCGCTGGATCCGCGGAACCTGGTGCAGAAGGTCGAGGCGGTCGTACTGACCGGCGGCAGCGCGTACGGGCTGGACTCGGCGTCGGGAGTGATGGCCTGGCTGGAGGAGCGCGGACGTGGAGTGCGGGTGAGCGCCGACCCGGCGCACGTCGTACCCGTCGTGCCCGCCGCCGCCGTCTTCGACCTGGGCCGCGGGGGCGACTTCCGGGCCAGACCGGATGCCGCCCTCGGCCGGGCCGCGGTCGAGGCCGCGGACGCGAGCGAACCGGGCAGCCCGGTGCGGGAAGGGTGCGTGGGCGCCGGGACGGGTGCTGTGATCGGGCAGCTCAAGGGCGGGGTCGGCAGCGCGAGCGCCGTGCTCGACTCCGGGATCACGGTGGGCGCGCTTGTGGTGGCCAACGCCGCGGGGTCCGCGATGGAGCCCGGAACGGGGGCGCTGTACGGGGAGTTGCTGCAGGACCGTACGGCGTACCCGTCGATCAAGGTGCACGAGGCAGCTCGGCAGCGCCTCACCGAGGCCGCGGCGAAGAACGGCTCTCCCCCGCTGCACACCACGCTCGTTGTCGTCGCCACCGACGCCGACCTCACGCGCGCGCAGGCGCACAAGCTGGCGGGCACGGCGCACGACGGGATCGCGCGCGCCGTGCGGCCGGTGCATCTGATGAACGACGGGGACACGGTGTTCGCGCTGGCCACAGGCGACCGGCCACTCGACGAACACCCCCTGGCGCTCAACGAGATCCTCGCGGCGGGCGCGGACCAGGTGACGCGGGCGATCGTACGGGCGGTGCGGGCGGCCGAGTCGGTGGACGGGCCGGGCGGGGTGTGGCCGTCGTACGAGGAGCTCTACGGGGGCAGATAGCCGGAAGCCGCCACGGGCTCGGCGGCCAGGGGGCTGCCAAGGAGTCGGCGGCCAGGAGGGCTGCCAGGGGCGGGCGTTGGGCGATTGTCCCGGTTCTGTCACGTGATGGCGTTGCGCGCGGGCGGAGGGAACCCTTCCCGCCGCGGTTCGCTCTTTCTCCACGCACTGGAGCGGATCACGCACATCACGAAACCTGGAGCAGCCCGTGACAACGCCGGACACAACAGCGCGGCGCGCACTGGGGGCCTGTGCCGCCCTGATGGTCGGCGCCCTCGCCCTCACCGCCTGCGGCGGCAACGCCAACGCCGACAGCAAGAGCGGCAAGGACAGCAAGAACGCGACCAAGACATCCACGGCGAAGATCGTCATCTCTGCCAAGGACGGTTCGACGAGCGCGTCCATCAACGCGACCGGGGTGAAGGTCAGCGACGGCAAGCTGACCGACGTCAAGATGACGGTGGCCGGGACCGGGACGGCCGTTGCCGGGGCGATATCCGCGAACGGCGGCGCGTGGAAGCCGAAGGAGCAGCTGGAGCGCGGCACGAAGTACCAGATCTCGGCCACCGCGAAGGACGCGAGCGGGCGGACCTCCGCCGCCAACTCCATCTTCACGACGGTCTCCTCGAGCAACAGCTTCATCGGCACGTACACGCCCGACAACGGCACCACGGTCGGCGTCGGGATGCCGGTCTCCTTCAACTTCGACAAGGTGATCAGCGACAAGAAGGCCGTGCAGTCGCACATCACGGTCAGCTCCAGCAGCGGGCAGCAGGTGGTGGGGCACTGGTTCGGGGCGCAGCGGCTCGACTTCCGGCCCGAGGAGTACTGGAAGGCCGGTTCCAAGGTCACGATGAAGATCGACCTGGACGGGGTGGAGGGCGCGAACGGCGTCTACGGGGTGCAGAAGAAGACGGTCACCTTCACCATCGGGCGCTCCCAGGTCTCCACGGTCGACGTCAACACGCAGACCATGACGGTCGTGCGTGACGGCAAGACTCTGAAGACGGTCCCGATCTCGGCGGGCAGCCCGCAGCACACCACGTACAACGGGCAGATGGTGATCTCGGAGAAGTTCGTCCAGACGCGGATGAACGGCTCGACGGTCGGTTACGGCGGCGAGTACGACATCCCGGACGTGCCGCACGCGATGCGGCTGACGTCGTCGGGGACGTTCATTCACGGCAACTACTGGTACAACCGCGGGAATCCGCCCTTCGGCCGGCAGGGCACCAGCCACGGCTGTGTGGGGCTGGCCGATGTGCAGGGCGCGCAGGGGGACACGACCGCCAAGTGGTTCTACGACAACTCCCTCATCGGGGACGTCGTGACGGTCAAGAACTCCCCCGACAAGACGGTCGCGCCGGACAACGGGCTCAACGGCTGGAACCTGTCGTGGAGCGCGTGGACCGCGGGAAGTGCCGTCTGACGAGGGCCTTTTGAAGCCCGCACGGGCCGCGTGGGAACTTGCCGCGCGGCCCGCTCGTTTTCCGTCCGTACGTTTTCTCGGTTCGCGGACATGATGTCCGACCGAGGAGCTACGGTATGCACCCACAAGGTGACATGCAGCAACGCCGGGAGAAACCTTGAGCGTTCCGTACGAGACAGCAGCGTACGAGCCACCCGAGTCGCCCGAGTCTCCGGAGGAGCATCTCGCGCGACTCCTCGGTCGTGCCCTGAACTCCTTCGAGCTGCCCGACGAGACGATACGGCGGCTCGACTGCGCGCTGGCGCACGACAGTTCGCTGCACTCCGCGCACCACAGCGCGGGGCTGCACCGCGAGACGTACCGGCACACGTGGCTGCTCGCCGACGGCTCAGCGGTCACGCTGTGGGAGCTCGTGCACAACACGGCGCCCGGCAGCGATCCGCAGCACGAGGTGTACGTCGACGAGGAGGAGCTGCGCACCGCCACGGCCCGGCTCCCGCTGCCGCCGGACGCGCCCGACTTCGAACTGCCCGTGATGGTGCAGCTGTCGCCGATCCCCGAGCCGCGCCACGCGTACGTGCCCGACGACTCGGCGGACCACGCGCGCCGGCTGCTGCGGCGGGCGGAGAACCCCGACGTGCCGGGGGCCGACATCACGACGCTGCTGCTGCGCGACGCGCTCGCGCATCAGATCACCCAGGCGTTCGGCCGCCCTTGCCGCGCGGGCCAGGGCCAGGCCGGGTTGTGCTTCTCCCTCTACGAGCACGCGTTCCTGCTGCGCGACGGGCGGGAGATCTCCCTGTGGGAGGTCGAGCACACGGCCACACCGGACCGGCGGCACATGTGCGAGGTGTACACGACGGAGGACGCGGCGCGGGACGCGATGGAGCGGCGCGCGGCGCGACTCGGCTGACATCGGCGCATGCGCCTCCGGACACTCCAGACGCTCCGGGGTGCGGGACTTCGTGCGCGTGCGCTCCGGGCGCAGGCTTTCAGTCGCGCTGGAGCGCGCGGCTTCGCGCGCGCCGAGCGTGCGCGGCATGGGGTGCGCCGGGGCTGGTGAGAGTGGGTCTGCGCGGGTGCCCGTCATGGGCAGTGGGTACCGGTTCCGGGCATCGGTTGCGGGCGCCGGGCGCCTGGTAGGGGCGCGGGCGGTGGTTGTGAGCGCCGGGCGTGGGCTTCGGTTGGAGCGCCGGGCGGCGCCCACTGCGGGCGCGGCGTGTACCAGCGCTACGAGGCATTGCGAGGCGCTACGAGCGACTGTCGCTGAACTGGCGCACCAGGCCCGCGAAAGCGGCGCGCTCCTCGGGAGTGAGTTCCACGGACTCCGCGACGGGGCCGGACTGGCGCTGGCGAGGCAGGGCCCGAAGCGTGTCGCCATAGCGCCTCACCGCGGCCTCGAAGCGGTCCCGGCGCAGGAGGCGTACCAGGCCGACGACCCAGACGACGGTCGCCAGGGCGAGGGCGGCGACGCCTATCAACTGGAGGATCGACACGTGCTCAGGCATGCGCCCCAGTAGACACCACGGTCCGGGACTTTGGTCCCGGACCGTGACGCATCTCGCAGATGCGGTGAAAAACTCACAGCTGCCCTAAAGGGGCGAGTGGTTGGCCGTTCAGGCCGCGATCGGCTCCTTCGAGGAGGCCTGGGCCGATATCGGAGCGTCGGCGACGTCCACGGTGACGCCCTCGGGGTTCTGCTTGCGCAGGCCCTTCAGGACGACGACCAGGGCGGTGGTGACGCAGACGCCCGCGGCGATGGCGATCAGGTAGAGGAACGGGTTGCCGATCAGCGGGACCACGAAGATGCCGCCGTGCGGGGCGCGCAGCGTGGCGCCGAAGGCCATCGACAGGGAGCCGGTGACCGCGCCTCCCACCATGGCAGAGGGGATGACGCGCAGGGGGTCGGCTGCCGCGAACGGGATCGCGCCCTCCGAGATGAAGGAGGCGCCCAGCACCCAGGCGGCCTTGCCGTTCTCGCGCTCGGTCTGGGTGAAGAGCTTTCCGCGCACGGTCGTCGCCAGGGCCATGGCCAGGGGCGGGACCATGCCCGCCGCCATCACCGCGGCCATGATCTTCATGGCCGAGTCGCTGGGGCTGGCGACGGCGATACCCGCGGTGGCGAAGGTGTACGCGACCTTGTTGACCGGGCCGCCGAGGTCGAAGCACATCATCAGGCCGAGCAGGGCGCCGAGGAGGATGGCGTTGGTGCCGGTGAGGCCGTTCAGCCAGTCGGTCATGCCCTTCTGGGCGGAGGCGATGGGCTTGCCGATGACGACGAACATCAGGAATCCGACAATCGCCGCCGAGATCAGCGGGATCACCACCACCGGCATGATGCCGCGCAACGCCGCCGGGATCTTGACCTTCTGGATCCCGATCACCACACCACCGGCGATGAGACCGGCGGCCAGACCGCCGAGGAATCCGGCGTTGATGGTGAGGGAGATCGCGCCGCCGACGAAGCCGGGCACGAGACCTGGCCGGTCCGCCATGCCGTACGCGATGTAGCCGGCCAGGACCGGGACGAGGAAGCCGAAGGAGACGACGCCGATCTGGAAGAACAGCGCGCCCCAGCTGTCCGCCTGGGTCCACAGGAAGTGGTCCATGACCGACGGCGCCTTGTTGATCTTGTAGCCGCCGATCGCGAAGCCGAGGGCGATGAGGAGACCGCCTGCGGCGACGAACGGGACCATGTAACTCACGCCGGACATCAGCCACTTGCGCAGCTTGGTGCCGTAGCCCTCACCGGACTCGCCGGCGCGCTCCACCGGCGTGCCGGGCGCGGCTCCCGACGTCACCTCGCCGCGCTCCGCCTTGCCGCGGACCTCGGAGATCAGCTCGGTGGGACGGTTGATGCCCGCCTTAACGCCGACGTCGACCGTCGGCTTCCCGGCGAAGCGGTCCTTGTCCCGTACGGGCACGTCATGGGCGAAGATCACGCCGTCCGCGGCCGCGATGACCGCCGGGTCGAGCCGGGTGAAACCGGCCGAGCCCTGTGTCTCGACGACCACCTCGATGCCCGCCTCGCGGCCCGCGTTCTCCAGCGACTCGGCCGCCATGTAGGTGTGCGCGATGCCGGTGGGGCAGGAGGTGACGGCGACGATACGGAACGGACGCTCGTCGGAGGTATCGGTGGCGCCCGGCGCCGGGGCGGGTCCGTCCTCGACGGTCGCTCCCGGCACCGGGGCCGTGCCGTCCGTGGCGGTGCCGGCGGAGGCCGCCGCGTTCGACTCCGCCACGGAGTCCTGGGGGGCGGCCGCGGCCGCCGGGGGCTCTTCCCCGCGGATGAGCGCTGCCGCGGCCGCCGCGTCGTTCACGGCCCGCAGCGCGGACGTGAACTCGGCGTTCATCAGCTGGCGGGCGAGGGACGACAGGATCGTGAGGTGGGCGTCGTCCGCGCCGGCCGGGGCGGCGATCAGGAAGATCAGGTCGGCGGGTCCGTCCGGCGCGCCGAAGTCGATCCCGGCCGCGCTGCGCCCGAAGGCGAGCGTCGGCTCGGTGACGTGTGCGCTCCGGCAGTGCGGGATGCCGATGCCGCCGTCGAGACCGGTCGGCATCTGGGCCTCGCGGGCGGCCACGTCGGCGAGGAAGCCGTCGAGGTCGGTCACCCGGCCCAGGGACACCATGCGCTCGGCGAGGGCTCGTGCCGCCGCTTCCTTCGTATCGGCGGACAGGTCGAGGTCGACCAGGTCCGCGGTGATCATCTCGCTCATCGCGGGCTCCTTCGCACGCGTATCGCCCGGGGGGACTGGTGGGCGGGGGTGGGGACGGGGGTGACAGAGGGGATGGAACAGGGGACAGAGGTGAGGTGAGTGGTGGAGGCGGGGTCGGGGAAACCTCGCCTTCTCCCGGCGGTGGGACCGGGCAGGTCCCGCCTCCGTATGGCTGCGGCGGGGAAGGGGAGACCCCGCCGCTTCAGGGCCGGTCCAGGGGGTTGGGGCCCGGTGAACCCGGTGGGTCCGGGTCCGAGTCCGAGTCCGGTGGGCCCGGTGGGTCGCGCGGTCATGACACCGGCTCCGTCAGTACGCGGTCCATCGGGATCTCCGACGTGACGGTCACGGCGGAGGGGTCGAGGTCGGCCGGGCCCGGCATCACGCTGCCGGGGAGCTGGACGGCCGCGGCACCGTGGGCGACGGCGGAGGCGAGCGCCTCGGGGCCGTTGCCGCCGGCGATCAAGAAACCGGCGAGTGAGGAGTCGCCGGCGCCCACGTTGCTGCGTACGGCATCCACCCGCGCGCTGCCGAACCAGGCGCCCGCAGCGTCCACGAGCAACTGCCCGTCGGCGCCCAGGCTCGCGAGCACGGCGCGCGCGCCCAGCTCGCGCAACTCCTCGGCCGCCTTCACCGCGTCGCCCACCGTCGAGAGAGGGCGCCCGACGGCTTCCGCGAGCTCCTCGGCGTTGGGCTTCACGACGTCCGGGCACTCACTGAGCGCCGCCAACAGCGCGGGGCCCGAGGTGTCCAGTGCGATCCGGGCGCCCGCCGCGTGCGCCCGCGCGACGAGATCGGCGTACCAGGACGGCGCGAGCCCCCTCGGCAGGCTGCCGCAGCAGGTGATCCATTCGGTGTCGCCGGAGCGGTACTGCTGCCGCACCGTCTCGAGGAGCAGTTCGGCCTCGGTGGCGGAGAGTTCGGGACCGGGCGCGTTGATCTTCGTCATCGTGCCGTCGGGTTCGGCGACCGAGATGTTCGAGCGGGTGGCTCCGGCGACCGGGACCGGCGCGACCGCGATGCCCTGCGCGTCGAGCAGGTCGGCGACGAGTGCTCCAGGCGCACCACCCAGGGGCAGGACGGCGACGGTGCGCTGCCCGGCGGCCGCGACCGCGCGCGAGACGTTCACGCCCTTGCCGCCCGGGTCCATGCGTTCGCCGGTGGCCCGGATGACCTCGCCGCGGTCGAGCGACGGGACCTCGTACGTACGGTCGAGGGAGGGGTTGGGGGTGACGGTGAGGATCATGCGCACTCGTTTCTCAACACTCGACACATCCGTGCCGCTTGCCGCTCTGTACACAGCACTTCCGTGCCGCTTGCCGCTCTTTACGCTCTTGCGTTCTTTGCGCTCTTTACGTTCTTTGCGCTCTTTACGCAGGTACTTCCGTGCCCGCTACCGCTCTATACACACAGCACCTCGGTGCCGCCGCGCTCGATGACGGCGGCGTCTTCGGGGTTCAGGCCGCGGTCGGTGATCAGCAGGTCCACATCGCTCAGGTCGCCGAAGCGGGCGAAGTGCTCCTGGCCGTGCTTGGAGGAGTCGGCGAGCAGCACCACGCGGCGCGCGGCGTGCAGGGCCGCGCGCTTGACGGCGGCCTCGGCGAGGTCGGGGGTGGTCAGTCCGTACGAGGCGGAGAAACCGTTGGCCGCGATGAACAGCACGTCGGCGCGGATCTCGCTGTACGCGCGGAGCGCCCAGGCGTCCACGGCGGCGCGCGTACGGTGTCGTACGCGCCCCCCGACCAGGTGGAGCTGGATGCCGGGGTGGTCCGCGAGGCGGGCCGCGATCGGCAGGCTGTGGGTGACGACGGTGAGCATCGCGTCGAGCGGAAGGGCGGCGGCGAGCCGGGCTGCCGTCGATCCGGCATCCAGGATCACCGTGCCCTCGTTCGGCAGCTCGGCGACCGCGGCCTGGGCGATGCGGTCCTTCAGGTCGGCCATGGTGGACTCGCGCTCGGCGAGGTCCGGCTCGAAGTCCAGGCGCCCGGCGAGTATGGCACCACCGTGGACCCGGCGTACGAGGCCCGCGCGATCCAGGGTCTTCAGGTCCCGGCGGATCGTTTCAGCGGTGACCTGGAACTCCTCCGCCAGTGACACGACGTCCACCCGGCCGCCGTCACGGGCCAGCCGGAGGATCTCCTGCTGCCGCTCCGGTGCGTACATGTCCGTTCGCCTCCGACTGATGCCCGAACCTGTGGTTTCACTCGGAGGCTACGCCCGGATTTCCGGAAAGTAAACAGGTTCGGGCGTGATTCGGGCATGAACGGACTTTGAGCCCGGGGAGGGTGGGAGAAGGGGCAAGGAAAGAGGCAAGGAAAAGGGGCCCGGCACCTGCGGTGCCGGGCCCCTTGCGACCGAGTCAACGGTGGCTCAGCCGACGAGTTCGGGCTCCTTCATGGCCTCGCCCTCACCCTCGGCCGATGAGGCGTCCACGCCCTCCACATGCTGCGCCGGCCGCTTCGGAAGCGCGAACATCAGCAGGAAGATGGCCATCAGCACCGCCGCGACCCAGCCAAGGGCGTGCTGGAAGCCGTTCACGAAGGCCGGGCCCACCTGCTCCGGGGTCAGCCGGTCGCCGATCTCGCCGAAGAAGACCACCGACACCAGCCCGAGCCCCAGCGCGTTGCCCATCTGCTGCACGGTGTTGATGAGCCCGGACGCCGAACCGGAGTGCTCCCGCGGGACCTCCGACAGCACCGCGTCCGTCAGCGGGGCCACGATGAAGCCCATGCCCGCGCCCATGACCACCAGCGGAAGCGCCATCTGCCAGGAGGCGATGGCCATCCCGTACCGCTCGGACTCCCAGATGTAGAGGAGCACTCCGACCGCCATGATCAGCGCGCCCGCCTGGAGCACCTTGCGTCCGAACCGCGGGACGAGCAGCTGCACCGACATCCCCGCCGCGGCCGAGACCGCGAGCGAGAACGGCACGCCGGTCAGCCCCGCCCGCAGCAGGCTCCACCCCAGCCCCACCTGCAAGTACAGCGTCCAGACCAGGAAGAAGATGCCGAGGCTGACACCGAAGACGGTCTGTACGGCGATGCCCGCCGCGAAGCTCTTCACCTTGAACAGCGACAGCTCGACCAGCGGCGAACCGTCCCGCGCCGTCTTCCGCTTCTCGTACGCCACCAGCGCCGCGAAGACGACGAGGGCGCCGGCCATCGACGCGTACCCCCACAGCGGCCAGCCCAGCTCCTGGCCGCGAGTGAGCGGGTAGATCAGCATCAGCATGCCGAGCGTGACGAGGGCGACGCCGACGAGGTCGAGCTTGAGGGCCTGCGGGGCCTTGGACTCGCTGATGAAGCGGCGGCCCAGGATCAGTCCGGCGACACCCACCGGCAGGTTGATGAGGAAGATCGGCCGCCATTCCAGGCCGAAGAGGTTCCACTCGGTGAGCAGCGCGCCGAGCAGCGGGCCGGAGACCGCGCCCAGGCCCACGATCGCGCCGAAGAGACCGAAGACCTTGCCCCGCTCATGGGCCGGGAAGGTGGCGTGCACGATCGACAGCACCTGCGGCACCATCATCGCCGCCATGCCGCCCTGGAGGATGCGCGAGGCGACGAGCATCTCCGGGTTCGCGGCGAAGCCGCACAGGGCCGATGCGATCGTGAATCCGCCTATGCCGATGAGGAAGAGCCGCTTGCGGCCGTGGATGTCGCCGAGCCGCCCACCGGTGATGAGCCCGGCGGCGAAGGCCAGCGCGTAGCCCGCCGTAATCCACTGGATCTGGCTGAACGAGGCGCCCTCGTCCCGCCGGATCGACGGAGTCGCGATGTTGACGATCGTGACGTCGACCAGGTCCATGAAGGCCGCGGTCATCACGATCGCGAGCGCGAACCAGCGGCGCCGGTCCGCCGTGGCGGCCGCGCCGTCGACCGGGTTTGTGAGAGGGGTCTCGGTGGAGGTCATGGGGAGAAGGTAGAGCCCTATTAGGTCAGATCGTGTCCTAGATGTACGGCACCCTGGAAAACATGACTACGGATACGCCGGCCCGGCTTCTCCAGCTCCTCTCCCTCCTCCAGACGCCCCGCGAGTGGCCCGGCGGCGAGCTGTCCGAGCGGCTCGGGGTGTCTCGTCGTACTGTTCGGCGGGACATCGACCGGCTCCGTGAGCTGGGCTATCCGGTGCAGGCGAGCAAGGGGGCCGACGGCGGGTACCGGCTGGTGGCGGGCAAGGCGATGCCGCCGCTCGTGCTCGACGACGAGGAGGCCGTGGCGATCGCGGTGGGGCTGCGGGCCGGTGCCGGGCACGCCGTCGAGGGCGTGGACGAGGCGTCCGTACGGGCGCTCGCCAAGCTGGAGCAGGTGCTGCCGAGCAGGCTGCGGCACCGCGTGTCCACCCTCCAGGCCGCCACCACTCCACTCACCAGCGGGGACGGCGCGAGCATCGCGCCCGAGACGCTGACCGTGATGGCGTCGAGCGTCGCCGGGCGGGAACGGCTGCGGTTCGCGTACCGCTCCGGGGACGGGACGCCGTCGCGGCGGCTGACCGAGCCCTACCGGCTCGTCTCCACCGGCCGTCGCTGGTACCTCGTCGCGTACGACCTCGACCGCGAGGACTGGCGCACGTTCCGCGTCGACCGGGTCGCCGAGCCCTTCGCGACGGGCGTCCGCTTCACGCCGCGCGAGCTGCCGACGGGGAGTGCGGCGGAGTATCTGCGGCAGTCGATGTACCGACGGCAGCAGACGTACGAGTTCGAGGTCACCTTCGCCGCGCCCGCCGCGTTCGTCGCGGCGCGCCTGCCCGCCTGGCTCGGGGCGCCCGAGCCGATCGACGACCACAGCTGCCGGCTGCGCTCGACCGCCGGTGACTCCGTGGAGTGGCTGGCGGTGCGGCTCGCGATGGTGGACTGCGAGTTCACGGCGCGGGAGCCGACGGAACTGGTGGGGTTTCTACGGGAGTTGGGCGGGCGTTTGACGCGGGCGGCGGGCGGGCCGGAGCAGGACTCCAGTTTCGGCGGGTGGTGACGTGCGGAGACGTGCGGAGACGTACGGGAACAGCGGCGCCCAGCGACGTACGGGAATCTCTACGCCCAGCGACGTACGGGAACCTCTACCCCCGGCGACGTACGGGGAGCTCGACGCCCGGCGACGTATGGCGACCTAGCCACCCGGTGACGTACGGAACCCTCAGCACCCCGTGACGCACAGGGCCGTGTACGCCAACCTCACCGCCCCGTCACGTACTTGAGCGTCGGGCCCACCGACCAGCCGCCGTCCACGGCGAGTTCGGCGCCGGTGACGTACGCGGAGTCGTTGGAGAGCAGGAAGGCGACAACCTTCGCTGTTTCGTGGGTCTCGCCGACCCGCCCCATCGGGCTGTTCGGGAAGTGTCCGTCGCCCTGCTTGATGCCGATGGTCTCGGTCATCGGGGTGTACGTCATGCCAGGGTGAACGGAGTTGGCGCGGACCTTGGCCGTGCCGAGCTCCACCGCGGCGACCTTCGTCAGGCCGCGTCGCCCAACTCCCCCGCCAGGGCCTACCCTTCCTCGGCCAGTACGTCACCCAGCACGACGCTCGCTCCGGGGGCGACGGCCGTACGGGCGATGTCGGCGCCGATACCGCGGGCACCGCCGCTGATCAGGATGGTCTTGCCGGTCAGGTCGTTGCTCGTTCGGCGCTCCACGGAAAGTCACGAAGGGCTGCGAGATTGCGTACCGCGAGCGCGACGGGGCCGTCCGGTCCGTCGGCCGCGGCGTCCCCGGCCGCCCATGCCTCCACCGCCGCACGAACGGCTGCGCTGGCAACGGCGGCGCTCAGGCGGAGCTCGGGGGAAAGGGCGGGGGGAGGTTCGGGGGAAGAGGGGGGCTGGCTGGAGGCGGGGATGGAACGGTCGGCGGAGGCACGACGCCGGGAAGTGGCGGCGGGGGTGGCGGTGGGGGCGGGGCCGCCGGTGGCGACAGGGGTGCCGGTGGCGACAAGGGTGCCGGTGGCGACAGGACTGCCGGCCGGAGCAGGGCGGTCACCGGACGTGGCCCGGCTGACGAGTGCGGACGTACCGGCTCGGGCGGCGGTGTCGCCCGCCGACGCGGGCGCCTCGGCAGGCGGTGCACCCGTCGCCCGTCCGGCGTCCCCCGCCGCGGCGGAAATCCGCGCCGCCAGCACCCCCGCCAAGGTCCGCTCAGCCATCTGGCACTCCTCGCCCCACACCCTCAGCAGGGCCGGACTTCCCTCGGCCAGGCGAAGGAGGGAGCGGACCCACTCCCAGGACTCGCGTCTGACGGCGACGCCCGGGGTCATGGTGGCGACGACCGCGTGGCGCAGGGCCTCGGGGACGGACAGGTCGGCCGGGGCGTCGCGGACGGTCTCGGCCCACTTCTCGACACCCGCGGCGAAGAGGGGGCCGAGAGACTCCTCCTTGCTCGCGAAGTACCGGTAGAAGGTGCGCGGCGCGATGCCCGCCGCTCGGGCGATGTCCTCGGCGCGGGTGGCCCGCAGGCCGTTGCGCATGAAGAGCCCGGCCGCGGCTCGCGCGATCTCCATACGGGTGGCGGCCTTACGCCGCTCGGTCAGCGAGAGTCCGTCGACACCCGAAGAGACGCGGGCCGCGCGATCGACGGAACGCGCGCGTTCGGCGGAGGGGGCGCGTTCGGCGGAGAGCGTGGAGAGCGTCCGGTCGGCTGAGGGCGCGTGGACGGCTGAGGCGCGGGCCGCGCGGTCGGCGGAGGGCTCGTGGTCGGCGGAGCGCGCATGGTCTGCTGAGGCGCGGGCGGCTGGTTCGACGGAAGCCGCATGGACGGTGGAGGGCGCGCGTTCGACGGAAGCCGCGCGGTCGGCGGAAACCGCCCGTTCGGCGGAAGGCGTCCGGTCTACTGAGGGCGCGTGGTCGGCTGAGGCAGGGGTCGCCTCGCGTTCGGTACCGGTCACGGACGGCAGGTTATGCCTCTGTGGCAGAATCTGCCATCCGGGTCACCCCGGGGTTCAGGTTCGGGGTGGCCCGTCGACCTGCCCGGAAACAGCATCCGCGCGCCCCGCCCGTCCCCATCTCTGCGCGCCCCGCGCCCCCGTCCCCACCTGCGCAGGGACAGCCCACTCATCCCCCCCACCCCCTCGGCCCGGAAACAAAATGGAGCCGAGCCCCGGCGCCAGGGGGGGAGGCGCCGAAGCTCGGCTCTGGAAGAGTCCCGGCGCGGGGGGGGAGTGCGTCGGGACTCGGCTCTGGGGGCTGGGGGCGTACGCCGGAGCCCTGAACCCTGGGCCCTGAAGTCTTGTGCCCCGAGCCCAGCGTTTTAAAGCGGCCTTAGATGGCCATGTCTGGTCGACTTGTGGCCGACACCTGTCGATACGGGTCGGTACGTAAGCGCCGAGCGGGTCGGGAAGGGACCCGAACGGCCCCTGCAACCCTCACGCCACCGCTTTCCTTACGCCTCTGACGCCACCGCGTTCGTTACGACCTTCACGCCGCCGCGTCGAACCCGGTGTCGCGCGCCAGCTTCTTCAGCTCGAGGAGCGCGTGCTTCTCGATCTGGCGGATGCGCTCGCGCGTGAGCCCGTGCTCCTTGCCGACCTCCGTGAGCGTGCGCTCCCGGCCGTCCTCGATGCCGTACCGCATCTTGATGATGGAGGCCGTGCGCTGGTCGAGGCGGCCGATCAGGTCGTCCAGCTCCTCGCTGCGCAGCAGCGTCATCACGGACTGCTCGGGCGATACCGCGGAGGTGTCCTCAAGCAGGTCACCGAACTGGGTGTCGCCGTCGTCGTCCACCGCCATGTTCAGCGAGACCGGGTCGCGGGCCCAGTCCAGGACGTCGCCCACGCGCTCCGGCGTCGAACCGAGCTCGGTGGCGATCTCCGCGTGCTCCGGCTCCCGCCCGTGCTCGCGGTTGAACTCGCGCTGCACGCGCCGGATCCGGCCCAGCTCCTCGACCAGGTGGACGGGGAGGCGGATCGTGCGCGACTGGTCGGCGATGGAGCGGGTGATGGCCTGACGGATCCACCACGTCGCGTAGGTCGAGAACTTGAAGCCCTTGCGGTAGTCGAACTTCTCGACCGCGCGCACCAGGCCCGCGTTCCCCTCCTGGATCAGGTCGAGCAGGGGCAGGCCGCTGCGCGGATAGCGCCGGGCCACCGCGACGACCAGCCGGAGGTTCGAGCGGATGAAGATGTCCTTGGCCCGCTCGCCCTCGGCGACCAGCGCCTCGAGCTCCTCGCGGGTCGCGTCCGCCTTTGCGTCCTCGACCTCGCCGTCGAGGATCTGCCGCGCGAACACACCCGCCTCGATGGTCTGAGACAGCTCGACTTCCTTGGCGGCGTCGAGCAGTGGCGTACGCGCGATCTCGTCGAGGTACATGCCGACCAGGTCGCGGTCGGCGATCTCGCCGCCTACGACGCGAACACTGCGTGCCGCGTCGGTGGTCTCGCCGGTGGCGGACTTACGACGGGCGACGGCACGGGTTGCCATGCGTGCTCCCTTGCGATGGTGGCTTGCGGGTGGTCCTGGACTCGGGCTCACCCTCCCGGGTGCCCGGCATCCGAAGGAAACAACGACTGGAATCCGGACAGAATTCCCAACCCGCCCTTCGATTTTTCTGATCATGCAGTACCCTGTGCGACCACGCAGGGAGGCCGGATGCCGTCGGAGCGTACAGAGGTGCAGGTCAGGTCGGGAGTCGAGAGCGACCTCGACGGCCTCACGGACATCTACAACCACTACGTACGTGAGACACCCATCACATTCGATACCGCTGTCTTCACGCCGGAAGAGCGCCGCCCTTGGCTGCTCTCCCACCCGGAAGACGGCCCGCACCGTCTGATGGTTGCCGTGGACACGGATTCACAGCAGATTCTGGGGTACGCCACATCCAGCGCCTTCCGGGCGAAGCCCGCCTACGCCACCTCCGTCGAGGTCACCATCTACCTCGCCCCGGACGCGGGTAGCCGGGGCGTCGGCACGCTCCTCTACAAGGCCCTCTTCGAGGCCCTGTCCGACGAGGACCTGCACCGCGCCTACGCGGGCATCGCGCAGCCCAACGAAGCGTCCGTGCGGCTGCACGAACGCTTCGGGTTCCGTCACGTCGGCACATACCGGGAGGTGGGCCGCAAGTTCGGCCGGTACTGGGATGTGGCCTGGTACGAAAAAGACCTCTAGGTCAGCCGAACTGCACCGACCGCTTCGCCATCCCCAGCCAGAAGCCGTCGATCACCGACTTCTGCGACCTCGGCCCGTCCAGCTCACCGGCCGCGTCCGCCGCGCCCATGGTCACGAAGAGCGGCGCGAAGTGTTCGGTGCGCGGGTGGGCGAGCCGGCCCGCCGGGGACTTGCGCTCGAAGTCGAGCAGCGCGTCCACGTCACCGGCGTCCAGGGCGCGGTGCCCCCAGTCGTCGAACTCGCTCGACCAGGACGGAACGCCGCCGCCGGTGTGCCGCAGGGCCGCGAGATTGTGCGTGAAGAAGCCGGAGCCGACGATCAGGACGCCCTCGTCGCGCAGCGGCGCCAGCTTGCGCCCGATCTCGAACAGGCGGACCGGGTCGAGGGTCGGCATGGAGATCTGCAGGACCGGGATGTCGGCTTCGGGGAACATCTCGACCAGCGGGACGTACGCGCCGTGGTCGAGCCCGCGGTCCGGGATGTCCTGCACCGGCGTACCGGGCGCGCGCAGCAGCTTCCGTACGGACTCGGCGAGTTGGGGGGCGCCGGGAGCCGCGTACCGGACCTGGTAGTAATGCTCGGGGAAACCCCAGAAGTCGTAGACGAGGGGGACCGTCTCGACCGCGCCGAGGGCGAGGGGGGCCTCTTCCCAGTGGGCGGAGACCATGAGGATCGCCTTGGGGCGCGGCAGGTCGGCGGACCAGGCGGCGAGCTGGCCGGGCCAGATCGGGTCGTCCGCGAGCGGCGGGGCACCATGACTCAGATAGAGGGCGGGCATGCGCTGCCGCGAGGCACGCTCCTCGGTGGCGACAGACGTGACGGCAGACATGGCGGCGACTCCCTCCGAAGGGGTTCAATCAAAAGACCAGTTACTTGAAGTCTAAATCTCTGCACTTGTTAGATCCATGCACTCGTAGATGCACTCGCAGATCTATGTACTTGAAGTCTCAACTTCTACGGTCGATCATACCGCTAGTTTGTTTAACATTCAAGAAGGGGCTCGTACAGTGGAGTACATGAACACGGCATCCGCTGAACAGCCGCGCTGGCTCACTCACGAGGAGCAGCGCACCTGGCGTGCGTACATGCACGCCGCCACACTCCTCGAGGACCATCTCGACCGCCAGCTGCAGCGCGACGCGGGCATGCCGCACGTCTACTACGGCCTGCTCGTGCAGCTCGCCGAGGCGCCGCGCCGGCGGCTGCGGATGACCGAGCTGGCCATGAACGCGAAGATCACCCGCTCCCGGCTGTCCCACGCGATCGCGCGCCTGGAGAAGAACGGCTGGGTGCGCCGCGAGGACTGCCCCTCCGACAAACGGGGCCAGTTCGCGGTGCTCACCGACGCGGGCTACGAGACGCTGAGCAAGGCCGCGCCGGGCCACGTGGCCGCCGTACGCCAGGCCCTCTTCGACCGGCTCACGCCCGAACAGCAGAAGGCCCTCGGCGAGGCCATGCAGATCGTCGCCGAGGGGCTCCAGCCGAAGGAAGCGGGCGCGGATCTGCCCTGGCTCCGCTGAGCTCGGAACCAGGGCAGATCCTGGGATTCGTACGGACGAGGCGTCCCCACCCCTCGTCCGTACGCGAAGTCCCGTTCGCGAAGTACCCATACGCGAAGTACCCATACGCGAAGTACCCGTTCGCTACGTACTCGCTCGCCAAGCACCCGTACGCGAAGTACCGGAGTGCGAGCGGTACGGGCCGTCAGTGGGCGACCACCGGCACCTTCACCTCGTCCTCGACGCCCTCACTCTGGCCGGAGGCCGAAGTCATGTCCGGGCGACCGGCGTTGATGAAGGTCAGGGCGATCGCCGCGGCGACCACGAGGATGCCGACGGCGAACCAGATCGCATTGGCGTAGCCGTGCACCATGCCCTCCAGCTGGACGAGCTGCTGCTGCGGCTTGGAGGAGGCACCGGCGATGTGGTCCTTGATGTACGAGGTGGTCGCCGAGGCCGCGATCGTGTTCAGCAGGGCCGTACCGATCGCGCCGCCCACCTGCTGCGAGGTGTTGACCATCGCGGAGGCGACACCGGCGTCACGCGGCTCGATGCCGTGCGTGGCCAGGGACATCGCGGGCATGAACGCCGTACCCATGCCGAGACCGAGCAGCAGCATCGCCGGCAGCACCACGGAGGCGTACGACGAACCGATCTCCAGCTGGGCCAGCAGCAGCATGCCGAGCGCGGCGACCAGGAAGCCGGGGCCCATCAGCAGCCGCGGCGCGACCCGGGTCATCAGCCGGGCGCCGATCTGAGTGGAGCCCGTGATCATGCCCGCGATCATCGGCAGGAAGGCGAAGCCGGTCGAGATCGGCGAGTAGCCCTTCACGATCTGCAGGTAGTAGGTCAGGAAGAGGAACGTGCCGAACATCGCGATGATCGCGAGGCCGAGGGAGAGGTAGACGCCACCACGGTTGCGCTCGGTGATGACGCGCAGCGGCAGGAGCGGGGCCTTGACCTTGGACTCGACGAACACGAAGGCGGCGAGCAGCAGCGCGGACGCGACGAACAGGCCGACCGTCACGGAGTCGCCCCAGCCGTTGGACTCGGCGCGCGTGAAGCCGTAGACGAGGGAGACCAGGCCGACGGTGGAGAGGATGACGCCCGGGATGTCGAGCGGCGAGCGGTTGCGGCCGCCCTCGGGCTCACGGATGACGAAGTACGCGCCCGCGGCCGCGATGATCGCGAACGGGATGTTGACGAAGAACGTCCAGCGCCAGTCCATGTACTCGGTGAGGACACCGCCGAGGATGAAGCCGACGGCGCCGCCGCCACCGGCGATCGCGCCGTAGATGCCGAACGCCTTGGCGCGCTCCTTGGCGTCCGTGAACATCACGGCGAGCAGCGAGAGCGCGGCGGGCGCGAGCAGCGCGCCGAACACACCCTGCAGAGCGCGGGCGCCGAACATCATCGCCCCGCTCTGCGCCGCGCCACCGAGCGCGGAGGCCGCGGCGAAGCCGACCAGACCGACGACGAAGGCGCGCTTGCGGCCCCACAGGTCGGCTATGCGGCCGCCGAAGAGCAGCAGACCACCGAAGGCGAGGGCGTAGGCCGTGACGACCCACTGCCGGTTGCCGTCCGAAATCCCCAGGTCCTGCTGGGCGGAGGGCAGTGCGATATTCACGATGGTCGCGTCGAGGACGACCATCAGCTGGGCGAGCGCGATGAAGACGAGCGCTTTCCAGCGGTTGGAATGTGCGTCGGACGTTGCTGCTGACGCCCTCGACGCTGTCGACGTTCGTGTTTCAGACATGGGGATACCCACTCCGGGACTTCGTAACGGAAAAATCAGTGAAAAGGGACGGCTCGTCGCCGGTGACGGCCGGAAGCGTTGTGCGAGTTCTGACTGGCGCTGTGCGCTGGATTAATCGGTCGGGCGGTCACTCATGTCGGCCCGGCGGTCGCTCATGTCGGCCGGGCGGTCGGTCACGCTCGTCGCAGGTCCTCCACGGTCGCGGCCACTCCGGGCAGTTCGGAGCGGGCCGGAGCCCGCATACCGTCCAGGAACAGCTGCAGATGACGGTGTACGAAGCGGTCGATGCCCTGGCACGCGGTGCCCGGCAGCGGCCTGGTGAGCTGGCTGACGGCGATCATCAGATCGCCGAACTCGACGTCGGGGCGCAGCTGCCCGGCCTCGCGGGCGCGGGCCATCAGCGTCTCGATGAGTTCCGTGATCCGGTCGCGCGCGGCGACGAGATCCGGGTGGTTCTGGTCGAAGCTCTCGGAGAGCATCGGGCACAGGGCGCCGATCCGCTCGTCGGCGGCGAAGTGCACGAAGCCGCTCAGCGCCTCGAAGGCGTCTCCGCCCCGGGCGATTGCCTCCTCGACCCACTCCGACGTGCGGTCCATGACCGAGCAGACGACCTCCCGCGCCAGGGAGTCGCGGTCGGGGAAGTTTCGGTACACCGTGGCGTTGCCGACACCGGCCCGGCGGGCGATCTCGTCGAACGGCACGTCGGGGCCGAACTCGACGAACATCTCGCGGGCGGCGGCGACGATCCGCTCCCGGTTGCGCAGGGCATCGGCGCGCGGCCGGGGCACTCGGCGCTGCTCGGGGGTAGCGGTCTCCACGGCGTACTCCTTTGGTGACACGGATGGGTGTCGCAGACCCGTTGACACCCGTTGACACGGTCTGGTGACACTCACTGCGATCCGGGGATTCGTTCCCCGTTTCGCTCGGACGTATGGCTAAACGGGGAAACGATCCCCGGTTATTTCCCGCCCCCCTTGTGACCTGCATCACATCCTCTCGGAGGATCTCCGGGCGGGAACCCCACGATCGGGCTCCTCCAGCGCGCGCCCGCCTCGCCGTCGACACAGGGTGATCGCAAGGGTGCAGTCGGAGACCGGCGGCTGCCGTGGCGCGAAGGGCCCCCGCATGCAGCCGACCAGCCGTCGGATACGCCCGCGCCGCGTGGCCGCGCTCGCCACGGTGACCGTATTGACGCTGGCGGTCAGCACCTCCGCCGGCACCGGGCATCTCACGGCGGGCTCCACGACGGCGGGCTCCATCGCACTGACCCACTCCACCGCGCTCGGTCCCTGCATGATCAACGGCCCGACGGGCGTGCAGATGGGGGAAGGCATCCCGACCGCGTCCGGGTACGCCCGTTCCACCGGCACTGTCCGGGCCCTCACACTGATGGTCGACTTCTCCGACGCGCCCGGCAAGGGCAGCGCGCTCGACCGATACGGCGAGTTCTTCCCGCAGACCCAGAAGTGGTTTCGCACCGGCTCGTACGGCCGCCTCGACTACCGCCCCTCGGCCCCCATCCAGCACTGGCTGCGGATGCCCAAGCCGTTCAAGGCGTACGGCATAGAGCGCGGCGCACCCTTCGACCCCGGCTACCGCGACCTGGTCCAGGACATCGTGGCCGCGGCCGATCCCACGGTGGACTTCCGCTCGTACGACATCCTGAACGTGCTGATCACCCCGAACGCGGGCCCCTCCGCCCTGGACACCGTGCTGTCCGTGACCTTCGCGGGGAACTCCGAGGCGCCGGTCGCGGATGGCGTCCCGGTCTCCAACGCGTCCTTCGTCTACAGCCGCCAGGACGACGGCTCCGGCTCCTACACCGACACCGGTTACCGGGTGCTCCCGCACGAGAACGGCCACACCTTCGGCCTGCCCGACCTCTACACCCAGGACGGCGGAGGCGCGGTCGGACACTGGGACATCATGAGCGAGGACTGGGGGGCCGACAACGATCTGCTCGGCTGGCACAAGTGGAAGCTCGGCTGGCTCGACGACACGCAGGTCAGCTGTGCGGCGGCGACCGGCACCGCGGAGTACACGCTCACCCCGCTGGCCCGGCCCGGCGGCGCCAAGCTGGTCTTCGTGCCGACCAGCTCCAAGACCGGATACGCCCTCGAACTGCGCACCCGTGAGGGCAACGACTCCGCGGTCTGCCGCCCCGGCATCCTCATCTACAAGGTCGACGCGGACGTCGACACCGGGAACGGCCCCATCACCGTGTACGACTCCCAACGCGACAGCGGCGGCTGCACCCGCTCCCCCAACGTCCACGCGGAACTCTCCGACGCGCCCTTCACGCCCGGCGAGACCTTCAAGGATCCCAAGACCGGGGTCACGGTCCGGATCGCCGCGGCGGATCTCGCGGGGAACTACCGGGTGTTCGTGACGCGGCGCTGACGTCCGGGTATGCCCGGGCAAGCACTACGGTGTCTCTTCTGAGATCCGCAACGGAGAGCCAGCCCATGCCATCGAACGTCGTGCCGGCCCCCGAGCCCGGGAACGGGAACGAGACCGGGAACGAGACCGGGAACGGTCCTGCGAGCGGGAGCGGTACCGGACGCGGAAGCGGGAGCGGTACCGGACGCGGAAGCGGGAGCGGAAGCGGGAGCGGGACGGGGACCGTGGTGCCCGCCGAGGCCGTCACCCCCCTCATCCGTGGTATCGCCGTGCTGCGGCGGCTGACCGAGGCCGACGGGGTGTCCAGCCTCAGCGGCCTGGAGCGGGCCACCGGGCTCGCGCGGTCCACCGTCGACCGGATCACGGCGACCCTGGCACGCATGGGGTACGTACGCCTCGACGGCCGGGACGCCGTACTCGCGCCCCGCCTGATGGAACTCGGCAACGCCTACCTCGCCGCCCTGCGCCTCCCCCGCCTCCTGGACGCACACGCCGACGCGCTCGCCGACGAACTCGACGAGTCGGTGTCCCTGGCCGTCGGCGACCGGGACGGGATCCGCTTCATCCACCAGGCGACACGGCGCCGCGCGATGTCCCTGAGCTTCCGGATCGGCGACCTGCTGCCCGCCGAACGCACCGCTCCGGGGCCGCTGTTCGCCACCGAGTGGGGCGAGGAGGAGTGGGCGCGGTGGCGCGAGCGGCGGGCGACGGATCCGGAGGACCGGGGGTTTCCCGCCGTACCGGCGCGGAGCCGGCCACTCGAGACGGACGAGGAGTCGCGAGGCGGCGCGGGCCCCGTGGCCCGTCCCACCCAACTCCCCACGCTCGGCGATGACTTCGAGCTGCGGACCGCGGAAGTCCGCGATGCCGGGTGGGCGCTGGACGACCAGCTGATCGAGCCGGGGCTCGTCGCCATCGCCCTGCCCGTGCGGGAGGCGGGGCGGATCGCCTGTGTGGCGAGCGTGGTCAGTCACACCAGTCGGCACACCGCGGCCGACCTGCGGGAGTCGCTGCTGCCGCGGCTGCGGACGGCCGTGGCGGCGATGGAGCGGGAACTGCGGGAGGCGCCGCCCGCCGAACCGGGCACTTCCTCCGCTCCCTCCGAACCGGGCGCTCCCTCCCCACTAGGTGCTCCCTCCGCGCCAGGCACTTCCTCCCGACCGGTCTCCCCCTCCGGCCTGGCCGCCTGGACCGGCGCCTCCAAGCAGGAGCTCGGCCGGGAGTTCATCGAGTCGCTGGCCCGCGGCCTCACCGTGATCACCGCCTTCGGCGAGGGCCGCGCCGAACTGACCCTCACCGAGGTCGCCCAGGCCACCGGGCTCGCCCGCGCGACCGCCCGCCGCGCCCTGATCACCCTGGAACACCTCGGATACGTCACCGCCCACGGCCGCGTCTTCCGGCTCACCCCCCGCGTCCTGGGCCTCGGCTTCCCGCCGCTCTCGCGGACCTCGCTCGCCGAGATCGCCGCCCCGCACCTCACCGAACTCTCGCAGCGGCTGCACGACTCGGTGTCGCTGGCGGTCCTGACCGGCGACGAGATCCAGTACACGGGCCGCGTCGCCACCAGTCGCATCATGAGCGTCAACATCACCGTCGGCACCCGGCTGCCCGCGTACGCGAGTTCGCTGGGCCGCGTGATACTGGCGGACCTGCCGGAGCCCCCGCTCCCCGAGCTGCTCCCACTGACCCCGCACACCGTCACGGACCCGGAGCAGCTGAGGGCCGAACTGGACCGCGTACGGAACAGTGGATACGCCCTGGTCGACGAGGAGTTGGAGGAGGGGCTACGGTCCATCGCCGTCCCGGTGCGCGGGCGCGGCGGGCGGGTCGTGGCCGCGGTGAACGTCGCCATGCACAGCAGCCGCCGTACGCCCGAGGAGTGCGTCCGCGACGTCCTTCCCGAACTCCACGCCACGGCCGGCCGGATCGAGGCGGACCTGCGCGTCGCGGGCCGCTTCAGACGCGTACCGCTCAGCTGACTGCCTCCAGCGGAGCGACCGTCAGACCGTCAGCCCCTTAAGCCCTTAGCTCCCAGGCGGGAGCCGGCTCGGGATCCTCCCCCAACTCCCCCATGGCCGCCCGGAACGCGAGCGCCTCCTCGGGCAGCGTCATGGTGTGAGTGAGCCCGAGCGGCACGAGCGGCCGCTGCTTGAGCGCCTCGTCCCAGACGAGCCCGGTCAGCACCTCCACGATCCGCCCGAGGACGTTGCACCCAAGGGCTGCTGTACGACACCGCGGTGCCGGTCGGGCAGTCGAGCCCCACCTCCTTGGCCGCCTCGACGTAACGGGCGACGCAGTCGTCGCCCCGGCCGGATTCGTAGGTGAAGTCGCAGGTGAGTCCGCTGGTGTGGGAGAGGAGCTGGCGCGCGGTGATCGTCTTCGTCGCCTCGGGGTCGGCGACGGCGAAGTCGGGAAGCACGTCCTTGACGGGCGCGTCGAGGTCGAGCTTCCCTTCGTCTCGTCGACGAGCTGCATCACGAGGGTCGCGGTGTACACCTTGGCGAGCGACCCGAGCTGAAAGACGGAGTCGGCGGTCGCCTCGACCCCGGTCCCCCGGTGCAGCACACCACTGGCCAGCTCATGAACCCTGCCGTCCACGAGAACGGCAAGCGCGGCACCGGGCACATGGTGAACCTCACGCAGCCGATCGAGCCGGGCCTGCCAGTGCCCAAGCCCCTTCCCGAACCCCTGAGCGACCCTGACCCGCCCTGACCTGGCCTGACCTGACCTGCGAAAACAGGAACCTTCCCAGCCAGGAGCCCACATCCGCTACGCTAGTCGCCGGGTCTCACGAGATCCGCACGCCTTCGTAGCTCAGGGGATAGAGCACCGCTCTCCTAAAGCGGGTGTCGCAGGTTCGAATCCTGCCGGGGGCACAACGCATTACCGCTCTGACCTGGGGTTTCTTCCTCAGGGAGGGCTTCTACTCGGCCTCGGACGTCTCGTCCGGGGCCGTTTGCGTGAGCGGTGCGTGAGCGGACGGAGAGTTGATCTCCGAAATTCCTCCCAACGGATCAGCATCATCCGGCGCGGCCTCCGGGCCGGGATGCTCCGCGTCGTCGGGCTTGGCCTCCGCTTCGGGGGCGCTGTTTTCGGAGGTGGCGCGGGCGCGCGGGACGAGCCGGGCTGCGGCCTCGGCGATCGCCAGGTCCGCTTCGGGGAGCAGGCTCGTGTACGTGTCGGCCGTGATGGTGATCGAGGAGTGGCCGAGCATCTCCTGGATGTCCTTCAGGTCGGCCCCGGCCGCGTGGGCGAGGGTCGCGGCACCGTGGCGGAGGTCGTGGAGCCGGACCGGCGGGAGGTCGATCTCGCGCCGATAGACACCGTCAGAACCGCAAGGGTTGCGTTCCTCTGGGCCCGGAGGAACGTGCGAGGCTTACCCGGATCACGCTGTCGCTGGCGCGCAGAGCTGCTGTCAGTTCTCGTCGCGGTCCGTCCGGGAGGATCCCTGCGCCGAGGGCGCAGGCGCGCACCAGCGCGCGACATTCCTGCACTTGCCGGTCCGTGGCGATCTCGGTGAACAGAGGGTGAGCCAAGTTCTCGCGGGCTGCGTAGCCGTCCTCGGCGTCCGTCGTCCTGCGGTGGAGGTCCTCGACGATGCGGTGCGCGGCGAGCGCCTCGGCGGACCCGATCGCGTCGAGGACTGTAAGTCCGAGCCGGGTGTCGAAGACGGTCATCCCGGGTTCGGTTTTCCGTCCGGAGTAGGCCGTCACCAGGTCGGCCAGGTGGCCGTCGATCGGCTGCCCGGCGTCGCGGCGGCATAGAACGGTCAGGCATGCCGTGACGGCTTGCTCCCAGGCATCGCCGGGCATCGTGTCGGCAATGAGGTCAGTGGCCCCTGCGGTGTCACCCGCAACCAGGGCGGCGAGTACGGCGACCTGCCGACCGTCGAGCATCCGCTTTCCGATGCCATGGTGGGCTTCGATGTGCGCCAGCGCCTCGGCCCATCGCCCCTCGGTGGTGAGGGTGCGCGTGCCGTCTGCAAGGAGGACGCGCCACAGCCACGCACGAACCTCCTGGCGGTCTTCGCCGGTCACGGTGAGGTCCGCAGGTACGGTGACGCCCTCGAACCGGGCGGCTGTACCCGCCTCGACAGCCTCGTACAGGTCGAGCAGTCGCTGACGCCCCTCATCTGCGCGGCCGGCGCGGATCTGGAGGCGGGCCAGGTTGACGACCGGTTCCAGTCCTCGGATCGCGCTCATGCTGGGCAGGGGGCAGGCGTGGAGGTAGGCGGCGGCGTGCTGGTGGCACATCTCGCGGGCGAGGTCGGGGAGGTCGAGGTCGGAGGCGATGAGCGCGGCCTGGTTGTAGACGGCCGATGCGAGCCCCTGGTCGGCCTTCTTCACTGCGGTCTCGGCCAGGTCGACGAGTGCGCGCACGCGCTCTGGTAGGGGTAGGCAGGCGGGGCGGAAGCGGGCGACGAGTGGGAAGCGCTGGGCTATGGGTCCGTGCGGGTCCATGGATCCCCCGGGGCGAGAGTGAGGACTGCTGGGGCGACGGTGCCCGCCAGCCGTGTGCCGACGGGCACCGTCCGCTACGCCTGGGGCGTCACTGCCAGTCGACGACGATGCGGTTCAGCGGGGTGTCGAGGGCGAAGAGACCGGGACGCTGCTCAAGGGCGGGGGCGTCGAGGGGCTGGATCTCAAACGTGGCCTCACGGCCTCGGTACTCCCTGTCCCAGGTACGGATGGTGTCGGCGACCTTCGCGGTCAGCTCGTCGCTGCCGGGGCCGTGGCCGATGACGCCGAACTCCCAGAGCTTGTCGCCCTCGGGGGTCTTCTCGTTCGACAGGCGCCGGGCGAGGTAGGTGACGGCCCCCTTGTCGACGACCGCGGTCGACGAGGGATAGGGGTCCTCGGTGAGCAGAGTGCCCTTGGCGCTCTGAGGGAACAGCATCCGGATCAGGCCGGAGGGCAGGGAGCAGGTGACGAACAGTTCCATCCACTCCGGCGACTCCATGGCGCGGATCCTCATGCCGGTCCACTCCTCGGTGCGCGGCTGGTCAAGTACACCTGCGAGGGCATCGGCGTCGATGCTGAGCCCGGCGGGAGCCTGGAGTCGTACGGCGCCGTCCGTACTGAGCGGGATCACTCGGCGGTCGTCGTCAGCGATGCCCCGCCGAAGCGGCATGAAGGTGTTCATCTCGCTGCCGAGGGACACCCACCGGCCGTCACGCTGCTCGTAGGCGATGGACCGAGACACCGTGCCCTTGAGGCGCTGGGGGACGAGGAGCCGGCCGCCGGGGGCGAGCTGCTGCAGCCAGGCGTGCGGCACGCCATGCGCGCCCACAGTGGCGATGATCCGGTCGTACGGCGCTGCTTCGGCGTAGCCGAGTGCCCCGTCGCGGGGCACCGCCTCGACGTTGGTGGTTCCGGCGGCGGCGAGGTGCGTGCGGGCACCCTCCACGAGGTCGTCGTCGACGTCGAGGGTGGTCACGTATCCGCTCGCGCCGACCAGGTGGGCGAGCAGACCGGCGTTGTAGCCAGTGCCGGCGCCGAGTTCGAGGATGCGCTCGCCGGGCCGGGCTTCAAGCTGGTCCAGCATGAGGGCGACGACGCCCGGCTGGGAGGCACAGGAGATGGACGTGCCGTCGGTGTCGTACTTGATGTGCACCGGTGCGTTGGCATAGGCGTCTTCGAGCGACGCCTCGGGCACGAACACATGGCGGGGCACAGTCCGCAACGCGGTCTCGACGGCGGGCGTGCGGGCGTGTCCGTCCGCACGGAGCTGGTCGACCAAGGCGTTGCGGAGGCGCTCGGCGTCCGCCGTGGCGGTGGTGATCGTGTCGGTGTTCACCACACTGACGCTATCGATGCCGGCCGTTGCCTCGGTGGGCGACTCGGTGTGGTCACTCGTTCCCATGACTACCTCTCGTGCGATGCGGGACAGGGCGCTCTGGTCGTCCCGGAGGAGACCAGCGCGGTTGGCGTGGAAGATCACGTGTTGGGCGATGACGGCTCGCAGGCCGCGGGTGATAGCGCCCTGGCCTGCGAGGTCAGCGAGCGTGGCTCCGGCCCGTTCGAAGGCGGTCACCCATTCCTCGTGCGCGTGGAGTGGGCCACCCCGGCGGCAGAGGCTGTGGGCGTCGGCGGTCATGAGCTTCCGCATGGCCGGAGCCAGTTCGGCGGCTCGTTCGGGTGGTGGTGGATTGGTAGCCGGTCGAAGAACTGCGACCTTCGCCCATACGTCGCCCTGTTCGAACCAGTCGAGTCCAGCGCCGCGCATCATGGCGCTCGCCAGCAGGACGGCGGTCTCCCGGCGTCCCAAGTGCATCGGGCTCGGCTGGTAGGTGAGCAGGTGGCGGGAGTCGCTGTGGAACAGTTCGTGGGCTGCGTCCATAGCCTCGGGTCCGCCGAATGCGTCGGTCTCGGGCTCGTAGACGCAGGGCAGGCACGACACGGCCACGCCGTCGCCGATGAGATCGCTCAGAAGCGACTCAATGGCTGGTGAGGGCTTGTCCGCGAGGTAACGCAACGGCCAGGGCCGCTTGTTCATGAACCACCAGCCGGTGAGCTGCCCGTCAGCCTCGGCCTCGATCAGGGCGGGGCCGAGGCGTTCGGCGATCGTGCGCCGGGCAATCGCGCGGTCGACGAAGGTGATGTTGTGCTGCTGCCAGCGGTCGGGAGGCATAGAGGTCCTTCGGTCGGTGGATCAAGCGATGAGGAGGCATGCGTCCCAGGCGGACCGGGGTGGTGCCGCGGTGCTGGGCGCCAGGAGGGCCAGGGCTATGCCGGCGGCGCCGTCGAGGAGGCCGGGGTCACCTTCCTCGTCCTGAATGAGCGCCGTGGCCATGAGTTCGGGGTCAGTGCCCGGTGGGATGACCGCAGCCAGGAGGGCCGGGAACGCGGCTCGGAGTCTCCCCGCGGTCGAGGGGTGGGCGTCGTCTGCCGTACGCGCGGCAGCGTGGGCGAGGCCGGCGAACCCGTGGCAGAGGCCGTTGTCCGTCGTGGCCTTCAGCTGCTCGGGATCGGTGAGGGCGGCCACGAGCGCGTTCTCCGCGTCGATCTGCCGGCTGGCATCTCCGAGGGCCAGCGCGGCAAGTTGCTGGGCGCGGGCGAGGCCGGCGGTGCCGTAGCACCAGGACGGCCGCCTGGGGACTGACGGGGCGAGACGCCCCCTGCGCAGCTCACCCTGAGTGACCCAGTACGGCCAGACCGGTCCGCCGCCGGCCTTCTCCTTCCAACGGTCCAGCCAGGCCAAGAAGGTGCGCAGTGCTGCATGGTGCCCATCGGTGACGGAGCCGTTCCGAGCGGCCAGGGCCAGGAGCGCGAGCACGCCGCCGATGCCGTGCGCCATACCGGTGTTGGCGTGCCCACCGCGGAATCGGTCGTCCGGGCTGCCCGAGGGCCCGGTCTCCGCCCACCAGCCTGGCAGGGTCTCGCCATGGTGGGTGATCGGTTCGGTGAGGCGCACGCAGTAGTCGAGAACGGCGCGCATCGTGGAGCTGCCCGGGTTTCGGCGCAGCAGATAGGCGCCGTATCCGGTGAGGCCCCGGATGGCGTCGAACTCGGCGAGCTGCGGCAGGCGTCCGGCGTCGATGCGGCGGTGTGCGGCGTCGAGACGGCGTCCGGCGTCGACTGCGATCTGTCCCTCCATCACGTCGAGGGCGCGCTGGTAGGAGTCGGGAAGGTGGTCGGCCGCACAGGTCAGGGCGTGGGCGAAGGCGGGCACTCCGTAGAACGGGTGGCTGTCCGGGCCGCTGGTGAGCGGCTGCCGGGAGGCGGCTGCTAGCCAGTCGTGGGCGCGGTGCCACGGGCCGAGGCCGTTGGCGGCCAGCTCGATGTGCAGGAGCGCAATTCCGGGAGGGCCGTAAGCAAGGTGCTGCCGGTCCGAGGACAGCATCCTGGAGACGAGGGGCACGGTGTCGGGGTCGGCGAGCTGGGCGGCGATGGCGTCGACCAGGCCGAGCGCGGGGTGGGCAGTCACGAGGACCTCCCCCTGGTGCGAGCGGTCCAGGCCAGGGCGGCGGCACGCGCCAGATAGAGGCACACCTCTTCCTCCGGGAAGTTCACGGCGACGTGGCGCACGAAGTGGACGTGCAGCAGGGAGGTCAAGACGTCGTCGACGGCGATGCCCTGGGTGTCCGGGCCGGGCAGGTGCGGCCGGTACGTGGCGAGCGCCGTATCCCGGTCAGCCCATCCCGACACGATGGCGTCCCCGCCCAGGACACGGCGCAGCGCCGTCCAGTCGTCCCTCGGGTCGGCGAGCCGTACGGCGTCGGTGAACTGCGGGCGCGGAACCGGTTTGGGGGCTGTCGGCGGGATGTGGTCGATCAGCCACTGCATTCCGGCCTCGGTGGTGCCGAGGAACGCGGAGGTGATGGCGACGGTGTGGGCCGCCACCAGCGTGCGCTGGCTGGGGCGCTGTGGCTGCGCGAGCTGGGCCAGGATGGCGCGCGAGTCTGCCCGGAACACCTCTTCGGCCGCCTCCCATGCGGTGCCGGAGCCCCAGCGGCCCATCTCGCGGTAGGAGGTGGGATAGCGCAGGTCGGCCAGCAGGCCGATGCTTCGTAGCTCGTCGGCCCAGGCGCTCACCGTTCGGGCCGTGTCGGCGAAGGCTTCCGGGTCGGGGAGGGCGATGCGTACGCGGAGGTGTTGATCCGGGTCGCGGAAGCGGATGAACCACCATGGCGGGTTGCCGAGTTGTTCGAGGAGGTCGGGCAAGTGCCTGGAGAGCAGGACATCTTGGCGGCGGGGGTCGCCGTACAGGGCGGTTAGAAGAACTGAAGAAGCGGCGGGTGTCTGCAGTTGGGCCGCAGACAGGGCACGGGCCCGGCTGGGGGCTGGCAGTGGCGGCCATGCCGACGGCCTGGTTGCTTTGAGGGGCACTACGACCTCGTGGGCTCGCCCGCCGCACCAGCCGTACGCTTCCGGTTCCGGGGCCTCGACCAGCGAGGCCAGGCGCGTGCGGTCGAGGTGTTGGCGCAGGAGCGTCCGGTAGCCGGCCTCGTTGAGGTCGAGGAAGAGATGTCGGTCGTCCTCAACGAGATGGACGCGGCGCGGCAGCCTCCGCTGGGCACGCCAGTCGCTGAGCGCGGCGTCCCACTCGGCCCGAGGGCAGGCATGGCCGGGCAGTTCGGACGCTTCCAGTCGCCAGCGCGCCGGGGCCAGCACGGTCCGGCCGTACCGCAGGCGTGGAAGGAACGGCATCGCCGCGGCGGCGCCCCAGTCGAAGACGGTGACCTGCGCGCACTGGGCGCGGGACAGTTCGTTGAGGAACCGCACCAGCGGCGGGGTGTGGGTGTGGAGGTTCAGGGCGTGCATCCCGATGGCCTCGACGCGGTGTCCGCGCTCGGGGGCGGCGAGGTACATGCGGCGGCCGTCGCACCCCACCGCCAAGTCCTCCGGGGTGAGGACGGTGTCCTGCGGGGCACGGTGTTCCTGAAGGCTGATCACGGTGGGTAGAACCTGTGGGGAGCGGGTGACGTGGGCGCTCTCGGAGAGCAGGGGCGGGAAAGAGAGCTGCGCGGGCACGGTGTTGCCGTCCGCGGCCGGGAGGTCGGCGAGCTCGGCGGCCAGGGCCTCGCGGTCGGCGGGGGTCAGCACGCTGAGGAATCGGCCCGTGGAGACGCCGGCACCACGGGACACGCTCACGGCCTCCAGCTGGAACCGCCCGCGCTGCAACTCTTCCAGGCTGGCCGCGTGCACCCGCACCCCGATCTCCAAGTGCGGCGGCAACCGAGGCTCGTCGGGGCCCACGTCCAGGGCCTCAATCTGTTCGTCCGTGAGGATCACTTCGTCACGGCCGTCGAGCGCGGCGGCCTGAGCCAGTCGTACGAGGGCGTCATCCCGGGCGGAGACGCGGGGCCTGCGTGCGCTGGCCGGAGCGCCTGGGTAGCCGTCGGGATAGCCGGTGCCGCTGTCCGCGACGACCTCCGCGAGCGGCACCATCGTGCCGATGCCGTACCGCTCGTAGAACCGCTGGTGGTACTCGTTCCAGGCGGCGGTGCCGTACGGGCTGATGCTCAAGCGGGTCAAGATGAGAGCGGCGCGCTCGATCTCTTGGGCGACCGCTTCCGGCAGAACGATCTGCGCGTCCAGGCGGAGGTCGAGCGCGACGGGGTGGCGATGCAGGCCGGGGACGAGGTCTCGCATCCGCGCCGCGACGCTGTCCCGGCCGCCGTGCGTGGCGCACTCCTCCAGGCCCGCCCGGACCGCATGGAGTTCGCGCACCGTCTCCGCGACCGGGGCGAGGCTTCCGGCGTCGATCGCGTCGAGTTGGCCCATCAGATACCCGAGGGCGTCAGTCTCCGTGCTCGGAGCGTGCAAGCTCGTGATCAGCACCCGCCGCCGGATCAGTTCCCTCAGCAGGTGTCGCGCCTTCTCGGGACCGGCCTCGGGGAACTCCGCCTGGAGCTTGTCCACGAGGGTGCCGAACCGGATCGGCAGTCGGGTCGCGGCAAGGGCCGCGCGCACCGGTCCGGTCAGCGCCAGAGACGCCTCGACCGCACGAGTCCGGTCTTCCTGGACGTCGGGCTGGAACGGCACGATGAGCTGGTCTCCCCGGTACGTCACGGTGTTGTTGATGACGACGGGCAGCCGTTCGAGGAGGTCCGGGCAGGACTCCAGCCGTGCGACCAGGTCCGCCAGCCACTCTGCCCCCGCGCGGCCCACGGCCACGTGGTCCTCGCCCCAGTCGGCCCGCGCCTGCGGGCCGAACTCCGCGGTGGCCACGCCGGCGAACAGGCCGAAAGGCGTAGCCCGGTGCAGGGCCCGCAGCAGGTAGCGGACCACAGACAGCGCCGCGCGCTGCACGTCCCGGAGGGCGGGATGCTCAGCCGTGCACAGGGCCACTACCTGCGCGGCCAGGACCGGGCTGGAGTGCTGGAGTGCCTCGGCGACGTCCTTGTTCGCCCAGACCGCGCGTAGCCACGCCACACGGGCAGACGAACCACTGGGCGAGCGGTCATCGAGGTCAGGGCATGGAGGAAACGGCAGCGAGGGCCGGGCCACGGCGCGCACGAGAGCAGTGGAACCGGTGCGGAACGCTGCGGGCGAAACAACCACCATGTACCTCCGTAGGTGAGGGGGCGGGCGGCTGGGGGGGGGGGGGGGGGGGGGGGGGGGGGGGGAAAAGGGGGGGCTAGGGTGGGGGGGTGGGGGAAGGGTGGGGGTGCCGGGGCTGGCCCACGGCGAAAACGAAGGCAGGAGAATGGGTGTGAAATGTGGGGGAAAAAAACACCCCCGTGCCCCTCGGGGGGTGGGGGGGCGGGCGGCTGGTGCCGCCGCGCGGAGACGCGGCGGCACCAGACCGGGGTGTCCTGGGGTCCGGGTCAGGCGACGTTGGTGGTGCAGGCGCCGCAGGTGGACCCGCAGTTGTCGTCGGTCAGGTTGACCAGGCCCGCCGGGTCGGCGATCTCGACAAGGGAGACGTCCAGGTCGAAGCCGTCCGATGCCCCCGGGATCTGCGGGCGTACTTCGGTGCGGCTGGGAACTACGGTGCTGCGCGTCATGCTTCAACTCCTCGTAATCGTTGTTGTGTTACTGGGCTGGAGCGCCCACCAGGTGCCGTCACGGGAGCGTTGCCAGACGGCTGCTCCCCGGGACGGCTCCTGGCCGCCCGGCACGAGGGGACGTGCTCCGCGTAGGAAGTCCTCGCGGGGTGCCTGCCTCACGCCGGGAAGTCGTGTGCCGGGAGTCTGATCAAACGGACGTCGGCCGCCGCTCCATGAAGTAGGCGAGCGCCTGGGCCTTGAGGCGATCGAGGCACGGCTCGCACGCGTAGAAGGGCGCGTGCTGCCCGTCCCACTGCACCGGGCCGAGCCAGATCACCAGAACTCCGGTACGCCCGCAGCCGAGCCAGCAATCACCGGTGATCCATGGCCATTCCATGGAGGGACTTCCCTTTCTCAGCTGGTCGGGATGGTCGATCTGGCGGCCTGGCAGTCGGGAGCGCAGGCCCAGAGCTGGAACGGCAGGCCCCGGTGGCGTATCTCGCCCAGCCGTCGACCGCTCGCTCCCAGTGGGCGGGCGCAGAGGGCGCAGTCCATGGCCATCTGCTGGCGGGGCCGGAGTCGGGCGAGGTCCGGAAGGGGCGAGGGTGCCGTGGCCGGGATGCTCACTTGCCGTCCCCGGTGCGGAGTTCCGCCCAGACCTCTTTGCCCCAAGGTCGTCTGCCCGAGCCGTGCACGTCGTAGCCCCAGCATTCGGCGACAGCATCGACGAGGAGCAGCCCGCGCCCCGACTCGTCGTCGTCAGCCGCCTGGCTGAGTATGGGCAGACGCGATGGTTCCCGGTCCGCGACCCCAACACGTAGTCGTGTCGCGCTCGGCCGCCCAACCGTGAGGCGGATCTCGGGACACGGAGTGTGCCTGGAGGCGTTCGCGATCAGCTCCGTAACGATCAGCGCGGCACGGTCGGCGAAGGCGTCGAGGTGCCACACACCGAGGACGTCTCGGACGAGTTCACGGCCGATCTCGGCCGTGGACGGCTCGCACGGGAAGGTCTGGGTGTACGTCGGGTGGCCGACGGAGAGGGCCTCAACTGGTGTTCTCAGACTCGTCATTGGGGTGGAGCCTTCGTGTCGTCTCGGTGCCCGGCCCACCCCCGCGGGGGAACCTCAGGGGCGGGCGGGCCGTCAACAGCCGCCCGCACGGTGGGGCGTAGAGGGCGACCGGCACCCAGACAACTCCCTTTTCCAGCAGGTTGGTTAGGACGTTCAGGCGCTCAGTCGACGGACCGACCTAGGGCGTTTTGACCTCTCCTTTACCTGGCGGGTGGGGATCGCGCGGACTACCGTGCCCGCATGGACACCACCCGCAACACCGTTCTTGAGGCGTGGATGACCGAACACGGCTACAGCTCCAACAGCCTCGCCGAGGCCGCGAACAGGGCCATTGAACGGTTGACCGGGCGCCCTGGCGGGCTCGACGGCTCGTCGGTCCGGGCATGGAAAGCGGGTCGCGTCACCTGGCCAAAGTCAGCCGCCCGCAGGGCACTTGAGGACGTCACCGGACTACCCGCCGTCGCTTTAGGGTTCGTGCCACGTGGCCGGCCTTCGTCCACCCCGGCCCCACCGCAGCAGGAGGACCTCGACATGAAGCGCCGTACCCTCGTCGGCGGCATCGCGGCGGCTGCCGCAGCAGCAGCCGCTCCCGGCACCGCATCGCCGCGCCGTATCGGCATGAGCGACGTCAACCGCCTCAACAAGCGCTTCGCCGAGATCATCGCCAGCGACCACCGCCACGGCGGACAACTCGGCATCGAGCAGCGGGCCGCCGCGCTCGCCGACGAGGCGCTGAACCTCCAGAACGCGGGCAGCGCCACCCAGCGCGTACGCAGCAGCCTCTACGCCTCCGCAGCGGCCTTCCGCTCCTCCGCGATGTGGGCCGCCATTGACGGCCGGCGCTACGACGTCGCCAAGGCGCACATGCGTGAGGCCCAGGCCCTCGCCGAGATGTCCGGCGACCAGGCGATCAAGTTCCGCATCTGGAGCCACGCGGGCACCATGTACCGCCACATGGGCCGTCCGGCGGACGCGTTCGCCGCCAACGACGTCGCCCGCAACCTGCACCTCATCCGCCGTGACCCCCTGTTCGCGTCCCTCGGCCTGGCCCGCCAGGGCGCCATTCACGGCGCGGCACAGGACCGCACCGGCACCCGCCGGGCGTTTGAGCAAGCCCAGGACGCCATGCTGCGCGCCGATCCCGCCGACTACCGGCCGGTGTGGATGCTCGCCTTCTACGACCAGGCCGAGCTGGACTCCCTGGCCCTGTCAGCGCACTTGGCGCTCGGTGACTACTCGACCGCCGAGTATCACGCCCACCGCTGCCTGTCCGCCCTCCGGCCCCACATGATCCGGTCCCGCGCCATCACCACGACCCGGCTCGCCCACGCCCAGCTCGCACAGGGCGCCCCCGACGCCGCCACAGCCACCGCAATGAAGGTCTCCGCCGAAGCCGCCACCCAGCACGCCCGGGTCACACGGATGCTGCAGGAGTTCGGGGCCGCACTGCGCGCCACCGCGCCGGGCAGCTCCACCGTGCAGACCTGGACCGAGCACACCGCCGCCTGGAGGATGGCCGCATGACCACGGCGCCCGCCATCGAACTGCGCACCTTCACCGCCCTCGACACCGCCCGCGGCGACCTCCTCGACGTGTACGCCGACGTACGCGCCCCTCTGCTCCACCTGCCGAACTACGCCGTCACTGCGTTCGGTGAGCGTTTGGACCGGCACGGCACCGAGCCCGGGTTCACGGCCGTCCTCGCGTACGCAGACGGGCACCCGGTCGGCTACGCCTACGGCAACATCATCGAGCACGGCGACCGCTACTGGCAGCGCACGAGCCCGACGCCGGCCGAGAGGTACACCGAGCGCCCAGCGGTGGCCTTGAAGGAGATCGGCGTCCGGCCGGCCTGGCGGAAAACTGGTACCGCCCGCCGCATCCACGACGCCCTCCTCGCCCCCCGCGACGAGCCGTACGTGACGCTCATGGTCAACCCTGCCGCCGGGGACGGAAAGGTCCACGCGCTCTACGGATCATGGGGGTACGAGGACATAGGGCAAAGCCAGCCGTCACCGGCCTCACCGGTCCTCACCGTGATGATCCGGGCTATCTGCTGACTGGAGCCCATGACAGCCGCCGCCTCCAAGCAGCGCAGGGCGGCCACGACTGCCCAGCCTCATGCGGCGGCTCCCTCGCTCGGGCCGTCGTCCAGGCTCAGCAGTTTAAAACGACAGTCACGGGCACACCGGTCGGCTTCCGCCACCTCCAACACCCGTCGCACAAGGTCGATAAGGTTCGCCCAACGGCCGAGCCCAAGGCGACATAGGGGGATCAGTGACCGACACGCCATCAGCGGTGTTCCGCCACATGGAGGCGTCCTACGCTCCGGTGACGAGAGGTCGCCCTCGCAGCGTCCACGAAGGCTTTTCCGTTCTGGACTTCGAGCTTCGCTTCCTCACCCTCCTGGCCTCGGCTACAGCACGGGCGGCGGGGTTGGCCACCCCTGCCGTCGGCCGATCGCCCGGGCTCGGCGAGTGGACCGGCTGCCTACGCCGGGCCCGCCAGCAGCTCGAAAACAATAATTCGACATCGGCGTCCTGTGTAGGCCAGGCCATCGCTCAGGTCCTGGACCTCTACGACCGAGGCGTGCCTAACGCGCCTCAGGAACTGCGAAACGTCAAGCGCCTGCGTGACCACATTAGCCACGGGGGACCGCTACCCACAGGGCAGAACGAGATGGCCACGCTGGACGAACTGATCCAGGCCATCTCCGACGCTATCGCCGACTGCCTCTCCAACGCTGCGCTACGCCTCCAGAAGAGCGACCAGAACTCCTCAGAACTGCGGCCGTCGTTCATCTGGGGACAGCATGAAGTGATGCTGTGGCCATTCATGTATGTGACCGCAAAAGACAGTGAGTGGCACATCTACTCCAGATTTCGCGGGACTAGCCCCACCTATCTCAGCTTCGGTGGCGACCGGGTCAGCGCCACCCCGTCTGATGAAGGCATCCAAGCTGCCCTCCATCCGCTCCTCAAGGCGAAGGGCCAGGAAGACGCCACACTGCAGTACTTCGTCAATGATGTCGAACGGGATCTCCGCGGCTTCGCTGACGACGACTCCGAACTCGTGTACTCGGATCACGAGCAGGGCTTCGAGTACTACTGGAGCAAGGCTACCGGCGAAGGCACTGGAACCCAGCCCCGCCGAGACTACTTCCGCCTCGGCCCCGACAACGCGAGGCAGTGGCGGGCTGAATCCGACTGGGTTCCTTACTCCGAATACTTGCGGATTCTGGCCAACTGGCAGGTTGTCGCAACTCGGCTGCGCCAGAAGCTGGAGCAGATCGAGGCCCAACTCGCCACCGAGGAGCGCGAGACTCTGGGCTGGGCCGCGCAAGAACCCAGTACCACCCGGATGGCCAAGGTCGTCGTATCCGACATGGACGGCAGCCACACGGAACCCGCCTGCACATTCGCTGACCTCATAGACGGAGTCGACGAGGACCTCCAGGCCAATCGGGGCCAAACACAGGTGGTTTTCATCAACGGCGAGGCTGGCATCGGTAAGACCCGGGCGATGGTGGACGCCGCAAAGTCCCGAGCTCGGACAGTTGAGCAGACTCTGGAACGAGGTGATCCGTCAGATCTGGCTCTGTTCCTCTACGTCCGCTCCACCGGTCAGGTACTCGACAGCCTGCCGACGGTTGTGTCAAGCGCGGTCGCGTCAACCCGGAACCTCACTGACGCAGGGGTGAAGGCCCTTTGCCGGAACGGCCTCATGACGCTCCTCATCGACGGTTTCGATGAGCTGTTGGGAGGCGTGGGCTATAGCGACGCCATCGGGTCGCTGCGCCCATGGCTCAACGAGCTCGGAGGACGAGGCGTGGTCGTCGTGTCAGCCAGGTCCTCTTATTACATGGGCCAATACCGCTCCAGCGTCGAGCGCGCCAACGAGCAGGGACTGGCTCTCGTACGCCACCGCATCGCCGAGGTACAGCGTTGGTCTCATGAGGACGTCGTGTCGTTCTTGGACGCGTACGGTGTCCCCCCGGAGAAGCTCGACCGTCTGTCTGAGCACGACCGGCAGCTACTCGGCCTTCCCTTCTTCGCGCGCGTGTTCGCCGAGATTGCGCTCGCCCCCGACGAGAGCGAGATCGAAAGCGATGGCCTCACTGAGCGACTGCTAAACAAGTACGTGGCCCGCGAGGAGAGGAAGCTGACGATGGGCCAGACAGACGCGGCTCTACTCAGCAGCGCAGAGCTACGACGGATGTTTGAGTACGTGGCCGAGTTCATGGCGAGCAACGAAGAGCGCGAAGCGGACATCAGCGAACTGGAGATCGCAGCCGAAAGCGCCATCGAGGAAGAACTGTCCAGTCCCGGCAGGCGCCATCTGAAGCAACGGCTCCCTGTCCTTTGCGGGCTCGCCGCTGCCTCGGAAGACACGTCTACTTCCCGGTTCCGCTTCCAGCATGAGTTGTTCTTCGACCAGTTCCTGGCGGGGGCCGCAAGCCACTACCTCGTCAACGGACAGATCAATCTGTTCCGCTCGATGCTCCAGCAGTCCCACTGGCGATCGGCGACCATCGCGGGAGTAGTGGCCACAGCCGGCCCGGAGCGCACCGCTCAGGCAATCAGCGACTACCGCCCCAACGGAGCCGGTGTCGGCCACCTCGTGGCCGCGACCAACCTAGGAGCCCTCTGGGCAGCTGTTATCCGGGAAACGGGTCAGATGCCCGGCACTGAAATCGTCGGCGCCGTGTTCTCTGATGAGCTGGACCTCAGCCAGACACGATTCACTAGGGCCCACCTGATCAGTTGCGAACTCTCCTCGCTCGCTCTGCCCAGCTCCCCTGGCTGGCAACTTCATCTCAAACAGACCGAGATCAAGAAGATTCGGGTGATCGGTTCTCCATCTGATCTCTCGGGACTACGTGGTGTGCGTCACGCCGATCTGGTCGAGTTGTTGCTTCCCAATGCGCTTCTAGATCGAAGAGATGAAATCCTCGATGCCTTGCGTAAGTACGGGTCTGAAGTCGCAGACGCCGGAGCGCAAGGTCTGGCAGGCCCATCCGTCGATGTGCTGGCTGCGCGTCACTTCTTGAGCAACATGGCCAGGCGGTTGGAGAAGTCGGTAATCCTCCGACGCGATCACCAGCCAGAAGATCCTCGGCTGAAGTGGCCGCGAGACTACGGGCCTGACGCCTGGAAGAAGTTCGTCAACGACCTGGATTCGACGGGACTGGCCACGCTTGAAAGGTTCTCGGCCAGCGGGGAACCGAAAACTCGGCTTCGCCTCAGGTGCAGCGCCTCCACCATCCTGGCCAACGACGGAACAAGGCCGGGCGTGTACGAGTATTGGGAGAGACTCGACGGGAAGTGAAGTATGGGCCTCAAAGCCGGCCACAATCCCTTAGCACGCACAAGGCGTGGCAAGTAGGGAGCTCTCCCTACCAGCGGTACACGACCCAGTATCGCGGCGGCCCGGTTCTGGAGGCCGAGGGCAGGTACCAGGGTCTGACCTGCCGTACCAGTCAGCAGCCGTCTCCGCACCGCGCTCGGTGGCCTGCAGTGTCGCGGGCCAGCTGGGTGGGGGCTCGGGCAGCAGGGCGATGGAGCCTGCTTGCCCTCACCTCCGCAGCAGGACGGTGCGCTGGGGGCGCGACATGCGTACTGCCGTATCTAAGAATCCACCTGCTGATCAACCGCAGCTTCGTAGAAGGCATCCGCGAGGGCCACGATGATCGAGTTGATGGCCGGCCCATCGGTGAAGAAGTAGTCAGCCATCGTGTTGTGGGCGTCCTGGTTGTCTGCCACCGCCTCCGTAACGGCTGCTTGGAAGTCTGGTGACTCCACGAACTGCTTCTTGGAGTTCACCTTGGTCTGCCTGACCAGGTTCGAGTCGGCGAGCAACCGCTGGACGAGTCCCTGCACGAACTCCCTGACCTGGGACTCGGCGAACGACTCGGCACCGAAGAGGTCGTTCATCTTGTCTATGACGACCTGGAGCGCGACGTACTTCGGATCCTTCTTCATTCCCGTGCCAGCTGCGCTGATGCCCTTCAGCTGCCCGTCGCCCACGAGCGAGATGTTGACCGGGATCGCCTTGTTGTGCTTGACCCCGACCAGCACCACGTCGGAGAGGTCAACGTCGGCGGCCCAGGCGGACTCGGCGATGACCTTCTCCAGCAGGCGCAGGAAGATCGAGAGCATCTCCATGTAGGGGTCGCCGTAGTCGACGATCTGGGACATGAAGTCATAGAGACGTACGTAGGTGGAGACATCCTTGCGGAACAGGTCGAGCGCCTGGAGCGTGACCTTGTCCTCCTCCTCGATCGCCCGCGCGTAGCGGCGCCGGAACCCGTGCTGCGCCGGGCTGATCGCCGCCGAGAGCGCGTTGTTGCCCTTCCGGGTCACCCACAACTCGGCGACCTTGCGAACGTCGTCCTCGGTGTAGATTCCGGCCTGGGCAAGCTTGTTAGCCAGGTGGACGACGACGTACGGATCGGTCTCGGTCTCCAGGGTCGCGTTCTTGAAGTACGGCTCGAAGGCTGCCTTGATGTCCTCGGGCTTGTTGGCGAAGTCGATGACGAACGTCTTGCGCTTCTGCTCCCCACCAGCGGTGCGATGGGTGCGGTTGAGCCGCGAGAGTGTCTGCACCGCGGTGACCCCTGACAGCTTCTTGTCTATGTACATCGCCGAGAGTAAGGGCTGGTCGAAGCCGGTCTGGAACTTGTTGGCGACCAGCATGATTTTGTACGTCTCGCCCTTGAATGCGGCTGCCAGCTCAGCCCCGGCGCCGGGGTTCATGTTGGCCTCGGTGAACTCGTCGTCCTTCGACGGCTGCGGGCCCCAGTCGCTGTGCCAGGTCTCGTCCTCGGTCATCGTCACCCCGGCGGAGAAGGCGACCAGGGTCCGGTAGTTGTACGAGGCGTCCTCGGTGCGGCGCCTGGCGATGTAGGCGTCGATGGCCAGCTTGTACTTCACTGCGGACTTGCGCGAGTCGGTCACCACCATCGCCTTCGCCTTGCCTTCGAGGAGGTAGGCGACGTTGGCGTGGAAGTGTTCGACGATGATCTGCACCTTCTGGCTGATGTTCGTCGGGTGGAGTTGCACCCACCGCATGAGCCCCTTGCGGGCGGCGGCCTCCTCGACCTCTCCCCCGTCACCGCTCTCGGCCCTGCCGGCGATCTTCAACGCGGTGTCGTAGGACTGATAGCCCTTGAGCACGTCGAGGATGTAGCCCTCCTCGATCGCCTGCTTCATCGAGTACAGGTGGAACTCGCGCGGCTTCCCGTCGGCACCCTTGCGGCCGAATAGTTCGAGGGTCTTGTTCTTCGGTGTGGCGGTGAAAGCGAAGTAGGAGATGTTCTCCGACTCGGCCCGCTCGGTCATCTCCGAGGCAAGCACCGACTCCACGTCGACCTCGCCGCCCTCCTCGATCTCCTTGACCTCCTCGGCCGTCAGTACCTGCTTCAGCTTCGAGGAGATCTGACCCGACTGGGAGGAGTGCGCCTCATCGGCGATGACGGCGAACCGCTTGCCCTTGAGGCCAGCGTCGGTCCGGATCTCGTCCAGCGCATGCGGGAAGGTCTGTACCGTCACCGCGATGATTAGCTCGCCGTTCTTCAACGCTTGCGCCAACAGACCCGACTTCGACTTCGCGCCGACCTTGCGGACGTCCTCGGGGTTGATAGTCGCGACGATCTTGCCGGTGCCGTCGATCTGCCGGATCGCATCCTGCAGCTGGGAGTCGAGCACGGTGCGGTCCACGACCACGATGACTGAGTCGAAGACCTTCCGATCATCGACGTGCAGCCGCGCCAGCCGGTGGGCCGTCCAGGCGATGGTGTTCGTCTTCCCCGACCCGGCCGAGTGCTCAATCAGGTACCGCTGCCCGACACCCTCCTCTTTCACCGCCGCGACGATGCTCGTGACGGCCTCCCACTGGTGGAACCGCGGGAAGAGCATGTTTGTACGCCGCACCGACGTGCCGGTGGTGACGTCCCACTCTTCCTTGGTCTGCACGATCATCAGCCTCCCGATGAAGTTCAGCCAGGCGTGTTTCTCCCAGACGCGTTCCCACAGGTACGCCGTCGACGACCGTCCGTCCGTGCCGGGCGGGTTGCCGGCACCGCTGTCGAAGCCGATGTTGAACGGCAAGAAGTGGGTCTTCTCCCCCTCCAGCCTCGTGGTCATCGCCGCGAGGTCGTTCGAGACCGCGAAATGCACCAACGCGCGGTGACCGAACGACAGCAACGGCTCCGGCCGCCCGCTCGTCAACGGATTGCGACCCTGCTTGTACTGGTTGACCGCCTCGTCCAGCGACTGGGTGAAGTCAGTCTTCAGCTCCACCGTGGCCACCGGAAGGCCGTTGACGAAGAACACTAGATCGATACTGCGCTGGTCGGCGGTCGAGAAGTGCACCTGCCGCACCACCCGCACCCGCATCGCCTCGTAGCGCGCCGTCGTGGTCTCGTTGAGCGACGTCTCCGGACGGAACTGCGCCATCTTCAACCGACCACCGCCGATGTACTGCACCCCGTTACGCAGGATGTTCAGCGTCCCGCCACCATGTTCCAGCGGCCGGTCGAGCGCCGCGGTCAGTACGTCGAGGAACTTCGCCTGCGACCCCGCCGCCTTCAACGCCTTCTCGTACGCCGCCTTCTGTGTCTTCTCTAGCCACGCGTACAGGTCATCCGGGAACAGCGCCCGCTCCCGGTCGTACTCACCACCGTCACGGTCGTTCGCCGAGTACAGCCAACCGTGGTCCCGGAGGTACTCGCAGATCTCGGTCTCGAAGACCACCTCGTTGTGGTCAGCCATCACGCCACCTCGTGTACGTCGATCTGCCCCGTAACCGCCGCCGTGATCAACGCCGACCGGCGCTCCCTGGAGAACTCGATGAACCGCTCGGTCTCGGCGATGAGCGTGTCGATCTTTGTCGTCTGAGCGTCCAGGTGCATAGCAATGCAACGCTGCTCATCGAGTGGCGGGAACGGCATCTTGAACTTGCGCACCTGCCACTCGCTCACATGCGGCACGCTGACACCGGTGAACAGCGGCTCCAGGTAGTCGTAGAAAGCATCAGTCGACATCACATACCGGACATAGCCGGGATCTGCCTCGGCATCCGGCCGGATCCGCATGACCCGCTGGAGCAACAAGGCTGGGAGGTCCTCGCTGGAGATCGCGGCGATGCGCACGCCACCGCCCACGAACGGTCGATCCATCCCGAAGACGAGGTCTCCAGCTTGAAGGTCGAACTCTGCAGGAACGGGCGCAGCGTGAGAATCCCAGTAGACGACATCCGCCCAGTCGACCCTGCCTGGCTTCACGTTGACGCCCCGCAGCAGACGCACATGGTCTCCATCGGAACTGAAACCATCGCTCGGGAAGGCGTAGCCGGCCAGGGTGTCGCTCATGAATCCGAGTTGCATGACCCGCCAGTGCGACGGCGTGGGAGGTAGCCACGACTCAGGATTTTCACTCGTGGCCGAAGCATCGAGACCACCGAACACGATCTCTTCGACGAGTGCCTTCCGACGCTCCCGCAACATGTCGATCAGCCGCTGCTGCTCTTCGATGAGCGTGTCGATGCGGGCTGTCTCGCGGTCGAGGTAGTCGGCGATGGAGCGCTGCTCGTCGGCCGGGGGCAGTACCAGAGGAATGCGAGCGAAAGTGCTCCAGTTGCGGAAGTCAACGCTGCGCTCGCGAACGTTCGGCGCCTGGGTGGCGAGGAAGCCGGAGGTGCCAAGGTGGCGTAGCAGGCGGGCAAGGTAAGCGGGATCGTCGCCCGCCACAGGCTCACAGACGTGGTAGACGGGTGAACCGTTGCCATGACTGTCCGAGACGCCGACGGCGCCAGCAAAACCGTCGAGGGCGTGGAAAACCAGGTCGCCGGGGCGGATCTCCTGATAGCCGTTCTCGGTATCAGAGAAGGTGTAACCGTCCTCACGGCGGTTCGAGCGCAGAGTGACTGTGCCATCCCGATAGGCAGTGATGACACCGAGCCCCGACCGAGCAGGTCGGTCCAGCAGGCGCAACACTCGCCGCACCGTTGTCTTACGCCAGTCGGGCGGCGGCGTGGTGATCACTGCTCCACCTCGCGGAGGAGATCGAGGATCTTGGCGACCTGCTTCTCCAGGTCGGCGTCGATCTCGGCGAGCGGGCGGGGTGGTACGTACTTGTAAAACTGGCGGGTGAAGGGGATCTCGTAGCCGGTCTTGGTCTTGGCCCAGTCGACCCAGGCGTCAGGAACGTGCGGCTTCACTTCCGCGTCGAAGTACGCCTGGACGACTTCGCGCTCCCCTGCTACGCCAGCGGTTGAGCCGCCGTAGGTAAAGGGCACGTTCTCGGTGTCACGCTTTTTCGAGTCGGGCTTCGGGTTGCCCTTGCGGTCGACGACAGGGTTCCCGTCTTCATCAAGCAGGGGACGCTCGACGGTGATGGTCCAGTAGCCGAACTCGTCGTTACGCAGCACCTTGGAGAGGTCGGGGTCGGCGTCCTCGAAGTCGGCGTACAGCTGCACGACCTCGACGCGGTCAGCGTCGCTGATCTCGCGTCCTTTGGAGCCGAGGTTCTTGCGCATCTTGGTCCAGAACGACGTGCCGTCGATGAGTTGGACCTTGCCCTGGCGGTCGGGATGCTTGGTGTTGTCGAGGATCCAGATGTAGGTGGCGATACCGGTGTTGAAGAACATGTTGGTCGGCAGGGCGACGATCGCCTCAACGAGGTCGTTCTCCAGTAGCCACCTGCGGATGTTGGAGGGTCCGGATTCGGCGGCGCCGTTGAAGAGCGGCGAGCCGTTCATGACGATGCCGACGCGGCCGCCGCCGTCCTCGGGTGCGCGCATCTTGTGGGCCAGGTGGAGCAGGAAGAGCATCTGGCCGTCCGAGGTTGCGGGGAGACCCGGAGCGAAGCGGCCGTAGGGGCCGGCGGAGTCGCGCTCCGCCTTGACCGCCTTGGCGTACTGCTTCCAGTCCACCCCGTAGGGCGGGTTGGACATGCAATAGTCGAACTGACGGCCCTTGAAGGCGTCGTCGGTGAGCGTGTTGCCGAAGGCGATGTTGGTCGTGTCGTGGCCCTTGGCGAGCAGGTCGGACTTACAGATGGCGTACGACTGCGGGTTGTACTCCTGGCCGTACAGGCTCAACTTCGCCTCGGAATTCTGGGCGAGCAGGTGCTCCTCTGCGAGGGAGAGCATGCCGCCGGTGCCGGCGGTTGGGTCGTACAGCGACCGGATGATGCCGCCCTCGGTGAGGTCGACGTCCTTCTCCGCAAAGAGCAGGTCGACCAGCAGCCGGATCGCGTCGCGCGGCGTGTAGTGGTCTCCAGAGGTCTCGTTCGCGGCCTCGTTGAACTTGCGGATGATGTACTCGAAGGCGTCGCCCATGTCGGAGTTCGACACCACATCGGGGTGGAGATCGACGGCGCCGAAGGACTTGACGATCTCGCGCAGGAGTCCGGCCTTCTCCAGGGCTAGGATCTCCTTCTTGAAGTCGAAGTACTCGAACACGTCCACGTCGGTGGAGAACCGGTCGATGTAGTCAGCGAGGTTGTCCGCCAGCCCGTCCGCATCAGCCAGCACGTTCGCGAACTCGTAGTTGGAGGTGTTGTAGAACGTCCGCCCCGTGGCTTTCTTGACCTCGATCTTGAGCCGGTTCGGGTTCTCGTACCTCGCAGCCAGCTCCCGTACCGCCGCGCGGTCCGGCTCGAGTACGCAGTCGAGCCGTCTCAAGATCGTGAACGGGAGAATCACCGTCCCGTACTGGTTAGGGCGATAGGGACCCCGAAGCTGGTCAGCGATTGACCAGATGAAGCTACCGAGCGAGCTCACAAGTTCCTCACGAGAATCGTTTAGCAGTGCCGATCACTTTGCCAGAGGCAGCAGCCGCCGTCCCATGGTTCACCTAGGGGACCCCTTCAAGGGCCTGCAGCACCGACCTGTAGCAGAGCTGCGGATCAGAAGATTGAACCCGTGCAGCGCGGGGAGAAGGGGGCACTGCCGCAGGCCGGTGGGTGTACGCAGCCTTGAGACCCTCTCGACGGTCAGTGATGTTGCACTTACTGTGTGTTGAGTTGGATACCGGGAGTGTGCTGGCCTCTGGGGGCGGGATGCAGCGCAGGGACGGGTTTCGGCGGATCATCAGCGAGTTCGGTGCAGCGTGCAAGCAGGCATTGCTGCACGGGCAGAAGGAAGCCGCGATACGTCGCGCCGTGGAGACGCTTCTCGTCGACGCGGCGAACGTGTTAGGGCTACAGGCTGTCCTGCATGCCGAGGTAGCGATCGCCGCGCACCGAATCCGCCCCGACCTGGCTGTGCGGATCGGCAAGTTATCTCGCAACATCGTCGGCTACGTCGAGCTGAAGAGCCCGGACAAGAGCGTGATCCATCCTGGCGGACTGAACCAACGTGATCTACGACAGTGGCAGGGCATGGCGAAGCTCCCCAACTTGATCTACACCAACGGCCAGACCTGGATCATGTATCGCTCAGGGCGGCAGCACGGCGACGCCATCCATCTCGACGGCGATCTGCGTACTGCCGGCGCCCGCCTGCGGCTACCGGTAGCCAGCGAAGCCGCCTTCGAATCAATGCTGACAGCGTTCTTCAGTTGGCAGCCGCATCCACTGACATCGATGCGGGAAGTTGTCGCTCAGGTAGCCCCGCTGTGCACACTCCTGCGCGATGCTGTCCACGACCGGCTCGACGCCGAGGCCAGGCTCCCGCGCCACCGGCGTCCCTTCACTGACCTGGCCTCCACTCTCGAAGTCGATCTCTTTCCCACCACTGATGACCGGGACAAACGCGCGGCCTTCGCCGACCGCTATGCCCAATCTGTCACCTTCGCGCTCCTACTCGCCAGCGCGGATGCCGCCAATGCCCATGACAGCTCACTGGCCAAGATGAGCCTGCATGAGGTCGGCCGCCGGCTGGGAGCGGAGCATTCCGTCATGGGGCGCGCTCTGCAGATTCTCACCGACCAGGTCGAGGGAGAATTTCGCGACAGCCTCGACATGCTCGTTCGCGTCATCGACGCCATCGACTGGCGGAGCGCCCTGGCCAGCGAACCCGGCTTCCACATCCACCTTTACGAGCACTTCCTGCAGGAGTACGACCCCGACCTCCGCAAGGACTCCGGCACCTACTACACCCCAGCGCCGCTGATGGAGGAGATGATCCGCCTTGTCGACGAAGTGCTGATCACCACGCTGGGTTGCCCAGACGGTTTCGCCGACCCTGGCGTGTCCATCATCGACCCGGCCATGGGCACCGGCACCTTCCTCACCGGCATCATCGACCTCGTCGCCCGCAAGCAGTCCGAGGGCGGCAATGATGGCTTCCGCGCCGAATCCGTCCAAGAACTCGCAGGCCGACTGATCGGCTTCGAAAAGCAGATGGGCGCTTTCGCCGTTGCACAGATGCGCGTCGGGCAGATGCTGCGTTCTCTCAACGCCCGGGTTCGGCTGCGCGACATGCGCCTACATCTAGCCGACACCCTTGCCGACCCCTGGCGGCCGAGCGAACTCTTCACCCGCTACGGCGCCCTGTGGGGCCCCTTGCGCGACGACGCTGAAGCCGCAAGCTTCATCCAGCGCGAAAGCCGCATCACTGTCGTCATCGGCAATCCTCCCCACCGCGAACAAGCAGAAGGCCAGGGTGGATGGATCGAGAATGGCTCACCAGACCGAGGCGCCCCACCGCTGGACGCCTTCCGGCTACACGGTGCGGCAGGGGTGTACGAGAACAAACTGAAAAGCCTCTGCACTTACTTCTGGCGCTGGGCCACGCACAAGGTGTTCGACCAGTACGACGACCACCGTCACGGCGTTGTCTGCTTCGTTAGTACCGGCGGGTTCATCCGCGGCGCCGGCTTTCAGGGCATGCGCTCGTACCTGCGCCGCACTTGCACCGAGGGCTGGGTCATCGACCTCACCCCTGAGACGAAGAGACCGCCACTCAACAGCCGTTTCTTCCCGGGCGTCCAGCAGGAACTAGCCATAGCCATTTTTGTCCGCAAGCAAGGCGAGCGGCGAGACCAACTGGCCCCTGTCCACTACACGGCCGTCCACGGCACTCGCCGGGACAAAGAAGAGCAACTACACGACCTGCACATCAACGGCCCCGGCTGGCGCACTTCCCGGCCTGTCAAGCACGCCCCCTTCACACCCGCCTCCCACAGCGGCTGGGACACCTTTCCCGCTCTCACCGACCTCATACCCTGGCGTAAACCGGGCATAAAACCCAACCGGAACTGGGTCTTCAGTCCATCCAAAACCACCTTGCGCCGACGATGGGACCGCCTCGTCCAGGAACGTGACCTCTCTACGCAAAGGGCACTTTTCAAAGAGACCCGCGACCGCACCTTGGACAAGGAAGCCGTCCAGATACCCGGTCACCCCCACCCGCCGACCCTTCTCCGCGACGAGCACAGCCCCTGTCCTGTTCCGATACGCGTCGCCCGCAGAGCCTGGGACCGCCAATGGCTCATACCCGACGGGCGCGTCATCGACTTTTCCCGCCCGGAGCTGTGGCAAGCCGCCATAGACGGCCAGGTCTTCATCGTCGAACAGCACTCGCAACGCCTGCAGACCGGCCCAGCCCTGCTCTTTACCGCGCTCATCCCGGACATGCACTACTTCAACGGCAACGGTGGTCGCGTGCTGCCGTTCCTGCATGCTGACCGCTCCCCCAACATCGCCCCCGGGCTGTTACATCACCTCGCCAACTCCTACGGTCTCCAAGAGGTCATCCCGGAAGACCTGCTGGCCTATGTCGGCGCCGTCACCGCCCATCCCGCCTTCACCGAGCGCTATGCAGACGACCTCAACTCACTCGGCGTACGCATCCCCTTGACCGCCGCTAGTGACCTCTGGCATGAGGCCGTCAGCCTGGGACACCACATTCTGTGGGCGTCCACCTTCGGTACACGAAGCATCAGTCCAGGCGATGGACGCCCCGCAGGCACATCGAACTGGTGGAGAGACCTGCATCCCGAGATCACATATGCCCGACAAGTCGCGCCTGATGGGCTCCCCTCCACGATCACCTACGACTCCGAAAACGAGCACCTGATCATCGAGGGGGGCGTCTTCACTGGCGTCACGCCGCGCATGCGCAACTACACCACCGGCGGTCGTAACGTACTCGACAGCTGGCTCGCGTACCGCAGCACCCGCAGCGCCGGCAAGGTGACCAGCGAACTCGACCGCGAGCGCCCAGAGCACTGGGAGCACGAGTGGAGTCGGGAGCTCGTGGAGATCCTCGCCGTACTCAGTCACCTGACTGACCTGGAGCCGCGGCAGGCAGAGTTACTCGACCGCATAGTGACCGCCCCTCTGATCGATGTGGCTGAACTGAATCGGCGCCGCATCCTCCCAGTACCCGAGCGCGCCAAGAACGCTCGCACTGATCCGGACCACGCGTTTCTGCCCGGCCTGGAAACAGTCGATGGTCAACCTCCCGGACCTGTCGAGCCTCTAACGCCCCCGAACGACTCCCCGGGTGACGCGGCACCTGACCGGCACTCACCTGTGCGGCCCGGCCCTCATGCCCGACGGCACCGCGGTCGGGCATGAGGGCCGGGGAGCAGCTGCTTCGTGGCTCGCACACTTCCTCGTCCCACTCTCTTGCCGACGACCTCACGAAGCGCCGACCGCCTGAAGGAGGAAGGGCTAGCCAGAACGGACTCGCGACGAAGACCTACCGGGACGGAGACTTGTTCACCGGCGTCCTCAAGGTAGCGGCCCCGTTCCCGGTGGAGATCGACCTCGGCCAGACCTGACCACGCGCTGCTCAGCAGTCGGCTGCGCGTGAGCGATGCGTGAGCGGACGACCCGATACAGGGCGGCATGAGCCGGATCAACTGGCTCACTGCGCGCTTCTGACCAGGGGAAACAGCACCGCGAGGCAGCGCCTGGCACCACCCGGCAAGGATTCGATCCCACTCCTAAAGCGGGTGTCGCAGGTTCGAATCCTGCCGGGGGCACATGGGAAAAGGCCCCGGACCGATCTTGGTCCGGGGCCTTTGACATCCACTTCTGACATCAACGAGCACGGTCACTGACGACCGGGGCGCTTCCTGAGCAGCCGGTCCATGTGACTCATGGCCTCACGCTGCGTGTCCTGCACGACGTGCGTATACACGTCCATGGTGATGCTGATCTGCGAGTGGCCGAGGATCTCCATCACGACGCGGGGCGCGACTCCGGCCGCCGTAAGCAGGGTGGCCGTGCCGTGCCGAGCGTCGTGGAGCCGGATGACGCGGAGGCCGGCGGAGTCGGCGATGCGGGTGAAGGAGCGGTAGACGTTCCGCGGCTCGACCTGGCGACCGGTGCGGGTGGTGAAGACGTAGCCGGACTCGTGCCACTGCTCCCCCGCCTTGGCGCGTGCGGCCGACTGCCTCATCCGGTGCCAGCGCAGCGGGCGATACAGAGCGCGGGTAGCGGAACGACGCGGCGACGGCGGCTCTTGGGGTCGTCGTCGTACAGGACGCCGCGACGGCGCTGAGTCTGCTGGCGAACGTAGAGGACCCGGTTGTCGAGGTCGAGATCCGACCACCGGAGGCCGATAATCTCGCCCCGCCGGAGTCCCATCGCGATGGCGAGCACGAAGGCCGCGTAGAGCGGATCTCTGCGAGAGGCGGCGAGGAAGTCGAGCGTCTCGTCCAGCGTCCAGGGCTTCAACCCCCGGTTGTCCGTGCGGGGCGGCTCGACGAGCTTGGCGACGTTGCGCGTGATCAGTTCCTCGCGGCAGGCGGAGGACAGTGCGGAACGCAGCACGCGGTGGGACTCCTTGGCTGTTGCGGCGGTGGTCTCCTTCTCCAGCCGGAGGAGGAAGCGACGTACGTCGGCGACGCCGACGGATTCGAGCCGCTTCGAGCCGAGCATCGGCACCAGGTAGAGCCGGACGTGCGCCTCGTACTTGTCGTACGTGCTGAGCTTCCGCCGAGGCTTGATCACATTGTCCAGCCAGTACGGGAGCCACTCGGAGAGCTTGGCCGACCGGGTGGGGACGGGCACGCCCTGATCGACCTTGGCGAGGAGCTCGCGGCGCTTGGTGTCGCACTCCTGCCAGGTCTTGCCGTAGGCGAACTTGCGGGCACGGGTGCCGTCCGGCTGGAGCACGTAGACCGCGCACTGAAAGCGGCCGTCCTTGCGCTTGGTGATCGTCCCCGCGCCGTTGGGGTTGCGCTTGCGCTGACCAGCCATCAGGCAGCCGCCTCCAGTTCGTGGGAGATGTAGTCGCTCAGGGCCCGCGCCGGTATGCGGCGGCACCGGCCGATGGTGATCGAGGGGAGCCGACGGGAGCGGATCAGGTCGTACACCGTCGACCGGCCGAGCTTGAGCCGCGCCATGACTTCGGCCACGGTCAACAGCTCTTCGTCACGCATGTGTCGGTTCTCCTTCTGTTCCGGGGGCGGGTTCGAGGGATGCGGCGAGCCAGGCTTCGGCGGAGGAAAGCCCCGTTCCCGCGAAGACCCAGTGCGAGAGGACGAGGGTCGTGTCGGTGTCGCTCTCGGTTGCCTCTGCGGCTTGTGCGCGGCGCCATTCGGCGCGGGCGGTGCGGAGGGCGCCGAGGGTGGTGGAGTAGCGGCGGGACTTGGTGGAGAAGTGGCCGCGGAAGCCGAGCATGTGGGCCCAGGCCCGGAGCCGGAGGTCTTCTAACTCCTTGCGCGCGCCGAGAGTCCAGGCGGTGCGGATCAGCCGGCGAGCGTGGTCGCTGATGTCGAGCTGGGCGAGTTCGGCGAGGAACTTGAGCGGGCGGTCGAGAGATCCCGTGGCGGTCTCGGCGCCCTTGGTGGCGTACTTGGCGATGTAGGAGGCGACGGCCCGCTCGGTGAGTTCCTGGCCACCGTCGAAGTCGGCGGAGCGGATGGTGCGGACGTCGAGCTGGCGGCCGAAGGTGAAGGTGTGCGCGCGTCCGTCGATGACTGGACCGTCCACGCGGACGTGAGCAGCGGCGGCACTGATGGCGTCGGTGAGCAGTTCGGCGGTGGCCCAGGCGGGAGGCGGGGTGTCGCCGCCCTCGGGGCCGTCGATGCGGATGACGGCGTGGAAGTGGACGGCACCGCGCTTCTGGTACTCGGCGACCTTGGCGAAGGAAACCCGGGCGTACTGGCGGAACGCACGCTGTGAAAGTCCGGCCCGCTTGGCGACCTCCCGGCGCAGGTAGGTGGAGAAGCGGCGCCATAGCGGACCGGCGTGCGCGTTCCAGAGGACAGCGGCTTCGTAGTCGTAGGTGTCCGGGTCGAGCGGGGTCCCGAGTACGGCGTCGTCCTGGTCGTGGCGCACGCCGCACCGGCAGCGGCGGGTGTCTAGCTGCGTGACAACGCCCACGCACAGCGGCGGACAACCGCGCACACCTGCGGACCATCGAAGCAGGTGAGAGGCGCACCGGCCCAGGACGGAACGCCCGCCCAAGTTGCTTCGGGACGAAGATGTCCGTGTGCGATTACTGCTGCAGGGGCAACTGGAGCGGCTCCTGAATGATGCGGCCGTCTCCACGGAGGAATTCGCGGGCGCCGCGGAGCCTGGTCCGCAACCGTTCCTGCGTTGCGCGGCTCTCGAGGCGTACGTCGAGGGCCCCTGGCAGGTTGCTGTCGGCTCGTCGCCTGGCGGGCAGCTGCGCACCGTCAAGTCCTTGGTGCCGGGCGATGAGCACACCGAGGTCGTGACGGCTCAGGGCATCCGGCCCGGCGAGGTGGAACACCCCGGCCGCGTCGGACAGCGCGATCTCCCACAAGGCGGCGGCCAGGTCTTCGACATGTACCGGGCAACGGATGTCGTCGGTGAACAGGACCCCGTCGCGGGTGCCGGCCGCAAGGGCATGCACCATGCGCTCGTGCCCGGACTTGCCGTGTCCGAGGATCAGCGAGGTGCGGGCGACGACGGCACCCGGCACCAGCAGCCGCACCGCCGTCTCGGCGGCGGCCTTTGCGGCGCCGTAGGGGGTGACCGGATCAGGCAGGCTGCTCTCGTCGTAGCGGACATGCGCACCGGAGAACACCGCGTCGCTGGAGACATGGACCAGGCGGCAGCCTTGCTCGGCGGCAGCCAGCGCCACGCGGATCGCGCCGTCGGCGGTGACCGCCCAGTCAGACTGGCCGCTGGACGCGTTGACGACGACCGAGGGGGCAACGTCGGCGATCACCCTGGCGACACGCGCAGGGTCCCGGACGTCGAGCGGATGCCAGGCGACACCCGAGGCCCTGCCGGGTCGGAAGGCGAACGTCGCGGCCGTTTCGTGCCCCGCCGCGATGGCCTGGCGGACCAGTTCAGTTCCCAGAAAGCCACTGCCACCGATAATCAGGACCGTCATGGGCTGCCACGGTAGCGGAGGGATCGGTGGTGGGCCGGCTCCCGGTCGGTCGGGTCCCGGCATCGTCTACCCGGCCGGCGAAGGGCGGCGGCCGTGCCATTCGCGTGCCAGATCGTGCGGGGAACCACGGGGAACAGCGGGGACCAACCACGGCTGCGAACACGGCTCCAAACGTCACTCCACCGCAGGTCAGTGCAGCAACTGCCGCCAGAAGACCCAAGCTTCCCAAGCTCAGTGTGCGGACGGTGCTGACGCAGACGATGCCCTCCGATACGGTCCCGAGCCATGGCGGATGGCAACAGCGTGCCGGAGAAGGTGGCGTGGATCCTGGTTCAGGACGACCGGGTATTGGTGACGCGTAGTCACGGCAGAGATCGCTTCTACTTCCCGGGCGGTCATCGTGAGCCGGGCGAGTCCGACGGCGAGACCCTGGTGCGGGAGATCGACGAGGAACTGCAAGCGGCGATCGACCCCGGTTCCATGGTGTACTTCGGCACTTTCGAGATCGGCGAGAACCATCCGGATCACGGCCCCTTCCGGATGATCTGCTACGCCGCCGATCACCGCGGTGAGCTGACCCCGTCGAGGGAGATCGCCGAGAAGGCCTGGTTCCGCTACGCCGATCGGGACCGAGTCTCGGCCGTCGACGAGATGGCCTTCGACGCGCTTCACGAGGCCGGGCGGCTTTCCTGATCCCGTGACCGCGGCCTTTACGGTCGCTGCTGCAGTCTTCTTCTAGGTTACGGCCGCACCACAACCGCACCAGATTGGGCGGGGAACAGCGGGGAATCACGGGGGAGGAGCGCCGGACCGAAGAGGCCGTCACACAGCCGTTCACGCAGGTCAACGCTCCAAGTAGCCGCCAATGACCTTAGCTTCCCAAGCCGATGTGCTCAGCGCGGTCCTCGCACTGGTGTCTCTGACGTCGCTGTTATGGGGAGATCGTTCAGGGTGGTGTTGTTCTGGCCCGGCCCTGTGGAAGGACTCTGGCGACCCATCAAAGGCCGGCCGAGGAGATAGGCCCGTGACAAGGTACGACCAAGCGCAGACGTCAAAGCTGCCAACTGGCTACGCCCAGTTGGTGCTGAGTCCTCAGCACCTTCTCGACGCCCCTCTGCCGAGCTTCTCGCAAAGCTGGACGTCACGTTGGATGAGTCTTCGATCACCGACCCAAGCTTCACGGGTGCTGCCGTCGTCACCCGAAACCGTGTGATCCTTTCGATGAGACCAGGCCAACCGGACTGGGAGCGCGACGCCGTTGCGCGAGCGCTGTTGGGTCGCGTACTCGACGTACCGTTGTCGCCGTTGCCTGAGCCGTACCGCATGAGTGAGGTCTGAAGCAGTCGGCCGCCTGGGCCGTCGCTGGGCAGTCCGAGGCTGCTCGACGGCAGCCAACGACGACCACTGTCGGCCTCTCAGGCGTAGGCGTCCGCCTGTCCGACCAGCGAAAACCCAGCTCACCAAGATCCCCGGCAAGACCCAGGGCAAGAAGAAGCAACCCCTAACGATCAAGCCCCCTACCAGCGAATACCCGCGGGTAGGGGGCTTGTCGCTGTGGACGCCGATCGGCGGTCAGGCTGCCGGTATCAGCGATCCCGCGATGAGGAAGTCCCGCGATCTAGCGATCAGAAGGAGACGGTGACGCCGGCCTGGTGGTACTGGCCGACGGTGTCCAGGACCTCGTCCTTGACCGCGCCGAACTGAGCCACGAGGTCCGAGCTGCCGATCGCCGTGGGGCCGGCAGCGATGCCGACCTGCGGGCTCAGGCCGCCGGAGACGGTGTCGAGCTCGGCGTCGGAGATTTCAAGGGTCTGAACCTGGGGAGCGGAGTTCATGATGAAACTGCCCTTCGTATGGATGTTCCACAAGGGGGAGCGGCCAAGCTGGGGATAGACGCTGGGCCGCGACCGCAGGCGCGCCATCCGTTTCCGGACGCCTTGGCGCGATCCCGGCGGCGCGAAGGATCAAATCACGGAGCGTGCCCGGCATCCAGTCGGTCGCTGTTCCCAGCAGGGCAGTTGAAACAGTCGGCCACTCATCCATGCACGCATGCACACGAATTGAGGGCAGCTTCTCTACATATTGCGCCGCACAGGGAAACGACAGCTATTGCCACGACAGCTCCGACCAGGACAACTCCGCACCAACAGAACGCACCAGTGACGCAGTTGCGCATTCGCTGTGCAGATTCAGTCACGTGTGCATCCGCACGCCCTTCAGCACCTTGTCCACCGCGTTCCGCGGCCCGTACAGGGCTACGGATCAGAAGGTGCCCGTGCCCCACCCGCTGCCCAGTCCATCAGGGTCCGGGGTCCGCATACGGTGTGGCCCAGCGCAAGGAGAGGGAAGCCAAGGATCGGCGAACCTGGACAGAGGTGAGCCCCATCCGTGCACCACGGCTGAGGTGTCTGGGACAAGCATCGTCCCCCGACCAGAGCCCCGACAACAGAGAGCCGGCGGGCTACCGCCTGCCGAATACGGAAAGCCGCCTCGGAGCTCAAGCCAGTGAGCGTGCCACAGCCGCGCCAGATGCAGGGGTCAGCCCCGGTCAACAAGGGGGTCGGCAGGACTATCCATGCCTTCTAGCTCGGCCGTTGAAGCCGCAGGTCACCGGCCAGGCACCCCAACCGCTCTCCTAAAGCGGGTGTCGCAGGTTCGAATCCTGCCGGGGCACAGAGAAAAGGGCACCTACGGATCGCCGTAGGTGCCCTTTTGCATCCAGGTCTGACGACCGGCTCACCCGGTGGATACGACACGGGCGCCAGGGGCCTGGCGGATGTCGACCCGGGTCTGACTGCCTCGCCAACGCCGTGAAGGTACTGGCGACCCTGGCCTCCAGGCCGCGAAGGCTGCTTCCACCAAGGCGTCCCAGAATCACGACGACACCCTGCTACCGATCGACCGGATCGCCGCGGACCGCAACGGGTCCCCCGAACAGAGGCCCCCCGTCGTTACTGAAGCCATTGGGCCGTTCGAAGGAGTTGAGGCAGCGAGACAGCCAAGAGTGTCACGGACCATCAGCTGCTTTTTTTCCTGCTCTCAGCGTGATTCCAAGCTAGGACAGGGCTGACGCCCAGGCACCTCCCCAGCATCAATGGCCCATACAAGGGAGAGTTACGGATATATCTGCACTTTGTAACGCGAATCGTTTCCTTGGTCTGGTGTCGCCGTGGAGGGCCACAGTCTGGGGCCTCGGCACCGAGCCGGGAATTACGGATTGCACGCCCGGCCCCGACCAGGTCGGTGTGCACGAACGTGAGGTGACAGATTCATGTCTGTTTCTCGTACGACGGTCCGCCTGATCGCCACCTGTGTGGCTTCGGGCGCACTCGTCGGCGCGGCCGCCATGCCAGCCTTGGCCGCCGGAGCCGGCCACGACCGCGACAACGGGAGGGGTTACTCGCACAGTCACAGGAGCGACCACGACCACGACGGCCACTTCGGCGACCGGGACCGGGGCTGGGACCGGGACCGAGACCGGGACCGGGGCTGGGACCGCGACCGGGACCGGGGCTGGGACCAGGACCGGGGCGGGCACCACGGCTGGTACAGCGACCGACACCGGGATCAGGACCGCTACCTCGGCCACCGCTAGCCCGCCTTGGAGGCTGTGCTGTGACGCGGAGGCCCACACCCTCTGCCACCCGTCGTCATAGCCGGCACGGCCGCTACACCCAGCCGGAGGGCCGAAGACCGTTCCTTGCAGTCTTCAGCCCTCCGGCCACGTGTCGCACCGTGCGGTCGTTGCCCGGGTACCGCACTGCCAACGTCCAGTAGCGGCCGGACTTCCAGGGAAGCAGCGCGACGATATGGCCGTCAGCGGCCGATCTGTGTAGAGCTACGGGTCAGAAGGCTTCTGACATCCACGGCTGACATCAACGAGGCCGGACGGGGGCGTACACCAGCAACTCTGTCCGGCTGTCGCACCAGTCGACGGCAGCAGCCAGAGCGGACCCGGATCGAACTCCTAAAGCGGGTGTCGCAGGTTCGAATCCTGCCGGGGCACAGAGCGTATTAGGACGCTGACCTGGGGCTTCTTCCCCAGGGAGGCGCTCTGTTCGGCCTCGGACTCCTCGTCCGGGGCCGTTTGCGTGAGCGGATGGGGAGTTGATCTCCCGAACATCGCCCGACGGATCGGCATCATCCGGCACGGGCCCCTCCGCGCTGTGGGGTTCGGGCTCGGCTTCGGGCTGGGATCTGGGAGGCGGCGCGGGCGCGCAGTACGAGCCGGGCTACGGCCTCGGCGACCGCCGGGTCCGCCTCCGGGCGCAGGCGAGGACCCGCTGCCACCAACGGCTGGGCCTCGCGGCACACAACGGAAGTGTCGGTATCTACGGGGTCACTCCACGTGGGTGGCGACACCCCTCGGACGCCCGCCGGGCCGCGAACTCACGCCGACCCCAGCAAACCGTCAACCACGCGCTGTCTACGGCACGGGCTCCGGTCGAGCGTGGCGTCACGCGCCTGAAGTCCTGGCGCACCTTCCGCCGATCCCGGAGCAGCCCGAATCGAATGACGCCAATCGCCGCTGCCGTCCTCATGCCGGAGCGGTAACGCCCAAAGAGCTCGATGCCGTGCGCACGGGCCGCGGTCATTGAATGCCGGAGCGGATTTCCTCAGCACGGGGAATCCGTCAAAGTCGCACGACGACCAGAGCGATGTCGTCGGGGGCTCCGCCGGACAGGCCGAGGCGAGCCAGCAGTGCATCGGCCACGGCCTCCGGGGCGAGGGTGGCGCAGCGACCGAGGGCGTCGGTGAGGCGTTTCAGGCCCGCGTCGATGTCCTCGCCGCGGCGTTCGATCAGCCCGTCGGTGTACAGCACGAGGGTGTCGCCGGGGGTGTAGGACAAGTCCGCCTGGGGGCGGGGGACGGGCTGGAGGCGGGCGCCCAGGGGCGGATCGGTGGCCTGGTCCAGCAGTTCGCAGGCCCCGTCCGGGTGCACCAGGATCGCCGGGGGATGACCCGCATTGCTGTAGATGATCAGGCGGCGGCGGGGATCCACCATTGCCTTGATCACGGTCGTGTTCAGCGCGCCCTCGACCGACCGGGCGTACAGCCCCAGCGCCTCCACCACCAGGGCCGGCCGCTCCAGCGCCCGGGTGGCGGCGCTCAGTGCACTGCGCAGCATGCCCATGACGGCTGCGGCCTCCAGGCCGTGCCCGACGACGTCACCGACCGCCACCGCGAAGCGACTGTCGGGAAGGTCAACCACGTCGTACCAGTCGCCACAGACGTTCAGCGATCCCGTCGCGGGCAGATAGCGCACCGCGATGTCCTGGTGGTGGGCCAGGTCCGGCGACTGGAGCATCGCCTCCTGGAGGGTGACGGCCACCTGGCGCTCGCGGTCGTGGGACTGGCGCAGCTCCTCGTTGAGGCGCTGCAGCTCGCGGGCCCGCGCGTACAGCTCGGCCTCCAGCGCCTCCCGCTCGGTCAGCTGCTCTGCCGGCGGCCGCTTCCCGGCGGCGCGGGCCTTGATGAACGCGGTCACGTCCTCCACCCGGTGAATGATCCACTCCACCGTGCCGTCCGGAGCAAGGATCGGTGTGTTGATCGGCGACCACCACCGCTCCTCGAACGCCCCTGGTCGCCCCGCGACAGGGATGTCGTACTTCTGCAGGGCCATCGTGTCCGGCTTCCGCGAGACCAGGACCCGGTGCAGGGAGGCGTTCAGGTTGCGGACCCCGTCGGCCTCGGGATCGGTCGGATTGTCCGGGAAGGCGTCGAAGATGTGCCGCCCGAGCAGGTCCTCCCTGGTGCGGCCGGTCGCCTCCAGATAGGCCCGGTTGACCTCCACGATCGCCAGGTCCGGGCCCAGCACCAGATACGGACTCGGCGTGGCCGCGAACAGCGCCGCGTAATCCATCCCCGCCATCACCCTCCGCCTCTACGACCTGCCCCTCCTCCCCACTCACGCTACGGCTCGACCCAGCCGGATGCCTGCGCGTCGAGGCCGGCATCCGCGCCTTCGGCCTTCTGCCACGGCAGCGCCCGACGCCTCTCGGAGGACCCCAGTCGGCACGGATTCAGCACATACGAGGACGGGAAGCCCCGTGAACACATGAGAACCACGGAGGGATGTTTTCCCGGGCCGGACAACGACGGCTCATGCCGGGTCGTCGTAGACGGTGACGACGTGAGTGACTTCGTGGCGTCCGTCGACGTCCACGCCGTACCGCACGAGCTGCCGCTCGTCGTGCTGCAGCTTTCACAGGCTGTGGCACGTTCGACGGGGCTGGACCTGCTTGCCCGAATGCAGATCGGCGTACCGCCCGAGCCCGGTCCTGCGGCCGCCGAGTTCCTTGAGGCCATGGATCCCGTCGAGGTGGAGCGCGCGGCTCTCGCCCGTGTCGACCTGGAGAACGTTCCGGGCGGTGGAACCGCTGCCGTGCTGCGGCAGTTGGCGGAGTGGGCTCGTGGCGCTTGATCTCTCGGGGGTGCAGCGCACGGTGGAGGGGCTCCTGCCGGACTCCCTGGAGTTGTGGCGCGATGTACGTGGTGAGGCTGACCACGTACTCGACGAGGAGTCCGGAGCGCTGAGGCCAGCGGAAGGCGCCGAGCTGATCTGGGCCGGGGCCGGCGCGGTGGTGCTGCCCGGAGGGCTGCCGACTGCGTCGCCTCCTGTGGACGGTGCTGTGGCACAGCTGCCTTCGGACACCGTGTACCAGGGCATGCTGCCGCTCAGCACGCCCCGCGTCCGGGATGACGATCTCCTCACGGTCGTGTACTCGGCTCGGGATGCTCAGCTCGTCGGGTGCCGCTTCCGGGTCACGGGGGTCGCTTCCGGCTCCTTCGCCGTGGTGCGGGTGGTTCGGTTGGAACTACTCGGAGAGGCTCGGGGTGCTCGTGTGGCGGTCAGTCCCGCTCCAGCCCCGTCGCCAGGCGCCTGAGCGCCGGGAGTGCCGCCCGGAACGCTTCGCGGTCGGCCGGGGGCAGGTCCGTGAGGCCGCGGGAGAGGACCCGCGCGCTGGTGCGGTCGTAGCGGTCGAGCAGGTCGTGGGCGGTGGGGGTGGCGGTGAGCAAGACCGTTCGGGCGTCGTTGGGGTCGGCGGTGCGGTCCACCAGGTCGGCCGCGCGCATCACCTTGACGAGGTTGCTGACCGTGGAGGGCGCGACGCGCAGGCGCACGGCGGCCTCGCGGGGCGCCAGCGGCCCGTCCACCAGGACCCGGAGGAGTTCGATCTGCGCCTCGGGCAGGTCGGGGAGGTCCGCGGCGCCGCGGGTCGCCCGCAGCACCGCCCGGCGCAGCGGGCCAAGGAGGCGGCTGAGCTCGATGGCGGCGGCGTCCGACGAGTCTGCGTCACTGCTGTTCATGGCCTCCATTCTGCCTCGCCGAAGCCATTAACTTTTGCATCAAAATAATTTTGTGGCAAAATGAAATGGACGGCACCGAGAGGCCGAGAACACGACCGGACGCCGCACGCACGAAGAAGAAAGCTGGACCGCCATGACCACCATGACCGCACAGACCACTGCCACTGCCACGTACCCGACCACCGTTGAGCGCCCCGTCCCGCCGCAGGACCTCTCCGGGATCGTCGGGCACCGCTTCGTCTACACCTACGCCAACGGCTGGCAGTACGAGATGTACGTGAAGAACGCCACCACCATCGACTACCGCATCCACACCGGCCACGTCGGCGGCCGCTGGGTCAAGAACCAGAAGGTCGACCTCGTCATGCTCACCCCGGGCGTCTACAAGGTCTCCTGGAACGAACCCACCGGCACCTCCGTGTCCGTCAACATCATCCCCGCCGAACGCGTCCTGCACGGCGTGATCTTCTTCCCGGACTGGATCAGGACCCACGGTGAGCGCACCGTCCTCTTCCAGAACGACCACCTCGACCAGATGCGCGCCTACCGCGACGCAGGCCCCACCTACCCCATCTACGAGGTCCCCGAGTTCGCGAAGATCACCCTCGACGAGTACGTCGGCGAGGACGACGAGGACGCCGTCTCCGTCGCCCCAGGCGACCTCCCCAGGGGCTGGTCCGACCGCACCAACTGAGCCTGCCCCGCGGCTGCGGCGGCGACCGCCGTGCTCGACAGCGACTGGTTTGGTCGAAATCGAGTTTGTGGCATCGGGCTGACTTCCCGCGCGACCAGTCACCGGACAGCCCTTGGTCAGGCTCCGCCGGTGTCCGCGCCTCAACCCGCTGCGGTGGAATGCCGAGGCCGGCAACCAGGTTGTTGCGACGACGAGTTGGGCCTCGGCGAACGGATGCGGCATGCGCGGATTCATCACCGACCCGGCCGGGCACGCCGGGCTGCGGCTGGCCGACGACCTGCCCGAGCCGTCCCCGGCACCGAACGAGGCCGTGGTGGAGGTGCGGGCGTACGCCGTCAACCATGACGAGCTCAACCTCATCGCTCGCCGCCCGGGCGGCTGGCGGCCGGGGCAGGACGTGGCGGGCGTGGTCGTACGGGCCGCCGCCGACGGCAGCGGGCCGGCCGTGGGCACCCGGGTGGCCTGCTACCTGGACTGGGAAGGCTGGGCCGAGCGCGTGCCGGTGCCGACCCGGTGCCTGGCCACGCTCGACGACCGGGTCTCCTTCGAGCAGGCCGCGACGCTGCCCATCGCCGGCCTGACCGCGCTGCGCGCCCTGCGCGTAGGCGGTGCGGTACTCGGCCGCAAGGTGCTGGTCACCGGCGCCACCGGCGGGGTGGGGCAGTTCGCCGTGCAACTGGCGGTCGCGGCCGGGGCCCACGTCACCGCCCAGGTCAGCAGCCCAGGGCGGGAGGCGGAGGCCCGCGCGTTGGGCGCCCACCAGGTCGTCACCTCGCTGGAGGACGACGCGCTCGGCCCCTTCCATCTGGTCCTGGACGGCATCGGCGGCCCGCTCACCGCGCAGGCCGTACGGCGGATCGCCCCGGGCGGCCACCTCGCCTGGTACGGCAACATCGGCGGCCCGGACGAACTGCGCCTGGGCGACTTCTACGCCCAGGGCTGGAACGCGCACGTCGTGGGCTTCATCAGCCCGGTGCCGGAGGAGACCAAGGGCGAGGACCTGGCCATCCTCGCCGGCCTCGTCGCCGACGGCCGGCTCACCCCGCACATCGGCCTGGCCCTCGACTGGGAGAAAACCCGCGACGCCCTCGACCTCCTGGCCCGGCGGGAGGTCCGCGGCAAGGTCGTACTGACCATGGGAGACGGCCGGTAGGACCGCGTGGCCCGGGGCGTCGGCCAGGACGCGCCGGTCACCGCCGAACCTCGAGAAGGGCCGCAGCGCAGCGACGCGGCGGCCCTTCTCCTGTCCCTTTCCAACCGTCACTTTCTACGCCGTCGGCGCGTCAGCGGACGATGACCACCACGGGGACGTTGCCGTAGGGGTACCCGCCGAAGGGGTAGTAGCCGGCGGACCCGAACGGGTAGCCGTACCCGAACCCGCAGTACGGGTTGAAGCCGCGGTTGAAGCCCACACCGAACCGGCACCCGCCGTTCGCCTGGCTGCTGTGTGACAGCGATGCGACGCCGTCCGTGGCTGCCGCTGAGGCCGGGCTCGCGACCGCTCCCACTCCCACGATTACGCCGCCTGTGAGGAGGGCGGCGGCCAGGGTTCGCATGACCGGGTTCCTGTGCATATTTCGGTCTCCTTTACCCCGAGATGTCCGCACCCCTCCGTTTTCTCCCCTCACACTAGGTAACACCTGATCGGCGGAACGCACCACCCGAGCGCCCCACGGCCCCGTGGTTCCGGGCCTGGACCGGGTTATGCCTGCAGGACGCGGTCGCCGGCGAGGCGCCTCAGGATTCGGCAGAGGGGCGGCACCGGCTCGGCGTCGGCACCGCCCGGCGGCGCGCTGGCGGCTGCGGGCAAAGGCGGGAAAACCCTCTACGGCTGAGGCGGTCGTGGGACGTTCGCTAGGTGTCGTGCCAGCCGGGTTCGAGGCGGTCGAGGAGGGCATGGAAGGCTGCGTCGGCCCGGTCCCAGTCGTCGTCGGCCAGGGCCGCGATGAGCAGGCCGAAGGATGCGTCGACCAGGAGGCTGGCCTCCGTTCGGGCTCGGGCCTCGGTCATGCCCAGGTCGCGGAATACGGGGATGAGCAGGCCCGTCCACTCGGAATGCGCGTCGCGCAGGACGGGCCCGTACCGGTCGGGGTGGAGCAGGCTGGCGGTCATGATCTCGAGGTAGAGGGGGAGCGCCGCGCGCAGGTCGGGGGTGTTGAACTGCTGCCAGGTTTCCTCCATGAAGCCGCGGAGCCACGCCGGATCCTTGGGGATGCCGATGGTGTTGAGCAGGCTCCGGACGCGTACGAGCGGTCGCCTCTCGTCCAGGGCGAGCGCCTCGGCGACCATGCGCTCCTTGGTGCCGAAGTAGTACAGGAGCATGCGGTCGCTGGTGCCCAGGGCCCTGCCCAGGGGGCGAAGGGACAGGCCGGCCAGGCCGTTGCGGATCATGTACTCGCGGACCCGGTCCAGCAGGTCGCGTCGTTTGGCCGGGTCTGGCGGGCGCGCCATGAGGGCTTCCCATCTGTAGCTACGCGGGGCGGAGCGGAATCTCGAATGTCTGATTCATTAATTTTTGTCCAGGTATTTACCGTAGCGCCCGCTACATGTATATTGAAGATGTAGCGACTGCTACGTGAACACCAGGCCTGGCGCATACCTGGCCCGGTCACCGGCGGCCTCCGCCGCCGCGGCACCCATGGCCGCCACCGCTCAGAAGGGACTGATCCCCATGGCCCCCCGGGTCATCGGCCTCACCACGACCTCTCACGGAGGGTGCTTTGCCCGGCTTTTTCGCCATCGCCGAGGAGAGCCGGAGCTGAAGAGCGCCCCGGACCGTGCTCAGGGGAAGGGCCGCTCCCCGGAGGTCGCACCCACATCGTGGGTCGCCCGGAACCGGGCTCTCTGGTCGCGCACCCTGGAACCGCTGCGACCGCTCGACGCGCCCCGCGCCCGTGCCACCGTCTGGGACGCCTCCTGGCCCCTACGACGGGAACTGACCTCGGTCCGCCAGGCCCGGCGCCTGGTGACCGCGCAACTGGCCGACTGGAATCTGGAGGGCCCGGCCGAAACCGCCGAGCTCTTGGTCAGCGAAGTGGTCACCAACGCCCTGCGCCACACGCGCGGCCCTCTGCGGCTCAACCTGCAGGTGCGCGGCTCCCGCCTGCGGTGCGAGGTCGAGGACACCGACCCCGCCGGCCCCGTGCGTCGCGTCGTCGACGCCGACGCGGAAGGCGGACGTGGAACCGAACTGCTCGATCTACTCAGCGAAGCCTGGGGCAGCACCCGTACGGCCACCGGCAAGACCATGTGGTTCGAAATGCCGACGCAGACAACCGGATCGACCGGCGTGGTCGCCTGGCAGATAGACGCCATCTGATCCGGGCATCCAGGAGTGCCCTCCGGCATGGCGCTGGGGGGCGCTCACGGAGACGCGGTGTCGGCGTGCGCCGTAGCCATGCCGCGTTGGGCGGTCTGTCACGGTCAACGACGGCTCATTCCAGTCGAGATGCATCGTTGGCCTGGGCCCTGCAACATGTCTGCTCATGAACGACGGTCCTGTTCCCTCCCCTGGTCATTCCGCTGCCGAGTTCATTGAGCAAGGTCGGCAAGCCGCTGTGAGGGGAGACTGGAAGGCGGCCGTCAACGCTTGGATCGCTGGTGCGGTGGTTCCTGGCGATGCTCGACAGCCGCAACGGCGACGGGATCCATGAGGCGATCCAGCTGGCGAAGCGGGGGATGACCGACGAGCAGATACGTACCGCCGGTCGGCTGGCCGGCCGCCCCTCCGAAGCCGAAACCCTCATCCACACGGTCCACAAGCGCGGCGGGTGACTGCGCTCCCGACGAGAAAGGAAGCCGTGCCCCATGGATTCAGCGGAATAACCCCGACCCTGCGCGAAGACACCCTTCACTGGTAATCCGCCGAGCCGGGCGGTTGCGATGATCCGGCCCGGATCTCGTCACTGCTGCGTCACAGGTGATCTGCCGAGTGAACCCCAGGCCCGCCGGCTCTGTCTGCATCGACGAGGGTCGGTGAGGACCGGCGCCAAGTGCGATCCATTTTCGGGGGACATCATGCAGTACAAGAACGGCATCCGCAGAAGCGTGCTGGCGATGGTCGCGGCCTCAGCCGCTCTGATGGTGACCGGGTGCCAGCCCGGTGGCGGCGGGGCAGGGGCGGCCGGGTCGCCCTCAGGCTCGCCGAGCGCCTCGGAAACTCGTTCCGGTTCACCGGACTCCGCCTCCTCGGCGCCTGCCACGGATGGCACATCAACGGCCCCGGCGGCCAGCGCCTCTTCCGGATCCGCATCGTCGGGCGACGCGGTGAAGACGTGCGCGGCGAGCAGCCTGAAGGCGGCCGCGTATCAGGCTGCTGATCGCCCGGACGGCACGGGAACCGGAGCTGCGGTCGTCGAGTTCACCAACATTTCCGGCCAGCCGTGCGCCCTCAACGGCCACCCGTCGGTGGCGGGGGCAGGCAACGGTTCCCCGGAGCACAACTCTCCACTGTCGGTGACACCCACCGGATCGGCATCGCCGGTGCGGGTGGCCCCGGGGGGCCAGGCATGGGTGAAGCTGACCTTCGTCCAGGTCCAGGGCGAGGCCGACGGCTACTGCAAGTCCGGCACGGATCCGGCGGTGTACCCCACGCTGGTGGTCGGCCTTCCGGGATCAGGGTCACACCAAGTCGCCCTGGACGACGGCGAATTCGCCGAGTGCGACAACACGGTGACCGCCACCGCGGTATCGGCGGCCAAGCCTTCCTGAGTACCAGGACGGAGGCCCTGTCGTCCTGGCGGCGGCAGGGCCTCCGGCCTCTACGTGCCACACGTCGACCTGAACCTGCTGCGCACCTTCCTGGCCGTCTACCGCTCCGGGTCGCTCACCGCGGCGGCACCGCTGCTCGGGCCCTCCCAGCCCACCGTGCCCGCCCAGATGCGGAAGACCTGCCCATCGTGCGCCACTACTGGCGCACCGTCTTCGGCAAGCAGCTCGCCGCCCGCGCCGCGCTCACCGTGCCGAACCTGTACGCCGTCGTGCCGGCGGTCACCGGGGCGCCGGCTACACGGTCCCGTACGGGTTCGTGGTCAGGACGGCGTCCACGCTCCGCCAGGTGGACTCCGGTACGGCATCGTCACCTTCCCGCTCCGCCGGAGCCCGACCGGCCCGACGTGCGCAGCGTGCCGGCCGTCTTCAGCAGCCGGTCGGCCGGTTCCCGCAGCCGGGGATGGGCCAGGACCGTGTTCCGCAGGCCGCGCACCGGCCTGCGCCACAGCCGGTGCGCCGCCGCCACCGGGTGGGAGCGGGTCGCGAAGCCTTCGCCCACGCGCAGCTCGCGGGTCTTGAGCCAGTCCTTGTACTCCTTGTCGCCGCGTCCCAGATCCATGAGCCGCACGCCCTGCCGGCCCGCCGCCTCGGCCATCCGGAGGTGCATGATCAGTCCGGGCGAGTAATAGCGGAGATCGGGGTCGTACGCGGTGAACCAGGCCGCGAACACCGTGCGCGACGTCGGTCCGAAGTGCGCGGCCACCGGCCGGTCGCCGGCGTACACCACCGACAGCACGCCGGTGAAGTGCTCGTCGCGGACGTGGAACAGGTGGTCCACCACGTCCACGATCCACGGCCGCGCGAACCGGTCCATCCGTCCCGTCCTGCGGTACTGGGCGGACTTCCACCGCATGAGCGTGCGCAGCGCCCGCGGGTCGCGTTCGTCGTAGACGAACCGCATCTCGCCCAGGTCGCGCCCCAGGCGGCGTTCCTTCTTCAGCGTCGTCTTGGCCAGCCCCGGGTACGTGCCGCGCAGCCATTCCGCGTAGCTGCCGTCGCCGTCCTTCAGGTCGATCACCGGTGAGGCGAACGTCCCCGTGACGTATCTGCCGAAAGGCTTCTGCTCCTCGACGAGATGGTCGAACTCGAAGACGGACAGCCCGCAGGCCCGCAGCAGTTCGTGGGTGTCCCAGGTGACCCCGGGGCGGTGCACGAGGGCCTGGCAGTCGGAGAGGCCGAGACCGATGGCCCGGCCGACACCGAGGGCGTTGCGCTCGTACGGGAAGAAGCCGACGGGCTCCCCGTTCTCGTGCAGGACCGCCACCCGCGCCCCACTGCGGTATCTGCCGATCCCGGCCGCGAACTCCGGCGCCAGGAAAGGGTTGGCGTAGTCGGGTGACTCGTCCATCGTCAGGTGCCAGGCCCGGCACAGCGCGGTGTCCAGCTCCTCAGGTCTGTGGATCGTGATGTCCACCTCAGACCGCGTAGATCGCGTAGATCTCATAGATCCCATGGGCGACCGCTCCCCCATTCCCCCCACGACGCGCTTTCCGCGTCCTGCCACTTCTTCGGCTGTCTGCAGATCCACGCCGGTACGCGCTCGTTCCACAGTCGACGACCGAGAATCGAACCGTTCGGCGGGGCTCAAACGTCGCGAAACAGTACGCACGCTGTCAAGGGTGTCTGTCGTAACGGAAGAGTGCGGATCGGATGGCCTGGCCCGATCAGGGCCGTCCACGAGGCACTGGGGCATGGCCGGGGGGTATGGCACACATGCGTGGCTGCCAGAGAATCCGTGCAGGAGTGTCACACAGGCTGCACACAGTCCTTCGAAAGCCTCGTTAGCGTTGCGGCCACTCGACCTCACGTGCGAAACGTGAACGGGCCGCGGCCCGGCGGCTCGACGGCATGTCAAGTCAGGAAGACCGCAGATGGACTACTGCTCCTCATGTCGTCGGCATCTCAATGGCGCCCTGGTGTGCCCCGGGTGCGGTGCCTACGCTCCCGACATCGCTCCGCACGTCGCAACCCGCGGCCGCATCGCCCCGGCCCAGGCCACCATGGCGATGCCCGGTACGCCGGTGAGCGCGGCGGCGGCGTGGGCGTTCACGCCCTCGGACAGGTGGCACGACGGCCGTCTGCACGACGACCGTCCCAGTGGCGAGGCAGCGGTCGGGGCCGGCATGGACGAGGTCCCGCAGACCGACCCGTACGACGATTTCAAGGCTGCGACGACCGCGCCGCAAGGGCGGGCGGCGCGGCGGCGCCAGCTGGCCCGCTGGAAGAAGAACCAGCGTCGGGCCGTGGTCGCGACTGCCGTCGCACTCGTCGGAGGCGGTCTGACCGTTGCCGCGATGGACCGGAACTCCGCCGATCAAGCGCAGGCGGCCACGGCGCCGGACGTCGCGGGCATGGGTACCGCGGAGGACCAGGCGACGCAGCAGCCCGGCCCGTCGTCGACACGGCCTGAAACTCAGCGGACCTCGCGCACCCCCGTGCAGTCGCCCGCGGCCGACCTCACGCGCCGGCAGTCCGCCGCTGCCCCGCTCAGCACCACGCCGCCGAACGTACGGACGGACTCCGCCGCCGTTCCTCGTGCGACGGCGACGTCCGCGCCGCAGCCGCGGACCACCTCCCCGTCCTCCGCCGAGACGGTCTCCGACCACACCGCTACGGCGCCGACGCAGACGCCCGCGCCCTCTGCCACCGCCGGCACGAGCTCGGGATCGTCGCAGGCGAGCCCCGCGCCGGCAGCGACTTCGCCCTCGCAGATATGCCTGCTCGTGGTGTGCCTCGGCTGACCGCACCGAGCAGCGCTTCGACGCCGCAGGGCTGTCCTGGGCCGGGTGGGCAGGGTGGGCAGGGTCGTCAGACATGGCCACCCCGTCACCCGGCCCTCGCGTGGCCGGCCGCGGCATGGGCCGACCCGGGTACGGACACCGACGTGGCTCGGTGCGTCCGGTCCGTCCCGGCGGAGGACATGACCGGCAACACGCCGTGTTCTCAGCCCAGTCGAGCGGCTATCAGCTGCGTCCCGGGCCTGATACCGACCTCGCCGAGAGTCCTGGTGTCGGAGAGACCGGCGTCGTTGCGCTGTGCCCACGTTGAGCCGATGTCCCTGAACTGGCGTTTGGTCGCCGCGTCGAGGAGTATCCACTCCCGGCCGTAGCTGTACGCGGGCACCACGCCCTGCGTGGACCACACCTCGTCCAGGACTTCCTGAACGCGCGTGTCCTCGCTGACCGGCAGCAGGAGGTCCGGCACGGTCACGTCGAGCGCGGAGAGGGAGATGCGCAGGGTGCGCTGGAGGAAGTCGGTGCGCGCGTTCTGGACGGCTGCCTCGACGATCGCCGCCTGATCCAGCTGACCGAGCCTTTCGTCGAGGATCTTCGGCACCGCTTCCTCGATGGTCAGCCGGATCGACGCTTCCATGTTCTCGATGCCGCGGCTGCGGGACGAATTCAGCGCGCTCACGAAGTCGTTCACGCTCGGATTGCTCGAGTAGTCCTTGGGTGCGTAGAGCACAAAGGGCTTCTTGATCAGGATGCCGAAGAAAGTGGCCGCCACGCCGGTCGGGAAGATCACCGAGTAGACCACCAGCAGGGCTTGGAGCCAGCCCTGCGTCTGCGTCGCGGCGGCCCCGACGGCCACTTCGGACAGGGTCAGGAACAGGGAGATGATCCACAGTGGATTCAACACCTTGGGCTGCCCGGCTGCTGGACCCCGCTGCGCCATCGCAGTGCCCCTCTCCCCGTGTACGGCACTCAACGGGCCAGCCTAGCCCAGCTCGTACCCGTGCAGCAGCGGTAAGGGACCGCGCCAGGAAGACCGGCCTGAACCGCTGTGTGGTGCTGTGGGGTCTGTCCCTGCGGGCGCTGTGGCTGTCGCTGTGGCTGCACTCGGTGTCCAAGGTGCTCACCACCGGGATCGGTGTCAGGCTGCTGCCGAAAACCGCGCGGGCCGTGCGCGCGCTGGCCGACCGGCAGCGGCTGCCGGCCCGTGAGTGGTCCGGCGTCGACATCCCGGCGACGTACGCACCACTGCCCGCCGGGCATACGGGCGCCGCGCTGCGGAGCGGGGTGGCAGACAAGAGCAACCAGCTCTGGCGCGAACGGCGTTGGACGCGGCTGGATCCGCTCATCGGCGGCCCACTCGTGTTCGGCCCGTACGCGCTGATACTGAGCGGGGTGTGGGGTCTGTGGGCGGCCGTGTTCGGGGTGCGGCTGTCGCAGGAGTGGGGGTCGCCCTGGGCGGTCTCGTATCTCTTCATCCCGGTCCACGACGCGCTGACCGCCACGCCGGCGGGCCTTCTCGGCGCGGCGCAGTTCCCGCTCGCGCTGTGGGTCGCCCCGAGGGCCGTGCGGCTGCACTCCCGCTATCTGCGCGCGATGCTCGCCCCCGACCCGGGCGCGCAGCTGGCCGACCGCATCGAGCACCTCACGACCACCCGTTCCGAGGCCGTCGACACGCAGATGGCCGAGATCCGCCGTATCGAACGCGATCTGCACGACGGCGCGCAGGCCCGGCTCGTGGCCATGGGCATGACGCTGGACGCCGCCGAGCGGCATCTGGAGAGCAACCCCGAGGCCGTACGGACGCTGCTCGCCGAGGCCCGGCAGTCCTCGTCCAAGGCGCTTCAGGAACTGCGCGACCTGGTGCGCGGCATCCATCCGCCGATCCTCGCCGATCGCGGACTCGCCGATGCCGTACGGTCGTTGGCGATGCTCAGTCCTCTGAAGACCGAGGTCGACATCGACCTGCCCAGCCGTCCCGAGCCGCCGCTCGAATCCGCCGCCTACTTCGCCGTGGCGGAGGTCCTCACCAACGCCGCCAAGCACTCCGGGGCCGAGCGCGCCTGGATCGACCTGCGCCACGACGTCGAGGACGGGATGCTGCGCATCGGCGTCACCGACGACGGGCGCGGCGGCGCCGACGCCTCGCGCGGCTCGGGGCTGCGTACGAGTCCACGAGGGCGTCGCAGGCCGCGCGGAACTCGGCATCCGTGTCGAGGAGTTCGCGGATGTGGTCGTGGAGTCTTCGGTACGCCGGGTCGTCGGTGAAGTCCGACATGGCGTGCGCGCCGAGCCCTGCGCCGCCGAAGGCCTCCACCGCGCCGGTCACCTTGGCGCGTACGCCGCGCAGGTTCTTGACCGCCTTGCGCCGGGCGTCGTCGGCACCGTAGCCCAACGCCTCGTACATCTCGGCGACATGGAGGTCGGTGTAGACGAAGTCGACCCGGTCGAAGTGCTCGGTGCCCCAGCAGGTCAGGTCGGCCAGGCGCCGGGCGGAGAAGTAGCTGTTGCCCGGCGAGACGCCGATCACGGCATGGTCGCCCGCGGCCTGGATCACCTGACAGTGCGGGGTGTAGGGCTGGACGTTGAAGAGGCCGGAGGTCGTCGGCTTCTCGGTGACGTGCTGGATCTCGGAAACGGTCACAGTCGTCAACGGAAAGTGTCCTTCGCGTCGCAAGTCCCAATGGAGCCTCGTGCTCCTGGTGTGGCGACGACGCCGAGAAGTTAGCGTTCGGACACGGAGAGTGTCAACGGGCCTCATGGCGGTGCCGAGGTGAACCCGTACAGGTGGGCTGTACGGGTTCACCTCGGCCAGACGCGCTGTACCCGTTCACGCCGGTGAACGGCAGGCCCTGGTCGCGCGCCTCGCCCAGCAGCTTCCGCGGATCTCCTTGCCGAGCACGCCCTTCACGGAGGGGTACGCGTAGAAGGCGCCGTCGGGTTCGGGGCAGAGCACGCCGTCGATCGCGTTGAGCATCGGCACGCCGGAAACGGGCCTGCGATGTTCCGGCGTCCCCTTTTCTTCCCGCTTCACAGATTCTCCGCCACGGAGAAACGTCGCGTCACAGAACGTGCCAGAGAAGGGAGTTCTCCTGCGAACGGGCGATGCCGAGCCGATAACGGCCCGAAAACGTGCCTCGGTAAATTCCTCGGCAACGGAGACCCCGCCGCCGCGTGAGCCCCGCGACCACCACCGGTGACACCGGCCGGTGGTCACGGTCTCGGAGAACCCCCCTCCCCTTTTCCTCCAGGAAAGCGAATCCATGCAGAGCGACGAGGTCGACTTCGCCATTCCTCCGCCCGCGACGACTTTCGCGCAGCGCCTCTCCGAACACCGTCGAAATGACGAGTGGAAAAAGGCGCCGCGCCGCATAGAACCGGCCGAGTGCATCGGCTGCGACTCCTGCATGCGGGCCTGCCCGCCGCAGTTCAGCGCGATCTACAACCACGGCCTCGACGTCGTGATCATCCCCGAACTGTGCAACGGCTGCGCGAAGTGCGTCCAGGCCTGCCCGGTCGACTGCATCTACCCCGACGACGACTGGCAGCCCACCAGCCAGTCGCTGTGGACCTACGTGGAGGGACAGGAGGAGTTCCGTGCAAGCGGCAACAGCAACTGACGTACGGCCCGAAACGGCAACTGACGTACGGCCGGATCCGGTTGGCGTCCGGGCCAGGAGCGCGGACGCCGCTGCCACCCGGGCCAGGAACGCGGACTCCGTGGCCGCCCCAGCCAGGAACGCGGACTCCCTCGCCGCCCGGGCCAAGAGCGCCCGCCGCCTCGCCATGGAGGAGGCCCGGCGCAGCAAGCGGCCCAGCCGTGCCGACCGGCCGGCCGGGAGCACCCCGCACCCGGAGCGCACCCTCGACGACGCGGGCTTTCCTCGACTCCTCCAGGACACCCTCGCCGCCGCCCGCCAGGCCCCCGGCATCGCCGGGATGATCGACACGCTGACCACGCTCGGCGGCCGGCTCGACCCCGAGATCGCGCGCCGCTCCCTCACCCGTGCCGAGACCGCCGCCGTCCGGATGCTCACCCGGCCGGGACGCGTGGCGGGCTCGGGCGAGCCCGGCGGGCCCGGTACGTCCGGCACGGCGGGCCGGGACGCGGTGTTCACCAGCAGCCTCGCGCTCAGCCCGCAGGGCCGTCTCGTCGTGACCGTGCCCTCCCGCCGCGCGCTGCCCGCCGAGGCCGCCGCGACCGGAGTCGCCGCCCGCGTCTCGTGGAGCGCGGAGGACCTCGCCGAGTACCGGCTGCTCCTGGCGGACGTCGTACAGCGCACCCGGCACGAGGTGGCCGAGTGCCGGGCGCTGCTCGACTCGATGGGGCAGGCCGGCCGCACGGAGGCGGTGGACGCGATCCGCGGCGCCGTCTTCCTCGTACCGCCCGTGATGCTCTACAAGGACGACTCCGTCTACTCGAACCTGAAGGACGAGAACAACCTCACCGGCAAGAGCCTGCTGCCCACCCACCCCGACTGCTTCTTCCACCATCTGGACCTGCTGCCCCTGGAGTTGTGGAGCGACGAAGAGGCCGTCGTCGTCGCCTGTCTGTGGCTCATGTACTCCTCGGGCGGCCCCAACCGCATCGAGAGCTGCAACGGCGTCCAGCTCACCCTGGAGAACGTCGCCGACAACTTCCGTGCCGCGCGCGCCGTGTATCTGGAGGCCGACCCGGACCAGGTCATCGACGAGATTCCCGCCGACGGCCTGCCGCGCGTCGAGGCCCTCGTCAGGAGCGCGGCCCAGATCGCCGCCGCACGCGCCCAATTGGTGGCCTCCCGGCGTATTCACTACGACATCAACGCCACCACCCGCCGCAAGTCGGAGCGGGCACTGCCGCGCCTCGCACGGCCGGGGACGCAGGAGCTCGGCATCTGCGAGCGGCTGACGGAGCTGGTGCCCGCCGCGGGCCCTGACTTCGCCTCCGTACTGGACGCGCTGGACCAGGAGTGGCTCCAGCAGCCGCGGGGCGACTTCGCCACCGGGTTCGAGGCGCTCGTGCACGCGACCGTGGCCGGCGCGGTGGACGTCTTCGACGCGCACTTCGCGTTGAGCCGGGGCATCCGCTCGCTGCCCCGGCTGATCGACGCGCTCGCCCGCCAGGACTGGGCGGAGATCGTCTCCTGGGAACTGCCCGACTTCTACTGCTGTGTCGTGCCCGGCGCGCGGGCCGTGGACCTGCACGGCGGCGACCGCGTGAAGGTGGCGGACTCGGCGTGGGCGATGTCGGCGCGCATGCAGTACAACACCTGGCACGTCATGCCGGGCAACCTGCCCAAGGACCCGGCGGTGCAGGCCCGTGACTTCCTCGCCCCGCACGTCCTGCCCGACCTCGCGGTCTTCTCCGATCTGCACCACCGCGGACACGTCGCCAATCTGATCCGCTTCTCGGCGCGCAGCCCCGAACCGGTGATGGTGGCGGGCTTCCCGTTCAAGAGCCTGACGGATCTGCGGGTGCTGCGCTGCACCGGCGACCCCTTCGACCAGACGGACCTGGTGGGCGTGACCCATGTCGCCCGGTTCCTGGCGCAGTTGTCCGAGCGGGTCGCCGAGGCCGCGGTCGCCGGACGCCGCATCGACGTCACCTCCTTCGACCACCGCTGGCACCGCGCTTCTATCGTCGGCCCCGGCCCCGGCGCCGAGCCCGTGTCCGAGTCCACGCCCGCCCCCGAACTGGAGAGTCATGTCTGAGCCGCACACCCCCGACCGCCCCGTCGTCGTCTTCGTCAACCTGCGCCGTACGCCGCTGGAGCAGCGCTCCGCCCTGTACGCCGCCCACCGCCAGGGCTACGGTGTCGCGCTCATCGCCGACGCCCCGCCCGCCGGGCTGCCCGGCGACATCGTGCGCACCGTCCACCAGGTCGACACGTACGACGCGGCCGCCGTCGACGCCGCGGTGGCCGCCATCGCCGCCGAGCACACCGTCGCGGGCGTCGTCACCTGGTCCGACCCGGCCGTGGAGACCGTCAGCCGCGTCGCCGAGGCGCTGGGACTGCCCGCCGCGTCGCAGCGGACCGCGCGGACCGCCCGCGACAAGTACCTGATGCGGCAGGCGCTGGCGGCCGTGCGGCCCGACCTGTCGCCGCGGTTCGCCCGCGTCACCAGCTGGGAGGAGACCGCGAAGGCGGCGGCCGAGATCGGTTACCCGCTGGTGCTCAAGCCCGCCACGGGCAACGGCAGCAAGGGCATCTTCCAGGTGCACGGCGAGGACGAACTCCAGCCCGCCTACGAACAGTTGGCCTCGTATGTGCAGCCCGACGTGGACCGGGTGTTCACCGGGCACGCCGGGGAGATCGTGATCGAGGAGTTCCTCGCGGGCACCGAGCACAGCGTCGAGGGGTGGGTGCACCAGGGCCGCGTGCACATCGCCGGGATCACCGACAAGACCACCACCGAGCCCTACCGCCTCGAAGTCGGCCACCTCTTCCCGACCGAGCTGCCGGCCGGCTCCGTCGCCGCCGTGCACGAGCTGACCCACGCGGTGGCCGAGGGCTTCGGGATGGACGACTGCACCTTCCACCTGGAGTGCATGGTCGGGCCCGACGGCAGGGCCCGGATGGTGGAGTGCGCGGCCCGCGTCGGCGGCGACTTCATCACCTCGCATCTGGTCGGGCTCGCGACCGGGGTGCCGTTCTGCGAGAACACGGTGCGGGTCGCCACCGGGCAGGCCCCGCTGGCGGCCGACCGGCCGACCCTGTACTCCGGTCTGCGCAAGCTCCTCGCGCCCGCCGACGGGGTGCTCACGAGCGTCGACGGAGTGCTGGACGCGCTGCGCGTACCCGGCGTCGAGCACATCGCGATCGAGCGCTCCCCCGGCGCCCGCGTCCAGCTCCCGCCCGCCGACTACATGTCGAGCACCATCGGCGCGATCATCGCCACGGGGGACACCGCCGAGGCGGTACGCGTCTCCCTGGACGCGGCCGAGGCCGCGATCAGGATCACCGTCGGGGCCGACGATGACACCGGGCGCTGAAGGGGCGGGGGGCGGCGGCTCGCCGGGCACCCCCCGGCTGCCGGGCACCCCCCGGCCCGGCACCGTCCTCGTCGTCGGCTGTGTCACCCCTTCTCCGCACGGGCAGGACCAGTTGCGGCGGCTCGGGGAGCAGGCACGGGCGCGTGGGCTGCGGGTGCTCGGGACGGACACGGCGGCTGCGCTGGGGTCCGGGGTGTGGCGGATACCGGCCGATGAGACGGCCGTGCTCGATCACCTCGACGCCGTGGCGTGCCGGGAGTTCGCCGCCGCGCATCCCGAGATCGGGGCCGTGGTCACCGTCAGGGAGGGCTGTGTGCTCGCCGTGGCGGAGCTCGCACGGGAGCTGGGGCTGCCGGGGAACGATCCCCAGGCGGTGCGGACGATCCGTACGAAGGACGTGTGCCGCGGGGTGCTGCGGGAGGCGGGCTTCGCCCAGCCGTCGTTCGCGGTGGCCGCGGACCTCGCGGAGGCGGCGGAGTTCCTCGCCGCCACCACCGGCCCGTGGGTGGTCAAGCCGCGTGACGGGATGGGCAGTGCGGGGGTCTCCCTCGTCCGTGCCAGGCAGGAGCTGGACGCCGCCGTCGCGGGGCTCCAACTGCCCTTCCTGGTCGAGGAGTTCGTGACCGGGGCCGAATACTCGGCGGAGGGCGTCATGGTCGGCGGCAAGCCGCGGATCCTCGCCCTCACCGCCAAGCGCACCGGTGCCGGTTTCGTGGAGACCGGTCACCGCACCCCGGCCGCGCTCGACCCGGCGACGGCCTCGGCCGCCCGGGACACGGTGGCCGGCGCGGTGCTCGCGGCCGGGGTGAGCCACGGGGTGCTGCACGCGGAGTTCTGGGTCACTCCGCGGGGTGGCATCGTGATGGGCGAGATCCACGCCCGCCCCGGCGGCGACTTCATCCACGCCCTCGTCGAACACACCCTCCCCGGCTTCGAGCTGTACGGGACGCTCCTGGACGACCTGCTGGGCCGCCCGGTGCCCGAACCGCCCGCCCCGGTGGGCGCGGCGGGCGCCGACTTCCTGGTCCTCGGTCCCGGTCGCGTCACCTCGGTCGAGGGCTGGGACGAGATCGCCGCGGATCCGTCGCTCGTCGCCGCGCACCTGTCGGTACGCGCGGGCGATGTCCTGAACGACGTCGCCAGCTCCGCCGACCGTCATGGCGTACTGGTCGCCGCCGCCCGGGACACCGCGGCGGTGGACGCGGCGCTCGACTCGGCACGCGCACGCCTGCGGGTCGGGCTCGCGCCCGAGTCCACGCGGGCGGACAACGACGTGGCCGGCATCCCGGCAGCGGCGGTGACGGCACAGATACGACCACAGGTCGCCGCCGAGCCCGAACCCGCGCCCGCGCCTGTGCTCGCCCTCGCGGACAGCAGCCCGGCCGCCACCCCGGCAGCCGCAGCGACGGCACAGATACGACCGCAGCTCGCCACCGCGCCCGAACCCACGCCCCTGCCTCTGCCCCTGCCCGCGGACAGCACCCCGGCCGCCACCCCGCCCCCCGCCACCCCCGGCGGGATCACGCCCGGAGGCGTCTCGTGACCGTGCAGGCGGTCGCCGTCCCCGCTCAGGAGACGGACGCCCGGCGCCGCGTCCTCACGACCATCACCCTCGACTATCTGCTCTCCCACCTCGGGTACTTCACCCTGCTGCCGGTGCTGCCGCTGCTCGTGCCGCGCCTGGACTCCGCTGCCGGGGCCTGGTGGGTGGGGACGGCGCTGCTGGCGCTGACCTTCGCGGTGCGCGGCGGGTCGCTGTTCTGCGGCGGTGTGCTGCACCGGGCGCCGGTGCGCGGCGCCATGGTGGCCGGACTGCTGCTGGCGGCGGCCGGGTTCGGGGCGCTGCCGTTGGCGCCGGGGGCGTGGGCGGTCGTCGGCTGTCTGGTCGTCGCCGGGTTCGGGATCAGCGTGAACGCGCTGACCGCACGGGCCTACGTCGCCGTGTCGCTGCCGGGCGCGGCGGACCGCTCGACCGTGTTCTCGGCCATCCAGGTGGCCGTGAACATCTCCGCGGCCGTCGGCCCGGTGCTCGCCAACCTGCTGTTCGGCGGCGCCCGTTACGGTCTGCTGCTCGCCCTGGTGGGCGCGCTGTACGCGGTCGCGGCGCTGGCCGTCGCCTGCACCGTGCCGCGCGGTCTGCGCCTGTCCGACGGCGACACCCGGCCCCCGCTGCGGCTCGGCCTGCTGAGAGTCGTGGTCACCGACCCGGACATCCGACGGGTGTCCCTGCTCGCCGCGGTCGGAAGCCTTCTGTACGCCCAGTTCTTCTCGGCCCTGGCCCTGCAGATCGCCGAGCTCACGGACCGGACCGCCCTGCGCGCGGGGTTCTTCACGCTCAACGCGGTGCTGGTCGTCGTCGTACAGATCCCGGTCACCGTGTGGATGAACCGCGGTCTGGAACGGCGTACGGGCCCGGAGCGGTATCTGCGGACCGGGATCGTCGTCTTCGCGGCGGCGTTCGCGCTGCTCGGCGCGGACAGCACGAGCCTGGTGACCGCCTTCGCGGCCCTCGCCGTCTTCTCGTTCGCCGAGACCGTCTTCACGCCCACCGTCAGCACGGCCTTCGCCGGGCTCGACGGCGACCGGCCGGTGGTCGAGGTGTTCAACCTGCGCCAGGTCGCCACCGCGAGCGGCGAGTCCCTCGGCTCCTTCGCCGGCGGCACCGTCTTCCTGCTGGCCTTCGCACACGGCCTGCTCGCCTGGTACTGGTACACGCTCGCCGCCCTCGGACTGCTGACGGCCGCCCTGGTCCGTACCGCGCCCGAATCCTCCTGACCGGCACCGGTCACAAAAGCCCGCGCCCCGCTGAAGGGCACCGGCTGCCCGAAAACCCACTGAACGGCACCCGAAAGGAGCGCGCTGACATGCGCCTCATGCTCATCGGCTACAACGACGGCGTCCTCGCGGCGCTGGACGAGAGCCGCCCCGCGGGAAGTGTCGTCCTCGTCGAGGAGTCCGACCTGTGGGAGGCGAAGGGGCTGGCCCCGCGCGCGGCGCGGCACCCCTGTCTCGGCGAGGTCCGGTTCGGCCGCTACCAGCAGGACGAGCAGTTCCTCGACGTGGTGCGGGACGTCGTACGCGAGAGCGGCCCGGTCGACGCGGTCGTGGCCGGGCTCGAGTACGCGGTCGTGGCGGCGGCGCTCGCCGCCGAGGAGCTGGGGCTGCCGGGCCCGGGCAGCAAGGCCGCCGGGGTCCTGCGCGACAAGTTGCTGCTGCGCGAGACCACCCGTGCGGCGGGGATGCCAGGGCCGGACTTCCGGGAGGTCCGATCAGCGGCGGACATCGCGGAGTTCGCACGCGGCGGCGCCTGCGTCGTCAAGCCCGCGGGCCGCCAGGCCAGCCTCGGTGTGCTGCTGCTGGACGCGGGCGCGGACCCGGCCGCGGCCTGGCGGTACTGCACCGGCGCCGACGAGGGACGACAGCTCGCCAACCGGCCGATGAGCTGGCGCTATCTCGTCGAGGAGCGCCTGTACGGGCCCGAGTACTCCACCGAGGCCCTGGTCCGCGACGGACACGTCGTCTTCTGCAACGTCACACGCAAGTACACCCTCGACGGACCGAGCCCGGTCGAGACCGGACACACCGTCCACCTCCAAGCGCCCCTGTGGACCCAGGAGTTGCAGCGACTCGTGGACGCAGTCGGGTACGGCAGCGGCATCCTGCACGCCGAGTGGGTGCTGACCGCCGACGGCCCCCGGCTCATCGAGTGCGCGGGGCGTCCGCCGGGCGACCGGATCATGGACCTCATCGACCTGGCGTACGGCATCGACGTCCACGACCGGTGGATCGCCACGCTGCTGGACGAGGACACCGGCGCGCCGCCGGCTCCGGCGCGGGCGGCCGCCATCCGGTTCCTGACGGCCCCCCGCCCCGGCACCATCGCCGGGATCGGGAACGCCGACGCCGCACGCGCCCTGCCCGGCGTCGTCCGCGTCGACCTGACCCGGGGCCCGGGGGACACCGTCACCGATGTGCGCTCCTCCTGGGACCGGCTCGGGTCCGTGATCACCACGGGCGCCGACGCCGTCGCGGCCGAGGACACCGCGCGACGGGCGGCCGAGCTGCTGACCGTCACCGTGCGGGACCCGGCCTCCGCGCACGGCCTCCCTGAAGACAGCGCTGAAGGCAGCGCTGAAGACACCCCCGAAGTCACCTCTGAAGACGCCCCGGAACACACCCCGGAAGACCTGGAGACCGACAACCATGACCAGTGAGCGCGTTCATGTCTGCGTCGTCGGCGCCGGGCCACGCGGCCTTTCGGTCCTGGAGCGGCTGTGCGCCAACGCCCGCGCCCACCGGCCCGCCGCCCCGGTCACCGTGCACGTGGTCGACCCGGACCGGCCGGGACCTGGCCGGGTCTGGCGCACCAGCCAGTCGCGGCATCTGCTGATGAACACCGTGGCCTCGCAGATCACCCTGTTCACGGACGCCAGCGTCCGGATCGAAGGGCCCGACGAGCCGGGTCCGAGCCTGTACGAGTGGGCCCGCTTCCTGACTCTGATGGGGCCCTTCGAGGACGCGGAGGAGCACACCGACGCCACCGTCGCGGAGGCACGTGACCTCGGCCCCGACTCCTATCCGTCCCGCGCCCTGTACGGGGCCTACCTGGAGTGGGCCTTCGGCCGCGTGGTGCGGCGCGCCCCCGCCGGAGTGACCGTACGGGTGCACCGCTCCCGCGCCGTCACCCTGGACGACGCGGACGAACTCCCGCACCAGACAGTCCTGTTGGAGGACGGCACCCGGCTGGAACGGCTGGACGCGGTGGTGCTGTCCCAGGGACATGTGCCGGCCCGGATGTCCACGGCCGAGGAGGAGCTGGCCGTCTTCGCGGTGGATCGCGACCTGACCTATCTGGCGCCCGCCAACCCGGCCGACCTCGACCTGGCCCGGCCGGCCGGCCCCGGCGAGACCGTGCTGCTGCGGGGGCTCGGGCTCAACTTCTTCGACCACATGGCGCTGTTCACCGAGGGCCGCGGCGGCACGTACGAGCGGACCGGCAGCGGTCTGGTCTACCGCCTGTCGGGACGCGAGCCGCTGCTGTGCGCGGGATCGCGGCGCGGGGTGCCGTACCAGGCGCGCGGCGAGAACGAGAAGGGCGCGCACGGCCGTTACCTCCCCCGGCTGCTGACACCGTCGTACATCGAAGGGCTGCGCAAGGCCGCAGACGCGGGCGAACGGCTCGATTTCCGTACCGATCTGTGGCCGCTGATCTCCAAGGAGGTCGAGAGCGTCTACTACGAGACGCTGCTGGCCACCCGCGTCCACCGTGCCGAGGCCGAGGCGTTCGCGGCCCGCTTCGTGACCGCGCCGCGCGGCGCGGCCGAGCAGCGGCTGCTGGCCGAGGCGGGGATCGGGGAGGCCGAACGCTGGGACTGGGACCTCATCCACCGGCCTTACGGTGAGCGGGAGTTCGGCGGGCAGGCGGACTTCACACGGTGGCTGCTGGCGCATCTGCGGGCCGATGTGCGGGCCGCGCGGCTGGGCAATGTCAGCGGTCCGCTGAAGGCGGCGCTCGACGTGCTGCGCGACCTGCGCAACGAGATACGGCTCGCGGTGGACCACGGAGGGCTCGACGGGCGCTCGCACCGCGACGACCTCGACCACTGGTACACGCCGCTGAACGCCTTCCTGTCCATCGGCCCGCCGGCGCACCGCGTCGAGCAGATGATCGCGCTGATCGAGGCCGGAGTGCTGCGTATCGCGGGCCCCGGTGCGCGGATCACCACCGGCGCGGACGGCTTCGCCCTGGAGTCCTCGGTGCCCGGCGTGCGGATGACGGGCCGCGTCCTGATCGAGGCACGGCTGCCCGAGCCCGATCTGCGCCGCACCGCCGACCCGCTGCTGCGCCATCTGCAGGCGACCGGCCAGTGCCGCCCGTTCCGCATCCCGGCCGCCGACGGCTCCCCCTACGAGACCGGCGGCCTGGAGGTCACCGACCGGCCGTACCACCTGGTGGACGCAGCGGGCCGCCCGCACCCGCGACGCTTCGCGCACGGCGTGCCCACGGAAGCGGTCCACTGGGTGACGGCCGCCGGCATCCGCCCCGGCGTCGACTCCGTGACCCTGGGCGACTCGGACGCGGTGGCCCGCGCGGTCCTCTCGCTGAGCGCGTCGGCCGAGCCCGCCGAGTCGGCCGAGTCCACCGAGTCCGCTCCCGATCTGGCGGGAGCGCCGGCATGACGTCGACGACCGTGGACACCGCCCCCGCCGGGGTGCGTGACATCGCGCTCGACCCCGCACTCGACACCGCCGAAGCGGATCTGGGGCTGCTCTCGCCCGTGCGCGCCGGCACCGCCGTGGCGGCCGCCGTCGGGGACCGGGCCTGGCTGCAGGCCATGCTGGACGCCGAGGCCGCTCTCGCCCGGGCGCAGGCGCGGCTCGGGACCGTACCCGCCGCGGCCGCACGGGTCATCAGCGAGGCCGCGCGGGCCGAGCTGCTCGACCTGGTGGCCGTGGCCCGGGCCGCGCGGGAGACCGCGAACCCCGTGGTGGGTCTGGTCCAGGCGTTCACCGCGGTGCTCACCGAACGGGATCCGGCAGCCGCCGAGTACGTGCACCGCGGCTCCACCAGCCAGGACGTCTTCGACACCGGCGCCATGCTGGTCTGCCGGACGGCGCTCCGCCTGATCCGGGCCGACCTGGACCGCACGGTCCGCGCGCTGACCGGACTCGCCGCCGCGCACCGGGACACCGCGATGCCGGGCCGCACACTGGCCCTGCACGCCGTGCCCACGACCTTCGGGCTGAAGGCGGCGGGCTGGCGCCAGCTGGCACTCGACGCGCGAACGCGGATCGACCGGATCCTGGAGCACGGGCTGCCGGTGTCGCTCGGCGGCGCGGCGGGCACCCTCGCCGGATACCTGGAGTACGCCGGTCGGCACCGGCCCGACGACTACGACGCACGCCTGGCCGCCGCCTACGCCGACGAACTCGGGCTGCACCGGCCCCGGTTGCCCTGGCACAGCCTGCGCACCCCGGTCGCCGAGCTCGCCTCGGCGCTCGCGCTCACCACGGGTGCCCTCGGCAAGTTCGCCGTGGACGTGCAGTCGCTGGCCCGTACCGAGGTCGCCGAGGTGGCCGAGCCGTCGGCGGCCGGGCGCGGGGCGTCCTCCGCGATGCCGCACAAACGCAACCCGGTGCTGTCGACGCTGATCCGCTCCGCGGCGCTCCAAGTGCCCGGCCTCGTCTCGGCACTTCACCAGTGCCTGCTCGCCGAGGACGAGCGGTCGGCGGGCGCCTGGCACGCCGAGTGGCAGCCGCTGCGCGAATGCCTGCGCCTCGCCGGCGGGGCCGCCGGGTGCGCGGCCGAGCTGGCGGAGGGCCTGGTCGTACGCGAGGACAGGATGCGTACGAACCTCCAGCTCACCGGCAGCCAGCTGGTGTCGGAGCGGCTCGCCGCCGTACTGGCGCCACGGCTCGGCAGGGCCGAGGCCAAGGCCCTGCTCACGCGGGCCTCCCTGGAGGCCGAACTGACCGGACGCCCCTTGGGCGAGGTACTCGGCCCCGACCTTCCCGATCCCATGACCGAGACCGCCCTGACCGAGCTGCTGGACCCGGCGCGCTACACCGGCGCCGCGGGCCCGCTCGTGGACCGGGCACTCGGCAGCGCGAAAGAAGAGGTATCCCGATGAGCGCCCCGACCCTGCCGCCCCGGACCGACGCACGCACCACCCGCCCGGTCCGGCCCGCCCCGACCGACGCACGTACCGCGCGACCGTCCCAGCCCTCCCCGGCCGACGCACACCCCGGCCGGACCACACCGCCCGCCGCGGCCGGCGCCCGCACCACCCCGACAGCCGAAGCCGCCCCCGAGCCCCGCGAATCCATGCGCCCGCTCCCCCGCTTCGTCCAGTACCCCCTCACCCTCCTCACCGGCAAACCCCTTGCGGGGCAGGCCGCCCTGCGCTGGTGGACGCCCGGCTTCCACCTCCTGGCGGCGGTGTTCTCGATGCTGGCCGGAGTCGCGGTGTCCGTCACCGGCTGGGCCGCGTCCGGGAGTTGGCTGGTCCTGTTGCTGCCCGGCTGGGCGATGACGCTGCACGGCATGCGCAACCTGCGCATGATGATCTACCACCAGTGCTCGCACCGGAACATGTTCCGCCGCCGCAGGCTGAACGCGGCGATCGGCCGGGCCACCTCCGCCCTGCTGGTCATCCAGCACTTCTCGCGCTACAGCGAGGAGCACGTCGGCGACCACCATGCCGCCCACCACATGACCCTGCGCGATCCCACCGTGCAGGCGTTCCTGATCAGCCTCGACCTGCACCCGGGCATGACCCGCGGCCAGATGTGGCGGCGGGTGCTGGGCAAGCTGTTCTCGCCGGTGTTCCACACGACGTTCGCCGTCGCCCGGGCCCGCTCCTTCTGGCACGGCTCCTCGCGCACCGAACGGGTCACGGCGAGCGCGCTGTACGGCGGCACGTGGGCGGCCACCATCGCCACGGGCACCTGGCCGGCCCTGCTGGTCGTCTGGTTCGTACCGCTGCTGCCGCTGTTCCAGATCAGCAACACCCTGCGGCTGTGCGTGAAGCACACGTTCCCCGACCCGACGCTGACCGAGCGCCGCGGCAAGGAGTACTTCGGCAGCCTGACCAACGCCATCTTCATCGGCGAGGCCGCGCCGCCCGCCGGACTGCCGCCGCTGCGCCGCACGGCCGCCTGGCTGCGCTGGACGCTGCGCATGGTCTGCGTGCACTTCCCGGCCCGCTATCTGGTCCTCACCGGCGACACCGTGGTGCACGACTTCCACCACCGCCGGCCGGCCATCCGGGACTGGGCGAACTACCTCTTCGCCCGCCAGGCCGACGCCGACCGCGGCAGCCCCGGCTGGCCCCCGTACCACCACGCCTGGGGCCTGGTACCCGCCATCAACCTGGTCTTCGACTCGCTGTCCGCCGCGGATCCCGAGGAGTTCGACGTACGACGCGTGCGCGATGTCAGCAAGCGCGAGCTGTTCGCGGCCTTCGACGACTGACGACTGTCGGCCGACAGCCGACAGCCGACAAGTGGCAGCCGAAAAGTGGCAGCAGGCAACGGACAGCAGACACACGCAGCCGACACCAGACACCACACACCACACACCAGACCGCAGCGCTCCTCAATCACCCGCACCCCGACCGGAGTTCAGCATGCACCGACGCACCGTGATCCTGGGCGTCGCCGCGAGCGACAGCCACGCGGTGGCCAATCAGCTCATCGCCCACACCCTCCGCGCCCACGGCTTCGAAGTGATCAACCTGGGCACCTGCACCACCGTCGAGGAGTTCGCCGCGGCCCACCGCGAGCACCCGCACGCCGAGGCGGTCCTCATCGGCAGCCTCAACGGCCATGCGTACGAGGACCTCTGTGACCTTCCGGCGGCCCGCGACCGGGGCCTGCTGTCCTGCCCGGTGATCGTGGGCGGCAACCTCTCCGTGGGCAGCCACAAGCAGTCCGCGGACCTCGACCGGCTGTACGCGCTCGGCGTCCACCGGGTCCTCGCCGACGCCGACGAACTCCTGGACGTGCTGCATGAGTTGGGGTCCCGGAGCATCGTACGGCCCATGGCGTCTGCGGTGACCTCATGACCACCGTCCAGCACCTCACGGCCCTGCCCACCCGGGCCCAGTCGGCGGCGTACGTACGCGAGTTGGGCAAGCCCACGGCGGCCGAGGTGCTGCGCGCCGCCCGCGCCCGGAAGCGGCTCGCCCTGCAACCCCGCTGCGGTGTCGGCTCGCACCCGCAGATGGCCACACTGCTGCGGGACATCGAGCACCACGCGGCGCCGGACGTCCTGTCGCTCACCATCGACGCGCACACCCGCCTGGGCCGCTTCGACCACGCCCGGACGGTCCTCGACCGCAACCCCGCCGACCTCAACGGCTACCCGCTGGTCACCCACGGCTGGCGGCGCGGCCGCGAGCTCAACGAGGCGGTACGCGCCCCGCTGGAGATCCGGCACGGCTCGCCCGACGCCCGGGTGCTCTTCGACACCGCGATCGCCTCCGGCATCACCTCGTTCGAGGGCGGCGGCATCTCGTACAACCTGCCCTACTCCAAGGACGTCCCGCTGGAGCGCTCGCTGGCCGCCTGGCGCGAGGTGGACGCCGCCTGCGGGGACCTCGCCGAGCGGCACGGCCTGGTCATCGACCGCGAGCTGTTCGGCACGCTGACGGCGGTGCTGATGCCGCCCTCCGTCAGCCTCGCCGTCAGCGTCCTGGAGGCGGTCGCGGCCGCTCGCGAAGGGGTGCGCTGCATCTCGATCGCCTACCCACAGGGTGGTCACGCCGAGCAGGACGTGGCGGCCCTGCGCGCCATCCCGCTGCTCGCCGCGCGCCATCTGCCCGCGGACGTCGAAGTGCACGCCGTACTCCACGAGTTCATGGGGGTCTTCCCGCGCGAGCGCGCCCACGCCGAGGACCTGATCCTGTACGGGGCACTCGTCGCCCGGTACGGCGGCGCGACCAAGCTGATCACCAAGACGTACCAGGAGGCGTACGGCATCCCCGACACCCGGGCCATCATCGACGGGCTGCAGCTCGCGGCCCGCGCCAACTCGCCGCTGCTGGGCACCTGGAGTCTGGACGAGCGGCGGGTGGCGGACGAACTCGACTGGATCCTGCGGGAGGTGGACGAGCTGGTGGCGCCCGTCCTGGCGGGCGAGTCCCGGCACGGCGGCCTGCACCGCGCGATCGCCGCCGCCTTCGCGGACGGCACCCTCGACATCCCGTTCAGCGCCAGCCGGCACGCCCGCTCGGAGCTGATCCCGGGCCGGGCCGAGGACGGCGCGATCCGCATCCTGTCGCCCGGCTCCCTCCCGCTGTCCGCCGCCCTGCGCGAGCGGCACAGCGAGTCGCTGCGGGGCCGGCCCGCGGACCTGTACGACGTCCTGACACGGGACATCAACTACTTCCCGCTGCTGTTCGGCGAGGACAACCGCCGCGCGAGTCGCCCGGAGGCCCGGTGAGTCAATTGGGCAAGGGGTGAAACGCGACGGTCCGCCCCGCCCTGCGGGCGGCGCTCGGCGCGCTTGCCCGCCAGCGTCAGCGTCGCCGCGATCGACGCGCCCGCCATGGCCGTCATCGCCGTGCCGGGGGACGTCAGTTGGGCAACCGCTCCCGCCAGCGCCGCGCTCACCCCCTGCATCGTCAGCATGCCCGCGCTGTGCAACCCCAGTACGTGGCCGCCGAGTTCGTCGGGGGTCAGCGCCATCAGCCGTTCCTGCTGGACCAGGCTCGCGCCGAAGCCGACCGAGGCGAGGGCGGCACAGGCCGCCGCCACACCCACCCCGGGGTGCAGGGCGAACAGCAGGTACGGGGTGGCCAGGAGCAGGAGGAGGGGGATGCCGAGGCGGCCGCGGACCCGGGGCGGAAGCAGGCGGCCCGTCGTCACGTCCCCCACGAACATGCCGAACGCCGCGCAGGCGAAGAGCACGCCCGCGCGGCCGGGCGCGTAGGACACGTACAGGGATTCGCAGCCGACGATCAGGCCGTTGGGGATCCACAGGAGGAGGAAGACGGTGCGGCGCGGGGGCGAGGACCACAGGAGCGCGTTGGTGCGCCAGGTCTGGGCGATCGACGGGCGGCCCGCGGCCCTTGGGGCGCGGCGGGTGAGGCCCAGGCGGGCGGTGAGGGCCGCCGCCAGATACAGGGCCGCCGCCGTGAGCAGCGTGAGCCGCGGGGACAGGACGGCCACCAGGACGCCGCCGGTCGCGTACCCCGTGATCTGAGTGATCCCGCTCATCATGTTGAAGACCGAGCGGCCCAGCAGATAGCCGTCCTTGGAGAGGATCTCGTTGAGCAGGCCCCACAGGACGCCGCCCGCGAGCGAGGCGATCAGGCCGAGGAGCAGGATCAGTGCGAAGAGCGCCCAGACCGGCAGACCGGGCAGCGCCATCGCCGCCGTGCCGACCGCGAAGGCGGACGCGATCCCCGCGATCGTCGCCCGCGGCGGCAGCCGGTCCGCCGCCGACAGCAGCGTCGTCGCGCCCACGACCTGGACCAGCGACGGCCCGAACATGCTCAGCGCGGACAGCAGGGGCGAGTCGGTCGCCCGGTACACCAGCGTGCCCAGCGCCAGGCCGCTCACCGTCGAGGCGGCGTTCCTGAACGCGGTGGACAGGAACAGTGGGGTGAACTCCCGGGTGCGTAAGAGATCGGAGTAGCTGCGCATGCGCGGAGTCTCGGGCGGCGTACGGGGCGGCCGTTATTGTTTCGCGGGGAGGCGAAACCAACAGGGAGCCGACGGGGAACCGACCGGGAGCCGACGGGGAGCCCACGAGGAACGGGGTCGGTCATGGGCTGGTGGCAGGTCAACGCCGACACCCTCGCCGGGAGCCGCTTCGTGCTCTCCCCGCTCGCCGAGACCTTCGCGAGCCTGAAGATGCTGCACGCGGAATCCGCCGCGCACCCCGGCGAGCGCGCCTGGCTCCACGCGCACCTGCCCGCGTACAAGAAACGGCTGGCGGCCGACCCCGTCACCGCGCTCCTCGTGCGCTCCGGGCTCGGGCGGGAGTGGATCGCCGACTTCCTCACCCCCACCCCGCGCGGCGAGGCCGCCTTCGAGGACGAGGTCACGCGGGTGCGCGAGGCGTCCCCCGAGGAGGCGCGCGACCACCTCACCGTCGCGCTGCGCGGCCCGCTGCCCACCCCCCTGGACCGCGACGACCTGCCCGAACGGGCCGCCGACCTCCTCACCCACCTCTGGGCCACGGCCGTACGCCCGTACTGGCCCCGGCGGCGGCGCATCCTGGAGGCCGATGTGGTCGCGCGGACCGCGCAGTTGAGCCGGGGCGGCTGGGCGGCGGCGCTGGACGCGCTGCGGCCGGGGACGCGCTGGCTCGGCGACAACCGCCTCCAGGTCAACCTCCACGAGTACCCGCCCCGGGAGATCTCCGGCGCCCAGCTCTTCTTCGTGCCGGTCACCCCGCAGCGGATCGGATGGGTGTCCTGGGAGGAGCCCCATCGGTACGCCGTCGTCTACCCGTGCGCGGGCGCGCTGGCCGGCGCCCGCGCCCGCGCCAAGGCGGTGCCCGAGAGCCTCGGCGCACTCCTCGGACCCGCCCGCGCCGCGGTCCTCGTACTCCTCGACTCCCCCCTGTCCACGAGCCAGTTGGTCGCCGTGACCGGGCAGGGGCTCGGCTCCGTCGGGCGCCATCTGAAGGTGCTGCTGGACGCGCGGCTCGTGGAGCGGCGCAGGGCGGGGCGGTCGGTGCTGTACTCGCGGACGGCCGCCGGTGAGGTGCTCGTCACGGCCCAGCGGGAGTGACGGGCCGAAGGCACGGCCCCCAGCGGAGTTAGCATCCGCTTATGACTACTGACAACACCACCGCCTCCGTCCTCGACGCCGAAATCGGGGCCCTCCAGGGTGGCTCCGCCGATCTCGCGCAGTACCGCGGCAAGGCCGTCCTCATCGTGAACGTAGCCTCCAAGTGCGGGCTGACCCCGCAGTACGCCGGTCTCGAGCAGCTGCACGAGCGGTACGCCGCTCAGGGCTTCACCGTGCTCGGAGTGCCCTGCAACCAGTTCCTGGGGCAGGAGCCGGGGAGCTCCGAGGAGATCGCGGAGTTCTGCTCGGCAACGTACGGCGTGACCTTCCCGATGACCGAGAAGGTCGACGTGAACGGGGACGAGCGGCACGGGCTGTACGAGCTGCTGGTGGACACCAAGGACGCCGAGGGCTACAGCGGGGACATCCGCTGGAACTTCGAGAAGTTCCTGATCGGTCCTGCCGGGGACGTCGTGGCCCGCTTCTCGCCGCAGACCGAGCCCGAGTCGGCGGAGATCGTCTCCGCGGTGGAGCAGGCCATCGGCTGAAGCACCGGTCGTAGCGCCGGTCGAATCACCGGCCGAAGCGCCGGTTGACCTTGCCCCTGGGGCAGGGACCATCGTCCGTTGTCGCCGGGCGGAAGGCGCCCGGTGACGGAGGATGGGCTTGTGGATCAGGACCTGCTCACGATCGGTGCGTTCGCCGCCCGCGCGCGGCTCTCGCCGAAGGCGCTGCGGCTGTACGACCGGCTCGGGCTGCTGACCCCGGCGCACGTCGACGAGGTCAGCGGCTACCGCTACTACCGCGCCGACCAGGCCGAACGCGCCCGTATGGTCGCGCTCCTGCGCCAGCTCGACATGCCGCTCGCGCGGATCGCGGAGGTGGTCGAGGCGGAGGGCTGCGCCGCGGCCGGGCTCCTCACCGCGTACTGGGCGGACGCCGAGACACGGTTCGCCTCGCAGCGGACGCTCGCCGAGTACCTCCGTGGACGTCTGTCGGGAAGGAGTTCCGAGATGTACGGGAAGTTCGTGATCGAGACCGTCGAGGTGCCCGAGCAGGTGGTGTTGTCGGAGACGCGGCACACCCTGGCCAGTGAGCTGCCGGCGTGGATCGGGGCGTCGCTGGGCCGGCTGGAGGAGGGTGCGCAGGCGTCCGGCGGGGTGACCGCGTCACCCTTCGTCGTCTACCACGCCGAGGTGTCCCAGGAGAGCGACGGGCCCGCCGAGTCCTGCGTGCCGGTCGCCGACGCGGACGCCGCGCGGGCCTGGGCCGAGAGGCAGGGGCGGGCCTGGGAGACCAAGGTCCGCGTCGAGCCCGCCCGGCGCCTCGCCTACACCCGCATCACCAAGGCCCAGGTCGCCCACCCCCAGATCCTCGCCGCCTTCGAGGCCGTCGAGGCGTGGATCGCCGAGCAGGGGCTGTCGTACGACGGTCCCTGCCGCGAGGTGTACTTCGCCGACTGGGACGCGGCGGGGCCGCAGGACGCGGTGTGTGACGTGGCGTTTCCGGTGAAGTGATGGGGTGAGACGGCAACGCGCGGGCGCCGCGCCCACCATCAGGTGACGGTGCGGCCGTAGGACCGGTGGCAGGTGTACGAGTGGGACCCTCCGCGCCCACGCCTCCGGGAGTCCGTTTTGCCTGCTGCCGCGTCCTCGGTCCGTGTCCCCGCCCCGGCGCCTCCGCCCGACGGGACCAAGGCCAGGGAAGCCCCGGAGGTCGAGGAGCACCGGCTGTCGTGGCACGGGTTCGGTTACACCTGCCGGATCCTGCGCCGGTGCTCCCCGGTCACCGAGCCCCTGCTCGTGCTCGGCGGCTCGGACCAGACCCGCTACTCCTGGGTGCGGCACGAGCGGTGGCTCGCGCAGCTGGGCACGGTCGTCACCGTCGACCTTCCGGGGTTCGGCGACGCGGACTTCCTGCCGGCCCGCCACGGCATCGACTTCCTCGCCGGCTGCGCCGACCACATGCTGACGGAGTTGGGGCTCGGCAGGGTGAACCTGTACGCCGGCTGCTACGGCGGAGCCGTCGGCCTCCGGCTCGCCCAGCGCTACCCCCACCATCTGCGGCGGATCGCCGTCCAGGGCATGTCGGACCACATCCCGGACTGGTTCGCCGAGTCGCTGGTGGGCTGGGTGCGGTTGCTGGAGGAGGGGCGGGTCGAGGAGACCGCCCGGGAGTTCGTACGGTGCTTCGTACCGCCTCCGGGGGCACGGACGGTGCGCAAGCACGCCGCCCTGTCCCGGCTGATGTACCAGCAGTTCGCGGCCCAGACACCGCGGGACGTCGCCGTGACGGTCGAGCGCAACCGGCGGCTGCTGGCCCACGAGTGGTACCGGCGTGCCCCCGTCCCCGCCGTCCCGTACCTCGTCTTCACCGGTGAGCACGACACCCTCACCACGCCCGACATGGTCCGCGCGGTCGCCGCGGACCTGCCGGGAGCGTGCTTCACCACGATCGCGGAGTCCGGCCATCTGGCCCACCTCCAGCGCCCGGCGGACTTCTGCGACCTGCTCGTACGCTTCTTCCGGGACCAGCCCCTGAACGACCGCGACATGCCGTACTGCGGCCCGGTCGAGCGGTTCTAAGCGGCTTCCCCGAGGCCGCTTAGCTGCTCAGCGCAGCGCCTCCGGGCACGGGGTGCCACGGGGGAGCTGGTACGGCGCCGCCAGGCGATATGTACCCGGGCGGGGAGCCAGCAGCTCCGTCCACTGGTCGCCCGTGGCGTTCTCCGCCGCCTGGGACAGACAGCCGCTGACGTTGTCGTACGTCTTCGGGGTGCCGTCCTCGCGGTGCTTGGACTGCTCCGTCTCCTGCGGGGGCTTCACGCTCTTGCCGTCCGCGTCGACGATGCTGAGCCAAGGGGAGTACGGGATGCGGATCAGGATGCGGCCCGCCTTCTTCACCTCGATGGTCAGCTCACCCTGTTCGGCCCGGTCGACGACGGCGTTCGGCTCGGCGAGCGGCGTCGGGTCGGTGACCGTGAACAGCTGCCAGTTCGCGTCACCCCAGATCTGCCGAAGGTAGGGCATACCCCGCTGGACGAGCTGACGTTCGCGTTCGCCGCCGTCCCCGTCCGGTTCGCCCTTGGGCAGCACCACGTAGTGGATGGCCCAGCGCTGCAGCCACTCGTGATAGTTCGCGGAGTTGAGGGTGTCGTCGTAGAAGAGCGGGTTGCGCTCCATGTCGGCCTGACGGTTCCAGCCGCGGGCGAGGTTCACGTACGGGGCGAGGGCGGACGCCTCCCGGTGGGAGCGGGCGGGGACGACCTCGACGCGGCCCTTCTCGGCGCCCACCACCTGGAGCTGGTTCACCAGCGGGGCCAGCTCGCGCGCCCAGGACGCCGCCGGAGTCGTATGCACGATGTCGTCGACCGACTTGAAGCCGATCCACCCGACGAATCCGGCGAAGGCGACGACGATCGCGTACCACTTGCGTGAGCGCGGCACGGCGAAGGGCAGCGCGGCCAGCAGCACGACGCCCGCGAACAGCATCGCCAGGCGCGTGATGTTGGAGCCGATCTGGGAGCTGATCAGCCAGACCAGGAGCACACCGAGGCCGTACACCGCCGCCGTGATCCGGACCGTCTTCCACTCCTTGGGGACGAGCACGAAGACGAAGACCGAGTAGAGGAGGGGCAGCGAGGACGAGGCGAAGGACATCGGCTGGGTGCCGGAGAAGGGGAACAGCCAGGCCGACACCGCCACCACGACGGTCGGCGCGATACCCAGCGCGTACGCGCCCGGACGGCGCTTCTGGAGGAAGAGCGCCACGGCGACCAGGCCGACGAACAGCCCGGCCACGGGCGACGCGGCGGTCGCGAGCGCGGCGAGCGGCGCCGCGCACAGGGCCTTCGCCCAGCGTTTGTAGCGCCAGCGGTAGGGCCAGCAGAAGACGACGGCGGCCGCGGCGAGCGCGAACACCATGCCCAGGCCGTACGTCACCCGCCCCGACGCGGCGTTGCACAGCAGCGCGAACACCCCGGCGAGCGCGGGCCACATGGGATTGCGCACCGCCCGGCTGCGGATCAGGATCATCGTCAGCAGACCCGCCGAGATCGTCCCCGCGATCATCATCGTCGTACGGACGCCGAGCACGGACATCAGATACGGCGACACCACGCTGTACGACACCGGGTGCATCCCGCCGTACCAGGCGAGGTTGTACGCCGAGTCCGGGTGCCGCCCGACGAACTCCGCCCACGCGTCCTGCGCCGCGAGATCCCCGCCGCTGTTCGCGAACGTGAAGAACCAGACGAGGTGCAGGACACCGGAGAGGGCGGTGGCGACGGTGACGGGGTGACGGAGGAAGCGGGTCAGGCGGGTACCGCTCGCCTTGGCATCCGCGTCATGGTCGTCATCCGCATCATGGGCGGTACGCGCGGACTGCGGTATTCGCGGGCCTGATCCTGGGCCAGGATCGGCGTCGTCGGCGTGTGTCGGCTCCGCTGTCGCCACTGCAAGGCACTCCCGTGTCCTGTGTCCCGTGTCCCGTTTTTGTTCTCGACCGGGACCCGCGGCCCGCGACCAGCCCCGATCTCGCGACGCTAGCACGCACCCCGTAGGGGAGCGCCCGGGTGGGGGCTCCCCTACGGGGTGCGGTGCCTTTGTTCGTACCTGCCGTACGTCACCGGTGCGCAGGTCGGTACGTCACCGGTGCGTACGCCCGTTCAGCTGACGCGGGTCAGCTTGGCGCCGAAGCCCGGCTCGGCGAGGTCCGACCGGAGCGCGACGGGGATCGTCACCGCGTGGCTGGAACCGTCGCCGACCGTCAGCTCGCCGACGACCGTGCCCGCCTTGCCGGAGTGCGGGACCGTCTTGCCGCCGGCACCGATCGACAGCGTGGTCTTCAGACCGGGCCAGCCGACCGCCGTCATGTTCTTGGTGGCGACGACCGGGGTCCGGCCGCCGAGCTGGTCGTCCACGTAGCCGACGACGTCGCCCTTCTTCACCACCGTGGCGGAGGTCAGGCTCTGCTGGACCTTGTCGATCAGCTTCTGGCTGTTGGTGAGCGCCAGCTGGAGGCTGTCCCAGACCTTGCCGGTACCTGCGTTCTGTCCGAGGACCGCGCCGTAGACCGTCTGCGTCTTGCCGTTCACGGTCTTGGTGGCGGCCCACACCAGGTTGCCGCCCGCGGGCGTCGACGAGCCGGTCTTGAGGCCGATCACGCCGACCTGCTTCACCAGCAGGTCGTTGTTGTTGTAGATGGTCCCGTCGAGGCCGGGGATCTTGGCGCTGGCCATCCCGACGATGCTGCGGAACACCTCGTCCTGCATGACCTCCTTGGTCAGCTTGAGCTGGTCGGTGGCGGTGCTCACCGTCGTCTTCTCCAGACCGCTCGGGTCCGTGTACGTCGACTTCGTCATGCCGAGCTTCTTCGCCGCGGCGTTCATCTTGCCGACGAAGGTCTTGTTGTCGGAGTCCCAACGGGCCAGCAGCCGGGCCGCGTTGTTCCCGGACGGGATCATCAGCATCTGGAGCATCTGCCGCTCCGTGAACTGCTGGCCCTTCGTCATCGCCGCCGTCGACTCGTCCTCGTTCTTCGACTCGTCCTCGGCCTGCTGGTCGACGGTGATCTTGTCGCCGCCCTCGTTCCCCTTCAGCGGGTGGTCCTGAAGGATCACGTACGCCGTCATGATCTTGGCGACGCTCGCGATGGGAGCGGGCGTCTGCTTCCCGTCGGTACCGACGCCGCCGACCCCCTCGACCTCGATCGCCGACTGCCCCTGACCGGGCCACGGCAGGTCGAGCGTGCCGCCCTCGAAGGTGTACGTCTCGTCGGCGGTGAGCGCGAGGCCCGGGGTCGGGAGCGGTCGTACAGCCTGTACGACTGCAAAGATCACCGCGAGCAGCAGGACCAGCGGGGTCCAGATCTTGACCCGCCGCACGATCGTCCGCACCGGAGTCTCCGGGGGCGGCGGCGTGTTCGTCAGCTCGGCCAGCAGATCCAGCGGCGGCTTGGGCGGAAGGGGCTGCTGGGTGGTGCGCTCGGGGCCGACCTGCGGGACGACGGCGGTGGCTGCCGCCGGCTTCTCAGCGGTGTCCGGGGCCGGGGTGGTCCTCGGCTTCGCCGGGGCGGGTTCGTCGAGGGGCTTGAGGGCGACGAACTTGCTGGTGCGCTCGGCGGCGGACTCGGGCTTGGCGGCGGGCTTGTCCGGGGCCTTGTCCGGGGCCTTGTCCGGGGCCTTGTCCGGGGCCTTGTCAGTGGGCTCCTCGGCGGCGGGCTTGGCGTCCGGCTTGGGGGTGGCCGGCTTGGTGCCGCCCAGCTTCAGCATGGTCGTGGGCTGGTCCACGGCCGGGGGCCGGGGGGCCTTGAAGATGGCGGTGGGCTGGTCGACGGGGGGCTCGGGGGTGGTGTCCTTGTCCGAGGCGTCGTCGGCCGGGGTGTCGTCAGCCGCGGCGTCGTCGTCGGAGTCCGCCTCGGCCGTGTTCGGCTCGGCGTCAGCCTCGGGCACAAGCCCGGACCCGGACCCGGAGTCGCCCGGGACCTCATCGGCCACCGCGTCGCCGGAATCCGCCTCACCCTCGGCCGTGTTCGGCTCGGCGTCAGCCTCGGGTACAAGCCCGGACCCGGAGTCGGCCAGGGCCTCGTCGGCCACCGCGTCGCCGGAACCCGCCTCACCCTCGGCCGTGTTCAGCTCGGCGTCAGCCTCGGGTACAAGCCCGGACCCGGAGTCGGCCAGGGCCTCGTCGGCCACCGCGTCACCGCCGGAACCCGCCTCGGCCGTGTTCGGCTCGGCGTCAGCCTCGGACACGCGCTCAGCCTCGGAGTTGGCCTCGGCCTCGGTGTCGCCCTCGGACACGCTCTCGGCATCGGGCTCGTCCCCGGACTCGTCGGCGACGGAAGCCTCGCCGGAGGCGGCGTCCTGCTCCTCGCCCGAGGCAGCTTCCCGCTCCTCGTCGGCGTCGGCGTCGGTGCCCGACTCTGACGCCTCGCCAGACGCCTCCACGTCACCGGCACCCTCGGAGTCGACGTCACCCTCAGCCTCGACCTCAGCCTCGGCACCGGCCCCCGGTTCCGAATCGTCCGCCCCCGCCACCCAGGCGGCCACAGCCGCCCGCAGCCGGGCGTCACCCGAGGAGCCCACCTCGGCGGGCTCTGAGGACTCGCCGGTCTCGGCGGACTCGGCGGAAGCCCCGTCCGCCGAAGAAGCCCCCGGCGCAGCGGCCTCCTCGGCCTCCCGCAGCGACCGTTCCGCCGCCGCCAAGGCCTTCGTGGAGAACACGGCCGTAGCCTGATCCACCCGCACCGTGGCCGCCCGTTCGCGGGCCACCGCCAAGCGCGGGTCGGCCGGGGCCGAGCCCGACGCACTCCCCCGCGCGGGACCCGGAACCGCGGCCGGGGTCCCCGGCGTCGGTTCTGCCGACGACGCCGACGACTCGTGCTGCTTCGACCTGTCGGGGGACTCGCCCGCCACCGATGCCTCCTCCATCCGGCGCACACCCTCCGTGCGCCCAACCGAACCGTGAAACCCGTGAACCGCCGCCCGGACACCGATGTCCGAACCATGTACCAGTGTCCTGTGTGAGGGCTTAACCCCTGCGGTAGACGAGAACGACATACCGACCGGTTCCACTACATTCCGGTCACGCGCCCTCGACAGACCAATGTGAGAGGGGTCACCCTGTCATTCATCCACGCGGGGAGGCATGGATGGGCAGGAGCCGCAGAACAATTCCGGAGGAGCTTCTGCTGCTGGCGTTGGACCCGACCACGGGTACCACCGCACAGCCGCAGTCGCTCGACCTCGGTCTGGCCGGAGCACAGCTAGTGGAGCTGGCGCTGGCCGGACGGATAGCCCCAGACGGGGATCGTATCGCCGTGGTGGCACCACGGCCGACTGGAGATCCAACACTGGACTGTGCGTTGGAACTGCTTCGCCGGCGCGGAGCACCCGTACGCGCAGTGAACTGGATTGGCGGACCCCGGCTGGGACTTCGCCAGACCTACCTCTCGCATCTGGAGAGGTGCGGCATGGTCCATGCCGTGGCCGGCCAGATGTGCGGGGTGCTGCCGACGACTCGCTACCAGGCGACGGACACGGCGATCAGCCGGGAGATCAGGTCCCGGCTGGACAACGCGATCCGCACCGGCGTTCCGCCGGACCCGCGGACCGCGGCGCTCGCCGCGCTGGCCCATGCGGTCGGTCTCGGCAAGCACCTGTATCCGGGTAATGAGGGACGCTCGTCCCGCTCCCGGCTGCGGGACCTGATCAGGCATGACCCCATGGGCGGCCTCGTGGCCCACGCGGTCATGGACGTTCAGAACGGTGTGGCCGCACAGCCACGCCGCAGCCCGGCACCACAGGTCGGCCGCCAGGCCACCGTCGGAGCCAGGACCGCACCGGAACCGGCCAGGGGTGTTCCGATGCAACCGCGCCGCGGTTCCATGGCGCGGGCCGTGGCCCACTGAGCCGCAGTCCCACGGCACCGAGCACGACCGCAGCACCACAAGCAGCACCCGCACCACACGCAGTACCTCAGCGCCGCACCGCAGTCCCCAAGACCCGGTTCGGGAGCCGCTGGCTCGCGCGGGGCAGTGAGGCCGTACGTCCGGACGACGACACGGCCCCACCGCCCCGCGCGGCCGCATATGCGCGAGCCCCAACGGGAACCGGAGCGGCCGCATATACACGCCAGATCCCCGAACTGGTGCGTACCCAGCGCATATCCGCTGTTTCCCAGCGGTAGAAAGCACCTTGGTGGCAGTCTGCTCAACAGCAGATACGCAAAGTAGAGGCCCGCAGCCGGAGGTGCACGTCCCGTGGCGTCCAATGTCAATCCCACCGTCCGGCGGCGCCGGCTGGGCCAGGAGCTGCGCCGGCTCCGCGAGCTCAAGGGCATGACGGCCGAAGAGGTCGCCGAGCGGCTGCTGGTCTCGCAGTCGAAGATCAGCCGGCTGGAGAACGGACGGCGCAGTATCAGCCAGCGCGACGTCCGCGATCTGTGCGGGGTCTACGAGGTCGAGGACCACCGGATCGTCGACTCCCTGATGCAGATGGCCAAGGACTCCCGCCAGCAGGGCTGGTGGCACTCCTTCGGCGACATCCCGTACAGCGTGTACATCGGGCTCGAAACCGATGCCGCGTCGCTGCGCGTGTACGACCCCCAGGTCGTCCCCGGTCTGCTCCAGACCCGCCCGTACGCCGAGGCCCTGATCGCCGGCGCGCTGCCGGAGACCGCCTCCGGCGACATCGACAAGCGGGTCCAGGTGCGACTGCGCAGGCAGGAACGTATCTCCGCCCCGGAGAACCCGCTTCGGCTGTGGACCGTCCTCGACGAGGCCGCGCTGCGCCGGGTCGTCGGCAATCGCTCGCTGATGCGCGACCAGCTGGAGTACCTCGTCGAGCAGTCCCAGCTCCCGCACGTCACCGTACAGGTGATCCCCTTCGACATGGGCGCGCATCCGGGGCTCAACGGGCAGTACGCGATCCTGGAGTTCCCCGACGCGGCGGACTCGAGCGTCGTCTACATCGAGGGTGTCACCAGCGACCTGTATCTGGAAAAGGCGAACGACGTCCAGAAATACAGCGTGATGTACGAGCATCTGCGGGCCCAGGCCCTGAATGTGGACCAATCGCGACAGTTCATCGCGGACATCGCGAAGGATTACGCGCGCTGAGTGTCGGGGCGCGGGTCGTGGAAACGCCTCGAACGAAGCGCCCTGACGAGAAGGTGCCGGACAGTACACCTTCGCCACGTCGGGGCGGAAGACCCAGTGGAATATGCCATCCGGTCGAGTGAATAGCCGCTTCGCCCGCGGATGTTGGCGAGTAGCGTCGATCACGCCAAGGAGCAACAACCTTGGCGCAAACCGCACTGCGGGTTCCGGAGGGAGCCCGCAGTGCGGTGACAGCAACTCAACGACTCGCTACCGGAGCGAACATGGCAATCCAGCAAGGCGCGCTGAACACCTGGACCAAGTCCTCGTATTCCACCGGAAACGGCGCATGCGTCGAGGTCAAGTCCCCGGTTCTCGCGGCGATGGCCGTGCGGGACTCCAAGGTCCCCGAGGGCCCCACCCTGGCGTTTCCCGCGAACTCGTGGAACGCCTTCGTGGCAGAGGTGAGCCGGGGGGCTTTCGACCTCGCCTGATCGATGACCACACACAATTTCATACGCATCACCGACAGAGCCCTCTCGACTGGCCCGCCGTCCCGGCCGAGGGGGCTCGGCTCTTCCCTCGGCCAGCGCCTACCGGAGCCGGTCCACGTACTTGTCCGTCCCTGGCACCGTCGGGATGAACGGCGCCACCAACTCGACCTTCCCCAGCCCCGCTTCGGCAACAGCGGCGTCACGTCCGACGAAGTACCCCTCCCAGCACTCCCGGGGATCCGCCTCCAGGAACCACAGCAGGGTCAGCCGTGTATCCACCCCCTCGACCTGCTTGACGTACGTCATGCGGTCACCGGGGAGGGGGGTCGGCCGGAAGATCGTGACCATCGCGGCGGGCGAGCCCGCGAGGCGCTTGGGGAGGTGCCGCGACCGCAGCCACTCCAGCAACTCGGCGCGCTGTGCGGCACCTTCGGCGTCGATGACCTCCACGACCAGGCCCGCGTAGGGGTGGTCGAGGGCGTGGAAGTCGCGGGGCCCGGCGGCCCCGTCCCGGTACACGGTGGCCTCGTGGTCCTGGAAGGCCGTGAAGACGTGCGTACGGTCCTGGTAGACCCGCCCGTCGCGGTTGAGCCGCTTATTGATCCCGACGGTCCACTTCATGTGGTCGTCGTAGCGGCCGTCGGTGACCCAGTACGTGGAGAGGTAGCAGCCTGCGGTCACCGGCTGAGCGACCGCCGACTTCTCGGGGTAGCGCAGGAGTTGGAGATCACGGGTGGCGACCCAGCGCCGCCCCGCGTACATCCAGGGCATGGCCATCGCGCCGGCGTAGTAGTGATCGTCCTCGTACCAGCGGTTGTACGCGTACTCGTGGCCCGGGTGCGGCTCGACCATGGTGATCAGGGCGTGGCCCGGGTGAACGCCGTACGGGCCGAGGGCGGCCAGTTCGGCGTACGTCTCGCTGCGGGTCTCCTCCGACATGACGATCCCCTTCCTTCTTCCGCCGGACGCCCATACTCTGACGCTCCGTCAGACAATGCGCCATAGTCACGGCAACCTACGGCGAGTGAGCCGAAGGGGCTTTGGCGCCCCGGAGGCGAACCGAGCCACAAAAAAGGGGTCACCGATGTCACTGCTCGCGGGCAAGACCGTCGTCGTCTCGGGGGTCGGGGCCGGGCTCGGTCATCAGGTCGCGGCGGCCGTCGTGCGCGACGGGGGCAACGCCGTGCTCGGGGCGCGTACGGAGGCGAATCTCGCCAAGTCCGCGGCCGAGCTCGATCCGGTCGGCGCGCACACGGCATACCGGGCGACGGACATCACCGACGAGGGACAGTGCGAGGCGCTCGCGGCGCTCGCCCGGAAGCGGTTCGGGGGGATCGACGCCGTCGTCCATGTCGCCGCCTGGGACAGCTACTTCGGCGGCCTGGAGGACGCGGACTTCACCACCTGGCAGTCGGTCATCGACGTGAACCTGCTGGGGACGCTGCGGATGACCCGCGCCTGCCTGCCCGCGCTGAAGGCGCGCGGCGGCTCGGTCGTCATCATCGGGACGCAGTCGTCGGTGGCCGCGCCGAGTCAGGTGCGGCAGGCGGCGTACGCGGCCTCCAAGGGCGCGCTGACGAGCGCGATGTACTCCCTGGCGCGGGAACTGGGCCCACATCGCATACGGGTCAACACCGTGCTGCCCGGCTGGATGTGGGGCCCGCCCGTCGAGGCCTACGTCCAGTTCACCGCGCACACCGAGGGCGTACCGGAACCGGACGTCCTGAAGCGGCTCACGGAGCGGATGGCCCTGCCGGAGCTGGCCACGGACGGGGACGTGGCGGACGCCGCGGTGTTCCTGGCGTCCGACCGGGCGCGGGCGATCACGGGGCAGTCCCTGCTCGTGAACGCCGGCGAACTCATGCGGTAGGTACGGCTGTCGCGGCTCCCCTCCCGGTCGCACGGGACCCGCATCCCGTACGCCCGTCGTCCTGTCGATGTCCGTCGTGTCCGTCTGGCGAAGTGCCCGCTCATCGTGTGTTCCACGTCACGAGCACGACAACAGCCCTACAGGTAAAGTAGAAGCAAAATCGTTCTGCTTTCTGATCTGTGTTCATATCCGTGACCGCGAGAGGTCTTGACCGGTCCCTCGAACCAGCGGTTCAATCCCCGAAGTCCCCGCTCCCGCACGGGGGCGCCGCCCATGCACGTACTGGCGAAGTGCCGTCCGGTATCTGCAGGTTCACAAGGCGGACCCCTGGAGGGGGCACATGAACGGTCTCGACTGGGCCGTCCTGGTCGCGTACTTCGGCGTCATGACAGCGATCGGCTTCTGGTCCCACAAGCGTGTCGACGACGTCAGCGACTTCTTCACCGCGGGCGGCAAGATGCCCTGGTGGCTGTCCGGCATCTCGCACCACATGTCGGGCTACAGCGCGGTGATGTTCACCGGCTACGCCGGCATCGCGTACACGTACGGCATCACCTCGTACGTCACCTGGGCCCTGCCCATCGCCATCGGTGTCGCCATCGGCGCCAAGGCCTTCGCGCCCCGGCTCAACCGGCTGCGCTCCCGGCTGCACGTGGCCTCGCCCCTCGAATACCTCAAGGACCGCTACAACGTGCCGACGCAGCAGGCACTCGCCTGGTCCGGCATCCTGCTGAAGATCGTGGACGTCGGCGCGAAGTGGGCCGCGATCGCGACCCTGCTCACCGTCTTCACCGGGGTCACGCTGACCCAGGGCATCATCATCACCGGCGGCATCACGGCCGTGTACTGCACGATCGGCGGGCTGTGGGCCGACGCGCTCACCGAACTCGGCCAGTTCGTCATCCAGTTGCTGGCCGGCGTCTCGATGCTGATCATCGCGCTGAACAAGATCTCCGACCAGGGCGGTCTGTCCAAGGCGCTGGACTCACCGAAGCTGAACGGTCACGCGGACGGGTTCGCGGGCCCGTACCTCACCGTCTTCTTCATCGCGTACCTCTTCATCAAGCTCTTCGAGTACAACGGCGGCATGTGGAACCAGGCCCAGCGCTACATGGCGACGGGCAGCGCCAAGCAGGCCACCCGCTCGGCCTTCCTGTCCGCCGGGCTGTGGTTCGTGTGGCCGGTCATTCTCTTCATCCCGATGTGGCTGTCGCCGCTGCTCGTCACGGCGAAGAAGCCCGACGGCTCGGACGCGTACGGCCTGATGACCGAACAGCTCCTCCCGCACGGCCTGCTGGGCCTGGTCGTCGTCGGCTTCTTCTCGCACACGATGGCCATGTGCTCGTCCGACGCGAACGCCATCGCCGCCGTGTTCACGCGGGACGTGGCGCCGGTGCTGTCGAAGGCCGCGCGGGTGTGGGACAGCCGGGCCGGTCTGATCGCGGGGCGCGTCACGACCGTCGCCTTCCTCGGCTTCTCCATGGCGGTGGCCACCCAGGTCAACTCCCCCGCCTTCAAGGACATCATCACGGTCGTCATCAAGTGGGTGGCCGGTCTGATGGGCCCGATCGCGATCCCGTTCATCCTGGGCCTGCTCCGACCGTTCCGTAAGTCCGGCCCGACGGCGGCCCTCACCAGCTGGGCCTGCGGCCTGCTCGCCTTCTTCTTCGTCAACTACAACCTGGACTTCTCCCAGCGCACGGACGTGAAGCTGGAGTACCAGGTCTCCGTCCCGATGGTCATCTCGCTGGTTCTGTACATCCTCATCGGCTTCCTGAAGCCCGAGGACACGCCTGAGCGGGACGCGATCATCGAGAAGATCAACACGGACGACGACGGGACCGGGGCGGCGGCGATCCCGACCCAGGCGGACGGAGCGTCGACGAGCCCGTCCGAGGTCTGAGACGTTTTTCGCCCCCGCCGCCCCTACCCCTTCCCGTCCCTGGGGCTCCGCCCCAGACGCCGCTCCTCAAACGCCGGAGGGGCTGATTTCAGCCCCTCCGCCCTCACCCCCGCGGGTACCGCGCCAGCCACCCCGGAGAGGACCCACCCGGCCCGTGCAGCGCCGGCCCCTGCGTCATCTCCATCGCGAAGTCGTCCGCCAGCGCCAGCATCGTGGGACGGCCCTCCAGTTCGGCCAGCCAGGCCGGCGGGAGGGCCGTTTCGCCGTGCAGGGCGCCGAGCAGCCCCCCGGTGAGGGCGCCCGCCGCGCCCGAGGGGCCTCCGTGGTTCACCGCGAGGCACAGCCCGTGCCGGATGTCCTCGCCGACCAGGGCGCAGTACACGGCGACCGCGAGCAGCCCCTCCGCCGTACCGTCCCCGGCGAGAGCCTCGACCCGCCCCGGCGTGGGCATCCCCTGCCGTACGGCGCCCAGCGCGTGCTGGAGCGCGTCCGCGACCGGCTGCTGCCCCGGGCGCGGGGCGAGCAGCGCCAGGGCCCGCTGCACGGCCCCGTCGAGGCTCTCGCCGCGTGCCAGCGCGTGCACGATGACGGCGTACGCCCCCGCCGACAGGTACGCCGTGGCGTGCCCGTGCGTCTGCGCGGCGCACTCGACGGCGAGCTGCAGCACGAGCTGCGGCTCCCAGCCGACGAGCAGCCCGAACGGCGCGGAGCGTGCGGCGGCCTCGGGACCGGGCTCGCCGGGGTTCTTGGGCGCGTCCAAGGTGCCCATGGTCTCGTCGCCGAAGCCGAGCAGACAGGAGCGGGCCGGGTCGCGGCGGGCGTAGAGCCACTCCTCGCGGGCCAGCCAGCCGTCGTCCTTGCGGCGCTCGTCCGGCCCCCAGTCGCTCTGGGTGGCCGCCCAGCGGCGGTAGGCCCGGTGAAGGTCGGTGGGCGGGTGCCAGGCGCCGGTGTCCCGGCGTACCTGGGCGCGTATCAGGCCGTCGACGCTGAACAGCGCGAGCTGCGTGAGGTGCGTCACGGCGCCGCGCCTGCCGTGCCCGAAGGCGAGATCGGTCAGGCCCTCCGCGCCGTACGCCTCCCGGATCTCCTCCAGGGTGAGCGCGTCGAGCGGCGCGCCCAGGGCGTCGCCGAGGGCAGCGCCCAGCAGCGTTCCGCGCACCCTGCTGCGGAAGTCCTGCTGTTCGGAACGGCCCCAGACGGCGCCGGCTGTCGCACCCACCGAGACCTCCCCAGGCATCGTCCGCACGTCCGACGCTCAGCACTGTAATCGACCGGGAACGGTCGGTTGGGAGTCGGAACGGTTTGCGAAAAGTAGGCCTACTGATCACCTTTGACAGGTGTTGGCCGGGCCTTTCCGGCCCGGGAACCCAGGCTCTTTCAGCGGTCAGCCGTACCAGGTGACATTGCAGACGTAGACACACTCGTGACTCCTCCCCGTCCTGAGGGACGGGGCTTCTCGCTATGCCAGGTTGGCGTCGCGACGGACCAGCCCGGCCCGTAGAACGTTGAGAGCGCCCA
>NZ_JBVHXR010000011.1:0-175307 GCF_055569295.1 Streptomyces sp. NPDC029292
CGCTCCCTCCCCCCTCCCCCCCCCGCCCCCCCCCCCCCCCCCCCCCCCCCCCCCCCCCCCCCCCCCCCCCCCCCCCCCCCCCCCCCCCCCCCGCTGCAGTTTTACGTGAAACCTGCACGTTTCGGCCGCCGTCGACAGTGGCCGGAATCAGCCGCGCCCCATCGCCGAGGTCAGTTCGATCTCGATCACCACCCGGGACGGGTTCGGCGAGGGCACCCGCCCGTACCGCTCCGCGTACCGCCGCTCCGCCTCCGCGACGCGCTCGGGGTGGACGGACACCGTCGCCCGCCCCTCCAGCGTCGCCCAGCGCCGCCCGTCCACCTGGCAGACGGCGACCCGTGCGCCGTCCGTCCCCGAGGCCCGCACATGCCCGACCTTCGCGCTGGACTTGTTGGTGATCACCCGGGCCAGACCCGCGTGCGGGTCGTAAGTGACCCCGACGGGCACGACGTGCGGTGAACCGTCCGGCCGGAGTGTTGTCAGCGTGCACAGGTGGCGCTCCCGCCAGAAGCTGAGGTACGAGGGGTCGGGGTCGCGCGGGTCTACGGGGTACGAGGCCATGGTCCGCAATGTAACCCGGGTCCGCAATGCAGCGGGACCGGGATGCCGTACGCCCCATGCCCTCCACACCGCTCCTTGAGTGGAATAGACTCAACTTTGTGTACGTTGTCTGGGTCAGGCATTTCAGGAGGAGGAGAACGCGAACGTGGACGCCGAGCTGACCAACAGGAGCCGGGACGCGATCAACGCGGCCACCAACCGGGCCGTGTCCGAGGGCCACCCGGACCTCACCCCCGCTCACCTGCTGCTCGCTCTGCTGGAGGGGCAGGACAACGAGAACATCATTGATCTGCTGGCCGCCGTCGACGCCGACCAGGCGTCCGTGCGGGCCGGGACCGAGCGCGTCCTGGCGGGCCTGCCCAGCGTGACCGGGTCCACCGTCGCGCCCCCGCAGCCCAACCGCGAGCTGCTCGCCGTCATCGCCGAGGCGGCCGACAAGGCCAAGGACCTCGGCGACGAGTACCTCTCCACCGAGCACCTGCTCATCGGCATCGCCGCGAAGGGCGGCCAGAGCGGCGACGTACTCTCCCAGCAGGGCGCCAGTGCGAAAAAGTTGCTTGAGGCGTTCCAGGAGAGCAGGGGAGGGCGCCGGGTGACGACCTCGGATCCCGAGGGCCAGTACAAGGCGCTCGAAAAGTTCGGTACTGATTTCACCGCCGCCGCGCGGGAGGGGAAACTCGATCCCGTCATCGGCAGGGATCAGGAGATCCGGCGGGTGGTGCAGGTGCTGTCCCGCCGTACCAAGAACAACCCCGTCCTCATCGGTGAGCCCGGTGTCGGCAAGACCGCCGTGGTCGAGGGCCTCGCCCAGCGGATCGTGAAGGGTGATGTGCCCGAGTCCCTCAAGCGCAAGCGGCTCGTCGCGCTCGACCTGGGCGCGATGGTCGCGGGTGCCAAATACCGCGGTGAGTTCGAGGAGCGGCTGAAGACCGTCCTCGCCGAGATCAAGGACTCCGACGGGGAGATCATCACCTTCATCGATGAACTGCACACCGTCGTCGGCGCCGGCGCCGGCGGGGATTCCGCCATGGACGCGGGCAACATGCTCAAGCCCATGCTCGCCCGTGGTGAGCTGCGCATGGTGGGTGCGACGACGCTCGACGAGTACCGGGAGCGGATCGAGAAGGACCCCGCCCTGGAGCGGCGCTTCCAGCAGGTGCTCGTCGCCGAGCCGACCGTCGAGGACACGATCGCGATTCTGCGCGGGCTCAAGGGGCGGTACGAGGCCCACCACAAGGTGCAGATCGCGGACTCCGCGCTGGTGGCCGCGGCCACCCTCTCCGACCGGTACATCACCTCCCGCTTCCTGCCGGACAAGGCCATCGACCTCGTCGACGAGGCCGCCTCCCGGCTGCGCATGGAGATCGACTCGTCCCCCGTCGAGATCGACGAACTCCAGCGCGTCGTCGACCGGCTGAAGATGGAGGAGCTGGCCCTCAGCAAGGAGACCGACGCCGCCAGCAAGGAGCGGCTGGAGAAGCTGCGCCGCGACCTCGCCGACAAGGAGGAGCAGCTGCGCGGCCTCAACGCCCGCTGGGACAAGGAGCGACAGTCCCTCAACCGCGTCGGTGAGCTGAAGAAGAAGCTCGACGAGCTGCGCAGCCAGGCCGAACTCGCCCAGAGCCGCGCCCGGAGCGACGAGGACCTGAACACCGCCTCCAGGCTGCTCTACGGCGAAATCCCGGCCCTCGAAAAGGAGTTGGAGGAAGCCTCCGAGGCCGAGGAGGAAGCCTCCAAGGACACCATGGTCAAGGAGGAGGTCGGCCCCGACGACATCGCCGACGTCGTGGGCGCCTGGACCGGCATCCCCGCCGGACGCCTCCTCGAAGGCGAGACGCAGAAACTCCTGCGCATGGAGGAGGAGTTGGGGCGCCGGCTCATCGGGCAGACGGAGGCCGTGCAGGCGGTGTCCGACGCCGTACGGCGCTCGCGTGCCGGAATCGCCGACCCCGACCGGCCCACCGGATCCTTCCTCTTCCTCGGCCCGACCGGCGTCGGCAAGACCGAACTCGCCAAGGCGCTCGCGGACTTCCTCTTCGACGACGAGCGGGCCATGGTCCGCATCGACATGAGCGAGTACGGCGAGAAGCACACCGTCGCCCGCCTGGTGGGCGCCCCGCCCGGGTACGTCGGGTACGAGGAGGGCGGCCAGCTGACGGAGGCGGTGCGCAGGAGGCCGTACTCCGTGGTCCTGCTCGACGAGGTCGAGAAGGCGCACCCGGAGGTCTTCGACATCCTCCTCCAGGTGCTGGACGACGGACGGCTGACGGACGGTCAGGGGCGGACGGTCGACTTCCGCAACACCATCCTGATCCTCACCTCGAACCTGGGCAGCCAGTTCCTCGTCGAGCCGCTGACCTCCGAGGAGGAGAAGAAGCAGCAGGTGCTGGAGGTCGTCCGGGCCTCCTTCAAGCCGGAGTTCCTGAACCGGCTCGACGACCTGGTGGTCTTCTCCGCCCTGAACAAGGAGGAGCTGGAGCGCATCGCCAAGCTCCAGATCGACCGGCTCGCCAAGCGCCTCGCCGAGCGCCGCCTGACCCTGGAGGTCACCGACGCGGCTCTGGCCTGGCTCGCGGACGAGGGCAACGACCCGGCGTACGGCGCCCGGCCGCTGCGCCGCCTCGTCCAGACCGCCATCGGCGACCGCCTCGCCAAGGAGATCCTCGCGGGCGAGGTCAAGGACGGCGACACGGTCCGTGTGGACGCCTTCGGAGACGGCCTGATCGTGGGACCGGCGACCGGGAAGACCTTGTAATCCGCGACGGGCGTCGCCGAGTAGCGCCCGTAGATCCGGGCACCCGACTCACGGGGCGGGGGTGCCCAGGCTCTGCGGGCACGGTCCCCTCTGCATGCTCATGACCGGATCTTGCCAGCCCCAGGCCGACAGGCCCGGCCAGGGGTTGCCACCCCCCGCCCCGGATGGGGGAGGATGGCAGGATCCGTACGAAGGGAAATACACGGTGAGCATCGACCCGTCCTCGATTCCGAACTTCGGGGGCCAGCCCGAGCCGCAGCCCGGCGGCCCCGCGGGCCCCGTCGTCCCGGATCAGGACCTCGTGAAGCAGCTCCTGGACCAGATGGAGCTCAAGTACGTCGTCGACGACGAGGGTGACCTCGCGGCGCCGTGGGAGCAGTTCCGTACGTATTTCATGTTCCGCGGTGAGGGTGACCAGCAGGTCTTCTCGGTGCGAACGTTCTACGACCGGCCGCACCAGATCGACGAGAAGCCCACGCTGCTGGAGTCCATCGACGACTGGAACCGCCGCACGCTGTGGCCCAAGGTCTACAGCCACACCCACGACGACGGCACCGTCCGCCTGATCGGTGAGGCGCAGATGCTGATCGGCACCGGCGTCGCGCTGGAGCACTTCGTGTCCTCCACGGTCAGCTGGGTGCGGGCGGCCATCGAGTTCGACAAGTGGCTCGTCGAGCAGCTCGGCCTCGAGCAGGAGATCAACGAGGCGGAGAAGCCCGAGGACGACGAGGAGTAGTAGTTACTCCTCACAGGGGCGTGTGGGCGACGACCACCAGGTACGCCCCATAGGCCCACGAGAGCCCGGCCAGGGCGCCGACCACCACGGTCGCGTGCCAGGGCCGGGCTCTCGCCGTCCGTACGAGCGCCCGCGCCAGCGGCAGCAGCAGCGGGAAGGCGGGCAGCAGAAAACGCGGCTTCGACTCGAAGAACCCGGAGCCGCCGAGCGCGATCAGCAGGAGTACGCCGCTGTAGACGATCAGCGGCAGCGGCGTGCGGTCGAGGATCAGCAGCGCGTACAGCAGCACGGCCGCCGCCACGATCACCATCGTCATGGGGAACACGAAGCGGTCCCCGTCCAGCAGCAGATGCTTGATCAAGCGCAGCGACCCTCCCCCGAAGTCGAAGCGCGAGCCCCACAGCCGCTGCACCTGGAAGTACCCGCCGAGCGGATCCCCCTCCCGCGCACCCACCCACAGCACGTAGCCGCCCCAGCCGAGCGGCGCGAGCGCGGCGCCCGTCCACAGCCTGTGGGAAACTTTCCGCCCCCGGCGCCGCCCCACCTCGTACGCCGCCGCCGCGAGGACCGCCGCGGCCACCGCGACCCCGTTCGGCCGGGACAGCCCCGCGAGCGCCGCCAGCGCGCCCGCCCACAGCCAGCGCTCGCTGAGCGTCGCGTACAGCGCCCAGGCGGCGAGCGCGGCGAGGACGGGTTCGGTGTACGCCATCGACAGCACGACCGAGTGCGGCAGCAGCCCCCACACCAGGACGAGGGCGGTGGCGACCGCACGGCCCTCCAGCCGGGCCCCGACCGCGTACACCCCGCACGCGGCGGCTCCGGCCGCGAGCCAGGAGAGCAGCAGGCCCGCCGCGCCCGGATGCAGCGGGGTCAGCGCGGTGACGACGCGCACCAGCGCCGGGTACAGCGGGAAGAACGCCAGGTCGCTGTGGACGACCGCGGGCTCGAAGTACAGCGTCTGCCCATAGCCGTGCGCCGCGATTTCCAGGTACCAGACCGAGTCCCAGGACCGCGCGAGCAGCTCCAGCGGGTGCCCGCCGGTCACCCAGGCCGTCGCGGCCAGCACCACGACGCCGATGAGGCGAACGGCGGCGAACAGCCCCAGCGCGGCCACCACGGCACGCGGCAGACAGCGCGCGGCGCGGGACGGACGGGCCTCTTCCCCGGGCTCCGTGAGGCCGAAGCGGGCAAGCGTACTCGGGTGGGTCACACCCGAACCGTGCGGTTCGCACGCGGCATTTGCGACCTGTGCGCGTCCGCGCGGGTACGGTTCACCCGCCCCCGGCGCGCCGTCCGCGCGGCCGGCGCCCGCGGTGCTACCGGGTAAGCGCGCGGTGGCGCTCCGCCTCGGCTACCACGGCGCCTCGGCTACCACGCGGCCTTGAGGCGCTTAGCCGCCTCCTCCAGCACCTCCGTCTGCTTGCAGAACGCGAACCGTACGAACGGCGCGCCCGCCTCCCGGTGGTCGTAGAAGACGGCGTTCGGGATGGCGACGACGCCGGCGCGCTCCGGCAGGGCGCGGCAGAAGGCGAAGCCGTCGGACTCGCCGAGGGGGCGGATGTCGGTGGTGATGAAGTACGTGCCCTGCGGACGGAACACCTCGAAGCCCGCCTCCGTGAGCCCGGCCGCCAGGACGTCCCGCTTGGCCCGCATGTCGGCGCGGAACGCCTCGAAATAGGTGTCGGGCAGCGCGAGCGCCTCGGCCACCGCGTACTGGAACGGCCCCGACGACACGTACGTCAGGAACTGCTTGGCCGAGCGCACGGCGGTGACCAGGGCGGGCGGCGCGGTCACCCAGCCGACCTTCCAGCCGGTGAAGGAGAAGGTCTTTCCGGCCGAGCCGATGGTGACCGTCCGCTCGCGCATCCCCGGGAAGGCGGCCAGCGGCAGGTGCTCGGCGTCGTCGAAGACGAGGTGCTCGTAGACCTCGTCCGTCACCACCAGGAGGTCCCGCTCGACGGCGAGCTGCGCGATCTCGGTGAGCTCCTCGCGGGTGAGGACGGTGCCGGTGGGGTTGTGCGGGGTGTTGATCAGCAGCAGCCGGGTGCGGTCGGTGACGGCGGCGCGCAGCTCGTCGAGATCGAGGCGGAAGCGCCGCTGTGCGACTCCGTCGACGGTGTCCTCGTGCGGGCGCAGTGTGACCGGGACCCGGGTGCCGCCCGCCATCGCGATGCAGGCCGCGTACGAGTCGTAGTACGGCTCGAACGCGATCACCTCGTCCCCGGGTTCGAGCAGGGCGAGGAGCGTGGCGGCGATGGCCTCCGTGGCGCCCGCCGTGACCAGGACCTCGGTGTCGGGGTCGTACGACAGGTCGTACCGGCGCTCCTGGTGCGCGGCGATCGCGGTGCGCAGCTCGGGGACGCCGGGCCCCGGCGGGTACTGGTTGCCGCGCCCGTCCCGCAGCGCCCGCACGGCCGCCTCCCTGATCTCCTCGGGGCCGTCCGTGTCGGGGAAGCCCTGGCCGAGGTTGATCGAACCGGTGCTCAGCGCGAGGGCGGACATCTCGGCGAAGATCGTCGTCCCGAACTCGGCGAGCCGGCGGTTGAGGAAGGGGCGTGCGCTGGAGGTCATGCCGGTCATCCTGCGCCCAAGCTCTGGACTTCCTCAACTCTGCTTTGGCCTGTGAGACGCGCGGGCATCCCCCTCTCACGCAAGAAGCGATCCAAGAAAGCGATCCAAGAAGCGATCCAAGAAGTGACACAGGAAGCAAGGCCCACGGGGGGCCGCTTCGGGGGAACGAAAGGAGGGTGGCGCCATGGTCATCGGCATCATCCTGGCGGTGGTCTGTGTCGTGTTCGTCGTGGCCTTCATGGCCACCGACCGGAGCCAGAAGGTCAGCCTCTCGAAGGGGGGCCGCCGTTCGTACCGCGGCTCCTCGGGCAGCGGCAGCAGCAGCGGCAGCGGCAGCTGGTGGGCCGGCGACAGCGGTTCGTCCGGACACCACGGCGGGCACCACGGCGGTCACTCGTGCGGCGGGGGCTCGTCGTGCGGCGGGGGCTCGTCCTGCGGAGGCGGGTCCTCCTGTGGCGGCGGGGGCGGATGCGGCGGAGGCAGCTGACACGGGGCAGCTGAGCTCCCAGTGGGGGAAGCGCATCCGGAGCACACGGAAGTGCCCGTCGGGCAACGGCTGCCGACGGGTACTTCCGGGCGCCGGGCGCACGCCGTAGTTGAACAGTTGAGCTGTGGAGCCCTCGGGGGGATGGAAACCCTACGAAGTTGGGTAAAAACGCTGTGGCGGCGCCACAGTTCATGATTCCCTCTAAATCACCAACGCAGCCCCGAGGCCCTGTCGTCATCTTGGCGTCGGGTCGTCCTTCCTGACCGGGCTGACCAGGCCGTTCCCCCGGTGCCGACCGGGTGCGCCGGACCCCCACCTCCCTTTGCGTGCTAGCGGAGCCGACCCATGCTCACGACACTGAAGACCTCGTACACCGACACGCGCGCGGCCGATCTCGCCTGGACTCTGGGCCGCGAGCCGCTGCCCGCCCTCGCCACGCTCGATCTCGAACTTGGCGGTGCAAAGCTCCAGTTGAGACTCCTCGGCGCATCCCACCAGGTGCTCCTGGAGGAGGAGCGGGGCAGCTGCTCGGAGACCGTCGCGTGCATCCCCGGCAGCAGTACGCCCCTTCCGCTCGGCGTGGCGAAACGGGTCGGCGACTGGGAGTACGAGTTCGCGGCCCGGGTCGAAATGCTCTCCCCCGGCTCCTTCGCGGGCCGCGCCCAGGAGTTGCTGGCCCTGGTCTCCGACCATCCCAACGGCCTCGCGGGCGTCTTCCCCGGCAGCCCGCACGCCTTCACGGCGATGCTCGCCCAGCGCCATGAGGGCCAGGTCCACTGGCGGACGTGGCACGCGTATCCGCAGGACGGTCAACTGGTCGCCACCCGCACGCGGGTGGGGGTTCGGGCGGTGGTCTTCGGCCCGTCCGACGGTTGAGGACGAGCGCGCAGCGCGATACGGGGGTCCGGGGCGGAACCCCCAGGGGACATCCACACCAACACGGGATGACACTCAAACGCGCCAGTTCCACTCGTGTGGGTGACGAAGCGTAGTGCCAGCGTGACGTAGCGTTCGCAGCGTGATCGAACCGCACGCGCCCGCTCCCCCCGGCGCGCCGCCGCACTGGGGCGTCCAGGGTCAGGCGCGGCTGCCCGTCCGCCCGGGCATCGGGCGGTTCCTCGTCCTCGCGGGAGTATTCGTCTGCGCGGCCTGTGGACTCGTGTACGAACTCGAACTCGTCGCCCTCGCCTCGTACTTGATGGGCGACTCGGTCACCCAGGCCTCCGTCGTGCTGTCCGTCATGGTCTTCGCCATGGGCATCGGCTCCCTCGTCGCGAAGCGGCTGCGCCCCCGCGCCGCGGCGGGCTTCGGCGCGATCGAGGCGGTGCTCGCGCTGGTCGGCGGATGCAGCGCGATGGCGCTGTACGCGGTGTTCGCGTGGACGGGCGCCTGGGGTGGCGCCTGGGCGAACGGATCCCGCTACCTGCTGGTGGCCTTCTCCCTCACCATCGGCCTGCTGATCGGCGCCGAAGTCCCCCTCCTCATGGAGCTGATACAGCGCATCCGCCGCCAGGACCCGGGCGGCGCGGTGGCGGACCTCTTCGCGGCGGACTACGTGGGCGCGCTGGTCGGCGGCCTGGCCTTCCCCTTCCTGCTGCTGCCCCTGCTCGGCCAGCTGACCGGCGCGCTGCTCACCGGGACGGTGAACGTGGTGGCCGGCGGGGCCCTCGTACTCGGCCTGTTCCGCAGGGACTTGACCCACCGCGCGCGCTGGGTGCTGCTGGTCGCCAACCTCGTCGTGCTCGGACTCCTCGCCTCGGCCGCGGTATTGGTCGACGACTTCGAACGGGCGGCGCGGCACGCGGTGTACGGGGCGGACGTGCGGGTCGCGCTCCAGACCGGCGTCCAGGAGGTCGTCCTCACCGGCGGTACGCACGGCCGCCCGCTCGACCTCTTCCTCGACGGCCGCCTGCGGGTCAGCGGCCGCGACGAGGACCGCTACCACGAGGCGCTCGTGCACCCCGCGATGAACGGGCCGCACGCGCGTGTACTCATCCTCGGCGGCGGCGACGGGCTCGCCGCGCGCGAAGTGCTGCGCTACCCCGGCGTGCGCAGCGTCGACGTGGTCGAACTCGACGCGGGCGTGGTGCGGTTGGCGCGCCGCGACCCGGCGCTGTCCTCGCTCAACGGCCACGCGTACGACGACCCACGCGTGCGCGTCGTGACCGCGGACGCCTTCCACTGGCTGCGCGGCGCCCAGGCGATGTACGACGTGGTGATCTCCGACCTGCCCGACCCCGGGATCACGGCGAGTACGAAGCTGTACTCGCAGGAGTTCTACGGTCTCGCCCGCCGCGTCCTCGCCCCCGACGGCCGCCTCGCGGTGCACGCGGGCCCGGTCTCCTCCCGCCGCCGGGTCTTCTGGACGGTCGACGCGACGCTCCGGGCCGCCGGTCTGCGTACCGCTCCCTACCGCGTGGGCGGCCGGGACTCCGGGTTCGCGGCGGGCCCCGACCGTACGACGGGCGCGTCGAAGGCGCCGCGCGACTGGGGCTTCGTCCTGGCCTCCCGTACGGGCGTACCCCTGCGCCTCGCCCCGCACGGGCCGCGTCCGCACACGCTCACGCAGGCCGCTCTCTTCGCGGACGCCCGCGCGGCCTTCCGCACCCGCGTCACCGGCCTCGCGCCCTCCACGCTGGTGCATCCGCGGTACGCCGACTGAGGCGGAGGTGGAGGAATCCCGTGATACGTGGGTGCGGTTCGGGTCGCGCTGGGTAGGCTCGGCTGACATGGAGCATGAGGTGTTCGTTCCGGTTCCGTCCGAGCGGTTGCGGGAGGCGCTGGCCGACCCCGCACGGGTCGCCCGCGCGGTCCCCGGCCTCCAGCAGGACGCGGGGACGCCGCCCGTCTCCGGGCGCCTGAAAGTCCGCGTCGGCGGCCACACGATCACCTATCGCGGCACACTCCGGGTCACCGCCCAGGACGACGGCTCCTACGCCGTCGAGGGCGACGCGACCGAGGCCCGCGGCGCCGGCTCGGTGAAACTGGCGCTCACCGTGCGCCTCGTCCCCGCGGAGGGCGGCACGACGCTCGCCTTCGACGGGACCGCCACGGGGGATGGGCGCGTGGCGGAGCTGCCACCGGATGCGGTGTCCTCAGCGGGGGTGCGGCTGCTGAATCGCTTTGCGGAGAGTTTGGGGGCTGGGTTCGCTGTGGGGGGTGGATCCGCGGAGGAGCCGGCGTCTGGGGGCGAGTCGGAGTCCGGGGGCGAACTGGAATCCCCGGTCGGGTCGGAGTCCGGGGCTGAGCTGGAGTCCCCGGCCGGGTCGGAGTCCGAGGTCGAGGCTGAGGCCGAGCCGGAGGCGGCGTCCGGGGTCGAGCCCGAGAGTGAGCCGGAGTCGGCGTCCGAGGCCGAGGGCGAGTCCGACGCCTCCGCCGCCTCGGTCTTCGACGCCGAGGTTCCGCCTCCGTCACTGGATCCGCTGGCCGACGACGACCTCGTGGGGGAGGAGGAGCTGTCCCTGGGGGCAGATGTTCCGCTCCCGTCGGGCAGGGAGGACGCCATGGCCGAGGCGGCGCACGCGCGGCGGACGATGATCGGACGGAGCGCGGAGGAGGTGGACCACGCTCCGCCGCGTGGCCGCTACGCGCCGGTTCCGGCCCCGGAGGCCACCGCGGCCCGCGCCACGCTCCGCTGGGCGGCCCCCGCGGCGGCCCTCGCCCTGGCCTCGGCCATCGCCCTGGGCCGGGCCTTGCGTAAGCGCCGCTGAGTTTCTTTCGCCCCCTCCGCCCCTACCCTCCCCTACTCTCGGCTTCGCTCGAGCGGGGGGACCCCCATCGCCTCTGGGGGCTGCGCCCCCAGACCCCCGCTATCGGCCTGGACGGCCTCGTCCTCAAACGCCGGACGGGCTGAAAGCGCGGCGTTGGCCGGCGGGCTTGTTCTGGACTTCGGCGTTGAGGCTGTCCCGCGGCACCGCGGACCGTTACCCGCTCACCCTGAAGATCACCGCCGCCTTCGCCGGCCTCTTCGCCGCCGCCACGGACCTGGGGACTGGAAAAGGCAGGGGCGGCTGGGGCGAAGACCCACCCCACGCTCCCAGCCCAGTAGGGTCAACTCCGTGAGTAACGAAGACATCACGCTGACCGCGGGCGACGCGGAGGTGACCGTGGCGCCGGGGAACGGCGGACGGGTCGGGAGTCTGAAGGTCGGCGGCGTCGAACTGCTGCGGCAGGGCGAGAAGTTCGGGTGCTTCCCGATGGTCCCTTGGTGCGGACGGATCCGCGAGGGACGGTTCCTGGACGGCGCCGTCGTCCAGCAGATGCCGCTCAACTCCCCACCGCACGCCATCCACGGCACCGCCCGCGACGGCGCCTGGCGCACCGCCCGCACGACGAAGAACGAGGCCGTGATCACCTACGACCTCGTCGCCCCCTGGCCGCACCCCGGCCGCGTCACCCAGGCCTTCACCCTGACCGAGGACGCCTTCACGCTCACCATGTCCGTGGAGACGTACGACTCCTCCTTCCCCGCCCAGGTCGGCTGGCACCCCTGGTTCCACCGCAATCTGGGACAGGAAGACGTCCGCGTCGACTTCACCCCCGCCTGGCAGGAGGAGCGCGGCGACGACCACCTGCCCACCGGGCGGCGGATCGAGCCGAAGCCCAGCCCCTGGGACGACTGCTTCGGCATGCCCGACGGAGTCGACGTCACGCTCACCTGGCCGGGGCAGCTGGAGCTGAAGGTCGCCAGCCGCGAGGAGTGGGTCGTCGTGTACGACGAGCAGGAGGCCGCGGTGTGCGTCGAGCCCCAGACCGGGCCGCCCAACGGGCTCAACACCCACCCCCGCCTGGTCACCCCCATCGACCCCTTGGAGGCGACCACGACCTGGAGCTGGCGGCGCCTCTAAGCTGGCGGACATGAGTGACGTACGCGGCGCGCTGCTGCAGCAGATCAAGGACAAGGCCGTGGTGCACGGCAAGGTGACCCTCTCGTCGGGCAAGGAAGCCGACTACTACATCGACCTTCGCCGGATCACGCTCGACGGTGTGGCCGCTCCGCTGGTCGGTCAGGTCATGCTCGACCTGACGGCCGACATCGACTACGACGCCGTCGGTGGTCTGACCCTCGGAGCGGACCCGGTCGCGACCTCGATGCTGCACGCCTCCGCCGCGCGCGGGAAGACGCTGGACGCCTTCGTCGTGCGCAAGGCCGGCAAGGCCCACGGCCTCCAGCGTCGCATCGAGGGTGCCGAGGTCAAGGGCCGCCGTGTCCTGGCGGTCGAGGACACCTCCACCACCGGTGGCTCGGTGCTGACCGCGGTGGAGGCGCTGCGCGAGGCCGGTGCCGAGGTCGTCGCCGTGGCCACGATCGTGGACCGGGACACCGGTGCAGCCGAGGCGGTCGCCGAGCAGGCCGGAGTGCCGTACGTCTTCGCGTACTCGAAGACGGATCTCGGCCTGGACTAGGGCCCGGCGCGGGATCCCGCCGAACGCGGGGTCCCGTATCCCGGACACCGTGTCTGGACCATCCGGTCAAGTCTGGAAAGATGGGGCCGACGATGACGTCGCCCCCCTAGGTCAGGGCCGTAAGCACCAGTCCCGTCGTACCGCAGCAGCAGTACGCAGACCCGCACATACAAGGAGCGGACAGATGCCCATCGCAACCCCCGAGGTCTACGCCGAGATGCTCGACCGGGCGAAGGCAGGCAAGTTCGCCTACCCGGCCATCAACGTGACCTCGTCCCAGACCCTGCACGCTGCACTGCGCGGCTTCGCGGAGGCGGAGAGCGACGGCATCATCCAGATGTCCACCGGTGGTGCGGAGTTCCTGGGTGGCCAGTACAACAAGGACATGGTGATCGGCGCCGTCGCGCTCGCCGAGTTCGCGCACATCGTCGCCGCGAAGTACGACATCACGGTCGCGCTGCACACGGACCACTGCCCCAAGGACAAGCTGGACGGCTACGTACGTCCGCTGCTCGACATCTCCGCCGAGCGCGTCGCCAAGGGTGAGGACCCGCTGTTCCAGTCGCACATGTGGGACGGCTCCGCCGAGACCCTCGCCGACAACCTGGCCATCGGCCAGGAGCTGCTCGCCAAGGCCGCCGCCGCGAAGATCATCCTCGAGGTCGAGATCACCCCGACCGGTGGCGAGGAGGACGGCGTCAGCCACGAGATCAACGACGAGCTGTACACGACCGTCGAGGACGCCCTGCGCACCGCCGAGGCCCTGGGCCTGGGCGAGAAGGGCCGCTACCTGCTCGCCGCGTCCTTCGGCAATGTGCACGGTGTCTACAAGCCGGGCAACGTCGTGCTCCGCCCCGAGCTCCTCAAGGACCTCCAGGAGGGCGTCGCCGCCAAGTACGGCAAGGCCTCTCCGTTCGACTTCGTCTTCCACGGCGGCTCCGGCTCCACGGCCGAGGAGATCGCCACCGCGCTGGAGAACGGCGTCGTGAAGATGAACCTCGACACCGACACGCAGTACGCCTTCACGCGCCCCGTCGCGGACCACATGTTCCGCAACTACGACGGCGTCCTGAAGGTCGACGGCGAGGTCGGCACCAAGTCGAAGTACGACCCGCGCACCTGGGGCAAGCTCGCCGAGGCCGGCATGGCCAAGCGCGTGACCGAGGCCTGCGCGGCGCTGCGTTCCACGGGCACCAAGCTCAAGTAGCGATCACTTCCGGATTGGGCTCGGCACCCGCGCGGTGCCGGGCCCTTCCGTATCCTCCGAGGTATGGCTGACGCTCCGAAGGAGAGACCAGGAGAGAAACCGGCCGTACGGATCGCCTCCCGCACGGGAAAGTGGATCCTGCTGACCACCGTCCTCGGCTCCAGCATGGCCATGCTGGACTCGACGGTCGTCAACGTCGCGCTGCCGACCATCGGCCGTGACCTGGACGCGAGCCTCGAGGCCCTCCAGTGGACCGTGAACGCGTACATGCTGACGCTGGCCGGGCTGATCCTGCTGGGCGGCTCCCTCGGGGATCGCTTCGGGCGCCGAAAGGTCTTCGTCATCGGCGTGGTGTGGTTCGCCCTCGCCTCGCTGCTGTGCGGGCTCGCGCCGAGCGGGGGCGTGCTGATCGCGGCCCGCGCCCTGCAGGGCGTCGGCGGGGCGCTGCTGACCCCCGGCTCGCTCGCGCTCATCCAGGCGTCCTTCCACCCGGACGACCGGGCCAGAGCCGTCGGCCTGTGGTCGGGCTTCGGCGGCGTCGGCGCGGCGGTCGGCCCGTTCCTGGGCGGCTGGCTGGTGGACGGCCCCGGCTGGCGCTGGGTCTTCCTGCTGAACATCCCGGTGGCGCTGGTGTGCGCCCCGATCGCGCTGCGGCACGTCCCCGAGTCGTCCGACGAGCTCGCGCACCGCGGCTTCGACATCCTCGGCGCCGTCCTCGGCGCACTCGCGCTGGCCCTGGTCACGTACGCCCTGATCGAGGCCCGCAGTGGCTCCGTGCTCGTCCCGGTGACGGCGGTCGCGGGCGTGGCCGCGGGGGTGGCCTTCGTGTACGTCGAGCGGCGGCGCCCCGATCCGATGATGCCGCTCGACATCTTCGCGTCCCGCCAGTTCACGGCGGTCAATCTCGTCACCCTGTGCGTGTATGCGGCCTTCAGCGGCTTCTTCTTCCTGACCGCGCTCCAGCTCCAGGTCGTGGCGGGTTACTCGGCGCTCGGCGCCGGTACGGCGCTGCTGCCGACGACCGTCCTGATGCTGCTGTTCTCCGCACGCTCGGGCGAACTCGCCCAGCGCATCGGCCCGCGCATCCCGCTCACGGTGGGCCCCCTGCTGTGCGCGGCGGGGATGCTGCTGATGCTGCGGGTGGGACCCGACGCGTCGTACGTCGTCGACGTGCTGCCCGCGTTGCTGGTGATGGGCCTGGGCATGGTCACCCTGGTCGCGCCCCTGACCGCCACCGTCCTCGCCTCCGTGGACACCGGCCGGGCGGGCCTGGCCAGCGGAATCAACAACGCGGCGGCCCGCGCGGCCGGGCTCATCGCGGTGGCCGCGCTGCCGCTGCTCGCCGGGATGGGCCCGGAGGCCTACCGCTCGGCGGACGCCTTCAACTCCGCCTTCCGGCGGGCGATGCCGCTGTGCGCCGGCGTCCTGGTGGCCGGGGCGGTGCTGGCCTTCGCGACCGTACGGCGCCCGGCGCCCGACTGCCGGCGCCCCGAGTGCCGTACGCACGGCTCGGTGACCGCGCCGCCCCTGGAGCCGGGGCGCGTCCCGGCTACGACTTCCAGCGCTGGGCCAGCTGAGTGATGGAGACGTCGATGCCCTGCTGGTAGGCGAAGACGAGCAGGTCGCCCTTGTCCTTGGCGGCGTCGTGTTTCGGGTTCGGGCAGAGCCAGTGGCCGATGGAGAGGCCGATGGAGAGGCCGACGGAGAGCTGGGGCCCTTGGCGTCGGCCTCCGGCCGGCAGGCCGTCGTCGCCGGCAGCGTGGCGACGGCCAGGGCGGTCAGGGCGGCGATTCTGCGGTTTCTGGCAGCGGTGATGGTGCGCACGCAGCCCTCCGTTGTTGTGAGCACGGTCGTCAATTGTTGTGAGCATGATCGTCAATTGCGTGGCGGCAGGTCCGGACCGGGAATCTCGGGTTCCGGAAAGCCCACAGCCAACCGTTACCGATCACGCACCATGCAGCAGACTGGAGACCATGACGATTCACGAGAACCTCCTCGGGGGGCCGCCCCCGACCCACCTCCCCGACGACCCGGAGCCGCGCGAGCTCCTCGCGAACGGCACGGCGCCCGCCGATGTCGCCGCCAAGTACCCCACCTCCTCGCTCGCCTGGGCGCAGCTCGCCGACGATGCGTACGAGCGTGGCAGCGTCGTCGAGTCGTACGCCTACGCCCGTACGGGCTACCACCGCGGCCTGGACGCCCTGCGCCGCAGCGGCTGGAAGGGCCACGGCCCGGTGCCCTGGGAGCACGAGCCGAACCGCGGCTTCCTGCGCGCCCTGCACGCCCTCGCCCGCGCCGCGCAGGCGATCGGGGAGCGGGAGGAGTACGAGCGCTGCAGCCAGTTCCTGAAGGACTCCTCGCCGACGGCGGCGCAGACGCTGGGCTAGTCGTGGGCTGGTCGGTCTTTTGACGTGCGGGCCCGCCTGGTGTGATGTGACCAGGCGGGCCTTGCGTTTTCGGGGGACGATTGCGGAGGATGCCGGTGGGGACCGGGGCCCCCTGTCGAACACGGCAGGGGCGGACCGCTACCCGGAGTACGTAACAGGAGACAGCGATGTCCCACCAGGCTCAGCCCCACGAGGCTTCGGAGCCCGAGACCCCGCATCTCGACTTCCAGGGAACGACCCCTTACGAGGACTACGTCCAGGCGGACGTCCTGACCCACCTCCAGCACACCCTCTCCGACGACCCCGGAGAGATGGTTTTCCTGGTGACCACCCAGGTCATGGAGCTGTGGTTCACGGTCATCGTCCACGAGTGGGAGACGGCGGCTCTCGCCCTGCGCTCCGACGACGTCCCGAAGGCCGTGGCCGCGCTGAAGCGGTCCGTACGGGAGCTGGAGGCGCTGAACGCGTCGTGGAAACCCCTGGGCCAGCTCACGCCGGCCCAGTTCAACTCGTACCGCTCCGCCCTCGGCGAGGGCTCCGGCTTCCAGTCGGCGATGTACCGCCGCATGGAGTTCCTGCTCGGCGAGAAGTCCGCGTCCATGCTGGTCCCGCACCGGGGCGCGCCGCGCGTCCACGCGGAACTGGAGAAGGCGCTGCACGAGCCGAGCCTGTACGACGAGGTGCTCAGGCTGCTGGCGCGGCGCGGGCACGCGATCCCGGCGTCCGCGCTGTCGCGCGACGTGTCGCTGCGCTACGAGCCCTCGGCGGAGGTGGAGGCGGTGTGGACCGCGCTCTACTCCGGCGACTCGCAGGACGAACTCGCCCGTCTCGGTGAGGCGTTGACGGACGTCGCCGAGCTGGTGTGGCGCTGGCGCAACGACCATCTCGTCGCCACCCGGCGCGCGATGGGCGCGAAGACGGGCACGGGTGGTTCCGCCGGGGTGGCCTGGCTGGAGAAGCGCGCGCAGAAGAACGTGTTCCCCGAGCTGTGGACGGCGAGGTCTCATGTCTGAGCTGATGTCCGACCTGAGCATCAAGGCCGCGGAGCTGGACTCCGCCGACGAACTCGCCAAGCTGCGCGAGCAGTTCGTGCTGGACGAGGTGGTGTACCTGGACGGGAACTCGCTCGGCGCGCTGCCCGTCTCCGTCCCCGGCCGGGTCGACGACGTCGTACGCCGCCAGTGGGGCGAGCTGCGGATCCGGTCCTGGGACGAGAGCGGCTGGTGGACGGCGCCGGAGCGGATCGGCGACCGGATCGCTCCGCTGGTCGGGGCGGCTCCCGGCCAGATCGTGGTCGGCGACTCCACAAGTGTGAACGTCTTCAAGGCACTTGTGGGCGCCGTCCGGCTGGCGGGCGAGGGCCGGGACGAGATCATCGTGGATGCGACCACGTTCCCGACCGACGGGTACATAGCGGCATCTGCGGCGCGCCTGACGGGCTGCGAGCTGCGCCCGCTGGAACCGGCGGAGGTCCCGGACGCCGTGGGCCCGCGCACGGCAGCGGTGCTGCTCAACCACGTCGACTACCGCACGGGCCGGCTGCACGACCTCCCCTCCCTGACCTCCGTGATCCACTCGGCGGGGGCCCTGGCGGTCTGGGACCTGTGCCACAGCGCGGGGGCCCTGCCGGTTGGCCTGGACACGCACGGGGTCGACCTCGCGGTCGGCTGCACGTACAAGTACCTGAACGGGGGCCCCGGTTCACCGGCGTACCTCTATGTCCGCAGCGACTTGCAGGAGCGCTTCGACTCCCCGCTCCCCGGCTGGAACTCGCACGCGGACCCCTTCGGGATGAGCCCGTCGTACGCCCCGGCACCGGGCGCGCTACGAGGCCGCGTAGGCACCCCGGACATCCTGTCGATGCTGGCCCTGGAAGCGGCCCTGGAGGTGTGGGAGGGCATCTCGATCGACTCCGTCCGCACCAAGTCCCTCGCCCTCACCGACTTCTTCCTGGAATGCGTCACCGCGTACGTCCCCGAGGGCCGCGTGGAGTCCCTGACCCCGTCCACCCACGGCCGACGGGGCAGCCAGGTCGCCCTGCGCTGCCCCGACGCGGGCGAGGTGATGAAGCGCCTCATCGAGCGAGGCGTCGTCGGCGACTTCCGCCACCCCGACGTCCTGCGCTTCGGCTTCACGCCGTTGTACGTGGGGTTTGGGGATGTGGAGAGGGCGGCGGGGGTTTTGGGGGAAGTGGTGGGGTAGCCGCACGCGCTCATCCTGGCCGGCGATCCGCTGCGCTCTTCAGTGCGGGCCGGATGAATTCAGCCCGTCCGGCGTTTGAGGACGAGGCCGTTGGGCCGATAGCGGGGGCCTGGGGGGGCAGCCCCCCGGGACGATGGGGGTCCCCCCCGCTCGAGCGAAGCCGAGAGTGGGGGAGGGTAGGGGCGGAGGGGGCGAAAACCCTCGACGCCGAGCCCGACGCCGGTTCACTGGGAGACGACGTACACCCCGGCCGCGGCAGCGGCAAACGCGGCCGAGGCCGCCCGATCGCCCGCCACCGCATCCGGCACCACCCCGGTGGTGAGCAACGTGTAGTAGAGCGGCGCCGACACCGCACGCACGACCAGCGCGGCGTCGGTCCCCACCGGCAACTCCCCCCGGGCAACCCCCTGCTCCACACACGGCGCCCACTCGGCTACCCGGACCTCGTAGAACCGCCGCAACGCCTCCGCCGTACGCAAGTCGCACGCAGCCGCAGCGATAACCGCCCGAAACAGCGCCCCCTGCCGAGGATCGGCCAACGTCCGCCGCACCAGCGCGGCATTGGCCCGCAGATCACCCAGGACACTCCCCGTCTCCGTACGCGGCAGCGACTGCTCCGCCATATCGCTGAGCAGATCGGCGACCAGCCCTGTCACCGACCCCCACCGCCGGTACACCGTCGTCTTCCCGACCTCCGCCCGCCGCGCCACATCGGCCAGATCGAGATGCGCGAACCCCTGCTCGGCGAGCACGTCTCCGGCGGCCCGCAGCACGGCCGCACGGACACGGGCGGTACGCCCCCCGGGACGTACGGTGCCAGGCTCGGCTGACATGACGACCTCCTTCACAGACACGGACCACGCAAGCGGATCACGGAAACGGACCACGCAAGCGGACCATGGAAGCCGATCACACGGCCGCTCCCTGGTCAGCGTAACGAAACAATAGAACCGTTTAACCCTCACCGAGCGTGACAGCCCCGTGTAGACGCACGTCACGGGCCTGATACCGTCCCCGCCAACGGCCGAATTCTCACCTGGTCCGCCAAATCCGTTTCACCGCTGAGAGGTTGGAGCATGCCGGACGACGCCGCAGCCCGGGACGACGCCGCGAAGCGAGACGCAGCCGCAGCCGCAGCGCGCGACGCCGAGGAAGAGGCGTCAGCCTTCTCGCACCCGCCGGTGGACCCCGACGCCACCGCCGCATACGGCGACCACCCCGACCAGGTGATCGACTTCTATGCCCCGCGCGAGCACGAGCCGCGCGAGTACGCGTCACGCGAACCCCTGCTCGGCGAGCCCGACCCCTCGGCCCTCGCCCCGTTGGTGGTCGTCCTGCATGGAGGCGCCTGGCGCGCCCCGTACGACCGCCGCCACGTCACCCCGTTCGCGGACTTCCTGGCCCGCCGCGGCTTCGCCGTAGCCAACGTCGAGTACCGCCGGGGCAGCGTGCCCCCCGCGCAGACCGGGCCGATCCCCGCGCAGGGCGGACCGACCCCTGCCCAGGACGAGCCGATCCCCGCCCAGGACGAGCCGATCCCCGCCCAGGACGGGCCGACCCCCGCCCAGGGCGGCGAAGCCCCGATCGCGGGCCGCTGGCCGGAGACCCTCGACGACATCGCGGCCGCACTCGACGCGCTGCCCGCCCTCGTACGCGAGCACCTCCCGCAGGCCGACTCCCGCCGCACGGTGATCACCGGCCACTCGGCGGGCGGCCACCTGGCCCTGTGGGCCGCCGCCCGCCACCTTCTGCCCGCCGACGCCCCCTGGTACACCGAGCGCCCGGCCCCGCTGCGCGGCGTCGTCGCGCTCGCCCCGATCGCGGACTTCCAGGTGGCCGAGAAACTGGACGTCTGCTCCGGGGCGGTCCGCCAATTCCTGGGCGGGGAGAGCAATTTCGCGGAACGTCAGCCGTACGCCGACCCCGCGTACCTCCTCCCCACCGGCATCGCGACGACCCTGGTACAGGGCCGCACCGACGTCGTAGTCCCGCAGGCGGTCGCGGAGTCGTACGCCGATGCGGCGGCGAAGTCGGGCGAGGTGGTCGGCCTGACGCTCCTGGAGGACGTCGGCCACTTCCCGCTGATCGATCCGGCGGCGGACGCGTGCGCGGTGGTGGCCGAGGAGATCGCCCAACTGGCTTGGTAACAAAGGAATTTGCTCCTCCTTTCCCGCCACCCCGGTCATACCCGTAATACCTGAGAGCTACCTCCCAGGTGAGCTCCCTGGCGGGACGCCGACGACACGTCACGGTCCGTAACTTCCATTCCAGAGACGCCCGATGAGCGGGCGAACTGGACGGGAAGGACACCATGGGATTCCGGGCGAAGCCGACCGCGACGGAGGAGCCGGGGTCTCACCGTTCATCAGGACGGGAGAGGGAGCGGCCAGCGCGCCGAGGACCTGGCGAAGACACATGCCGAGACGCGGACCGAGGCACGGACCAAGACGCGGGCCGAGGCACGGACCAGGGCACGAGCCGAGTCCCGGCACGAGCCCCTGCCCGAGCCGCGACCCGAGCCCCTGTCCCAGCCCCTGCCCGATTCGCGACCCGAGTCGCCCGGCGGCTGCGCCGCACGCTGCTCGCCGCGCTGGTCATGGGCGCCGTCGTCGTCCCCGTATCCGCCGCCGCCCGCCCTCAGATCCCCGCCCCGGCGCCCGCGGAGATCACAGCGGTGACGGCGTCGTCGCTGGACAAGGCCTACGCGGCCAACCGTGCGAACGCCACGGAGGCGGCCCGCATGGCCGCGGACCACGGCGACCGCACCCGCGCCGCCGCGGACCGCGCGATGGCCGACCCCTCCCGCCGCTTCCTCTCCTTCGACGGCCGAGGCTCCGGCCGGGCCGTCGAGATCCTCGGCGACCTCGCCCACGCCGACCGCGTCGCGGTCCTGGTCCCCGGCTCCGACACAACCCTTGAGACGTACGACCGCTTCCGCGCCGGCGCCCTCGCCCTGCACGACCGCCTGGGCCCGCGCACAGCCGTCGTCGCCTGGCTCGGTTACGAGACGCCGGGCACGGTGAGCACCACCGTGCTGACGACGGGCCGCGCCGAGGACGCGGCCCCGCGCCTGAAGGGGTTCATACGCGAACTGCGCGGCGTCGTCGGCGAGAACGCGCGCATCTCCCTGCTGTGCCACTCGTACGGCACGGTCGTCTGCGGCCGCGCGGCACAGGGGCTGGACGTGGACGACATCGCCCTCGTCGGCAGCCCGGGCACCGGCGTGGACTCCGCGGCGGCGCTGCACACGGCCGCCCGCGTCTGGGCGGCCCGCGGCGCCGACGACTGGATCGCGGACGTCCCGCACACGCGCGCCGACCTCTTCGGCACGACCGTCGGCTTCGGCACCGACCCGGTGTCCCCAGCCTTCGGTGCCCATGTCTTCGCCGCCGGAGACGGCGGCCACAGCGACTACTTCAAACCGGCTCGGTGTCCCTGGGCAACCTCGCCCGCATCGTCCTCGGTGACACCTCGGAGGTGACCCGTGCGTGAAGCGAGCCCGCGGAAGAAGGCTCCGGCAGCCGCCAACACCGCTGACACCCCACCGGGTCCCGCACCCCACCCTCACCCTCACCCTCACCCTCACCGCCACCCCCACCCCCACTCTCACCCCCGCCCCCACCTCCGCCCCGCACTGAACGCCATACGCACCGCGGCACAGCGCATCGACAAGGCCACCCCCGTGGAGCGGGACCGAGCCGTCGACGCCCTGCGCGCCCTCGCGATCCTCGGCGTCGTACTCGGCCACTGGCTGGTGACGGCCCTGGTCGCGGACGGCGGCGCGCTGCACACGGCGAGCCCGTTGCAGCACATGCCCTGGCTGGTCCTCATCTCCTGGGCCTTCCAGACGCTCGCCGTCTTCTTCCTGGTGGGCGGTCATGTGGCGACGAAGAGCTACGCGTCGGCGCGAGCACGCGGCACGACGTACGGACAGTGGCTGCGCACCCGTCTGACCCGCCTCTTCAGGCCGGTGGCGGCGGTGCTGACGCTCTGGACGGTGGCCGCGGCCTGCCTGCTCGCGTCGGGCACGGGCTTCGAGACGGTGCACACGCTGGTGAAGCTGGCCCTGTCACCGCTCTGGTTCCTCGTGGTCTTCGCGGTACTGACCGCGGCGACGCCGCTGCTGACGCGCATCAACCCGCTGTGGCCGCTGGCCGTCGTTCTCCACGTGGACCTCATTCGCTTCGGTCTCGGCGGCCCGTCCTGGCTCGGCTGGGTGAACGTCGCGGCGGGCTGGCTGGTGCCGTACACGCTCGGCGCGGCCTGGACGCGCGGCGAGCTGGAGCGTCGGCGCGCGGGCTGGGTGCTGTTCACCGGCGGCGCGGCAGCGACCGCGGCGCTGGTGGCGTGGGCGGGCTACCCGGCGTCGATGGTCGGCGTCCCGGGCGCCGCGGTCTCCAACCTGAACCCGCCGACGCTGGCCGCGGTCACCTTCGGCCTGGCACAGTGCGGCCTCGCCCTGCTGCTGCGCGAGCCGCTGCGCCGGTCGATGAGGCGCCCCGCGGCCTGGGCGGGCATCGCCTTCGCCAATCTCTCCGCGATGACGATATTTCTCTGGCACCAGACGTCCATGATGGCGGTCACCGCCCTGGGCCTCCTCGCGGGCCGCCTCCCCGGCCTGCACACCACCCCCGACGGACTGTCCTGGGTGGCCGCCCGCCTCGCCTGGCTCCCCGTCTTCACCCTCGCCCTCACCGTCTGCTGGTCCGCCTTTCGCACCTACGAACAGGGTCCCCGCCGCCGCACCGGCCGCCCTTCCCGAGTCGTCCGCGTCCACCACCCGGGCTCGACGGGGGCACGGGCGGCCCGCCGTGCCTAGGGTTGCCCACGTGACGAGCGCGGAGCCCGAGGACCCGAACAGCGACCCCTCCACGCCCGACGCCCCGCCCCCGGACTCCAGTGGTCCAACTCCGCCCAGCCCCCACCCCACCCGCAAGCCCACACCCCCCGCCACACCCTCCGCCACGCACCCCACCCGTGCGCACCGCATGGGCACCCTCCTGCGCGCGGTCCTGGCCGACCTCGCGTCGCCGTCCGCCGCGCCGCTGCCGCCGATGTCCCGGCCCCGGTGGCTTCGGTGGCTGCCGCACGTGGTGATCTGCTGGATCGCGTTCGGTGTCGCGCTCGCAGGCACCGACGAGCTGAGCAGCAGTTATCGACTGGGCATCGGGCTGGGCGTGTTGACCGGATTCGCGCAGGGCGTGGCGATGGTCCTCGTCCTGTGGCGGCCGGTTCCGGCCTGGTGGCTGTCCCTGACCGGTGCTGTCGTGGCCGCCGCGGCGACGCGGTCGCACATGGTGGTGGAGATCCCGCCCCCGGGGCCCGACTGGCCATGGAGCCCGCCCGCGATCATCGGGCAGGCTTTCGTGCTCTTCCTCCTCGCCCTGCGGGTGCCCACCCGGGTGGCAGTAGGGGCGCTGTCCGTGACCGCTCTGGCGACCTACTTCGTGCAGGGACTGGTCGGCGGACCGGTATACCGCTCGACGGGAATGCTGGCGATCGTCGTCTTCGCCGCCGTCGTCCTCCTCGGCACGGCCCTCCGAGGCCGCCGCGAGGCTCGTACTCAGCTCGTCGAGCAGGCCTCGCTGACCGAGGAGGAGCGCGCCCGCCGCACCCTCCTGGAGGAGCGCAGCCGTATCGCCCGCGAGCTGCACGACGTGGTCGCCCACCACATGTCGGTGATCTCCATCCAGGCCCAGGTCGCCCCGCACCTGGTCGAGAACCCCTCCGAGGAACTGAAGGAGAACTTGGAGGGCATCCGGCAGAACGCGCTGGAGGCGCTGACCGAGCTACGCCGCGTCCTCGGCGTGCTGCGCTCGGAGAACCCCGAGGACCCGTACGGCCTCGGCGCCGGCACCGGCGTCGCCCCGGACGCCCCGCAGCCCACCCTCGACCGCCTCGACGCCCTGGTGGAGAACACCCGCGCCGCCGGACTGGACGTGACCACGGAGATCACCGGCGAGCAGCTGCCCCTGGCGCCCGGAGTGGAGCTGTCGGCGTACCGGATCATCCAGGAGGCGCTCAGCAACGCCCTGCGGCACGCGCCGGGTTCCACGGTCCGCGTCGAGCTCTGGCACTTCCCGCGTGGCCTTCAGGTACGGGTCATCAACTCCAGACCCGAGCGCCCCGCCCCGCCGTCCCCGGGCGCGGGGCACGGCCTGCTCGGAATGCGGGAGCGCGCCGCGATGCTCGGTGGCACCCTCGTGACCTCGGAGACCTCGCACGGCGGCTTCGTGGTGGCAGCCTTCCTCCCCCGCAACGGAGCCGCCGCCACCGCCGAAGGCTCCACCGAACACAACTCCACAGGCCTCCCAGGAGAAGAGACCCCATGACGAGCGGCACCATCCGCGTACTGATCGCCGACGACCAGCAGATGGTCCGGCAGGGCTTCACCGTGCTGCTCAACACCCAGCCCGACATCGAGGTGGTCGGCCAGGCGGTCGACGGCCTGGACGCGATCGCCAAGGTCGCCGAACTCGCCCCGGACGTCGTCCTGATGGACATCCGTATGCCCGAGCTCGGCGGCATCGACGCCACCCGCCGCATCACCGACGAGACACCCCAGATCAAGGTGCTGGTGCTCACCACCTTCGACCTCGACGAGTACGTGTACGAAGCCCTGCGCGCCGGCGCCTCCGGGTTCCTGCTCAAGGACGCGTCCGCCGACCAGCTCGCCGAGGCGGTACGCGTGGTCGCGGCGGGCGACGCCCTGCTCGCGCCCGGCATCACCCGCCGCCTCATCGCCGAGTTCTCCCGCCTCGACTCCACCCCGCGCACCCCCCTCAAACAGCGCGTGGGCGAGCTGACCGAGCGCGAGACCGAGGTCCTCGCCCACATCGCCCAGGGCCTGTCGAACGCGGAGATCGCCGAACGCCTCGTCGTCGCCGAACAGACCGTGAAAACCCACGTCGGCCGCATCCTGGTGAAGCTGGGCCTGCGCGACCGCACCCAGGCCGCAGTCTTCGCCTACGAGTCGGGCCTGGTCCGCCCCTCGGGCTACTGACCCGCGAGCCCCACCACCCCCACCCACCTGTCCTCAACCAGCCGCAGTCCCCAGCCACCCGCACCCACCGCCACCAGCCCCCACGCACCCGCACCCGCCGACGCACGGAAGGGGCCGTGCCGGGGCTGACGCCCAATCCCCCACGCACCCGCACCCGCCGACGCACGGAAGGGGCCGTGTCGGTACATCAAATGCCCGCAGCCGAACGGATCCAAAAAAGACAGCACCCTTCTCACCCACAGCCGATCCGTTCGGATGCGGGCGGATGTACCGGCGCGGCCCCGACCCACCACCCGGCGGAAGGCGCCACCGGCGGAAGACACCCACCGGCAAACGCCCCCGCCCCCCCGCCCCCGCCCCCGCCACCGACGGACCCCGCCCCTACCCGTAGTACCTGAGACGGACCCGCAAGGACCCTCCTCGCAGGTGACGACCGAGACCCCCACGGCGGCCTACCGTTTTGAATGTGACCGAGACGACCCAGACGCAGATGACGCCGCCGGGCGGGGCCAAGCCACGCAGCCCGGAGTTCCGGCTGGCCGCGGACGCCCTGCGCGGGCTGCGGCAGGACTTGTTCCACGACGCCTTCGCCTACCGCCCGCTGCCGCGCATGCGGGTGGACGGCCCACTCACCCGACGCCTGCCTGAGGGGATAAGGGTGTACGCGGTCTGGACCCCGCACGCCGTGGTGACGGCCGCCGGGCTGCTCGCGATGGCCATCGCGAGCACGAACAGCGACGCCAGCGTCAGGACACTGGTGTCCCCCCTCCTCGCACTGCTCCCGGTCCTGCTGACCCTGATCCGCCCGGTCGGCGCCTTCTGGTTCTCCATGGCAGCGACCCCGGTCGTGGCCGTACTCGGCGGCAGCTGGGGCGACTGGCCGTGGCCGCCCGGCGCTTTCGCCGCCCACCTGGTGGTGCTGACGGTCGTGGCGCTGCGGACGAGGCCGCGCACCGCCGCGTGGATGTGGGTGCTGACCGCGGCGTACGGGATCGCCGCTGAGACCGTCTTCGGCTCGGGCTACTACGGGACCAACACGGTGCCGCTGCTGTTCGTCTCCGCGCTCGCTCTCCTGGTCGTCACCGTCCTGCACATACGCCGCGAGGCCGAGCAGGAGGTCACCGCCCACCAGTCGGAGACGGCACACGAGCGTTCCAAGCGCACCCTCCTCGAAGAGCGCACGACGATCGCCCGCGAGTTGCATGACGTGGTCGCCCACCACATGTCGGTCGTCGCCATTCAGGCCGAGGCAGCCCCCTACCGGGTGGAGAACCCGCCGCCGGAGCTGGAGCAGGCCTTCGTCACGATCCGGGAGAACGCGGTGGCGGCACTGACCGAGCTGCGCCGCGTGCTCGGTGTCGTCCGGGCGGAGGACTACGAGGCCCCGGACGCCCCGCAGCCCACACTCGCCGACCTCGACGCCCTCCTCGCCAACGTCCGGGACGCGGGCCTGACCGTCGAGAAGGCGGTCACCGGCGCGGTGCGCGAACTCCCGCAGGGCGTCGAGCTGTCGGCGTACCGCATAGTCCAGGAGGCCCTCAGCAACGCCCTGCGGCACGCGCCGGGCGCGACGGCCCGGGTCGAGATCGGCTACGTCCTCGGCGGGCTCGGCCTGCGCATAGTCAACGGCCCCGCGCCGGCGACGAGCCTGACGAAATCCACGCACGGCGCGGGGCACGGCATCACCGGTATGCGCGAGCGCGTCACGATGCTGGACGGCGAGATGACGACGGGGGAGACGGACGACGGGGGCTATGAGGTCACGGTGTTCCTCCCCGTACCCGCCACCGAGGAGTCCGAATGACGGATGGCACCATCCGCGTCCTGATAGCTGACGACCAGGTGATGGTCCGCGAGGGCTTCTCCGTACTGCTTGGCGCGATGCCGGATATCGAGGTGGTCGGCGAGGCGGTCAACGGCAGGGAGGCGGTCGAGCGGGTCCGTGAGCTCCGCCCGGACGTCGTGCTGATGGACATCCGTATGCCCGAGATGAACGGGATCGAGGCGACCCGGGAGATCGTCGCCGCGGACGGCGCCGCGAAGGTGCTGGTCCTGACGACGTTCGACCTCGACGAGTACGTGTACCAGGCGCTGCGCGCGGGGGCCTCCGGCTTCCTGCTCAAGGATGCCTCGGCACGTCAGCTGGCCGACGGGGTGAGGGTGGTGGCGGCCGGCGAGGCGCTGCTCGCCCCCTCTGTCACCAGGCGGCTGATCACCGAGTTCTCCAAGCTCGCGGACGTGCCCAGGCTCTCGGCCACGGCGCAGGCGGCGTACGGAGAGCTGACCGAGCGGGAGACGGAAGTGCTGGTGCTCATCGCGCAGGGTCTGTCGAACGCGGAGATCGCCACGCGGCTGTTCGTCGCCGAGTCGACGATCAAGACCCATGTGAGCCGCATCCTGGTGAAGCTGGGCCTACGCGACCGCACCCAGGCAGCAGTCTTCGCCTACGAGGCAAGGCTGGTCACGCCGAGGTGACCAGGGGGAGCCGTCGGTGGGCTGTTGGCCCGACGCCTGACGCCTGACGCCTGACGCCTGACGCCTGACGCCCGACGCCTGACGCCTGACGCCTGACGCCCGACGCCCGACGCCTGACGCCTGACGCCCGACGGCGCGCTGGCGTGATGGCGTGCTGGCGCGGGCGCGCTGACCTGATGGGCCGGCGCAGGGCCGCTCGGCAAGACGCCCCTGTTCAGAGGGGGGTAGGTCGGGCTAGCGTCCGTTCATGGCAGCTTTGGAGACTCCGCAGGCCTTCGACCCGTGGGACCCGGCGTTCGTGGCGGACCCGTATCCCGCCTACGAGGAGCTGCGTGCGCGCGGGCGGGTGCACTACTACGAGCCCACCAACCAGTGGCTGGTGCCGCATCACGCGGACGTGTCGGCGTTGCTGCGGGACCGCCGCCTGGGCCGGACGTATCAGCACAGGTTCACGCACGAGGATTTCGGACGCAGCGCGCCGGCGCCCGAGCACGAGCCGTTCCAGGTCCTCAACGACCACGGGATGCTCGACCTCGAACCCCCGGACCACACGCGGATCCGTCGGCTGGTCTCCAAGGCGTTCACGCCGCGCACGGTGGAGCAGCTACAGCCGTATGTGAACCGGCTGGCGGACGAGCTGGTTTCCGGGCTGGTGGCGGCGGGCGGCGGGGATCTGCTGACCGATGTCGCCGAGCCGCTGCCGGTGGCGGTGATCGCCGAGATGCTGGGCATCCCGGAGTCCGACCGGGCGCCACTGCGACCGTGGTCGGCGGACATCTGCGGAATGTACGAGCTGAACCCGTCGGAGGAGACGGCGGCCAAGGCGGTCAGGGCGTCGGTGGAATTCACCGAGTACCTGCGGGAGTTGATCGAGGTTCGCCGCAAGGAGCCCGGCGACGACTTGATCTCGGGTCTGATCGCGGCGCATGACGAGGGCGACCGGCTCACCGAGCAGGAGATGATCTCCACCTGCGTCCTCCTGCTGAACGCGGGCCATGAGGCGACGGTCAACGCCACGGTGAACGGCTGGTGGGCGTTGTTCCGTCACCCCGACCAGCTGGCCGCCCTTCGCGCGGACCACTCCCTGATCCCGACCGCCGTGGAGGAGCTGATGCGCTACGACACCCCGCTTCAGCTCTTCGAGCGCTGGGTCCTGGACGACGTCGAGATCGACGGCACGGTCATCCCGCGGGGCGCGGAGATCGCCATGCTGTTCGGCTCCGCCAACCACGACCCGGCCGTGTTCGCCACCCCGGAAAAGCTGGATCTCTCCCGCACCGACAACCCTCACATCTCCTTCAGCGCGGGCATCCACTACTGCATCGGAGCCCCGCTGGCCCGCCTCGAACTGGCGGCGTCCATGGGCGCGTTGCTGACCCACGCACCGACCCTGCGCCTGGCCGCCGAGCCGCAACGCAAGCCGAATTTCGTGATCAGGGGCCTGGAGGGCCTGCGCGTCGGCGTCTAGCCCGTCCGGCGTTTGAGGACGAGCCCGTCAGGCCGACACCCCCACCCACCGACACCCCCACCCAGCCGCACCTACTCCCACCGACGCCACCCACCCACATCACCCACCCACATCACCCATCCACACTCACGCAACCGGCAACACCACACCCGCATCCGACTCGTCCTTCAAGGCCACTCCTGTGCGGCCGAGTTCGCGCGCCCGGTGCATCAGGGCCGTGAGCTTGGCGGCCGCGGCGGTGTGCGTCAGGCCGAGCGGAGGGCGGATGTTGGAGAGACAGTTGCGGTCGGCGTCGGTGGTGTGGCCCGGGCGGGGGTCGTAGGTGAGGTAGGCGCCCAGCGAGTCCGCGGCGGACATGCCGGGTCGTTCGCCGATGAGGACGACGACGAGGGTGGCGCCGAGGGCGTGGGCGATGTCGTCGCCGAGGGCGACTCGGGCCTGTTCGGCGAGGACGACCGGGGCGACGCGCCAGTCGGCCGGCAGCAGGGCGGTGGTCGCCCGGACCATCGAGGCCGCGTGCTCGTGCACCGCCCGGCTCGACAGACCGTCGGCGACCACGAACACGAGGTCCCAGTCGTCCCGGGGCAGATGCGCGCGGTCGATGTCGTCCAGCCGACGCCCCTGGTCGGGCCGCTGGAGGTAGGTGAGCCGGTCGGGGGCGGCACTGCGTACCCGTACGGTCGGGACACCCGGCAGCGCGGCCGCGACCGCGTCGGGGTCGAAGGGCGAGTGCACCGCGTCCCGGGCGGCGGCGTGCGCGGCCTGCAACTCCAGCCGGTGGCGGGTCGGCAGCGCCGAGCCCGCCCGCCCGAGGCCGATCCGGGCCTGGGTGCGGCTGCGGAGGGCGGCCCACAGGGCGGCGTCGGAGTCGGGGGGCGCCACCAAAGCGCGTACAAGCGAGGCCAGTTGACGGTCTGTCATGCGGCGAGCTCCCTGCCGATGGTCATCAAGGGGTGGGCCGTGCCCGTGACGTCGCGGATGCCGCCGTGGTCGTCGAGGAGGCCGATCCGTTCCAGCCAGGCCTCGAACTCCGGTGCCGGGCGCAGGCCGAGCACCTCGCGCAGGTACAACGCGTCGTGGTAGGAGGCGGATTGGTAGTTGAGCATGATGTCGTCGCCGCCCGGCGTGCAGATCACGAAGGAGGCGCCCGCGACCCCGAGCATCGTCAGCATGGTGGCGATGTCGTCGTCGTCCGCGTCGGCGTGGTTGGTGTAGCAGATGTCCAGGCCCATCGGCAGCCCGAGCAGTTTTCCGCAGAAGTGGTCTTCCAGGGCCGCCCGCAGGATCTGGCGGCCGTCGTACAGGTACTCCGGGCCGATGAAGCCGACGACGGTGTTCACGAGGAGCGGGTCGTAGCGGCGGGCCACCGCGTATGCCCGTGCCTCCACCGTCTGCTGGTCCACGCCGTGGTGCGCGTCGGCGGACAGCGCGCTGCCCTGGCCGGTCTCGAAGTACAGGGCGTTCTGCCCGACGGTCCCCCGGCCCAGCGAGCGCGCCGCCTCGTACGCCTCGTCAAGGAGTCCGAGCGTGACGCCGAACGAGACGTTCGCGGCCTGCGTACCGGCGATGGACTGGAAGACGAGGTCGACGGGGGCGCCGCGCTCCATCAGATCGATGCTCGTCGTGACGTGGCACAGCACGCAGGACTGGGTGGGGATGGAGTAGCGCTCGATCACCCCGTCGAGGAGCTCCAGCAGATCCCGTACCGCCTTGGGGCTGTCCGTCGCCGGGTTGATGCCGATGACCGCGTCGCCGGAGCCGAGGAGGAGCCCGTCCAGCAGGGCCGCCGCCACGCCCGCCGGGTCGTCGGTGGGGTGGTTGGGCTGGAGGCGGGTGGCCAGGCGGCCGGGCAGGCCGATGGTGGAGCGGAAGGCGGTGACCACCCGGACCTTGCGGGCGACGGCGACGAGGTCCGCGTTGCCCATGAGCTTGGAGACGGCGGCGACCATCTCGGGCGTCAGCCCGGGGGTCAGCGCGGCGAGCGCGTCCGCGTCCGCCGCGTCCGACAGCAGCCACTCCCGGAATTCACCGACGGTGAGCCCGGAGACGGGCGCGAAGGCCAGGGCGTCATGGCTGTCCATGATCAGCCGGGTCACGTCGTCGTCCTCGTACGGAATCACCGGCTCGGCGAGGAACCGCGCGAGCGGCACCTCGGCCAGCGCCCACCGCGCCGCGACCCGTGCCTGCGCGGACTCGGCGGCGAGCCCCGCCAGCCGGTCGCCGGACCGCTCCGGGCTCGCGGCGGCGAGCAGCGGCGCGAGGCCGGTGAAGCGGTAGGTGCGGCCGCCGAGGTTCGAGGTGTACGTGCTCATGTCGGCGACCGTACGAGGGGCCGGTGAGCCCGGTCCACGGGCCGACGGAGAGTTAACCCAGATGTTCCTTCTAAAGGTCTGGTTGACAAACATTTAACGCCGCAACCTGCAAAAGGACTCATTCGGGCCGCAGGATTCCGAGCCATCGCCAGTGCGGAGAGTGATCAAGGAGAGGGGCCACCCGATGGCAGTACAAGAGGGCGTAGCCCCTGTTGAAGGGGCAAGCGCGGGGGCGGGCGAGGGCACCGTCCACCGGCTGAAGCCGAACGCGATCGGTCTGCTGGGCGTGGTCTTCATGGCCGTCGCCACCGCGGCCCCGATCACCGCCATGACGGGCAACGTGCCCTTCATGGTCTCCGCCGGGAACGGGATCGGCGCCCCGGCGAGCTACCTCGTCGCAATGGTCGTCCTGGCGATCTTTGCGGTCGGCTTCACGTCGATGGCGAAGCACATCACCTCCACCGGCGCCTTCTACGGCTTCATCTCGTACGGCCTCGGACGCACCGCCGGACTCGCCTCCGGCCTCCTGGCGACCTTCGCGTACGTCGTGTTCGAGCCGGCTCTGATCGGCATCTTCTCGACCTTCGCCACCGGAACCCTCAAGGACCAGACGGGACTTGACGTGCCGTGGTGGGCCTTCGCGATCCTGATGCTGGCCGTCAACGCGACGGGTACGTGGTTCGGCGTCTCGGTCGCCGAGAAGCTGCTCGTCGTGCTGCTGGCCACCGAGGTCACCGTCCTCGCCGCGATGGCGATCTCCGTCGCCCTGCACGGCGGCGGCCCGCACGGCTTCACCTTCGGCCCGGTCAACCCGGTCAACGCCTTCAAGGGCACGAGCGCCGGACTCGGCCTCTTCTTCGCCTTCTGGTCGTGGGTCGGCTTCGAGTCGACGGCGATGTACGGCGAGGAGTCCCGCGACCCGAAGAAGATCATCCCCAAGGCGACGATGATCTCCGTCCTGGGCGTCGGCGTCTTCTACGTCTTCGTCTCCTGGATGGCCATCATCGGCAACGGCGAGTCGGAGGCCGTCACGGCCGCCTCCTCTTCCAACCCCCTCGCCCTCTTCTTCAACCCCACCGAGCACTACGTCGGCCACTGGGCCGTCGACGTCATGCAGTGGCTGATGATCACCGGCTCGCTGGCCTGCGGCATGGCCTTCCACAACTGCGCCGCCCGTTACATGTACGCCCTCGGCCGCGAAGGCGTCCTGCCGAAGCTCCAGCGCACCATCGGCCGCACCCACCCCAAGCACGGCTCTCCGCACATCGCGGGCCTCGTCCAGACGGTGGTCAGCGCCATCCTGATCGGCGCGTTCTGGGCCGCCGGCAAGGACCCCTACACCGGTACGTACGTCCTGCTCGCCATCCTCGGCACCATGGCCATCCTGGTGGTCCAGGCGGTCTGCTCCTTCGCGGTGCTCGCCTACTTCCGCACCCACCACCCCGAGAGCAAGCACTGGTTCAAGACCTTCACGGCCCCGCTGATCGGCGGCCTCGCGATGCTCGGCGTGGTCGTCCTGCTGGTGTCCAACATGGGCGCCGCGGCCGGTACGGAGTCCGGCTCGCTCATCCTGAAGTCCACGCCCTGGATCGTCGCCCTGATCGCGGTGGGCGGAGTGGCCTACGCGACCTACCTGAAGCGCCGGGCCCCGGAGCGGTACGCGCTGCTGGGCCGGACGGTGCTGGAGGAGACGAAGGAGCGGTAGCGGGGAATCGCCCTTGTCGGGAGCGCCCTTCAGGGGCGCGGGGAACTGCGCGACCAGCCACAGACGGTCCGCAGTTCCCCAACTGCAGTTCTCCAACCGCAGTTCCTGAACCGCACTTCCCCAACCGCACTTCCCAACCGCGGTTGTCACCCCGCGCCGAAGACCTTCTCCCGATGCACGCGCCAGCGCTCCATCATCTGGGCGATCTCGCCGTCGACGAACTCGAAGAAGGCCAGCGTCTCGGCGAGACGCCGCCCCGCGGGGGTCTCGCCGCCGAGGCTCTCGACACCCTCGCGCAGGGCGTACTCCCAGCGCTTGAGGACCGCCTCACGATTGGTCAGCGCCTCGTACCACTGGTTGCTGTGCACCCGGTACCGCTCGCGCCGTGAGCCGGGTTCGCGTTCGCGTTCGCGCTCGCGCTCGCGCTCGCGCTCGCGCTCGCGCTCGCGCTCGCGCTCGCGCTCGCGCTCGCGCGAGACCATGTGCTGCTGCGCGAGCTCTCGCCACGATGGTCGGGATGCTGGGCATGGTCGCCGCGCTGTACGTCGTCTCGTCCGTGCTGCGGCTGCACGGGGAGGAGACCTCGCAGCGGGCCGAGCCGGTGCTGGCGAATGCGGTGGGCCGCCTGCGCTGGGCCTCCGGCCATCTCGCCATCGCCTTCGGCGGCGCGGCCCTCATCATGCTGCTCACCGGGGTGGGGCTGGGGGGACTGCGACGGCGGGATGTGAGCGCGTGAGGGTGGGCTGGGGTGGGGTTGACGCCGGACGGGCTAAGAATCAGCCCCTCCGGCGTTTGAGGAGCGGGGTCTGGGGCGGAGCCCCAGGATGGGACGGGTAGGGGCGGCGGGGGCGAAAACACCCCCCCACGCTCACCCCACCGTCGGCAACATCAGCCCCCACGCCCCCTCCCGCACCACCCACGTCCGAGTCCGCACAGGCCCGCCCACCACCGCATCCGCCCGATACCGGAAATCGGCCCCGGAGACAGTGACCCGCCACCCCACAACCCGCAGGGGCGACATCTCCGCGCCCATGGACACCAGCCGCACCTCCACCACCGCGCCCCCGCCCACCCCCGGCGTCACCGACAGCGCCTCCACAGGCTGGTCCAGATCCACCACCGTGACCCCGTCCACCTCGACCCGAAGCCGCGAGGCCCCCGATCCGGGCACGGAGGCCGGCCGAGGGGGCCGGGCGGCCAGGGTGCGGACGAGGGACTGGCAGGTGCGCAGCCAGGGGCGCGCGGGCGCCTCCGAGGGCACGGCGACCGGAGACACCGCCGACGGTATCCGCAGCGTGCCGAGCACCACGCCGTCACTGTCGTCCACCAGCAGGTCGAGCCGCCGCTCGGCCCCGTCGAGCACGGCCCGAGCCGCCGCCACGGCCCCTATGGGCACCCCCAGGGAGCGGGCCAGCGAGAGCACACCCCCCACCGGCACCAGCGACAGCGCACACGCGGCAAGCTCCCGCTGCCGGTGGAGCAGGGACACGGCGCGCAGCAGGGCGCGGTCGTCCCCCACGACCACCGGCCGCCGCCCACCCCGTCGGGCCAGCGCCCGAGCGAATTCCTCGGGCCCCTCAGGAAGGCACACTTTCGTCGCCGCACCCGCGCTGAGCACGTCTTTTGCGATCCGTACCGACTCACCGTCACTGTGACGGGCGACCGGGTCGATGACCACCAGGAGCTGGTCGGAAGTCGCCACCTCGGTCATGCCTCGCTTCCTCGGGTAGCATCTTTGTGCAAGAGCCCCTTGCGCTATTGCGCCAGGGGCTTCGTCTATTCCGGGGCATCCGGTCCGACGGTCGCGGCCAAAGGAGGTCGCCGGCGTACGCAGCCGTAACCAAAATCCAGCCGCGTACGTCCCCGACCTTGGACATGCCCCGCCCGGAAGGGGTGTACGCGCGTGCCCGCACTTGTGCTGCTCGGTGCTCAGTGGGGTGACGAAGGCAAGGGAAAGGCCACCGACCTTCTCGGTGGCTCGGTGGATTATGTGGTGCGCTACCAGGGCGGCAACAACGCCGGCCACACGGTAGTCGTGGGCGATCAGAAGTACGCCCTCCACCTCCTCCCTTCCGGGATCCTCACACCGGAGTGCACTCCGGTCATCGGCAACGGTGTCGTCATCGACCCGTCGGTCCTGTTCTCCGAGCTGAACGGACTGAACGAGCGAGGCGTCGACACGTCCAAGCTCCTGATCAGCGGAAACGCGCATGTCATCACGCCGTACAACGTGACGGTGGACAAGGTGACGGAACGCTTCCTCGGGAAGCGGAAGATCGGGACCACCGGACGCGGTATCGGCCCGACCTACGCGGACAAGATCAACCGCGTCGGCATCCGCATCCAGGACCTGTACGACGAGTCGATCCTGACGCAGAAGGTCGAAGCGGCCCTCGAGGTCAAGAACCAGCTGCTCACCAAGCTCTACAACCGCCGCGCCATCGAGGCGGGCCAGGTCGTCGAGGAGCTGCTGGGTTACGCGGACCGGCTGAAGCCGTACGTCGCGGACACGGTCCTGCTCCTCAACCAGGCGCTGGAGGAGGACAAGGTCGTGCTCTTCGAGGGCGGCCAGGGCACGCTCCTCGACATCGACCACGGCACGTATCCGTTCGTGACGTCGTCGAACCCGACCGCGGGCGGCGCCTGCACGGGCGCGGGCGTCGGCCCGACGAAGATCAGCCGGGTCATCGGCATCCTCAAGGCGTACACGACCCGCGTCGGCTCGGGCCCGTTCCCGACCGAACTCTTCGACGCGGACGGCGAGGCGCTGCGCCGCATCGGCGGCGAGCGGGGTGTGACGACGGGCCGTGACCGCCGCTGCGGCTGGTTCGACGCCGTCATCGCCCGCTACGCGACCCGCGTGAACGGTCTGACGGACTTCTTCCTCACCAAGCTGGACGTCCTGACCGGCTGGGAGGAGATCCCGGTCTGCGTGGCGTACGAGATCGACGGCAAGCGCGTCGAGGAGCTCCCGTACTCCCAGAGCGACTTCCACCACGCGAAGCCGGTCTACGAGACCCTCCCCGGCTGGTCCGAGGACATCACCAAGGCCAAGACCTTCGCGGACCTCCCGAAGAACGCCCAGGCGTACGTCAAGGCCCTCGAGGACATGTCGGGCGCGCCGATCTCCGCGATCGGCGTCGGCCCCGGCCGCGACGAGACGATCGAGATCAACTCGTTCATCTAGAGCGGTTGCTCATACGAGTGCGCCCCCGGCCGACATCCGGGGGCGTACTCGTACCTGGGGATCCGGCCTCAGCGCGAGGTCAGCTTCCACAGGTGGTCGGCGGTGCCGTTGTCGTCCCACTGGAGGACCTGGGCGCCGGATGAGGTGCTCATGTTGTTCACGCCGAGCAGCAGGCCGCTGTTGTAGTTGGCGATCTTGTAATAGCCGCCGTCGGTGGGGATGAGCTGCCAGAGGTGGTCGGCCGTTCCGTTGTCACCCCAGATCAACGCGGTGCCGCCGTCGGTGGTGCCCGCGTCCTTGATGCCGAGGAGCAGGCCGCTCGCCTTGTTCGTGATCTTGTAGAGGCCCGACCCCGCGGGGGTCAGGGTCCAGGACTGGGTGGTGCCGGTGCCGGTGGTCGCCTGCACGACCGAGGTGCCCTGGGCGGTGCCCGCGCTCTGGGTGTCAAGGGCGAGGGCGCTGTTCTTGTTGGTGATCTGGTGGGTCCCGGCGAGTGACGTGGACGTGCCGCTGGGGGTGATCACCAGGTGGTAGCCGTCGGAGGCGTTCATCGCCACCGGCACGGTGATGGAGCCGTTGGTCACCGTGTAGTCGGCCTCGGAGATCGTGTACGGGGTCGACACCGCCGTGGTGCGGCCCTTCGACGGCGTGTACTCCAGCTTGGCGTGCACCGTGCCGCCGAACGCCGACAGGGAGCCGAGGCCCTTGACGGTGACGGCCGTCGAGCCGGTGCCGCCGCCGAAGATGACGCTGATCTGCTTGCCGTCGCCGGTGCGGGACGCGGCTCCGTCGATGCCGGTCTGGGCCGGGGGCGTGGTGGTGAGCATGGTGCCCGACATGTCGCCGTACCACTTGTAGAGCCAGTACGAGCCGTTGGGCGACCCGCCGGTGTCGGTGAGGGTGTCACCGAGGGTGCCGTAGTGGTTCCAGAAGGCGAGTTCCGCGTCGTGGACGCCCGCCCGCTCGAACTTGGCGACGTAGCCGATGAGGGAGCCGGGCACCCCTATCTCGGTGGGTGTGGCGTACTCCTCGATGGAGATCGGGCGCGGGCTGACGCCGAGGCTCGTCTCCAGGGAGCGGTACGCGGCGACATGGGCGGCGATGTCCTGGGAGCCCTGGAGTTCGTGCCAGGCGATGATGTCGGGGACGGTGCCGGAGGCCTTGGCGTCGGTGAGGAACTGGGTCATCCAGCTCTGGTTCCACGCCGAGTAACTCGGGCCCTGGATGGGCGTGGTGGAGTCCTTGGCGCGGACTTCCTTGTACGTGCGTGTCCAACCCGCGTCGAAGGCACCGGCGTTGGTGGTGTCCCAGGTCCAGTCGGGCTCGTTCCACAGCTCGTAGGCGGCGATGTTGGTGGCGGACGAGGACTTGACCGAGGCGATCTGGGTGTCGACGGCGGACAGCCAGTCGCTCCAACTAACCCACTTGTAAGGGAAGTTCGGGTACCAGTCCGGCATGCGGACGACGACCTTGGCGCCGGCCCGGGCGGCCTTGGACGCCACGACCAGCGCGTCGCCCGCGGGCGCGGGTTCGCCGTTGGGCAGCTGCGAACCGCCAGGGGCCATCTGCACGAACGTGTTCGGCTTCAGGGCGGTGACCAGGCTGTCGGCGGGAGTGCTCGCGTCGGCCAGGCCGTACAGGCTGCCCGTCGCCACGTGGGTGACGGAGCGGAGGGTCTGGTCGGCGTTGACGACCAGGGTCGTGGCGGAGGTGGGGGCGGCCTGGGAGGGGGTCGCGGTGCCGAGGACGGCGGTGGCGACCAGGGCGGCCGTCCCGAGGACGGCGGTGCGGTGGACGCGCCGGCGTCTGTGGTGGTCGGGGGCTGTCGTGCGGCTCGTGCGGCTCATGGAAGGGTTTCTCCTCACGGATGGGGGTGGGGAGGTGCGGGAAATGAGGTGCTGTCAGTCCTTCACCGCGCCCGCGGTCACGCCCGCGGCCACATAGCGCTGTGCGAGGACGAGGAGGGCGGCGGCGGGTACGGACGCGACGACGGCGGTGGCCATGATCGCGTTCCATTCCTGGTTGTTGTTGCCGATGTAGTGGTAGATGCCGAGGGTGATCGGGCGCATGTCGCCGCCGCCGTCGAGGGTGTTGGCGAAGACGAAGTCGGACCAGGCCCACAGGAAGCTGAAGAGCGAGACGGTGACGATGGCGTTGCGGCTCACCGGGAGGACGACGGACCAGAAGGTGCGGAAGGTGCCGGCGCCGTCGATGCGGGCCGCGGCGGTGAGTTCGCCGGGGATGCCCGACATGAACGCCATGAAGATCATGACGCCGAAGGGCACCGCGATGGTGGAGTCCGCGATGATCAGCCCCCACCAGGAGTTCAGCAGGCCGAGGTCGAGGAAGATTCCGTAGAAGCCCATCGCCATGACGATGCCGGGGATCATCTGGGCGATCAGCAGGAGGAGGCCGAGGGCTCCTGCGCCTCGGGGGCGCAGCTTGGCCAGTGAGTAGCCCGCGGGGGCGGCGAGGACCAGGGTGAGGGCCACTGTGCCGAGGCCTATGAGCAGGCTCGTGCCGAGATACGGCAACTGGTCGTTCAGGACGGCTCGGTAGCCCTCGAACGTCGGGTGCAGGGGCAGCAGGTCGGGTGGGGACTTACGCATGTCCTGTTGCGGAGTGAGGGACACGTTCAGCATCCAGTACACCGGGAACAGCATCAGCGCGGTGAGGAGGATGCCGATGACCGTGTAACGGCGGCCGCGCGTACGAGTCTTCACGCTTCCTGCCTCCTCTGGACGCGGATGTACAGCAGCCCGAAGACGAGCGCGATGAGGATGAGGATGTTGCCGACCGCTGCTCCCGGGCCGAACTTGGGCAGCAGCGTGCCGAATCCGAGCTGGTAGGACCAGGTCGCCAGGGTGGACGAGGAGTCGCCCGGGCCGCCCTTGGTCATGATCCAGATCAGGTCGAAGACCTTGAGGGTGTAGACGAGGCCGAGCAGGAGCGTGATCGCCGACACCGGGCGCAGCAGTGGAAAGGTGATGCGCCGGAACTGCTGCCAGGCGCTCGCGCCGTCCAGGGCCGCTGCCTCGTACAGCTCCGCGGGGATGTTCTGCAGGCCGCTGTAGAGGATGACCAGGTTGAACGGGATGCCGATCCAGATGTTGGCGATGATGACCGACGTCAGCGCCCAGTGCGGTGAGGTGAGCCAGCCGACCGGGTCCGCGCCGACGAGGTGCAAGGCGTAGTTGATCACGCCGGACTCGCTGTTGAACATCCAGGACCAGGTCGAGGCCGACACGATCAGCGGCAGCAGCCACGGGATCAGGAACAGGGCCCTGAGGGTGGGAGCCAGGCGGAAGTGGCGGTTGAAGAAGACGGCGAGGGCGAGGCCGGCCGCGTACTGGATGGTGATCGACACGAAGGTGAAGACCATCGTGTGGCGCAGGGCCGGGGCGAAGGTCGGGTCGTCCAGGACCTTGGAGAAGTTGTCCCACCCGGAGAAGGGCGCGTCGCCCTCGACGAAGGACCTGACGGTGTAGTCGCGCAGGCTCAGGTCGAGGTTGCGGTAGAGCGGGTAGGCGTAGAAGGCGGCGAGGTAGGCGATGAGCGGGGTGAGGAAGGCGAGCGCGGTGAGGCGGCTCCTGCGGCGTGTGCGGCGCCGCAGCGACTGCGCGTCGTGCCGGGTCACCCGGGATGCGGCCGGGGACCGCCGGTCGACTCGGGCGGTGGTCATGCGAGCTCCTGGGTGTGGGTGGTTCGCCCATTCAGCCCCTCCGGCGTTTGAGGAGCGGGGGTCCAGGGGGCAGCGCCCCCTGGCGGGGTCTGGGGCGGAGCCCCAGGTACGGGACGGGCAGGGGCGGAGGGGGCGAGAACCGTCAGCCCTTCGACGCGGTCGTCTGGGCCGTGTCCAGGGCGGACTGGGGACCCTTGGCGCCGGACAGGGCTGCCTGTACGGCGGTCCAGAGGGGCTGGGAGATGGTGGGGTACTTGGTGCCGAGGCCGTTGCTGGTGCGGCCCCGGGCCGCGGCGACCGCCTCCACCCACGGCTTGAGCTTCGGGTTCGCCTTGACCTGCTGGGTCTGGACGGAGGCGGTGGCGGCGACGTACGTCAGCGTGGTGTCGCTTGCCAGGAGGTTCTCGGAGCTGGTCAGGCAGGTGACGATCTTCTTGCTGACGTCGTAGCGGGAGGTGTCCTTCTGGATGGGCACGGTGACGAACTCGCCGCCGGTGGGGACCGGTGCCGAACCGCCGTTCTGCGCGGGGATGTTGACGACGCCGTACGGGAAACCGGCCTTCTCCGCGTTGGCCAGCTGCCAGGTGCCGTTCTCGCCGAACGCGTAGTCCCCGGTGGCGAACTCCTGCCAGCTGGTGGTCTGGGTGTTGTTGATGACGTCCTTGGGCGCGTAGCCCGCGTCGACCCACTGCTTCCACAGCGACAGCGCGGCCACGCCCTTGGCCGAGTTCAGCTTGGTCAGGTCACCGCCGGCGCCCCAGAACCACGGCAGGAACTGGAAGCTGCCTTCCTCCGTGTTGATCGCGGAGAAGGTGATGCCCTTCTTGCCGGCTGCCTTGACCTTCTTCAAGGCCGCTGTCAGCGACGTCCAGTCCTTGATGGAGGCGGGGTCGACGCCCGCGGCCGACAGGACCTTCTTGTTGTAGTAGAGGGCGAGGGTGTTGGCGCCGATCGGTACGCCGTAGGCGGAGCCGTCGAGGGTGCCCGCGCCGATGATGTTCTTCTGGATCGAGGAGGTGTCCAGGTCGAGGTCGCTCGTCTTGTTGAGGATTCCGGCCTCCACGAGGGTCGAGACGACCGGGTTGTCCACCAGCATCACGTCGGGTGCGTTGCCCTGCTGGGCGGCCAGCAGCGCCTTGTTGCCCAGGTCCGTGGTGTCGTACGCGGTGCGCTTGACCTTGACTCCGGCGTCGGTACCGCACTTCGCGATGCGCTTGCCCCAGTCGGAGGAGGCGTCGAACTGCGGGTACGGGTCCCAGAAGGTGTACGTCCCGGAGTTGCCGGACGAGGAGGAGCCGGAGCCGCCGCCGCACGCGGTGACGGAGGCGAGTGCGCAGGCGGTGGCTATGGCGGCGACCAGGGTGCGGCGGGTGTTTCTCACGGAGTGACCTCGTTGTCGTGGGCGGGGCGAGAAGCGGAGGGGGCGGGCCTAGGAGGTGGGCAGCCAGACGCGCATGCTGCCGTCCTCGCGGTTGGCCCAGGCGTAGTAGGGGATCGCGGTCAGTTCGACGGGGGCGCCGTCGTCGGGGGCGGCGTCGGAGGCGGGGGTGTACGGCCACCAGCCCGTCTCGGGGATGCGGCGTCGGCTTCCGGCGGTCACGACCGTGGTGACTCCGCCCAGCAGGTCCGGGCGGTGCTTCACGGCGAGCGGGTGTGTGGTGTCGATGACGATGTCGTCCAGGCCGCCGCCGGGGTGGTCCGCCTGTTCCAGGCAGTACACGAGGGGGCCGCGTTCGATGGCCACGCAGCCGCGTACGGCGTCCACGCGCGGGTCGGCCGTGGTGAGGCGGGGGTCGAGGACGAGTTCCAGGAGCAGCTCGTCGCCGGGGGTCCAGGTGCGTTCCAGGCGGAGCCAGCCGTCGGTGACGGGTGCGTCGTACGTCTCGTTGCCGCAGCGGACTCGGTACTCGTTGCACCACTGCGGGATGCGGAGAGAGAGCGTCCAGGGGCGGTCCGTCGGGGTCTCCTCGACGGTCAGGGCGATGGAGCCGTGCCAGGGGTAGTCGGTCTCGGCGCGGACGGAGAGCGGGGTGCCGTTCAGGTCGCCGGTGTAGCGGCCGGTGACGTACTGGTGGATCTGGAGGCCGTCGTCGTCGGTGGAGGAGAGGTAGTGCTCCAGAGTGGCCAGCAGCCGCATGACGTTCGGCGGGCAGCAGGCGCAGCGGAACCAGCGGGTGCGGCGGGCCGACTGGTCGCCGCCGGGGTCGGTGTGGCCGTCGCGGACCTGGAGTGGGTTGACGTACAGCCAGCTCTCGCCGTCCAGGGAGACGCCCGCGAGGAAGCCGTTGTAGAGGGTTCGCTCGATGAGGTCGCTGTAGCGGGCCTCACCGGTCAGCAGGGCCATGCGCCAGCTCCACTGGATCGAGGCGATGGCGGCGCAGGTCTCGCAGTAGGCACGTTCGTTGGGGAGTTCGTAGGGGTCGCCGAAGTCCTCCTCGTCGTGGTGGGCGCCGAGCCCGCCGGTGAGGTGGGTCTTGGTGGCGACCATGGCCTGCCACAACCGCTCGGCGGCGGTGCGCAGTTCGAGGTCCCCGGTTTCGGTGGCCAGGTCCGCGGCGGCGGCCAGGAGGTAGAGCTGTCGTACGGCGTGCCCTTCGACGTCGGTCGCCTCGCGCAGTGGGACGCGGTCCTGGCAGTAGGCCTCGCCGCCGAGCAGGCCGTGGCCGTGGCGGTCGACGAAGTAGCCGGCGAGGTCGAGGTAGCGGCGCTCGCCGGTCTCCCGGTACAGCTCCACCAGGGCGGTCTCGACCTCGGGGTGGCCGTCGATGCCGTCGATCTGCTTGCCGCTGCCGGGAGGGCCGAACGTCGAGTCGACGTGGTCGGCGAAACGGCGGGCCACGTCGAGGAGTTCGGGGCGGCCGGTGGTCCGGTGGTGGGCCACGGCCGCCTGGATCAGGTGGCCCGCGCAGTACAACTCGTGGCCCCAGCGCAGGTCTTGGTAGCGCTCGCCGTTCTTGAGGAGCTGGAACCAGGTGTTGAGGTAGCCGTCGGGCTGCTGGGCGGCGACGACCAGGGCGGTGATCCGCTCGACCTCGGCGCCCAGGTCACCGTCGGCGGAGGACTCCTGGCCCAGCTGCCAGGCCGCGGCCTCCAGCCACTTGTAGACGTCGGTGTCGACGAACGGGTACGCGCCCTGGAATTCGCCCTCGGCCGTGCCGGCCGCCAGCCGCAGGTTGTGCAGGTTGCCCGCCGACTCCAGCAGCTCCGGGCCCTGGGGGATGGAGGTGCGCGCGTTGACCTCGCGCCGGGTGCGCCAGAAGCCTTCGGTGATCGAGGCGGGGGCGGGGCGCAGCGCGGCGCGGGCGTCCGGGCCGAGGCGGACCGGGCCTGTGACGGGCTGGGCGGGGCGTGTGCGGGGCATGGTTCTCCGGTTCTCGTCGGAAACGCGTTTGGGCAACCGTTTTCCTGCCGGAAAGTAGAGGGGAGTTGGCGGAATCGGGTCAAGGCTCGTGACAGATATTTTTCTGCTTGCTCAGGATCTGGCACGCGGTTCTGGTGACTGGCACGATGAGGCCGCTACTGTCGTCCGTTGTCGACGACGATGTCGCAGCAGACGCGAAGGAAAAGGATTGCCCGTGACCTCTGCTCCGCACTCACCTTCCGCCGGCCGGGCCAAGCTCTCCGACGTCGCCGCCCTCGCGGGCGTCAGCGTGGGCACGGCATCGAAGGCGCTGAACGGCGGCGGGCGGATGCGGCCCGAAACCAGGCAGCGGGTTCTCGACGCCGTGGCGGCGCTCGGATTCCGGCCCAACCAGCACGCGCAGAGCCTGCACACGGGCCGCAGTTGGACGGTGGGGCTGATGACGACGGACGGCATCGGCCGCTTCAGCACCCCCGTGCTGCTCGGCGCCGAGGACGCGCTCGGCGCCGGGAAGATCTCCGTGCTGCTGTGCGACACCCGGGGCGACGCGATCCGGGAGCAGCACCATCTGCGCAACCTCATGGATCGCCGGGTGGACGGCATCATCGTCACCGGCCGCAGGACGGATCCCCGCCCACCGCTGACCGGCGTCGACCCGATCCCCATCGTCTACGCGCTCTCCCCGTCCACCGACCCCGCCGACACCTCCGTCGTCTCCGACGACCGGGGCGGCGCGCAGCTCGCCGTGGAACACCTGCTGGCCGCGGGCCGGACCCGGATCGCGCACGTCACGGGCCCGGAACACCACGCCGCCGCCCGCGACCGCGCCCGCCACGCCGTCGAGCACCTGGGGCGCTCCTCGCTCCAACTGGCCACCGGCCGGGTTCACTTCGGCGAGTGGAGCGAGGCGTGGGGCCGCCGGGCAGCCGACGCGGTCCTGCGCACGGCACCGGACACGGAGGCCTTCTTCTGCGGCAACGACCAGATAGCCCGGGGCGTGGCGGACGCGCTCCGCGAGCGGGGCGTGGACGTCCCCGGCGACATCGCGGTCGTCGGCTACGACAACTGGGACACCATGGCGCTGGCCTGCCGCCCGCCGCTCACCACGATCGACATGGACCTCACCGAGATCGGCCGGATCGCGGCGCTGCGACTGCTGGAGGCGATCGACTCCGACGAACCGGTGCCGGGCGTGCACACGGTTCCGTGCCGACTGGTGGTGCGCGAGTCCAGCTGAGCCCGGCGTCAGTGCGGCCGGGGCCCGGGAGCGGGCCCGGGAGCGGGGCCGGCACGTCGGGGACGGCGCGAACTGACCTTTAATTGACCGGGAGATGGGGTGTTCCTGGTTTCGGAAGGGGTACGTCCGCGACCACGATCTACGCGTGTAGTCCCCGCACGGCTCGTTCCCCTGCCCGCGCCACCCCAGTCCCAGGAGAGTCCCGTATGCCCGTCAATCCCCTGAACCGCCGGGAGTTCGTGAAGAAGTCGGCCGTCACCGGCGCGGCCGTGGCCGTCGCGGGGACGGCCGCCGCGACCCCCGCCCAGGCCGCCGACCGGCACCCCGAAAAGGCCCCCCGTACCTGGACGTTCTCCATCCTCGGCACCACCGACCTGCACAGCCACGTCTTCGACTGGGACTACTACACGGACGCGGCCTACAAGGACAGCAAGGGCAACTCCGTCGGCGTCGCGCGCGTCGCCACCCTCATCAAGCAGCAGCGCGCCGCCAAGGGCGAGGACCACGTGCTGCTCGTCGACGCGGGCGACATCATCCAGGGCACCTCGCTGGCGTACTACTACGCGCGCGTCGACCCGATCCTCGGCACGGACGGGAAGAAGGGCCCCAAGCACCCCATGGCGGTCGCCATGAACGCCATGCGGTACGACGCCGCCGCGCTCGGCAACCACGAGTTCAACTACGGCATCGAGACGCTCCGCAAGTTCGAGAAGCAGTGCCACTTCCCGCTGCTCGGCGCCAACGCGCTCGACGCGAAGACCCTCCGCCCCGCCTTCCAGCCGTACACCGTGAAGTGCATCCGCGTCCCCGGCGCCCCCGACATCAAGGTCGGCATCCTCGGGCTCACGAACCCCGGAATCGCCTTGTGGGACAAGGACAACGTGTCTGGCAAGATGGCCTTCACCGGCCTGGTCGAGCAGGCGAAGAAGTACGTGCCCCGCATGCGCGCGCTCGGCTGTGACGTCGTCTTCCTCACCGACCACTCGGGCCTGGACGGCAGTTCGTCGTACGGCACCGAGCTCCCGTACGTCGAGAACGCGTCGAACCTCGTCGCCGAGCAGGTCCCCGGCATCGACGCGATCCTGGTCGGCCACACGCACACCGAGGTCTCGTCGTACACGGTGACGAACACCGAGACGGGCAAGGACGTGGTGTTGTCGGAGCCGTACTGCTGGGGCATGCGCCTGACCGTCTTCGACTTCGAGCTCGAACTCGTCCGCGGCCAGTGGAAGGTCACCAGCACCAAGGCGCAGACCCTCAACAGCAACACGGTCGCGGAGGACGAGGAGATCACCGAGCTCCTCAAGGCCGACCACGACCTGGTGGTGAAGTACGTCAACACGGCCGTCGGCACCTGTACGGCGGACCTGTCGGCGGCCGAGGCGTGCTGGAAGGACGTCCCGGTGATGGACTTCATCCACCAGGTCCAGATGGCGACGGTGGCCACCGGCCTGTCCACGGCGGACGCCGCACTCCCGCTGATCTCGGTCGCGGCACCCTTCAGCCGCACCGCCGACATCCCCCAGGGCGACGTGACCATCCGAGATGTCGCGGGCCTCTACATCTACGACAACACCCTGTACGGCAAGAAGCTCACCGGCGCCCAGCTCAAGGACTACCTGGAGTACGCGGCGAAGTACTACCACCAGGTCGCCTCCGGCACGGAGGTGGACACCGCCACCCTCACCAACGCCAACAACTTCTGGGACTACATGTACGACACCGCCGCCGGCGTCTCGTACGACATCGACATCGCCCAGGCCGAGGGCTCCCGCATCAAGAACCTCACCTACAACGGCACGGCGGTGGCGGACGACCAGGTCTTCGTCGTAGCCGTCAACAACTACCGCGCCAACGGCGGCAGCGGCTACCCGCACATCGCCTCCGCCGACATCGCCTACAGCTCCACCAACGAGATCCGCCAGCTGATGATCGACTACGTGACGGAGAAGGGCTCGCTGGACCCGGCGGACTTCGCGGTCACGAACTGGAAGCTGACGCAGGACGGGACGGCGGTGTTCTAGCGGGACCGCCTGCTGGACCGCAGGCGAGCACGTCCATTGACCGCTGCCCTTGCCGGCTTCGGCCCGTACGGCTCCGGCCGTGCGGGCCGATCGCCTGGGTGGACCTGGTCCGGCAGCCATCCGACCACACCCGCGCTCTGCCTGGCCGCCGCCGGACGGCGCAAGGGGCTGCCCACCCCTGACGAGGGCCGCCTCGCGCCGGGCGCAGTGGGTGACGATATCTCGCCGCGAGCCACCCGATGGCACGGTGCCCGTCCGGTCGCCTCGGCCGGGCGGCGGCTTTGGTGTCGCCGCTGCCCGGCCGTCGGTCTCGCGCGGGCGGACAGTCGCCCTAGCTGAAGATGATCATCGACCCTTGGGCGAGGCTCCGTGTCGCCGCCGCGTGCAGGCCCAGCCAGACGTGCCGTTCGCGGGCGAAGGGACTGGAGTCGTAGGGGGCGGGCGCCGCGGGCTCCTCCAACTCCGTGGGGGCCATGGGGGGCTCCGGGGCGGCCGGAGGGTTCGCCGGGTCGATGCCGATCGACGGGGCGACGAATTCGAGTTCGCGCAGCAGGGTGTGGGAGGAGCCCAGGGGGCCGCCCCCGGCGAGGAGTTCGTCGTTGGCGAGCGGGTGCGGGAAGTCGACCGGGACGTACGCGCCCGCGTGGTCGTAGTGCCAGACGAGGTGCGACTGCTGGGCGTTCGTCTCGAACATCTCCAGCAACTGCTCGTAGTCGCCGCCCAGTTCGTCCACCGGAGTCACCGCGAGCCCGCACATCTGGAGCAGATACGCCCGGCGCAGGAAGTGCAGTGCGTCGTAGTCGAACCCCGCGACCGGGGCCACATCGCCGGACAGCCCCGGCATGTACGCGTACACCGGCACCGGCGGGAGTCCGGCCTCGCCCAGCACCTTGTCGTAGAGCGCGAGTTCCTCGGCGAAGGGGTTGTCGGGGGTGTGGCACAACACGTCGACGAGCGGGACCAGCCACAGGTCACAGGCCAACAGACGGCTCCTCTAGCTCCTTGGGGTGCACGGTGGTCAGGGCAGCGTAGTGCGCGCGGCGGTCTTGGGAAGTCCTGGTGCACAACTCGGGTTCCTGGTGACCCGAGGTCGGGGTGGCCGTGCTCGGGAGCTCCGCCCCCAAACCCCCGATCGCCCGAAGGGCTCGTCCTCAAACGCCGGACGGGCTGAAGATTCTGCCGTGTCACGGGCTGAAGATTCCGCCGCCGCACGTGCTGCCGATTCCGCCGCCGGACGGGCTGATGATTCCGCTCGGTCCTGCTGCGAGGTTCACTCTGCGGCCAGGCGCTCGATGAGCGCGAGCGAGTGCTCGTTGTACGCCGTGACGATGGCGTGCGCCGCGACCGCGTCACGGCGGGCCAGCGCGTCCACGAGCTCTGTGTGGCCGGACCACAGGTGGCCCTTCAGGTCGGCCACCTGGCGCAGGTGCTGGACCGTGCAGACCCAGGTCTGGACGCGCAGCCGGTGCAGGAAGTCGGCGAGGTAGGGGTTGCCGAAGAGGCCGCTCAGCTCGCGCCAGAAGCGGAGGTCGTAGCCGATGAGGATGTTCAGGTCGCCGGCGGTGGCCGCGCGCTGGGCCTCCTCGCCGCGGCGGCGGACGCCCGCGAGGGCGGCGCTCGCGCGCGGGTTGTCATCGGCCCGCTTCATGGCGCCCTCGGTGAGACTGCGGAATATCCCGTCCGTGACGAGGGTGCGGGCCTCGATCATGCCGCGGTAGTCGGCCAGTGAGTACTCGTGCACGCGGAAGCCGCGGTGCTGGTCCGCCTCCAGCAGGCCCTGCGCCGACAGGTCGACGAGGGCTTCCCGGACGGGGGTCGCGGAGACGCCGTACTGATCGGCGATCTCCTTCACCGTGAACTCCTGGCCCGGCTGGAGACGGCCTGCCAGCACCTCGTCGCGGAGCGCGTCCGCGATCTGCTGGCGCAGGGTGCTGCGGGTTACGGCGCCATTGCCGCCGGTGCCGGGCATGGTGTCTCGTTTCCCTTCCGCGTACGGGTACGTAGTGGTCTACTCGCATATCTCTTCGAGCAGGCCACCATACGCGGTGCGGTTACGGAGAGGCTTTTTCGCCCCCGCCCCCGCCGCCCCTTCCCTTCCCGTCCGTGGGGCTCCGCCCCAGACCCCGCTCCTCAAACGCCGGAGGGGCTGATTCTTAGCCCGTCCGGCGTTTGAGGACGAGGCCGTTCAGGCCGAAGGGGGGTCTGGGGCGCAGCCCCCAGGTACGGGACGGGTAGGGGCGGAGGGGGCGAAAAACTCCCTACGCGGTCACAACGTGTGCTCGTCCGCCACCGACAGCGCCTCGTCCAGCGCCGCCAGCCCCTCCTTGGCCTCGGCCTCAGTGATGTTGCACGGCGGCACGACATGGGTGCGGTTCATGTTGATGAAGGGCCACAGGCCACGCGCCTTGGCGGCGGCCCCGAACGCGGCCATGGGCGCGTTGGCCTCACCGGCGGCGTTGTAGGGAACCAGCGGCTCCCGCGTCTCCCGGTCCTTCACCAGCTCCAGGGCCCAGAAGACACCCGTACCGCGCACCTCACCCACACTGGGGTGGCGCTCGGCGAGGTCCCGCAGCCCGGGCCCGAGGACGGTCTCGCCGATGAGGGCGGCCTGGTCGACGATGCCCTCCTCCTCCATCACGTTGATCGTGGCGACGGCGGCGGCACAGGCCAGCGGATGCCCGGAGTAGGTGAGCCCGCCGGGGTAGGGCCGACGGGCGAAGGTCTCCGCGATGGCGCCCGAGATCGCGACACCGCCCAGCGGCACGTACCCGGAGTTCACGCCCTTGGCGAAGGTCATCAGGTCGGGCGTCACGTCGTAGTGATCGGCGGCGAACCACTTGCCCGTACGGCCGAAGCCCGCCATGACCTCGTCCAGGATGAAGACGATCCCGTACCGGTCGCAGATCTCCCGCACGCCCGCGAGGTAGCCCGGCGGCGGCGTCATGATGCCCGCCGTGCCCGGGATGGTCTCCAGGATGACGGCCGCGATCGTGCCCGGCCCCTCGAAGGCGATGGTGTCCTCGAGGTGCTGAAGCGCCCGCTCGGACTCCTGCTGCTCGCTCTCGGAGTGGAAGGGCGAGCGGTAGAGGAACGGCGCCCAGAAGTGGACGACACCGGCCGCGCCGCTGTCGTTCGGCCAGCGCCGCGGGTCACCGGTGAGGTTGATCGCGGCGGAAGTGGCACCGTGGTACGAGCGGTATGCGGAGAGCACCTTCGGACGGCCGGTGTGCAGCTTGGCCATGCGCGTCGCGTTCTCGACGGCCTCGGCGCCACCGTTGGTGAAGAAGATCTTGTCCAGGTCGCCCGGGGTCCGCTCGGCGATCAGCCGCGCGGCCTCCGAACGCGCCTCGACGGCGAAGGCGGGCGCGAACGTGGACAGGGTTGCGGCCTGCTCCTGGATCGCGGCGACGACCTTCGGGTGCTGGTACCCGATGTTGGTGAAGACGAGCCCACTGGTGAAGTCCAGATACCGCTTGCCTTCGTAGTCCCAGAAGTACGACCCCTCCGCGCCGGCGACGGCGAGCGGGTCGATGAGCTCCTGCGCGGACCAGGAGTGGAACACGTGCGCACGGTCCGCGGCCTTCACGGCGGCGCCGACCTGGGGGTTGGGCTGAGGGGTCATGCGCCGAAGCGTAAATGTCCACGGTGTGGACGCGACATCGGCGTCTTGTCTGCGGTCCGGGGCTTTCCGCGACAGTCTGTCGGGCTTGGTCGCCTGGGATCCGCCCTCCAAGGGTAATTGACAGCATGCTGTCGAATTGACAGCATGCTTACATAATGCTTGGGCCTGCCCGAGGAGGAGCCATGAACGCCATGACCGCCGTGAGCGTCATGAACCGCAAGCCGGTGCACCTCGCCGTCTACGACACCTTCGCCGATTGGGAGACGGGTCACACGACCGCGTATCTCGCCCGCGCCGGACACGAGATCCGGACGGTGGGTCCCACCAGGGAGTCGGTGAAGACGATCGGCGGGGTCCGTATCCAGCCCGACCTCGCCCTCGACGAGGTCCGCCCCGACGACAGCTCGCTGCTGATTCTCACCGGCGCGGACCTCTGGGACACGGGCGACGACCTCGCGCCATTCGCCCGCAAGGCGCGGGAATTCCTCGACGTGGGCGTGCCCGTGGCCGCCATCTGCGGGGCCACCGCCGGTCTCGCCCGCGAAGGCCTGCTCGACGACCGTGCCCACACCAGCGCCGTGTCCTTCTACCTCGCCGCCACCGGGTACGAGGGCGGCGAGCGGTACGTCGACACCGACGCCGTCACCGACGGGAACCTGATCACCGCGGGCCCGACCGAACCCGTCGCCTTCGCGCGGGAGGTCTTCCGGCTCCTCGGTGTCTACGAGGGGGAGGTGCTGGACGCCTGGTACCGGCTGTTCCACGACTCCGACGCGGAGGCGTACGCCGTACTCGAGAAGGCGGGGCAGTGAGCCGGGAGCGCCAGGACCTGCTCAGCCGCACCGCCCTCGGCGTCTTCCGGCTGAACGGCCAATTCCTTTCTGTCGCCGATGAGCTGGCCCGGCCCGCCGGACTGACCGCCGCCTGGTGGCAGGTGCTCGGCGCGGTACTTCCCGAACCTCTCCCCGTCTCCGGGATCGCCCGAGTCATGGGCATCACCCGGCAGAGTGTGCAGCGCATCGCCGATCTGCTCGTGGAGAAGGGCCTGGCGGAGTACCTCCCCAACCCCGCCCACCGCCGCGCCAAACTGCTCTCCCCGACCGAGGACGGCCGCGCCGCCGTCGCCAAGATCGGTCCCGGCCACGCGGCCCTCGCCGACCGGCTGGCGGAGGCCCTCGGTGAGGACGGATTCGCCGAGACCGTACGGGTGCTGGAGCGGCTCTCCGCGGTGCTCGACGACCTCGCGGCGGGCGCCGGGACGGGCGCCGGGACGGACGCTACGACGGCCGTCACAGAAACGGCGCGGGCTGTTACGGAACCGTAGACACCGCCTCATCCACCTCCCCGTACGGCCGCACTATCCTCGGTCTGTTGCACACGTGCGGGGGAGGGTGGGCGCGGCCATGGAGAAGCTGGGGTCGGGGGATCCGCAGCGGATCGGGGCGTATCGGCTGCTGGCGCGGCTCGGTGCCGGCGGGATGGGGCACGTGTATCTCGCCCGGTCCGACCGGGGACGTACCGTCGCGGTCAAACTGGTCCGCCAGGAGCTCGCCGAACAGGAGGAGTTCCGGGCCCGCTTCCGCCAGGAGGTGCAGGCCGCGCGACGGGTCGGCGGGTACTGGACCGCGCCCGTGCTCGACGCCGACACAGAGGCCGAGATCCCTTGGCTGGCCACCGGTTACGTTGCCGGGCCCAGCCTGCAGACCGTCGTCGGCCACGACCACGGCGCGCTCCCCGAGCGGTCCGTCCGCATCCTCGCGGCCGGGCTCGCCCACGCCCTTCAGGACATCCACGCCGCGGGCCTCATCCACCGCGACCTCAAGCCCTCGAACGTGCTCGTCACCATCGACGGCCCCCGCGTCATCGACTTCGGGATCGCACGCGCCCTGGAAACCGTCACCGAAGGCGGCCTCACCCGGACCGGCGCGCTCGTCGGCTCGCCCGGTTTCATGGCCCCCGAGCAGGTCCGCGGCGACCGCGTCACACCCGCGTGCGACATCTTCTGCCTGGGCTCGGTCCTCTCGTACGCCGCCACGGGCGCCCTTCCCTTCGGGGCGGCCGGCAGCGGTGTGCACGCGATGATGTTCCGCATCGCCCAGGAGGAACCCGACCTGGAGGGAGTGCCGGAGGGCCTCGCCGACCTCGTACGCGACTGTCTGCGCAAGAACCCCGCCGCCCGGCCCACCCTCGACCAGATCCTGGAACGCACCGGCGCGGAGGACACCGTCTCCGGCGGGCGGACGCGTGACCCGTGGCTGCCGAGCGCGCTGGTGGCCCAACTCGGTCGGCATGCGGTGCAGTTGCTGGATACGGAGAATCCGGATGAGGGGACGGGGGCGGGGCCTGGGGTGCCGGGTGGGGCTCCCGTGGCGCCAGGTGTACCCCCTGTGCCGCCGGGTGTGGCTCCCATCTCGCCGGATGGGGCCTCCGTGCCGTCGGGTGCCGCTCTCGCGCCGGGTACGGCCCCCGCGTCGAGCGCCCCGTCCGCGCCTCCGCCGGTCTCAGCCTCACCCTCGGCCCCAGCCGCAGCCCCAACTCCGCCCCCGCCCCTGCCTCCGGACTTCTCCAAGCCGCCGTCCGCCCCGGTGCCCAGCCCCGCCGCCCCGCCCGAGGCCTCCCCGGAACACGCCCCCACCCCCGCCGAGGAGGGCTCCACCCAGCCCCCACCGGGACAACCCGCCCCGTTCGACCACCTCCCCACGGCGATCGCGGGCACGGGTGCCGACGCGGGCCAGGCAGCCCCTCCGTCAGCCCCTCAGGCCACCCCGCCCGTCACCCCGCACCCGGCCTACGGCTATCCCCAGCAGCACCCCCAGCCCCCTGGTCCGGGCGCCCCGCACCCCGCGTACGGCTATCCGCAGAGCGGCTGGGGCGGGCCTCCCGCCCACGGTTCGACGACCCCGTACGGCACGGGGAGCGCAACGCCCCCGTACGGGCCGGGCTGCGCGGCACCTCCGTACGGGCCGGGCGGCGGCCCGCTCGCCCCGCACCCCGAGCCCTCCCGCAGAAGCGGCCGCTCCACCGTCGCCCTGATCGCGGTGGCCCTGGTCGTCGCGCTCGGCGCGGGCGGATCGGTGTACGCGCTGATGAAGGGCGGCGGGAGCGACAAGACCGGCGACGCCAAGGCGTCCCCGGGCTCCAGCGCGCCCACGACACCGGGCCCGAGCACGTCGGAGCCGTCCTCCCCGACGTCGGAGTCGCCCACCACGCAGTCCCCCGCGAGCGGCACGATCCCGGACGGGTACCTCGGCACCTGGGACACGAGCATCGACAACGCGACGGGTCACAACACCCGCCAACTGGTCATCCAGCAGGGCGAGGTCGGCGACACGGTGCTCTCGCTCACCGCGGACGGCCCGGCCGGCAGTGGCACGTACCACTGTGTCTTCCAGGCCACGCTGACGGCGGCCCCGGCTGACGGCGGCCCCCTGGAGATCGGCCCCTCCGAGGTCACCGTCGGCGAACCCGCCTCCTCCTGCTCCCCGGGCGCCGCCTCCGAGATCACCCTCCTCTCGGACGGCAGCCTGCGCCGCGTGAACACGGACTCGGGCGAGGCGCTGACGTACACGAAGAGCGGCTGACGCGACAACGGGAGAACCGACCAACTGCCTTGTTTTGAAAGGGTGTTGAAGTTCATCCGGCGTATCCCGGCTGTTCCCGCCCCGAGCCGTACGGTGACCGCACCGTCGGCTCGGGGGAGTGGCTCGAAATGGAGTGGCTGAGCGCAGAGAACGTGGTGGCCGTCGGGACCGCCGTGATCGGTGTCGCCGCGTCCGCCGTGATGGTCTGGTACGAGCGCCGGGTGCCGCGGCGCAAGCGGATCGGGTACCGGGTCCAGATGGACAACCCGATCGGCGACGACGTGCGCTCGGGGCGCGCGAACGTACGGCTCGGGCTGTTCGACGAGACGCCGGGCATGACCGACGCCACCCTCGTGCTGCTGCGGATCGAGAACGACGGCTCGCAGAGCATCGCCGGGGACGACTACACGAGCCGTGAACGGCACGGCCTGACCGCGGTGTTCACCGACCGCACCATCCGGGGCGTGTCCGTCACCCAGCCCCCCGGCACCGACCACCTCATGGACCACTTCACCCCGGCCGCGGGCCTCAGCTACGAGGACGGCGTCCTGCGCATCCCGCGCGTCCCACTCAACCGGGGCGAGCACTTCAAGCTGCTCGTGTTGCTGTCGGGCGGCGACGTGGGCCGCGGGATACGGCTGATCGGCGGGCTGCGGGACGGCGAGGTGAGCCCCAACCGCAGTACGACACCGGACGATCAGCCGCCGCTGTTCAGCCGCGCCGCCCGGCTGATCACCGTGCTGCTGACCGCGTGCGTCGTCACCCTCGCGCTGATCGTCGTCCTGCGGGACGACTCACCGCCCCCGATCGGCTGCGAGCGGGGCACGCTCACGGTCACCGGCTCGACCGCCTTCGAACCCGTGATGCGCGAACTGGCCAAGAAGTACGAGGAGGACTGCGCGGGCTCCACCATCACGGTCGATCCGCACGGCAGCACGGCCGGTGTACGGGAACTCGACGCCGCCGGAGCGAAGTCCAAGAACGGCTCCCCGCCCGTCGTCGCCCTCTCCGACGGCCCCAAGACCAGCGGCCTCCCGCGACTGCGCGAGAACCGGATCGCGGTCTCGGTCTTCGCGCTCGTCGTCAACGACGACATCCCGCTGAAGAACCTCTCGCTCACCGACGTACGCCGCCTCTACCGCGGCGAGATCACGAACTGGAAGAAGCTCGGCGGCCCCGACCGGCCCGTCCTCCTCGTCAGCCGGGACGCCAACTCCGGTACCCGGCAGGTGTTCCAGCGCCGGGTCCTGGCCCGCGGGGAAATCGCGAACTCCTCGCTGGACTGCGTCCACAAGGACGACACCACGGCCCCGGTCGTGCGCTGCGAACTCGACTCCACCGACCAGGTGTTGAGCACGGTCGCCCGGCTCCCCGGCGCGATCGGCTACAGCGAACTCAACAGCGCCACCGGCTACAAAGGCCTGCACGAGCTGAACCTCGACGGCCACACCCCGTCCGTCGAGGACCTGGAGCACGGCACCAGCGACTACCCGTACCGCGAGATCGAGTACGCCTATACCTACGGCCAGCCGCCCGCCGACTCCCTCGCCTCCAGTTTCCTCTCCTACATCAGCCGCGGCAGCGGCCAGGACGTGATCCGCACCCACGGGCATCTGCCGTGCGGGACGCCGGTGGGCCTGAAGATCTGCGGCGACGGGTGAGGGGCTCTTGCCCGCGGGTTGTCGCGTACACGACGATTGGTGAAGCCGTCCGGTACCAATGGTTCGCGTCAGCCCCGGGAGGACACATGCGCCCCAGCAGAAGATCGGTCCTGACCGCGACGGCGGCGAGCGCGGTGGCGCTGGGCGCGGCGGGCACGGCGGGCGCGGCCCGTTCAGGCCGATAGCGGGGGGTCTGGGGGCGCAGCCCTCAGGCACGGGACGGGTAGGCGCGGAGGGGGCGAAAAACAACCGGCTCTCACCGAGGCTCTGGCGGCCGCTGCCGAGGCATGTTCGGCCGGGTTCCCGGCGGCAGAGGCAGCCGCCCGGGCGCCGCGCCCTCGGACCGGGGCGCCCCGGCCAGGGACGACTGGATCCCCAGCGGCGCGGGCCCCGTCCGGAACTCCACCATCCAGTCCGCGGTCTCGGCCCGCACCAGCTCGGTCACGTCCTCGGAGAACCGCCGCAGCACCCCGAGACACCGCTCAGCGGCTTCACTCGCCATCCCCTCCGTCGGCCCCAGCACCTCCCGCACACTCTCGGACGCCCAGTCGAACTGCAGCACCTGAAGCCGCCGCTGCACGGCCTGAGCGGTGGCCACATCCCTTATCCACCCGGAAGTGACCCCGAAGAACCGGTCCCCCGCGACGCACGCGACCCCGAGCAGCAGCCCCAGATACCCCCAAGGGGCAATCCCGCCCGCCACCCCGGCGAGATCGAGCAGCGGAAGCGCCGCCCCGGCCACCGCCCCGAGCGCGGCCCCGCCCCGCAGCCCCCGAGCGCCCCACCGTTTCCACACCCGATCCGCGAGATACCAGGAAGCCGTGTCGAGAGCCCCCCGCTCCACCCACCGGTACAGCTCCTCGAGCCGCTCCGCCGGCTCCCCCCAGTCCCCGAGCGGAAACGGCCGCCCGGTCAGGTCGCCCTGCCGGGGCCCTGCCGCCCCGTCGTCCCGCCCGTCCTGGGGCGGCCCCTCGGGCTGCATCTCCGGCTGGCTCACCCGGCACTCCCTACTGACGGCGGTGATGACGGTACTGACGACGCTGATGACGGTACTGACGACAGTGGTGACGGTACTGGTCACGATGCGTGACATCACGTGACGCGTGGTGCTGAAGCGCCGCACCTTTCCTACCGCCCAATGGGTGGCGATGGCCCGGGTTGCATCACTTTTTCGCCCGGAAGAGGGTCTTGATCAGGTATAGGCCTCTAGACCGACTCACTCGAAAGAGTGCTTGGGCGACGGACCCCCCAACAACGTAGGCTCGTGCTGGACGGGAAAACCCGTCCAGACAGCCGTACTGACAGCGGTACTGACAGCCGTACGAACCAGGAGCTGATGGTGATTCCCGGTGGTGGCCAGCCCAATATGCAGCAGCTGCTCCAGCAGGCCCAGAAGATGCAGCAGGACCTCGCGAACGCGCAGGAAGAACTGGCACGCACCGAGGTCGAAGGCCAGGCGGGCGGCGGTCTGGTGAAGGCGACCGTGACGGGCTCCGGAGAGCTCCGCGCCCTCGTGATCGACCCGAAGGCGGTCGACCCCGAGGACACGGAAACCCTCGCCGACCTGATCGTCGCGGCCGTCCAGGCGGCGAACGAGAACGCGCAGGCGCTCCAGCAGCAGAAGCTCGGCCCGCTCGCCCAGGGCCTCGGCGGCGGCAGCGGCATCCCCGGCCTGCCGTTCTGATACCCCGGCCCGCCTTTCTAAGAGAGGCCGGTGCCAACTACCGTACGTACTGAAAGATTCCAGGAAGGACGGCAGTCCGTTGTACGAAGGCGTTGTTCAGGACCTCATCGACGAGCTGGGGCGGCTGCCCGGCGTCGGTCCCAAGAGCGCGCAGCGGATCGCTTTCCACATCCTGCAGGCCGAGCCGACGGACGTCCGCCGTCTTGCGCAGTGCCTCATGGAGGTCAAGGCGAAGGTCCGCTTCTGCGCGACCTGCGGCAATGTCGCGCAGGAGGAGCTGTGCAACATCTGCCGTGACCCGCGCCGCGACCTGACGGTCATCTGCGTGGTGGAGGAGCCGAAGGACGTCGTCGCGGTCGAGCGCACCCGCGAGTTCCGGGGCAAGTACCACGTCCTCGGCGGAGCGATCAGCCCGATCGAGGGTGTGGGGCCCGACGACCTGCGCATAAGGGAGCTCCTTGCGCGCCTCGCCGACGGCACGGTCACGGAACTGATCCTGGCCACGGACCCGAACCTGGAAGGCGAGGCCACGGCCACGTACCTCGCCCGCATGATCAAGCCCATGGGCCTCAAGGTCACCCGCCTGGCCAGCGGCCTCCCGGTGGGTGGCGACCTGGAATACGCGGACGAGGTCACACTCGGCCGCGCCTTCGAGGGGAGACGACTCCTAGATGTCTGACGCCACGCTGCACGCGACCAGCCCGGACCCCGACGACTTCGTGGTCCAGATCGCGGACCAGGTAGAGAGCTTCCTGGTCGCCGTCACCGAGGTGGCCAAGGGCGACGAGCCGGACTCGGCGATCCCCTTCCTGCTCCTGGAGGTCTCCCAGCTCCTCCTGGCCGGCGGCCGCCTCGGCGCGCACGAGGACATCGTCCCCGACGAGCGCTACGAGCCCGACCTGGGCCCGGAGCCCGACGTGGACGAACTCCGCGAGCGCCTGGCGACGATGCTGGAGCCGATCGACGTGTACTCGGAGGTCTTCGACCCCTACGAGCCGCGCAAGGCCCCGGTCCCGGCCCGCATCTCGGACGACCTGGCCGACGTCATCACCGACCTCCGCCACGGCATGGCCCACTACCGCGCGGGCCGCACCACGGAAGCCCTCTGGTGGTGGCAGTTCTCCTACTTCTCCAACTGGGGCTCCACCGCGTCTGCGGCGCTGCGCGCCCTCCAGTCCGTGCTGGCCCACGTGAGGCTGAACCAGCCCCTGGAGGAGCTGGACGGCCTCGACATCGACCAGGACCTCGGCGAGGACGCCCTCGCGGAGGAGGCGGGCAAGGTGATGGCGGAGGAGATCGCGGGGCCGCTGGGCCTGCGGACGGTCAAGTAGCAAGCGGCAAGCAGCCAGCGGCAAGCAGCAAGTACGTCAGGATCGAGTGGCCTGATGGGGAATCAACTCACAGTCCCCACAGGCCCTTTCCGAGCGTGCTGAGTCCGCCCCCGAGCGCCAGCAACAGCACCAGCATCCGGGCCCGCTCCTCCGGTACCCGTTCCGCGAGCACCTTCCCGATCCCGGCGCCGACGGCCATCGCCGCTACGGAGAGCGCCCACACGGACGCGCCGAGCCGGGGAACTCCGTTGGCGGCGATGGAAATGGCGTTGACGACCACCCCGTAGAACTGTGCGTTGGGTACGAACTCCCGCACAGTCCACCCGGCATTGACCGCATACAGCGAAACCGGCGGACCCCCCACCCCCGCCGCGGAGTTCATGAAACCTCCGGCGGCCCCCGCGGCCACCGCGCCCCGGCCCCCGCGCAACGAGGGCATCCGCACCCCGCGCATCACGACCACGACGGCGACGCTCACCAGCGCCCCCATCGAGGCCAGCAGCACAGGCTCGGGAAGCCGCCGCGCCACCCAACTCCCCAGGGGAACCGTGCAGGCGGAGGCTGCGACGAGGGGCACCATGGCCTTCAACCGCACCTGCCGCCACCCGCCCGCGAGCCCGACCACACTGATCGCCCCGGCGGCGCAGTTGGCCAGCACGACGCCCTCGGCAGGCCCGAGCACCAGCACGAGTGCGGGCACGGCCACCAGCGCGAACCCCATCCCCGTGAGCCACTGCACGGACGACCCCAACAGCACGATGCCGCCCAGCAGTAGCTCGCCCATCCACCCGTCCGTCACGGCGGTTCAGCGCCCCGCACGCTGCGGCCATGTGGCCACGCCGCCGCAGATGCCCCCACCCAGCAGGGCGAGCGCGATGGTCAGCGCGATCCAGTGGTGGGTGGCCAGATCGAGGACCCCCTGGTCCAAGGCCCCCGCGGCCTGTGCCCGTTCCGGGTACTGCGGGTCGTAGACGACGGTCGTCGCCTCGCGGTTCTCGGCGTCCCGGGGGCCGTGGGGTACGTAGAGAGAACCGTCGATCGCCGGTTCCGGCTCGTCGATGGGCTCCCCGGCGGCATCGGTGAAGTCGAGCCACACCGAGGACGTCTTGCAGCTGATGCCCCGCCCGCTGGAGCAGGCGCTGGACAGGGACGCGTGGGCCGACGCGTGCCGCCCGTGATCGCGCAGTGCCGCCAACTGCTCACGACCGTCCACGAGTTGCCGTATCTGGCCGGTCAACAGCAGAGCGGCCGGTAAGACCCTGACCGCGCCAGGAGCGGTCGAAAGCGCGGGCCTTGTCCGTGTCCGACATGCCGGGGCCCTGGTCCAGGACGGACAGCACCACCATGTCCGGGGCCGCCGAGACCCGTACGGTGATCGTCGCACCGTCCGGGGACACCTCCAGGGCATTGGAGAGCACGTTGTCCAGCACCTGGTCCAGGTGACCGGGGCCGGCCAGCACCAGCGGCCGGCCGTCGAGCTCCCCCTCCAGCGCGATGGTGACTCCGCGCTCCTCGGCGGCCGGTCTCCACACGGCCAGCCGGTCCTCCACCAGCTCCCGCAGCGGCAGCGCTTCCGCCGCCGTCACCTTCGCCTCCGCCCGGGCCAGGACCAGCAGTCCGTTCACCAGACGGCTCATCCGCACCACTTCGGCCGTCGCCTGCTCCACGTCCTCCCGTACGAAGTCGTCGTCGACGCCGTCCGCGATGTTGTCCAGCGACAGACGCAACGCCGTGAGAGGCGTGCGGAGTTGGTGCGAGGCATCGGCCACGAAGACGCGCTGGGAGTCGACGAGGATGTCGAGCCGTTCCGCGCCGGAGTTGAGGGTGCGGGCCAGTTGCTGGGTCTCCGGGGGACCGGTGACGGGTGAGCGGGCGGTGAGGTCACCGTCGCCGAAGCGGGTCGCCATGTCGTTCAACTGGCGCAGGGGGCGGGTGAGTCGGCGTGCCACCAGTGCGCCGAGGCCCGCCGCCACCGCCAGGACACCCACGGCCAGCACCGCGCGGAAACCCCAGATCCGCCACAGGCGTGCCGTCAAGTCCGATGTGGGGTAGGCGACTTGGACCGCCCCCACCGTCCGGCCGTCCCGCTTCGCCGGAGCCGTCACCTTCAGCTCGCCGGCGCCCCAATGCGCCGTGGTCTGCCCGTCCGACGGCGCTTCGGAGGCCGGGAGTACGTGCACCGTGCCGGGGGTCTCGGCCGCGTACGCCGCGGACATCCGCGTCAGCGCCGCCCGCGACACCGCGTCCCCCTCCGCCAGCAGCAGCGCCATGGTCCTGGCCTCCCGCCGTACGGACTCCTCGGTGTCCCCGCGCAGCTGCGAGGTCAGCGTGAACGCCACCGGCACGGTGAAGGCCGTCAGCGCGACGGCCACCAGCAGGCCCACCACCCGGTCCGTCTCGTCGCTGCGCGCGCTGATCACGATGATCGGGATCTCGCCGCGCGCCCGCAGCGCCTTGCAGACGTCGAGGCCGTCGGTGTCGGGCAGGCCGAGGTCGAGGAGGACGACGTCGTACGGGCCCTCGTACGTGAGGGCCGCCCCGCCCGTGGTCACCCACTCGACCTCGAAGCCGTAGCGCAGCAGTCCGCGCCGGAGCGATTCGGCGACCGGTTCGTCGTCTTCCACCAGGAGTACGCGCACGGGTGAACCTTAGTGCTTGAAAGTTAAGTCACTGCTGTCGCATGTGACCCGGCCCACTTCCGGCGTGTTCGGTGCCGTCTGCGGGCAGGTGCCGTTCTGGAGCGGCCGGAGGACCCTGCTGACCTGACAATCCGGAGTGATCACGTCGTGAGCGGGACATCTCACGATGCGATACTTCGGAAGGGAAATCCGGCCGCTCGTTAGACTGAGCCGACCGCAGTTGTGCGGTGCAGAGACAGATTGAGCGAGGAGCGCACGTGGGCCTTGTCGTGCAGAAGTACGGAGGCTCCTCCGTAGCCGATGCCGAGGGCATCAAGCGCGTCGCCAAGCGGATCGTGGAAGCGAAGAAGAACGGCCACCAGGTGGTCGTGGTCGTTTCCGCGATGGGCGACACGACGGACGAGCTGATCGATCTCGCCGAGCAGGTATCTCCGATGCCCAGCGGACGAGAGTTCGACATGCTGCTGACCGCCGGAGAGCGGATCTCCATGGCCCTGCTGGCGATGGCGATCAAAAACCTGGGCCACAGCGCCCAGTCGTTCACCGGTAGCCAGGCGGGTGTCATCACCGACTCGGTCCACAACAAAGCGCGGATCATCGACGTCACGCCGGGCCGTATCCGTACGGCGCTGGACGAGGGCAACATCGCCATCGTCGCCGGGTTCCAGGGCGTCTCGCAGGACAAGAAGGACATCACCACCCTCGGTCGCGGCGGGTCGGACACGACGGCTGTCGCCCTCGCGGCCGCTCTCGACGCCGAGGTGTGCGAGATCTACACCGACGTGGACGGCGTGTTCACCGCCGACCCGCGCGTGGTGAAGAAGGCGAAGAAGATCGACTGGATCGCCTTCGAGGACATGCTGGAGCTCGCCGCCTCCGGCTCCAAGGTGCTGCTCCACCGCTGTGTGGAGTACGCCCGCCGTTACAACATCCCGATCCATGTGCGCTCGTCCTTCAGCGGGCTGCAGGGCACGTGGGTCAGCAGCGAACCGATTCAGCAAGGGGACCAGAAGGTGGAGCAGGCCATCATTTCCGGTGTCGCTCACGACACCTCCGAGGCCAAGGTCACGGTCGTCGGCGTCCCGGACAAGCCGGGCGAGGCCGCCGTCATCTTCCGCGCCATCGCCAATGCCGAGATCAACATCGACATGATCGTGCAGAACGTGTCCGCCGCCTCCACCGGCCTCACGGACATCTCCTTCACCCTCCCCAAGACCGAGGGCCGCAAGGCCATCGACGCCCTGGAGAAGGCCAAGGGCGCGGTCGGCTTCGACTCGCTGCGCTACGACGACCAGATCGGCAAGATCTCCCTCGTCGGCGCCGGCATGAAGACGAACCCGGGTGTCACGGCCGGGTTCTTCGAGGCGCTGTCCGACGCCGGTGTGAACATCGAGCTGATCTCCACCTCGGAGATCCGCATCTCGGTGGTCACCCGCGCCGACGACGTGAACGAGGCCGTGCGCGCCGTGCACACCGCCTTCGGGCTCGACTCCGACAGCGACGAGGCCGTCGTCTACGGAGGTACGGGCCGCTGATGGCTCCCATCGGATCTCGCGCCGGGCGTCCGACGCTCGCGGTCGTGGGAGCGACCGGAGCCGTCGGCACGGTCATGCTCCAGATCCTGTCCCAGCACGCGGACATCTGGGGCGAGATCCGTCTGATCGCCTCCCCGCGCTCGGCTGGCCGCAAGCTGGCCGTGCGCGGCGAGGAGGTCGAGGTGATGGCCCTGTCGGAGGAGGCCTTCGACGGGGTCGAGGTCGCCATGTTCGACGTACCGGACGAGGTGGCCGCCCAGTGGGCGCCGATCGCCGCGGCCAAGGGCGCGGTCGTCGTCGACAACTCCGGCGCCTTCCGGATGGACCCGGAGGTGCCCCTCGTCGTACCCGAGGTCAATCCGCACGCGGCGCGCGTCCGCCCGCGCGGGATCATCTCCAACCCGAACTGCACGACCCTCTCCATGATCGTCGCCCTCGGCGCGCTGCACGCCGAGTTCGGACTGCGCGAGCTGGTCGTCTCCAGCTACCAGGCGGTCAGCGGCGCGGGCCGCGCGGGCGTGGACACCCTGCGCCAGCAGCTGTCCCTCGTCGCCGGTACGGAACTGGGGACCAGCCCCGGTGACGTACGCCGTGCGGTGGGCGACAACACGGGACCGTTCCCGGAGCCGGTGGCACTGAACGTGGTGCCGTGGGCCGGGTCCCTCGCCGAGGACGGCTGGTCCTCGGAGGAGATGAAGGTGCGCAACGAGTCCCGCAAGATCCTCGGGCTCCCGGAACTGCGCGTCGCCGTGACCTGCGTACGCGTCCCCGTCGTCACCACGCACTCCCTCACCGTGCACGCCCGTTTCGAGGGCGAGGTCACCGTCGCCAAGGCGCGGGAGATCCTCGCCACCGCGCCGGGGGTCGTCTTGTTCGACAATCCGGCCGCCGGTGAGTTCCCCACGCCCGCCGATGTGGTGGGCACCGATCCGACGTGGGTCGGGCGGGTGCGCCGGGCGCTGGACGATTCGACGGCACTCGAACTGTTTGTCTGCGGTGACAACCTGCGCAAGGGTGCTGCATTGAACACCGCGCAGATCGCGGAGCTGGTGGCGGCGGAGATCATGGGGGCGTAAATTCAGCCTCCTGAGCGTCCGTCAGGGGGCGCAGGTTCTGTGTCCTGGATCGTCGGCAGCCGGAATCTCGCTGGCTGTCGGCGGATTCGTTTGTAGAATCTGTGTCAGGTTTGTGTGCCAGTTATTGGTCCGGACCACTTGATTCCAGCCCACTCGACGTTCGAAGATTTTCCTCCCCGTCCTCCGCAACCGTGCGGAGGGCGGGGAGCGTCTTTGCGGACGCCGTTCAGGGGCGTCCGGACGTGACGGCAAAACGGGGCATAGGGGAAGAGCTGGTAGGCATGAGGGCATTTGACGCATTGTCGGACGGGGTGCCTGACGCAAAAGCGATGCCTGATGCGTACAACCCTTGCGGGGGGAGACGTGTCCAACTGGCGTGGCAGAGGTACTCGAATTCACCGCGGGCCAGACGAGGGGCACAGCCCTGCGTCCACCCCGCCGACTCCGCAGCCCCGGCGCGCCCGGCGGCATGCCGGTGATCGCGCCGATGCCCGCAGCGCGGCCGGCCCGCATCCCGAACCAGCGCGACGGCGCTGAAGACAGCCTGGCGGCGGGCACCACCGTCGACCATCTGACCGAGACCTACCGCGCCCACTACCGGTCGCTCCTGGGTCTCGCGGCGCTCCTGCTCGACGACACCGCCTCCTGCGAGGACGTCGTCCAGGAGGCCTTCATCCGGGTGCACTCGGCGCGCAAGCGTGTCCGCGACCCGGAGAAGACGCTCGCGTATCTGCGCCAGACGGTGGTGAACCTCTCGCGCTCCGCCCTGCGCCGGCGCATTCTCGGCCTCAAGCTCCTCTCGAAGCCGATGCCCGACATGGCGAGCGCCGAGGAAGGCGCCTACGACCAGTTGGAGCGCGACGCGCTGATCAAGGCGATGAAGGGACTCCAGCGCCGCCAGCGCGAGGTCCTGGTGCTGCGCTACTTCGCGGACATGACCGAGGCCCAGGTCGCCGAGACGCTCGGGATATCGCTGGGCTCGGTCAAGGCGTACGGCTCCCGCGGCATCGCGGCGCTCCGAGTCGCCATGGAGGCTCCGGCATGAGCGAGCGACGTGACACCCACGACCGACACGAGCCTTACGAGTGGCATGAGCCGACACATCGGCACGAGGCCCACAAAGACGAGCGCGAGCAACATGCTGGGAACGGAACTGTGAACCACGGCCCCGACGGACACGGCCCCGACGCACCGGGCGCCAACGCACCGGGTCCCGCCGGACCGGGATCCGAGGGGCTCGGCTCGGACGAGCTGTCGCTGCGCCGCATGCTGCACCAGGCCGTCCAGGAGATCGAGCCCATCGACGGCACGCTGGAGCATCTGCGCCGCGCGGTCCCGGCCAGGCGGGCCCGCAAGCGCCAGGCCGTGATCGGCATGGCGGCCGCCGCACTCTTCATCGGCACGGCGGTCCCGGCCCTCGTACACGTCTCGAACTCCACGGGGTCGAACGCCGACCCGTCCATCGCGGCCAACAGCTCGCAGTCCCAGGGCGGTACGAGCCAGGGCAAGGGCCCGGACGGCGGGTCGAGCGCGGTGGGCGGCTCCTCCGGCGCGTCGAAGGACAAGGGCAAGGACGACCAGAAGGGCAAGCCGGACAAGGGCAAGGGCGCGGGCAGCGGGGCCACCACGGGTGGACCCGACCCGTCGGCCTCGGCGGCGGCCGCGCCCGCGTGCACGGCGGATCAGCTCGGCGGGGGCACCAGCGTTCTCGCCGATCCGGACTCCACGGGCGTGGTCTACGGCTCCTTCGCCATCTCGAACGTCTCCACCACCGGCTGTACGGTCAGCGGCGCGGGCGGCGTGACCACGACCCCGTCGGGCGCGGCGGACGCCTCCAAGATCACCGTGACGACGCATGTGTCGGGCGACGCGGCCACCGGGCTGCCGGACCCGACGACGGAGGTCGCCTCCCTGGTGCTTCAGCCGGGAACCTCGTACGTGGTGAAGTTCGCCTGGGTGCCCTCGGAGACCTGTCCGACCACCGGAGGCGGGGACCCCTCGCCCGACCCGTCCACCACGGAGGGCGCCACCGACACCGGCGGCACCACCACGGAGAGCGGCACCGCGCCCCAGCTGGTCACGGAGGACGGGGTGGCCGACGGCAGCGTCACCATCTCGTACACGGCGGCGACGGGCACGGCCTCCGCCTCGACGAGCGTGTCCAACGCGTGCGCGGGCACGGTGTACCGGACGGGTCTGCTGGCGGCGTCCTGACCCCGTGAAGGTCTCTGTGAGGGCCCAGGGTCTCTACGGGACCGGGGGTTTTACCGGACCGGGGTGCCGGTGGTGTCCGGCGTCGGGGTCTCGTCCGGGGTCTCTTCCGGGATCAGGCCCAGTGCCGTGTCCCGTGCGAACTCCGCCTCGCGGCGCAGCAGCCGGAACCACATGAAGACGACGAAGCCCGCGAAGACGAACCACTCCCCGGTGTAACCGAGGTTCTGGAACGCCTTCAGGTCCAGGCCCGTGCCCTGCGCCGCGGTCGGGGCCACCGCCTTCATCCCGCTGTCGGCCTTGGTGAGGGTGATCCACGCCGGGTACACGTCGTACGGCACCAGGTTCACCAGCGACGCCGAGCTGATCGCGCCGGTCTGGCCGTCCGGCAGACCACCGGCGGTACTGACGCCATTGGCCCCCGGGCTCTCGGACGCCTGCAGCGCACCCGTCACCGTGACCTCGCCGGTGGGCGCGGCCGGTGCCTTCGCCGGGTCCGCGTCGCCGGGCAGCCAGCCCCGGACGACGGGCAGCGCCTTGCCGCCGTCGACCCGCAGCAGCGTCAGTACGTAGTACCCGCGCTTGCCGTCCACCTTGCGGTCCGGCACCAGCAACTGTTTGCCGTACCGGCCGGTCGCGGTGGCCTGCTTGCCGGACGTCTTCATGTCCACGGGCAGCAGCTCGTCCAGCGGACGGGCCGCCTCGGTCTTGGCCGCGGCGGCCTCTGCGGTCGCCTCCCGCTGGCCCTGCACCCGGTCCTCGAACCGTCCCAGCTGCCATGACCCCATGAACACGCAGAAGGGGATGGCCAACAGCACGAAGACGTTGATCCCCCACCAGCGGGGCGTCAGCAGGAAGCGGTACACGGCTTCCACGGTACGGGGCGGCCGGGCGAGTCCGGGCCGCGGGGTGGGCCCGGGTCAGCACCGCGCGAGAGACGGCTCAGCACCACGCGACGTACGGCTCAGCACTGCCCGGCGCACGCCTCGATATCGCTGGGCGCACGCCTTGGTATCGCTCGCCGCACGCCTCAGTACCGCTCGACCAGGTGCTCGCGCCCGGCCGGGGGCTCGTAGGGCTCGGGCCAGAAGTCCGTCACCGTGGCTATCCGACCCTGCTCGTCCACCGTGAAGAACGTGACCGCGTCCATCTCCTCCAGGCCCACGGTGAAGCGGGTCCAGGTGACGGCCTGACCGGGCTCGGCCAGCACGCGCTCGATCCGGACGTGCCAGTCGCCCGGATACTCGCGGTTGAACTGGACGTACCTCGCCCTGCCGAGGATCCGCTCCCGCGTCTGCGGCAGGGTGTAGACGACGTCCTCGGCCAGCGTGTCCGCGAACCCGGTCCAGTCCCGGGCGTCGGCGGTGGCCCAGTAGCTCTCGACGGTCTTGCGCAGATCGGTCATGTCGAGGAGTCTGCACCCCGCCACTGACAATCGGCCCTGACCTGCACAAAGTCACTGCTTTCCGACTTTTGGCGGGTGCCCGGCCGCGAAGTTGTCCACAGGCTGGGGACCTCGTCGGCGGATTGTCGTCCGGGCCAGGCACTATGGGGCCATGACTGAGAGCCACGGGTCCACGCCGTCCACCCCTGAGACCGGGGCCATGCCCGACTGGGAGAAGCGCTTCCGGGCGCCGCGGGTGTCGCTGCCGGACTGGGCGGAGGACGCCCCGCACCGCTCCCTGTTCGTGTCGAACGCGACGGGGACGTACGAGCTGTACGCGTGGGACCGCGCCACGGGCGAGCAGCGCCAGGCCACGCACCGGGCGAACGGCACGACGGACGGCGTGCTCTCGCCGGACGGCGAGTGGATCTGGTGGTTCGACGACAAGGACGGGGATGAGTTCGGGATCTGGCGGCGGCAGAGGTTCGCCGGTGGAGAGTCCTCCGGAAGTCCCGAGGGTCCCGAGGGTCCCGACGAGCCCGCAGCCCCGGGCCTGGAGCCCTCCTACCCGGGGGGACTGGCCATCGGCCGGGACGGGCGCACCGCCGTCGTGGGCCGCTCGACGGACGAGGACGGCTCGACGATCCATGTGGCGAGGACCGGCGAGGCCCCCGTCGAGATCTACCGGCACCGGGAGTCGGCCGGGGTCGGCGACCTCTCGCACGACGGCTCGCTGATCGCCGTCGAGCACACCGAGCACGGCGACGCGATGCACTCGGCGCTGCGCGTGCTGCGCCTGGACGGCTCGACGCTCGCCGAGCTCGACGACACCAAGGGCGGCACCGTCGAGCTGGGCCTGGAGGTGCTGGGCTTCGCCCCGGTCGACGGGGACACCCGGCTGCTCATCGGGCATCAGCGGCGTGGCCGTTGGGAGCCGCTGGTGTGGGACGTCGCGTCCGGCGAGGAGACGGACCTGGCCCTCGACCTGCCCGGCGACGTGGCGGCCGAGTGGTATCCGGACGGGTCCGCGCTGCTCATCGCGCACAGCTTCGAGGCCCGCAGCGACCTGTGGCGCTACGACCTCTCCTCCCGCGAGCTGGTTCGGGTGCCGACACCTCCCGGCACGGTGTCGGGGGCGACGGCCCGCCCGGACGGCACGGTGGAGTACCTGTGGTCGTCGGCGGCCGAGCCGTCGACGGTCCGCTCGACGACCGGCGAGGTGGTCCTCGATCCCCCCGGCCTGAAGTCCCCGGGCTCCGTCCCCGTGGAGGACGTCTGGGTGGAGGGCCCCGGCGGCCGCATCCACGCCCTGGTCCAGAAGCCGGCGGGGACCACCGGCCCCCTCCCCACGGTCTTCGACATCCACGGCGGCCCGACCTGGCACGACAGCGACTCGTTCGCGGCGGGCCCGGCCGCATGGGTGGACCACGGGTACGCGGTCGTGCGGGTCAACTACCGCGGCTCGACGGGCTACGGCCGCGAGTGGACGGACGCGCTCAAGCACCGCGTCGGCCTCATCGAGCTGGAGGACATCGCGGCGGTCCGCGAATGGGCGGTGGCCTCCGGCCTGGCGGACCCCGACCGCCTGATCCTCACCGGCGGCTCCTGGGGCGGCTATCTCACCCTCCTGGGCCTGGGCACTCAGCCGGACGCGTGGACGCTCGGCATCGCCGCCGTCCCGGTCGCCGACTACGTCACGGCGTACCACGACGAGATGGAGGCCCTGAAGGCCATGGACCGCACCCTCCTCGGCGGCACCCCGGAGGAGGTCCCCGAGCGCTTCGAGGCGTCCTCCCCCCTGACCTACGTCGACGCGGTCAAGGCCCCCGTCTACATCTCCGCCGGTGTGAACGACCCCCGCTGCCCCATCCGCCAGGTCGAGAACTACGTCGACCGCCTCACCGCCCGCGACGCCGTCCACGAGGTCTACCGCTACGACGCGGGCCACGGCTCCCTCGTCGTCGACGAACGCATCAAGCAGGTCCGCCTGGAACTGGATTTCGCGCAGAGGCACATCTTCTAGCCCGTCCGGCGCTGGAGATCTTTCAGCCCGCCCGGCGTTTGAGGACGATCGCGAAGCGCGATACGGGGGTCTGGGGGGAGCCCCCAGGTACGGGAAGGGCAGGGGCGGCTGGGGCGAAAACACTCCACGCCCGCCCCGGCTCCCGCCCCCGCCCACTCACCCACCCGCGGGGCCTACGCCCCCCGGCGAACCCCTACGCCCCAGCCGCCCGTTCCCGAGGCCGCCGCCCCAACAACTCCGCGAGCCCCCGCCGGGTCGCGGCGAGCACCACCCGGTCCTGCGGCCGCAGGACATAGGTCGAGGGAAGATCCCACACCAGCCCAGAGGGCCGCCCGTCCCCCGGCGGGGCGGACGCAGGCCCGGCCTGCCGCCCGCCCGTCACCCCGGTGTCCAGCGCAAGCACCCGCCACGCCCCCGCCCGAAACGCCTCACCCACCGTGCGCCCCTCCAACTGCGGATACCCGCTCACCCCCACAGCCGCGAAGAGCAACACCCGCCGCTCCACCGGAATCGCCCCGAGGATCTGCCGCCCCATCATGGAGCCGGCGAACGCGGGCGCGGCCAGATGGGACACACTCCGGCTCCGCGTGAGCGCATGAGGGTGCGCGGCACGCAGCGTGCGGTACACGGCGGTCGCGAAGCCGTCGTCGTACAGCCGCAGCACGACCCGCAGATCGGGCCGCACCGTACGGGCGTACAACACGGCCTCCAGATTCGTCGTATCCGCACTGGTCAACGCCAGCAACGCATGCGCCCGATGAATCTTGGCGGCCTCCAGCACCCCTTCCTGGGTCACATCCCCCAGCACCACCGGCACCCGCAACCGCCGCGCGAGCGCCAGCCCCCGGGCCTCGGGATCGGCCTCGACGCACACCACGGGAATGTGCAGCTCCCGCAGCCGCGCCAGCACCCGCGTGCCGATCTTGCCGACCCCGAGCAGCACCACATGCCCGGACAGCCCCCGCGGCGGCTTCCGCAACGCGGACCCGCTGCGGAACGTACCGAGCGCCTCCAGCACGGCGGCCAGCAGCACGGGAAGCAGCAGTAACCCGACCAGTCCGGAGAGGAGTTGGAGAATCTGCCGCCCGGCAGACTTCCCGATGGCGGGGTCGTTGATCGCGAAGAGGTCGAGAAGCGTCAGATACGTCGCCTTCAGCGGGTGTTCCCCGGTCACGACCATCGACGCGACGGCGAGGCCGACCACACACCCCACGATCCCCGCGAACGACCAGCGCAGCCGCCGCGACAGCAGCGAGCCGAAGGGTACGACACTGCGCCCCGCGGGCAACGCGGGACCCGAGTACGACACGTTCTCCAGTACGACGGTGCCGCGCCCGGTGGCATCGGCCACCGCCCTTTCGTCGGGCAGGAGTTGGGGCCCCTGCGCGCCGCTGCTCTCGGACCCGTCGGCGCCGGCGGGGTCATTGGTCGTGGCGGACAGCAGGGCCAGCGTGCACAGCCCGGGGTCGGCGACCTGCCCGGGCCCGGGTGGCGGCCGCTCCACCGCGCGCAGCATCAGCCCGTCCGTCTGGACGACCTTGCTGGTGCCGGCCACGGCGGTCGCGGCGAGCGCGGGCGCGACGGTGTCGGCGTCGGACAGGACGGTGGTGGACGCGTCGAACGCCTCGGCGTCGCCGTCGGCGCCCGCGGCGGCCAACGCCGAGGCCTGGTCGAGGAGCGCCTCGATGTGCTGGCCGAGTCGCCGGTTGTAGAGCCGCAGGACCAGCCGGATGCGCGGGTTGAGCCGCCGGGCGGTGAGCGCGGCCCGGATGTTGGTCTCGTCGTCGTCATACACCAGCGCCAGCGCGGCGGCCCGTTCCACGCCCGCCTCGGCGAGCACGGCCTCGGTGGCCTCATCGGCCTCCAACACCCGTTCCGAGCGCGGAGGTTCCGCCGTACGGCCGCCTCCCGCGTCGCCGTTCCCCGCCGCCCTGGTCACCGCCGCGGACATCCGGTCGAACAACGCGGTGGCCCGTGCCCGCCCCACCACCGGTGGCCGCGCGATCCGCCGTGCGGGCGGCACGACCAGGGTCACCTGCTCGCCGTAGACACCCCGCAACTCGGCGGCCAGCCGATGCGCCAGGCCGTCGTCGCCGCACACCACCATGGGCGCGGAGGCGTCGGGCGACTCGCTCTGATTCGGAAGGCTCCCCACAGGAGAGAAGACTGCCGCACCAGCATCACTGGTTCCACCCTGGTCCCACCTGGGCCCACCCGGGTTTCCCCCGGCCCCACCTTGATCCACTACTGGGAACAGCGCCGCCGGCCCCGAATCGCCGCCCGCCCCCGCCCGGTACGCCCCTCGAGCGAGGGCACCTCCGGGATTTGAGCCCACGACCGTCGGCTCCCGGATGGCTCCCAGGTGCCCTTGCGGGTCCGTCGAATCCCGGCTACTTCTTTGATCGTCGTTGACCCTCCTTTGCCCCTGCTGTCACTGGCGTGACCTACGCTCCGGTCAATTCCCCAGTTCAACAGGGGCTCTTTTCGTTCCGGGGGTTCGAAACCACCGTGCACATACGCACTCTTCCGGCCGCGACAGCGCTCGCGGTCCTCTTCAGCTCGGCCGCGCTCGCGGTCACGTCGGCCGCGCCCGCGCTGGCCGACTCCAGCACCATCCTGCCGGTCAAGTCGACCGGCGACGTCGTCGTGGACGGCGTCCACCAGCGGGTCTTCATCAGCGACCCGACCAGCGGAAAAGTCGTCGCAACCGACTACAGCGGCACCGTCGTCGGCATGGTCGACTCGCTTCCCGGCGTCCGCGGCCTGGAGCTTTCCGCCGACTCCGGCACTTTGTACGCTGCCGTCGAGGACGCCGACGCGATCGTCGCCATCGACACGGCGACCGCCACCGAGGCGCATCGCTATCCGACGGGCGACGGCACTCAACCCGAGTACCCGGCCCTCGCCGGCGGCAAGCTCTGGTTCGGCTACCGAGGCTCAGGCACCGGCAACATCGGCTCGCTCGACCTGAGCGGCGCCGACCCGGTCGTGGCCCTCCACCAGGACACCACCCGCAACTGGAACGACGCTCCGGTCCTCGGCTCCTCGCCCGGCGCCCCGAACACCGTCGTGGCGGGCGCCCCGGGGCAGAGCCCCGTCGAACTGGCGGTGTACGACGTGTCGTCGGGCTCGGCGACCCGCACCGCGTACGCCTTCGATCCAGGCAGCAGCAGCAACCTCAGCGACCTCGCCGTCACCCCCGACGGCAAGGACGTCGTCACGGCCAGCGGCGCCCCCTACAAGCAGGAGGCGTTCAAGCTCTCGGACCTGTCGGAGGACGGCAGCTACACCACCAACCCCTACCCGAACGCGATCGACATCGCTCCGAACGGCGCGATCGCCGCGGGCACCTTCTCCTGGTACGACCCGGACGTGCACATCTTCGAGCCGGGCGTCGCCACGCCGGTACGGCAGTACGACTTCCCGAACACCGGCACCAGCAGCGGCGCCGACACCCTCGCGCCCTCGGGTCTCGCCTGGGCGCCGGACGCCAGCAAGCTGTTCGCGGTGTCGTACAACGACGCGGACGTGTACTCGCTGCGCGTCCTCGACGACCCGACCAAGGCGGACACCACCCTCACGGCGACCGCCCCGGCCACCGCCACCCGCGCCAAGTCCCTCACCGTCACGGGCAAGCTGACGTCGAACGCCGCGTTCCCGTCCGGTACCACGGTCTCCGTCACCCGCACCGACGACGAGTCCCCGTCCGGCAAGGCGCTCGGCACGGCGACGGTCGGCGCCGACGGTTCGTACTCCTTCGCCGACACCCCGCCGGCCGGCGGCAAGGTCACGTACACGGTCACCTACGCGGGCGACGAGTACCACGCGGGCGCCACCGCCACGAGCACGGTGAACGTCACCCGCACGGCGACCGCGGTGACGCTCACCAACAACGGCAAGGTGTACGCGTACAACAGCGCGGTGAAGTTCACGGCGCACCTGGGGACGACGTACAAGAACCGCACCGTCGCGATCTACGCCAACCCGTACGGTGCCGACAAGCCTGAGAAGCTGGTCAAGTCCGGCACGGTCGACTCCTCCGGAAACCTGTCCGTCACCCTCAACCTGACCCGCGACACCAAGCTCACCGCCAAGTTCACGGGCGACACCCGGTACGCACCGGCGACAGCCACCAGCACGGTCGGCGCACGAGTCCACGTCTCGACCGCGCTCAGCGGCTACTACAAGAGCCAGACGGCGTGGAGCCAGACGTACCGCTACTTCCACAAGTCCAAGGACCCCGTCTACGACACGACGATGACGCCGTACCCGGGCCGCAAGTACAAGGTGGAGGTGCAGGGCTACGACGAGGGCGCCTGGCGCGCCACGCACTCCGAGTACCTCGTCCTCGGCTCGGGCGGCAAGGACACGCTCGAACTCACGGGCACCCCGCCGACGGGTGTCCGCTTCCGGATCCGGTCGTCCTACATCGACACGACGTCGGGCGACAACGTGAACTCGACGACGCACGGAACCTGGAAGTACTTCATCTTCACCAGCTGACGTCCCGCAGCTCTTACCGAAGGCTGACGTGACGGGCGCGGGTCTGCTGCCGAGGCAGGCCCGCGCCCTGGTGTGTGCGGCATGCGCGGTGCCGGTCATACGTGGAGACTCCGGCGACTGCTCTTTCTGGGTGTTTCAGGCGGTGGTGTCGTCGTAGGCCAGGTCGCCGCCCAGTTCGCGGGAGGCTTCGGCCTGCGCGAGGAGTTCCTGGGCCTTGGCCTTGACGCCTTCGATGGCGTCGGCGCCGGCGACGAAGCGCAGCAGCGGCTTCTCCTGGTCGGCGATGGTCAGCAGGGCGCGGGCGAGCTTGGCGGGGTCGCCGCTCTGCCGGCCGTTCATGCTCTTCCAGGCCGCGATGGTGGCGGTGGTGCGCTCGGCGTAGTCGTCGATGGTCGGCTCGGGCCAGGTGGTGGAGGCGTCCACGAGCAACTCGGTGCGGAAGAAGCCGGGCTCCACGACGGTGGTGTGGATGTTGTAGGGCTCGACGTCGTAGCGCAGCGACTCCATCCAGCCCTCCACGCCGAACTTGGAGGCGGCGTAGGCGACGCAGAACTCCTGGCCGATGATGCCGGCGGAGGAGGAGAGGGTGATGACGTGGCCGGCGCGCTGCTTCCGCATGAGGGGCAGGACGGCGCGGGTGACGTTCATGGGGCCGAAGAGGTTGGTCTCGATCTGCTGGCGCATCTGCGCGGGCGTGATCTCCTCGAAGTAGCCGGCGAAGAAGTTCCCGGCGTTGTTGATCAGGACGTCGATGCGGCCGAAGCGGTCGACGGCGGCCTGCGCGGCGGCCTCGGCGTCCTCCAGGTTGGTGACGTCCAGCTTGGTGACCAGCAGGTTGTCGTGCGGTCCGCCCAGGGTCTGCTCGACCTCTTCGGGGCGGCGACCGGTGGCGACGACCTGGTGGCCGGCGGCGAGGGCCTCGCGGACGATGTCCGTGCCCAGACCGCGTCCGGCACCGGTGACGAGAATGACCTTGCTCATGAGGGCTTCCTTTCAGATGCCGTGGTCCGGCACCCGGTGTTGTGCGGTGATGATGCGTGGCTGTGCGGTGATGATGCGTGGCGTCCCGGCGGGTGTCCGGGCGGCCGATGGCGGCGGACGGGATCAGGCTTGGTCGGTGGGCATGATCCACAGTTCGCCGATGGAGGCATGGCGGGGGCGGGTGACCATGTAGGCGACGCCGTCGGCGATGTCGTCGGGGGCGAGGACTTCGGTCGTCTCGTAGAAGGGGTTGATCATCGCGCCCTGGATCTCGGGCTTGTTGTGCGAGCCCAGTTCGGTGTCCACGCCGCCGGGTTCGAGGACACCGACGCGTACGTGCCGCTGGGTGACCTCCTGGCGCAGGGACTCGGTGAAGCCGTTCACGCCGAACTTGGTGAGGTTGTAGACGCCGTAGCCGTTCCAGGCGACGCGGCCGGCGATCGAGCTGATGTTGACGATGTCGGCGACCCGGCGCGGCCCGTCCTCGGCGGCCTTGAGCAGGTGCGGGAGGGCGGCGCGGGTGGTGTAGAGCAGGCCCTGGACGTTGACGGCGATCATGCGCTCCCATTCGTCGGCGTCCGCGCCGACGACGGGGCCCAGGAGCATCAGACCGGCGTTGTTGATCAGGGTGTCCAGCCGTCCGAAGTGCTCGACGGCCTGCTGTACGGCGGCCTCGGCCTGGGCGCGGTCGGTGATGTCCGCTTCCACCACCAGGGCGGTGCCGCCCGCCTTCTCGATCTCGGCGGCGAGGTCGTCCAGGCGGTCCTTGCGACGGGCCACGAGGGCGACGGAGGCGCCGTCCTCGGCGAGTCGGCGGGCGGTGGCGGCGCCGATGCCACTGCTCGCACCGGTGACGAGCGCGACGGTGTCGGTCAGCTTCGTTGCCATGGGGGGTGTCCTGTTCTTCTTTGGTTCTCTGGATGTGCGGCGTAGGGCCGGCGGGGGGACCCGTACGTGCCGAGGGGCGCGGCGAGCGCCGGTCATGGCCGGCGGCAGAAGCGCCGCCGTATCCGGGCCATTCACACCGCCGTGGGCGGTGCACCATCAACAGAACCGGTTGTCACGGGAGTGTGGGAGTCCCTGATGAGGGGGTCACTGAGAGGGACCCCCAGCCCTGCGACAGCGCTCGTAGAGTGGAGCGCATGGCAGGCAGAAACGACCCTTACGACGCCAACCGCGACATCCGTGGTGATTTCCGCGCGGAGATCCGGGAATTCCTGGGTACGCGACGGGCCAGGGTCACCCCCGAGCAGGCCGGACTGCCCCTGTACGGCGGAGACCGTCGGCGGGTCACCGGGCTGCGCCGGGAGGAGGTAGCCCTGCTCGCGGGCATCTCCAGCGAGTACTACACCCGGCTGGAGCGCGGCAACGCCACCGGCGTCTCCGAGAGCGTCATCGACGGCATCGCGCAAGCGCTGCAGCTCGACGAGGCCGAGCGGATCCACCTGCTCGACCTCCTGCGCGGCGCCGGCACGACCCGTCCGCCGCGCCGCCGGCCGGCCCAGCAGCGCGTCCGGCCCGCGGTGCAGCGCGTCCTCGACTCGATGACCGGTACACCCGCGTTCGTACTCAGCGGACGCCTGGACATCCTGGCCGCCAACCACCTCGGGCGGGCGCTGTTCTCCCCGGTCTACGCCGACCCGGTGCGGCCACCGAACAACGCCCGGTTCGTCTTCCTCGACCTGCATGCGACCGAGTTCTTCCGCGACTGGGACGAGGTCGCAGGCGACACGGTCGCCATGCTGCGCGCCGAGGCCGGCCGCGACGCCTACGACCGGCGGCTGACGGACCTGATCGGGGAGCTGTCCACCCGCAGCGAGGAATTCCGTCGCCGCTGGGCTGCCCACAACGTCCGGATCCACACCACGGGCCTGAAGCGCCTCCACCACCCGGTCGTCGGCGACCTCGACCTGCCGTTCGAGACCTTCCCGCTCGGGGCAGACCCCAGCCAGTTCCTCCTCACCTACACCGCCGAGCCCGCGTCACGTTCGCAGGACGCCCTGAACCTCCTGGCCAGTTGGGCCGCGACCAACGACGACATCGACGAGTCCGCGTCGACCAACGACTCCGAGTCGGCCGAGTCGGCCGAGACCCCCGACTGATGGCCGACACGCCGTGCCTGACCTGGTGTTTCACTGTCGGGTGGCGGGATTTGAACCCACGACCTCTTCGTCCCGAATGAGGGTCGGTTGCTGATCTTGCCAGTGCGGTTGGTGTTTGACCAGGTCAAGGGGTTGGTGCGGATCGGTCCGGCGTGGTGTCGCGGGCGTTCGGGGAGCGGATTGGCTCCCCGAACGGCTCCCAGGAGGATTGCGGCGGGCGACGGTCCCGTGCCAGCCGCCGCCCGCTGCTGTGTGGCCAGTTCCTCGCGCTCACTGCTGGTCAGGCCGTCTCACTCACCCGCGTCGATCTCGGCATGGCTGACCCACAGCCACCGCGCGGTCTCAGTCAGATCGAAGTCCTTGGCGACCAGATCGACCGAGCGGTCCCACGCCGGCACAGCTCGACGATCTCGGTCTTGAACTCTGGCGTGAATGGGCGGCGAGGCCGGGGGCTTCTTCTTTCCCATGCTTGCCATGATGAACATCTTGCCGGGGCACAACCCCTGATCTCAGAGATGCCCGTTGAAGCGGATCTAACCCACGTGTCCGCCGGTGCATCGGCACGATGAGTGCCCACTCCCTCGATACTTCACAACTTCACATGCCAGAACCAGCCCGGCAGGAAGCAATGCCGTGCGAATCGGCCGAGACCGACGTGGCGGACAACCCGCCCAGCCGCCACACGACCTTACTCGGCCAGTCGTTCCGGACTACGCACATCCGATCACGCCAACTGACTCACGAGCTCGGAACAACACATCCGGGTGCCTGGCGGTGGATCCCCAGCGCTCTACTGGCACCGGAGCGGGTCGGGTCACACCTTCTTGACGACGATCGTGTCCGGCACCAGCTTCTCCAGGTCATCGACGTCCGATGTGAAGACGGTGACCTGTCCCTTCTGCTGTCGCGCGATGACGGCGAGCACGGCGTCGATCGCGTACTTGTGGCCGTGCAACTTGGCGTCGGCCAGGAGTCGGCGTGCCTGGCGGGCCTCGTCCTTCCCGATGTCGACGACCTGGAGCCGGGACAGTACCCAGTCCCAGCGCTGTTCGGTCGTTCTGCCGTCGTACGCCTCGACCAGTGTCATCGGGGACGTCACCACCTCGGCTTCCCCTCGAGCTGCGAGATCGAGCCAGGCGATCATCTTCCGGTCGCCGCGTACCGCAAGGGACAGGGCTTCACAGTCCAGTACGAAGACACGGAGGGGCCGCTGTCTGTGCTCACCGGTTCGCTTGTTCACGCGGCCTCTCCGGCGTTGTGCTTTCCGGTGGTTCGACGCCGCTCGTGTTCGGCGTCGAGTTCCTCCAGCTTGTCGAGCGCTGCCGCATGCTCGTCCTCAGTGACGGGGCCGTGCTCTTCCTGCAGCCAGTCGACCAGTTCCCGGAGCCGATCCCGGTCGCGCTTGAAGCGCAGAGCCTCGGCGACGTACGCCGAGAGACCCCGCTCAGCCGCGTCCGCGCGGATCTCGTCCAGGAGATCCGCGGGAATCGTCACCGTTACCTTCTTTGTGGCCATACAAGAGACCATACTCTTGGTATTGCACTCCTTACCAGTGGGTCACGTGATCGACGCTCGGCGATCAGACGGCCGTGGCGGGGCGTGGGCTGCCGTGGAAGACCTGGCTGGTGTGCCAGGAGCGGTGGATCGCCGCGACGGGGTGGGCACCCGGTTGGGGACCGATGAGCGGGCGGTCGGCGAGCGCTATGACGTGCTCCCGGGCGGCAGGACTCTGGCCGACGAAGCGCTGCGAGACCAGGATGCGGTGACCTCCCCCACTCTCGGCTTCGCTCGAGCGGGTGGACCCCCATGGGCGGGGGGACCCCCATCCGATGCCGAGGACGCCCTTGTCGAAGAGCTTGTGGTGCAGCGAGCACAGGCACAGTCCGTTTTCGACGTCGTCCGGGCCGTCGAACGCCCACCAGCGCACATGTGCGGCCTCCAGCCCGACCGGCACCGCGCCTATCCTGCCGTCGTAGCCGCAGAAGGCGCACTGGTACTCGTATGCCGTCAGGACCTGCTCCCGCATCCGGGGATCTCGCCGCCTGCGCACGGCCGAGAGCTGTTCGGTCTCCGCCGGCTCCAGCTCCAGGCCGACGGATTCGCACAGATCGCCGTGGAGCGAGGGCGGGAAGTTCAGATCGAGCAGGACCCGTGCCATTCTGCCGAGCAGCGACGGCTCGCGCCGCAGCGCCGCCCGTAGTTCCGGCGTCAGCCGCCCTGCGGCTCCGACGGCCCGCAGCTCCCGCACGCCACTGCCGGGGCTGCCCGGTCCGCCATCGGTGCGCACCTCCCACACGCCGTCGCTCACCAGATGGTGGAACGGGTAGGCGGGCGTCGTTCTGTTGGGTGGGCCGTACTCGGCCAGCAGCCGTCTGAGGTCGTCCTCCACCGCGCTGTACCGCAGTTCACCGTCGGCATCCTGCTGGAACCGGCCGAGCGCGTACAGGAACAGCAGTGGCTTGTGCGGAGCGCGGGTCCCGCTTCTGCTCCACTGCCTCAGCTTCGCGGTGCGCTCCAGCCAGTCCATGACCGGCGATCGTAGTGGTGTTGGGGTGCGGTGGTATCGAAGGGGCTTGGGGAGCGAGTCGACTCCCAGATGGCGCCCAGACACCCTGCGGCATCAGCCTGGGGCCGCTGGCTTCGTGCCGACGTTGCCCGTTGCGGCCTAACGAGCCGTGCCGAGGCGACTGCGACGTGTCGTAACCAGGTGGCGCCATCGTTCGCGGGTCTGCCGCTCTCCGTCGATCCACTGTGCTCGCCCGGTGTGCTCGGGAAGCGGAAGGCCGGCCATGAAGTGCGCGATCTCGACGTAGTAGGCGTAGTCGCCGCTCTGAGTGAGTTCGCGCAGGCGGGTGATCGTCGTGGCAAGGTCGTCCTGGGCGTCGAGGGCGGCGTGGTGGAAGCACAGGGCCAGTTGCAGTTTGGCCGCGGCGTAGGAGATGCCGGAAACGTCGATTTCGGCGAGTAGGACGGCTGCCCGGTCGGGCAGGTCGGCGGCGCACCCGGCGTCGCGTACGAGTGTGGCGATGCGAGCGGTCATCTCGGTGGAGCGCAGGCTGAGGTGCGACAGCAGCCGGTCTGCCAGGTCGAGCTCGTCATCGGCCCGAAGCGGGTCAGCGAAGGCGACGGCGAAGGCGAGATGCGCCTGGACCATAGCGGTCTCGCCGACCACACCGTGCTCTTCTGCTTCGCTCCGGGCTGCCAGGTAGGCGGCTGCCGCCCGCTCCATGTCACCTTGCACCCACCACACGTCTCCCAGCACCCGATGATGCCGCCCCTCCCAGCCCAGCCTCCCTGCGGCTTCGACCGCCGTCGGGAAGTCTCCGGACAATCGGCTCAGGTGTGCCAGGCCGCGTCGAGCGGCAGAAGCCAGCCGACCGTCGGCGGAGGCGACGCGCTCCATGCCCTGGCGTGAATCGTCGGTCAGTCCGAGGTCCCGCCGGGCCTTCGCCAGGTAGTACGTGGCCAGTTCGACCACGTCATTCGGGAGCAGCTCCGATGCAAGGACAGTCGAGAGCCGACTGGCTGTGCGTTCACGGTGTTCGTGCTGGCGCCGGGCGATGGCGCTGAGCGTTTCCACCAGGGCATCCGCCGCAGTCTGCAGGCCGTCCGACGACGTGGCGTCGGCTGTGGGGAGTGCCAGCGGTTCCCAGATGGAGTCCCCTACGTATTGGAATGCGGCATCGGCGAGCCAGCCGAGATCGAGATGGAAGTCCCGTGCGAGGAGCAGCCCTTGCTGGAGACAGCCGACGAGGACGGCGCGGTCGCGTCGCAGGTCCTGGCGCCACTGCGATTCCAGGGCGTGGAAGGCACGCTGGGCCGCGCGCTGCCAGTCCTGCTCCGACCAGCGGTCGTCACTGCCGTCGTCCGCGTTGCGAATGGCGGCGCGGATCAGGTCGTGGACATGGAAAGACCACACGCCGGAGGGGGACTCCCGGATGAAGGGGCGCTCGGTCAACCGTAGGGCGGGCGCGTCGTGCTCCATGCCGGCGACCTGGGTGGCCAGCGGCACCGAGAACGCGCTGAGCAGGCTGACCGAGCGGAGCACGTGGCGTTCCTCAGCGGTCAGGTCGCTGAGGGTGCGGGCGATCAGGGCCGGGAAGTCGTGGTCGAAGTCGGTGAACTGCGGCTGCCTGCCACCGCGCCGAAGTTCCAGGTAGCGCATGACCGACAGGTCCAGATACAGAGGCAGCCCATGGGAGCGCTCGGCGATGATCCGGCGGACCGGTTCGTCGATCAGCGGCTGTCCGTCGCGGCTGAGCCTGCGGGCCAGGTAGTCCTCGCAGTCTTCGGGGGAGAAGCCGCCGATCAGGATCTGGCGGCCGGATGCGCCTGACCGTGTGTGTGCCGTATTGGGGACGAGGCCCGGCCAGGCAATCGACCCGGTCCAGTCGAGTTGTCCTTCCAGACCTGCCTCGGCCCACTGAAGGCGATTGCGTCCGGTGACGACGAAGAACGCGTTGGGCATCAGCCACACGATGCGCTGGAGCAGGCGCTCGAAGTCGCGGTGTGTGCGGTCACCGGTGTCTTCGAAGGTGTCCAGCAGGATCACGGGCAGTGCGTTGTCGTCGGTCGGGAGTTGGGCCAGGTCCCAGGCGAGAAGGTGCGGGTAGAAGCTGAGGGCCTCCAGGTCGGGCTCGGCCTCCAGGAGGTCCGCCAGGCGCGAACAGCCGGCGAGGGCGCGCACGGACTGGCGCCGCTCGCGTAACGCCTTGATGAGCGCTCCGGCCCCGTGCCCGAGCGCACTGCCGACGGTGCCGGGCAGGAGCAGGGTCTGGGCGACGTCGCTGAGGGCGGACTGCATCTGCTGGGGCAGAGCGGCAGCGGCGCTGAAGCGGCTCAGCAGCCCGCCCCGGCGCAGGTAGTCCTCGATCGGTTCGCCCGGGTGGTTGTGCTCCCAGTAGCGGCGCAGGGCGAGGTCGAAGGCGGGCATCGGCTGGCCGAGCGCGGCGACGGCAAGGCGGATGGTGAGGATGACGCGTTCGAAGTCCATGCCCGCGGCGCGCGCGAGGTCGATGCGGACCGGCAGTGTCCGCTCCTCGGGGTGGGACGGTGATCCCCATTGCACGGGGCGGTGCTCGCTACGGGCGAGCGATGCCTCGATCTTGCGGGAGAGCGTGGACTTGCCGATCCCGCCCACGCCGTGGAAGACGAGGATGTTGCGGCGGGGAGTTTCCAGGTCCTCCACGTCGAAGTCCCCACGGTTCACCTGCCGTATGTGCTCTGCGAGGCCGGCCGTCACCGCTTGCCACTGTGCCTGCCGGTTCGTGAACGCCTCAGTGGCGGCGATGCTCCGGTCGTTCGAGCTGAACAGCGTTCGAAGGTCCCGCCCTGCCACCGCTCCCCCTGACGATCAACTGGAGCCAATCTATGCTCCCTTGAGTACCGCCTGGCAAGCCCGCATTGAGGCAGGTCTGCAGGTCACATTCGGCGCACGGCAGTTGAGCACCGCCAGGTGCGGCGGGGCCAACGAGCAGGGCGCTCACGCGACCGAGGACTGGAGAAGGTGATCTGGACGAAGAAGGCGTCCGCATTCCGTTCGGCGGTTTTCATCAGCCGAACGATGAGTTCTTGCGGGCTGCCGGGTCAGTACGGGCATGACTGCTATGAACACGCCGCCGGTCGTCTCCCGCTCGGAGTGGCTGGCTGCAAACGAGACCCTGCGCGCCCGGGAGAAGGCGCACACCCGGGAGGGCGATGCGATCGCCGCCGCACGGCGACGGCTGCCCATGACCGAGGTCGACCCGTCGACTCCGCTCCTCGGAGGCAACGGAAAGGTCCCCCTGATCGACGTCTTCGACGGTCGTACCCAGCTGTTCGCGTCGTATCACATGTGGCACGACGGCCGCCCCGCCGCCGACCAGTGTGAGGGCTGCACCTTCTTCACCGGCCAGGTCCGCGAACTGTCCTATCTGCACCAGCGTGACGTCACCTTCGCCGCCTTCTGCCAGGGCCCCTACGAGGAGTCCGACCGTTACCGCCGCTTCATGGGCTGGGAGATGCCCTGGTACTCCGTACCTGCCGAGTCTCACGAACGGCTCGTCGCCGGTCGCCACTTCGGGATGAAGGCGTGCTACCTCCGCGACGGAGACCGCGTCTACGAGACGTACTGGACCACCGGCCGCGGCGTCGAACCCATGGCGCCGTCATACGGCATCCTCGACATGACCGTCCACGGGCGGCAGGAGACCTGGGAGGACTCCCCGCCGGGCTGGCCGCAGCCGTACGAGACTCGCGGCCAGCAGTTCCGCAGGGACGGACGGCCGACCGCGCAATGGGCACGGATCGCCGTCGGCCATGACGACGACCTCTACAGCGGACAGCCCGGCACGGCGGGCTCAGGCTGCTGCTCCTGAAGCCGGGCCCGAAGGGCGCAGCCCAGCCGGGATCCGAGGACCGCAGTGCTCCGGACGTGCACCCCCACCGCGCCCCCGAACCCCTCCCGCCTGCCACCGCACACAGCCGCTCAGAAGACGTCCGCATGCGCTCGGCGGTCTTGATCAGTCGAACGGGGTTCCTGATCGGATGATGTGGCGGGGGTCTGATGCCGGCGGGGACTGCCTGCCTCGGGCTGCGGCCAGGGCAAGTCAGCTCGGCGGCCGGCGCTCGAAGTGTGGGGACGAGTTCGGGGTGGTCCCCGCGTGAGGCTGACTGCAGCAGCTCGGTGATGACGATGATCTGTGCGACGCGCCCTGGCTCCGTCTTGAGCACGGGAAAGGTATCGCGGACGAGATGGGCGAATCCGGAGGTGTGGAGCGAGTACGCCAGGAGCATAGCCGCGTCGTAGCCGGCTGGTGCCAGGCCGAAGCCCTCCCAGTCGAGGAGGTAGGGGGTGGCGCTCGCGAGGTTCGCGGTATGCAAGTCTCCGTGGGCTGTCGTCCAGTCCGTGATCCGAGGGGCGGGGACGTCAAGGAAGCGGGGGACGCTGCGGTCCGCCCATTCCTGCCGTACGGCCACACGGTCCGTAGGAACCGTGCTCACGTACTCCAGGTCGGTGCGGAGCGACACCCACCATACGGTCGGCGGATCCAGATCCATGAGCAGGACGGGACTGGGGGAGGCGACGGGGTCGGCGACGTACTGGTGAAGCTCGGCCTGGTAGGCGTAGCCATCGCTGCTCGCGCCGGTGGTGTCGTAGAGCAGTGGTTTGTGGACGCGTCGGTCAAAACAGGGCGGCGGCTTGGCGGTTGCCCTCCCAGATCTTTCCTGCCGCGACAAGGGCAGCATCGGTATCCGTCTGCTCACGGACCTGCGCGACTACATGTTCAACGGCATCGACCGCCTGCCCACTGTTGCGATCCTCGACAGGCTGCACAGCCTCGAAGAGGCTCCGTGGGCGGACATGAGCGGCAAGCCGCTCGATGCCCGCGGGCTGTCGCGGATGCTGCGGGAGTACATGACCGCGGACAACACCCCCATCGCGGCCCGCAACATCAAGGCCGGCGGGAGCGTCATGAAGGGCTACTACGCGAGCGATCTGCACGACGCGTGGCAGCGCTACTGCCCACCCCCGCGGAAAGTGCGCTACTTCCGCTACCTCCGCTACCGAGCAGCTCAGAGGCGGTTTCCGGGTAGCGGCAAGCCGCTCCGCATCCGCTACCGCAACACCCCATCCGCTACCCGCAGGCAGAAGCCACCGCCTGAACTTCCCATCACCCGAGTTCCACAGGGCCGCGCCTTTCAGAGCGCGGCCCTGTCCTATGGAGGCACGACAGAGCATGACCGACACCCCGAAGCGCGCCAAAGGGCTGGCCATGGTGCGGACACCATCTATTGGGACCCGGCCAAGAAGAGTTTCGTGGGGGCCGTCCCCCTGGGGCACGGCCCGAACGGCAAGCGCCGTCGACCGAAGGTGTACGGCAAAACGAAGACCGAAGTCCGCCAGAAGATCCGGGACTTGAAGAAGGAGGTGCAGACGGGCGTCAAGGCGCCGGCCAACTACACCGTGGCCGACGCGGTGAACGACTGGTTGGAGCGAGGGCTGAAGGGGCGCGACGAGAAGGGCACCATCGGCAAGAACCGTTCGATGGCGAACAAGCACCTGATCCCGTTCATCGGTAAGGCCAAGCTGAAGGAACTCAGCGCGGACGAGGTGGACGACTGGTTGGACGACAGGGCTGAATTCCTCGCGACGCGAAGCCTGCGCGACCTGCTCGCCATCCTGCGCCGCTCCATCGCGCATGCTCAGCGCCGGAACAAGGCCGCGCAGAACGTCGCCCTACTCGTTACCGCACCGACGACATCTTCGCCCGCAAGAAGGGAACGTCGTGGCGGCTGTCGTCGACTGATTGCGGGTAGGCATGACGGTTGGTCCGGTATCGGGGGGTGTGCTGATCAGCGCACATGGCTGCCACGATCGGGGTGCTGTGGATCCGCAAGGCTGGTGGGGGCTGCTGTTGCAGGGTGCTCTTTCCGCGGCTCTGGGAGGCGTGGTGGCTGCGCTGACAGCCTGGGGAGTCGTATCGGCAACCCATAGACGGCAGCAGCAAGCTGCGCTTTTAGGTGAAGCCCGTCAGGCGGCGATAAGGCTGTTCCACTTGGCGGGCGGCTACCTCGGCATGCTGGAGAGAGCCCGTGCGGATCTCAGCCTGCCTGTCCCCGACACGGACGGACACGACTGGCTCGTTGCTGCCACCAGCGTGGAGATCGCGATGCTCTCCTTGCCCGGCGACATAGGGCGTCGGATCTCGCACGACATCGGAGAAGCGCGGCGTGCCCTAGAAACGCTCAACAGTGATGGGCAGCGCGAGACAGACGCCGTCGCAGCAGTGCTGCGCTGCCTACAGACCCTGGTCGATGATCTGGCCGACTGGCTCATGGAGGGGCGACACCTCATGTCCCGAGAGGGGTGATTGAGGTGCTTGATCTACTTCCTTTGGCCCCCCGTTTGGCCCCCCGTTTGGCCCCCCGAGCACGACAGAGGCCCATCCGCGATCAAGCGAATGGGCCTCTGACCTGCTACTTAGCTGTCGGGGTGGCGGGATTTGAACCCACGACCTCTTCGTCCCGAACGAAGTGCGGGCAAGGTCGTGATCTGTCACAGATGCATCATCGACATGAGATCAGGGCTCCGCATACCCGTCGACACCTCAGGAAGGTCTTGGCCCGGCCGCATCCATCCGGCCGCTTCGGCGGCGGCGACTGCGTCCGCCTCGGCCGCGTCCGCGCCGGCGTTCAGTGTCTCGTCCTCGCCCAGGCCTCCCGCCCCCGCGGCTTCTGCGGCGGCCTGGGACGCCTTGAGAGCGGCTCGACAGGCAGCGACGGACAACTCGCTGGAGTTGTCGTGGAGTTGGCCCATCTGGGCGGCTTGGGCAGCGGAGGCGGAAGCGTTCCTGGCGCACCGGGAGTCCGCTGCGGGGGAGGGGGAGCCCTCAGAGAGAACGGCGACGGCTTGAGCGGCTACGCGAGCGGCGTGGGCGGACTTCCATGAGATCTCACCTTCTGTCGCCCCGCCTTCGTGCTTCTCGTCGGAGGTGTGCTGCTGGATGTAATGACAGATTGCCGCGGCTCGGGACGCGGCACTTCGGGTGCGCGTGGCGTGACTCGTCCTGAGTGTCCGCTCAGCGGTGTCCTCTGCTGTCTCCTGTTTCTCCTGGGGCTGAGGCACTCCGGCTTGCGAGGAACCCAGTTGCTCATTGCCGTCGGGGTCGCTCATCTCGGTCTCCTCTTCGGGCAGGAGGATCGCTTCCTGATCGGTACCCTCGTCGGCACCCGGACCCGGCGGACGGCAGGGGCTGACAACGACCGCCCGGCAGAGTGGCACGTTGGGCGTGAAGAGGCCAGAGATTGTGCGGCCTGTGCGGTGGAACCGGCGGTGTGCTTCGCCGGCGCAGGGGCGATCAGCCGTCGTCGGACGTCTGGCGGGAAGGCGGGAGCAAGAGATCTCTCTCGGGGTGTCGCTCGCCCGTGACGCTTCCCCGGATGCCGAGGTCTTGCCGAGCAGCTTCGTGGAAGGCGTTGATCGCGCGGAACGCGGTTCGGTTGCGTCGGCGCCAGTCATCCAGGCTTCCAGGCTTCCAGGCTTCCGCTGATCTTGCCTGTGGCCTGCCAGACGATCTCGGAGACCATCGCGTTCAGTTCGTGCCCCTCCTCGATGGCGTCATCGCCGCCGAGCAGCATGACGCGTTCAAAGGTGCCACCCCATAGGCGACTTGCTTCCGCGAGATCCTCACGCAACTCGTGTTCGGACCTCTCGCTGTCGGACAGCCCTTCCCTCGACTCGTACAGCCGGGCGGCCATGGCGATCCTCGACTTCGCGGCGTCCGTAGTTCCCGTACGCGTCGATCTTCTTGTCGTCCCACCGCGTCAGGAGCTGGTCCGGTTCCGGCTTCTCTCCATCAGGTAGTTCGTGACGTGTGTCATCAGCGCGCCGAGCAGTACTGCGGCGATGGTCACGAACTGCTCGCCCGCACTCAACTCGTCCCCCAGCCGTGACTCCTGAAGATGCTGAATGATCTTACAAGTTCGGGTAGTTGAGGGTTCACGAGATGCTGAAACAGGGGGCGGCGGCGTGCCTCGGGGGACGCGATGCCGGCCATCGCTCCGCCGCCGGTGGCGATGCCGCCGCTCGGCTTGGGTGCGGCGAAGGGGGGCGTGTCCGGTCGGCATGTTGTTCCGGCCGGAGGGAGGGTGCCGTCGATGAAGTAGCGGCTCTCGTATTCCTGGACGCAGCTGCTGGGGTTGAGCAGTGCGGTGTGCCCGTACCCGTTGTGGGTGAGCAGGCGGGCGTTGGCCAGTTCTTTGGCCATGGCCTGCGCGTTTGAGTAGGGAGTGGCGGGGTCGTAGGTGGTGCCGACCACCAGGACGGGGTGTGCCGTGGGCTTGTTCCACGGGCCGCGGTAACGGTTTGCGGCTACGGCCGGCCAGGTGGCACACGGTTCTGCGGCCCAGGTCCAGAAGCGTCCGGCGTCGCCCGCACGGAGGGCGCTGGCCTCCTCCAGCGCGTGGTAGACACCGGGGTCACGTGGATTGGGGCTGTCGGAGCAGAACACGGCACCCGCCTGTTCATCGCCCGTGTACGGATTCGGGACGGGTGGTGCGGGTAGCGGCGCGGACGGCTTCGGGACGCGGCCCTGCCACAGGTCCTGCAGCCTGCCGGCGAGGTCCGTCCAGCCGGGGTGGACGATGTCGAGGGCGCTCACCGCGTCACCGACTGTCCGGCCATAGGTCCAGGCGCCCACCGGATGCTGTCGGAGGCGTCGCATCAGCTCGTCGAACTTGTCCCGGGTCGCTTTCGGGCTGCCGGCGGAGAAGGCGCAGCCGGCCGTGCTGGTGGACCCGCACAGGGTGAGGAACCGGTCCAGGACCGCCGCCAAGCCGCGGTCCGAGCCCGTGCGCAGGAAAAACGGCAGCCGGGGTTCCTCGTTGGAGGCGTGGTTCGTCCAGGCCTGCGGGTCGATGTTGCTGTCGAGGGTCATGGCGCGGACCTTGCCGGGGAAGAGGTTGGCATAGGTGGCGCCGAGGATCGTGCCGTAGGAGATCCCGAGGTAGGTGAGTTGCGGGTCGCCCACCGCCTGGCGGAGCTGGTCGAGGTCGCGGGCGGTGTCGGCGGTGGACACGTGGCGCAGGAGTTCGGGGTCACGCCGCTCACAGCGCCGGGCCAGATCCTTGTACGCGGCGATCCAGGTCGTCCGCTGCTGTTCGCCCACCGGGAGGCCGGCCGGTTTGCTCGAACTCCAGGCGTCGGCTTCTTTGGGACTCGCGAAGCAGTTCACCGCGGTGCTGTTGCCGACTCCGCGTGGATCCCAGCTGACGATGTCGAACCGCTCCCGTACCTCCCGCGGGAAGAACGCGTAATTCTGCGGCATCTGCACCGTTCCGGGGCCGCCGGGGCCGCCGGGGTTGAAGAGCAGGGTGCCGATGCGCCGTCCGGGGCCGGTTGCCTTCCGCTTGACGACTGCCAGCTCGATGGTGCGACGACCGGGGTTGAGGTAGTCCAGCGGTACCTTCGCGGTCGCGCAGTCGAACTCAGGGCCTTGGACGCAGGGTTTCCAGTCCAGCTGCGGGGCGGGCACCGAAGGTGACGGCCCGCCGGCCGCGGCAAGGTCCTGCCCGGTGAATACCGTCGAGCAGATCACCGCCGCAGCGATGGCCGCGGCACGGCGCGGGCGGGCCGCTATGAATCTGGATATAGGCATGCTCTGCCCTTTTCGTGACTAAGCGTCTGATGCTCCGGCTATCGGCATGCACCCGTGTCAACAACACTGCGGTCCGACAAGGCGCGCCAGCCCACCGCGGCCGAATGGGCCGAGCTCCTCCCAGGTGAACCTCCGCACGTACGCCGGCAGCCGTCATCACGGATGCGCGGCGCCGGAACCGCTGGAGCAGTTCGGCCGGCTGGAGATCGAATGCGCAGGCCAGAAGGCCGTGGTCGCCGGGCTTTGCCGACTCGGGCGCTGCTCGGCGAGATCGTCTGGTTCGGATTCTTGATTCCCGCATGGTGAGAATGTAGTTTCCGCATAGGGAGAGCGTTGATTCGGCATGGTGCGGGAGAGCACTCGCTGAGCTGAGGTGAGCGCCTCGTAGGGGCGTCGAGCTCAAGGATCCCGGGCCATGGCGGCGTTCCGACGACCCTCAAGGCGGCCAAGGTGCTGCCCGCGTCAGACGGCAGGGACCGAGAACATCGCCTGGGAGGGCGACTACCCGCACAGCGACTCCCTGTGGCCGGACGCCCCGGAGCAGCTCCACGACGTGCTGGAAAGCTGCGACGTCCCGGACTCGGACACCGCGAAGATGACCCACGAGAACGCGATGCGCTGGTACTCCTTCGACCCCTTCGCCCACATCCCGCGCGAACGGGCCACGGTCGGGACGCTGCGCGAGGCGGCCGGGGGACACGACGTCAGCATCCGTCCCCGCAGCAGGCAGCTGACCGAGCCGGTCGACAAGCTGGAGGCCTTCCGCTCTCGGGCGCGAGCGGCGATAGCTGCGGCCCGGTAGCCCGTCCACTGGGGTGACGGGGACGGGCCACTGAAGCGTGCGCCCGCCCCCGCCTGGGGGTGGTGGGCGGCGCTACGTGAAGAGCCCCAACGCCGCGTCAAGTGACCACGACTGCCAGCCCATTGCGAACAGGGTGGCCAGTGAGATCAAGGCCATCATGAGGTTCTGACCCTGCTCGGCCCAGTCGTGGATCATCAGCACCAGATAGATCAGGTTGAGCGCGAGCCCGCCGACGAGGGCGATCGGTGTGAGGAAGCCGGCGATGAGACCGAGGCCGAGGGCCAGTTCGGCGTAGGCGACCACGTACGCCATCAGGCGAGGCCGCGGCTTGACGACTCGGTCGAAGCCGAGTCGTACGAAAGACCATCGGTGCTTGGCTGCGATGCCCCCTGCCCACGTGATGCCGCCTCCCGTGAACCATTCCTTCTTGTCCTTGTGGCGCCAGCTCTCCAGCCACCACAGGCCAAGGCCGATGCGGAGGACCGCGAACCACTCGGCACCGTTGAGCCAGACCGTTTGCATCCCCTGGTCCCCCTCCGACCCCGACATGAATCTGATGGATCGTCAGTTCAGCGGATCGCATTCCGGATCGCAAGGGGTGGGGAGCTGCTCGCTCTTGCTGCCGGCGGGGTGGCCCTCTACCCTGAATCTGATGGACCGTCAGATTACGGCCGGAGAATCGGCAGGCAGCAGGGGGTAAGGCGTGGTCAGCACCGAGAGTGGCACCAGGGATCTGCCCAAGGTCATCAGCGTGGATGATCACGTGATCGAGCCCGCGCACCTCTTCGAGACGTGGCTCCCGAGCAAGTACCGCGACAAGGGGCCACAGCCCTTCACCGCCGGTATCGGCGATCTCCAGTACATCGGCGGGAAGTACCGGTTCACCACGGACCCGGACGGCCAGGTCACCGACTGGTGGAGGTACGAGGGCGAGATCTTCCCGTACAAGCGCATCATCGCGGCCGTCGGGTTCTCCCGTGACGAGATGACCCTTGACGGCATCACGCGCGAGCAGATGCGGCGTGGTTGCTGGGACCCGAAGGCCCGGCTGGAGGACATGGACCTCAACCACGTGGAGGCCTCGCTCTGCTTCCCGACGTTCCCCCGGTTCTGCGGGCAGACCTTCGCGGAGGCCAAGGACAAGGAGGTCGCGCTCGCCTGTGTCCGCGCCTACAACGACTGGATGGTCGAGGAGTGGTGCGGCGACAGCGGAGGGCGGCTCATTCCGCTGTGCCTGATCCCTCTCTGGGACATCGACCTCGCCGTGGCGGAGATCAGGCGCAACGCGTCCCGTGGCGTACGAGCGGTGACCTTCAGCGAGATCCCGACGTACCTGGGGTTGCCGTCGATCCACTCCGGCTACTGGGACCCGTTCTTCGCGGTGTGCGAGGAGACCGGGACGGTGGTCAACATGCACATCGGATCGTCGTCGCAGATGCCCGCGGCCTCGCCGGATGCGCCGCCGGCCGTGCAGGCCTCGCTGAGCTTCAACAACGCCATGGCCTCGATGATGGACTTCCTGTTCTCCGGGGTCCTGGTGAAGTTCCCGCGCCTCAAGTTGGCGTACAGCGAGGGGCAGATGGGCTGGATCCCGTACGCCCTGGAGCGCGCCGACGATGTGTGGGAGGAGCATCGGGCGTGGGGCGGGGTCAAGGACCTGATCCCGGAGCCGCCGTCGACCTACTACTACCGGCAGATCTTCTGCTGCTTCTTCCGCGACAAGCACGGCATCGAGGCGATCGAGACCGTGGGCGTGAACAACGCGACCTTCGAGACCGACTATCCGCACGTCGACTCGACCTTCCCGCACACGAAGCAGGTGGCGGCGGACCATGTCGCCGGTCTCCCCGACGATGTGGCGTACAAGCTCCTGCGGGGGAACGCGATCCGGATGCTGCAACTGGCCTTCGACCAGGGGAATTAGACGGCAGGGGACGTCGCCGGGGACGGTCGGTTGAGGGGACCGCCTGGCGGGCAGTCAGGTCATGAAGGCCATCAGGCCCGACCCGCTCGCCGACCCGTTTCAGGGGCCGGTGTCCTCTACGTGGCTGGAGTGCACATGAAGGTTTCCGTGGACCCCGACGTCTGCTACGGCTCCGGTGACTGCGCCATCAGGGTTCCGTCCGTCTTCGCTTTGGTGGACGGATACGGCACCGTGCTGCCCGGCCGTGAGGACACCGGCGATGAGCCCGAGATACGAGAAGCGGCTGATTGGTGCCCGTCCCAAGCGATCCGTTTCACCGAGTAGCGCGGGGTCGGCAGGCACGCGGGAAGCCCGTTGCGTCCGGGACAGACCGGAGGCCGCCATAGCCCGCCGGGTGACTGTGCCGTACCCGTGCGAGCATCTCGCACGGGTACGGATGCTCAGAGCGTGTCCTATGCGGTGGGATACGCACCACCTCGTTCGTGACGGTGGCTTTCATTCGTGGCGGTGACTTTCGGTCACTCTCGATCGCTCTCGATCGCTCACGGGAACAATGCAATCCCGACGAGGATCAGGAGGATGATGCCGACGACGAGCGCGGCAGTCGCCCATGGCCCCCGGTGCTTCAGGGGCGTCGCGGGCCCGCCTCCACGCGGCCGGTCCTCCGGCAGTACAGCGTCGGCCGGGCGCCCGCTCGCGTAGAACTCTTCGTCGGTCGGAAAGACGTTGCGCGGATCATTGAAAGCGCGCGGATCGATCTCGTGTGGACTGGTCATGCGAACTCCTTGCGCGGCGCTCATCAGAGCCGGAGTTCCCGTCGGACGCCAGGCCTACGTCGGAGGCTGTGGCTCACCACTTCCCGGGCGCGTAGTCCTTCAGGAAGACGCCGTACAGGTCCTCGCCCTGCTCACCGTGCGTAATCTGATCGTATACCCGGGCCGCGCCGTCGATAAGGTCCAGCGGGGCACTCTCCGAGCATCGGGCATGGGCAGTGACCGGAAGAGGCCACAGGCTACGGTTTCGCTGGACCCGACGGAGAGGCGATCGGATGAGCAACCCCATTTCAGAGGCCTTGGTCACGCTCGGCCGCCGGTACGTGCGTGACGCCCCGGGCTCGCTCGGCAAAGCGGTGCTGGCCGAGCGCTACTTGAATCCGCACCTACGCGAGCACCCTCGGCGGAGGGTCGTCAAGACGCGATCCGGTGCCCGGTTCGCCGTCGATACACAGGACCTGATTCAGCGCTATCTGTACCTGTTCGGCGTGTGGGAGCCGCACATGACGAGCTGGCTCCGAAGCCGACTGAGGCCGGGGGACGGCTTCATCGACGTCGGCGCCAACATCGGCGTGTTCAGTGTCCTGGCCTCGCAGCTCGTCGGCGATGAGGGCCGGGTGGTAGCGATCGAGGCTTCGCCGGTGTTCCATCAGCGGCTGCTGCAGGAGGCCCGGCTCAATGAGTGCCGCAACATCCGCGCGATCAACGCCGCCGTCTCGGACGGTCACAAGACGCTGACCTTCGTGCTCGCCAGCTCGCGCAACATGGGCGCGAACAGCATCGTGCCGTACGAAGGGACGGCGGAGTCCACGTTCGAGATCGGAGCCCTCCCGTTGCCGGAGCTGCTCGCCGCCTCGGAGATCGAGAACGCCCGGGTCATCAAGATCGATGTTGAGGGTGCGGAAGGCAGCGTCGTCCGGGGGCTGGCCCCCCTGCTCGACAAGCTTCGGCCGGACGCCGAGATCACCGTCGAGGTGACTCCGGAACGCATGGCCCAGCTCGGCGACTCCGCTGACGCTCTGCTGGAGATGATGCAACGGCACGGGTTTCACGTGTACCGCCTCGCCAATGACTATGCCGCGGGGAGCTATCCGGCCGCGCTGCATGGAGGGCCGTGTGTGCCGGTGCGTTGGCGAGGACCAGTCGTCGAGGAGAGCGACCTGATCTTCTCTCGGGTGGACGCGGAGACGCTTCCCTGACCGGGGAGACGCTTCCCTGACAGGGAGGAGCTGACTGCCACCACCCGAGAGCAACGAAACTCCCCTCCGGCCAGAGGCTGTTCAGCTGGTCAGTCAGCGACCGGATAGCGCCACCGGAAGTGCGACAGCGCCCGCGCCCTGGCCTCCACAACCGCCATCCGCGCATCGCGCTCAGCAGGGTCGACATGCGAAGCCTGCCCCGTCGCCTGCCCCTCCCACTTCCGGTAGAGGAGCCCGACCTCCTGGGAGAACCACCCGCGGCTCACGGAGTTCAGCGCGAGCAGCAGGCCGGTGTCCTCCGAGGCCGGGAGTGCCATCCAGCCGCCGAGGGCGAGCAGGAGGTCGCGGCGTACGAAGAGGGTCGCGGGGTGGACCTGGGCGCGGAAACCATTCGCCTTCCAGTAGTCGAGTACGGCTCCGCGCTCGATCGGGCCGTTGTCGGGGTCGCCGGGGAAGCCGACGGTTGAGCCGTCGGGCAGATAGTCGAGGACCCGTGAAGTCGCCCACCCGATGGTGCGGTCGCCTTCGAGGGCGGCCAGGTCGCGCGCGAGCGAGCCCGGGGCCAGCTGGTCGTCGGCGTCCAGCACCTTGATGTAGTCGCCGTCGGCGTGGGCAAGAGCGATGGTCCGGGCCACGCCCGGACCTCCGGGCCGCCCCTGACGGAAGGTCACGCGCTCGTCGTCAGGCACGTGAGGAGCGACGTCGTCCGTCTTGCCGTCCTCCTGGATCACCCACTGCCACTCCCAGCCGTCCGGAAGCTTCTGTTCGCACAGCGACTTGTAGGCCTCGGGCAAGAAGGGGGCCGAGGGCCCGTGGACGGCAGTGACGATGATGATGCGCCGGCTCACGGCAGCACTCACCACCTTTCCAGGAGAGTGGTGAAGACGAGCTCGGTGCGGTCACCGGGCAGGACGATGTCGGAAAGATCTACAACCCGGTCATTGATGTCGTACGACGTCTTGCCGAGGACGAGCACCGACGTCCCGCGCGGCAGCTCCAGCTCCTCCGCCTCTTCCGGTGTCGGTGGCCGGGCGGTGACGCGTTCCTCGACGCGGTCCAGCTCGATGCCGACGGTGGAGAGCTGGTGCTGAGAGCCCCCTGGCCACGGCTCGTTGGATGCGTCCAGGAGGTCGGGGTTCCCCGCGATCATGTCGCGGACGAGGTACGAGGTCACCAGGCTGAACGGCGCGCTCTCGGCGGCGTATCTCGTGCGATAGGAGCGCTCAAGCAGGGCTGTCCCCTCACAGACGCCCATGGCATCGGCGATGTCCTTGTCCGCCGTGACGCCGCGGTATGACGCGTGGAAGACGAGATCATTCAGCTCAAGGCCGGTGTCGTATTCAGTGGCCCCGGTCTGCGCCCGCTCCTCCACCGGCCGGCGCGCCCGGTTCTTCTCCCACTGATGCCGGAAGTTCGTGCGCCGCGCCATCGTGCGGGATCGGCGGACGAAGTTGCCGCGGCCGTGCTCCTTGTCGATCAGGCCCTCCTCCTGGAGGACCCGGAGCGCGCTCTGGACGGTCGGCACACTTCGCCGGTAGTGCTTCGCGAGATCCGTTTCCGACGGCAGACGGTCCCCGGGCTTCCGCCCGCCCTCGCGGATGGACCGGCGGAGGTCGTCCGCGATCTGCTCGTACGCCTTTGGCACTGGTACTCACCGATCCGTCGTGTGGGGCCGGCCTGGCGTGTCAGCGAGCTGACGATCAGCACGCCAACAACTCACACCTCAGCCTACGACTCCTAAAGAGGTCTTGACGAGTGGAGGGGCGTACGTCGGTCTCCCCAGGCCTCGGCCCGTCAAGAGCTGTACGGGAACAGCGGCAACGACACGCTGTACGGCGGGACCGGCACGGCACTCTCCGGCGGCCCCGGCAGGGACGTCGTCCACCTGGACTGACGGTTGACGTCGGGCTCAGGGGACGAAAACGCCCGACCGCTGGCGACGGGGGATGCACCAGCGATCGGGCTGTGCCCAAGGGTAACAAGGCCGCTTGCGCGGCGTGAACGACTGTTCAGTTACGACGAGGCGTTGTGATCGGGATCACGCACCTTGCCGCTGGTTGAGCGTCGGCTCCGTTACTGGCCGCACGGCGGCTCGTACGAGAGTCGGGGCAGATACTCGTGCCATTTCTCCGGCGTCAGAACGCCCCGAGTGGTCGAGCAAATGCGACGAATGGCCTCGGCGGCGTCCAGATTCCACAGCCGGACGGTATCGGTACCGCTCGATACTCCGAGCATGTGGCTGTTGGGGCTGAACGACAGGAAATTGCCTGTTTTGGCATTGGGGCTCATCGATTGACCGATGGGAGCGGCCTTGGACGGGTGGGCGATGTTCCAGAGCCGGACCGTGTTGTCGTTGCCGCCGCTGGCCAGCGTGTGGCCGTCCTGGCTGAACGTCAGCGACACGACCGCTTCGGTGTGGCCCGTGAGAGGGGAGCCCAGCCGGGCCGCCTTGAGGGGGTCGGCGATGTTCCAGAGCCGGACCGTGTTGTCGTCGCTGCCGCTGGCCAGCGTACGGCCGTCCGGACTGTAGGCGAGCGTGTTGATGGGGCCGAGGTGCCCCTTGAGGGGCGGGCCGAGCCGGGCGGCATGGCGGGGGTCGGCCACGTTCCAGAGCCGGACGGTGTCGTCCGCGCTGCCGCTGGCGAGCGTACGGCCGTCCGGGCTGAAGACAAGGGAGTTGACGTAGCCCTGGTGACCGGTGAGCGGCGTGCCGAGCGGACGTGGACGGGATGGGTCGCTGACATTCCACAACTGGATGGTGCGGTCGTCATAGGCGGTTGCCAGCGTGCGCCCGTCCGGGCTGAAGGCCAGCGCGGCCGCGAAGCGTGTCCGCAGCGCGATGGGCAGCCCGTAGGCGACAGGCCGAGCCGGGTTGGTGACGTTCCACAGCTGCACTGCGCGACTTCCGGTCAGCACCGCGAGTATGTGGCCGTCGGGGGAGAAAGCCGGATCACGCACCTCACCCTCCCCGGGCGTGAACGGTTCGCCCAGTGACACGGGTCGGCTGGGAGTCTCCACGTTCCACAGACGGATCCTTCCGTCGCGCGCGGCCGTGGCGAGCACCCGCCCGTCCTGGCGGAACGCTCCGATGCGGCCGATCATGTCCGACGTCGGTATCGACCACAGGCGGACCGTGTTGTCGCCACTCCCGGTGGCGAGGGTCCGGCCGTCGGGGCTGAAGCCCAAGGCGTACATCTCGCCGCCGCTCCCCGCGAGCGGTTCCCCGACCTGCGACGGGTATGCCGGATCGCTCACGTTCCACAGGCTCGCCGTACTGTCCTGGCTGGCGGCGGCGAGCATGGTTCCGTCAGTGCTGAAGGCCACGGACCAGATGGGACCGGTGTGGCCGGTGAGTGCCGCGCCGAGCGGTGCCGCATGACGAGGGTCTGCCACGTTCCAGAGCCGGACGGTGTCGTCCGCGGCACCGCTGGCGAGGGTGCGGCCGTCGGGGCTGAATGCCACGGAGTGCACCAGGTCCGTGTGGCCGGTCAGTACCGCGTCGATCGGCTTCGGACGGCGCGGATCGGCCATGTTCCACAGCCTGATGGTCGTGTCGTCGCCGCCGGCTGCCAGCGTCCGTCCGTCAGGGCTGAACGCCACGGAGCGTACGGCGGCGGTGGGTCCGGTCAGAGCGCCGAGCGCACTCGGCTTGCGCGGGTCTCTCACGTTCCACAGGCGCACGACGTGATCTTCGGTGGCGGCGGCCAGCGTGTGTCCGTCCGGGCTGAAGGCGACCAGGTAGATCGTGCCGTCGTGGCCGGGCAAGGGCTCACCGAGCGGGCGAGGGTGGCTGGGATCCCGTACGTTCCACAGCCGGATCGTGCCGTCGTCCGAAGCGCTGGCGAGGGTACGGCCGTCCGGGCTGAAGACCGCGGTGCTCACCCAACTCGTGTGGCCGGTGAGGGGCTTGCCCAGGGGTTTGGGGTGAGTCCGGTCCGTGACGTCCCACAGTCGAACGGTTCGGTCGTAACTGGCGGTGGCCAGGACCCGTCCGTTCGGGCTGAACGAGGTGAGGTAAACGGCGCCGGTGTGACCGAGAAGCGGCGTCGCCAGCGGCGAGTTCACGATCGAGATCAACCGGTTGTTGGCGCTCTCGTCGTCCGGCCGCAAGTGGTGTGCCACCAGGTCGAGTTGGGCGGACAGTGACGGATCCGTGTGCTGGACGCGATCGGCTTCGGCGACCACCTGCTCGAATACGGCGTCGTCCCGCTGCTGCCACGCGATCACGGCTGTGGAGGCGGCCAGTATCGCCAGGACAACCAGAGCCGACACCGCACCACGGCTGATCCAGAGTGTGCGCCTGCGCAGTCTGACCGAAGCGGCCAGGAATTCCACCGCGCTGCGGGTCAGGAAGGTGTCGCCGGCGGACTTTGCCCAGCTGTGGGCCTGCTCCAGACGAGAACCCCGGTAGAGCAGTGACGTGTCACGGTGCGAGACATCCCAGGCCCTGCCGTCCTCCTCCAGCCGCTGGCGCAGCAGGTTGTCGTTCCTGTCCTCGTCGATCCAGTCGCGCAGGCGCGGCCAGGCGTGCAGCAGAGCCTCATGGGTGATCTCCACGGTCTCCGCGTCGAGTGTCACCAACCGGGCGCGCACCAGTGCTTCGAGCGATTCCTCCGTCTTGTTGGGGTCCGTCGACTCCTCCGCCAGTTGGCGCCGGGTCCCCCTTCTCCGGGTCGCCTGGGTGTCCTCGCCCAGCCGGACCAGCCTGAGGAGGAGCAGCCTCGCGGCCGTGCGCGCTGTGGGGTCGAGGCCGGACCAGGCACGCTCGGCGGTCGCCGCCACCGCTCCCTGGATTCCGCCCGCCGCGCGGTAGCCGGCCAGTGTCAGCTTCCCCGCCTTCCGTCGCTGCCAGGTGGCGAGCAGGGCGTGGGAGAGGAGCGGCAGCGCGCCCGCGTCGTGCGCCCCGCGGGGGCCGTCAGCGCTCACTTCCCGGACGATCAGCTCCGCCAGCCCCGGTTCGAGTTCCAGACCCACGGCCTTGGCCGGGCCGGTCACCGCTTCGCGCAGCTCCGTGGTGGTCAGCGGTCCGAGCACCATGTGCCGGTGTTGCAGCGCGTCGGCCAGTTCGGGATACCCGAGGCATTGCTCGTAGAAGTCGGCGCGTATGCCGAGGACCACGAGCACGGGGGCTTGGTCATCGGGGCCGGGGGAGCTCGCAGCGTGGAGGAGCTGGATGAAAGTGCGCCTGTTCGCCTCGTCGGAGCAGAGGGTGAACGCCTCCTCGAACTGGTCCACGATGACGACCGGACGGGCGGCGGAGGATGTCTCGCGTTCCGCCCATGCCGTGACGGCCTTCCTCGCCGCGTGCGCGAATTGCGGAGTACAGGGCTCCTTCGCCGTTGATTCCTCCGCGGCAGAGACGACGTCTGCGAGCTCAGGGATCCGGCGGGTCAGCTCCGCGAGAGGGTCGCCTCCCGGTACGAGCTGCAGAACCCCCCTCGCCCGACTGTTCTCGTCGCCCAGTGCGCCCTTCTGTAATGCGGGCACCAAGCCGGCGTTCAGCAGGCTGGATTTTCCCGCCCCTGAGGCGCCCACGAGCATGACCAAGCCGCCCGTCTTCTCCGCCGCACGGAGCTGAGCGATGAGGGCATCCGCGCTCCGCTCTCGGCCGAAGAACCACGCGGCATCTTGCGGACGGTACGAAGCCAGCCCTCGGTAGGGGCACACACCGGCGACAGCCGGGGCTTCGACCGGGGGCCGCTCCTCTTCTTCCGCGGACGTCGCGGCGCGGTCGCCGACCGGGTCGGCCACCGCCCGCTCCCACAGGCGCTGCCACTGGGCCAGGTCGTACAGGCCCGGGGACACCGGCGCGGGCCGCGCGCGCCGCGCTTCGGGGATCAGGATCTGCAGCACCGCTGCGAGGGCGGCGAACTGGGCAGGCACGTTCTTGGCCCGTCGCCAGTCGCTGATCCGCTGAACGGACACCCGCACGGGACGCCCTCGTTCGTCGACCCGATGAAGCCGGTCGACCGCCTCGGCCACGCGCTTGAGGGGAGGGTTGCCGGCCTCCTTGTACAGCAGCGCGAGACGTTCCGCGAAGGCTGTGCGTGCCCCTGAGTCGGAACTCAAGGTCTCCACCCCTTACTTCCCCCACACCTGGACATCCGGACCGGAAAACTCACTTTATATGGCTGACCTGCGGTTAAGTCATTAGCCCGGCGCCGGAACCTCCTCTGCGGGAGCCACAGCTGGCAGGATCAAGACGCAGTAGCGAACCAACCGCGCAGTGTACGGACAGGCCACCGGCTCAGCGCTCGGAGAGACAACTCATGGCGCCGCATGTTTTCGGTCAGTTTCCGCTGGATTTACGAGACGGTGGCGACGGTCTCGTCGCGCGAGCTTGAGAGATCCGTGGAACGGTCCCAGCCGGACCGCTGTCGCCTCGACCACGGGTCCTGCCCTTCCTCGATCCGCGCCGCGCCAATACGGCACGGATCGACGCCGCCCGCACCGTTCGGTACCGGTCCCCACGTGGGGAGGGACCGGTACCGAACGGTGCGGCATGTGGCGGGCGTGCGGGCCCGTACGAACTCCTCTACATCGGCGACACGTTGCTTGAGGAGATAGCCGATGCCACCCGCCTGCGTGGAGAGCAGATCAACGGCGTAGCGCTCCTCGACATACTGGGAGAGCAGCAGTACGGCCGTCTCGGGCCACTGCCGGCCAAGCCGCGCGGCCGCTCGGACGGCCCCGCCAGGTCCCGGCAGGGCGGCTCGCGGCGGGATCGGCGCACCGCCCCACTCACTCGATCTCCGGCCCGCACCTACGCCCCATGCCTGACGTCGTTCCTGCCGTGACCGAGGCGTCAGGTCGAACGGCGGCATGGGAACCACTTGGGAGCCGATTCCTGAAATCGGCTCCCAAAATGATCCCTGGAACCACTCAGGGGCCCGACCCGCGATGCGGATCAGGCCCCTGACCTGGTACTTCACTGTCGGGGTGGCGGGATTTGAACCCACGACCTCTTCGTCCCGAACGAAGCGCGCTGCCAAGCTGCGCTACACCCCGATTGTCGCTGCTTGTCGCGGCGACGTCGTTTACTTTAGCCCACTGGTGGCCGGAGACGAAATCTGGTTTTCGGGGCGTCGGACGCGATGGCGGACGGGGTCGGGGCGGAGGTGGTCGAGGGTGACGACGAGGAGGGCCAGGGCGTAGAAGGCGAGGCCGAGGATGACCGCGTTGGCGAGGACGCCGGCGTAGCCGTGCTGGTCGACGTCGAGGAAGGGGTAGAGGTAGCGCGCCGGTGTGCCGGGGGCCATGATCGCGCCGCGGGCCAGGGAGAAGGCCAGGTAGGCGAGGGGGTAGAGGAGCCAGGTGGCCGCGTGGCGGAAGGCCAGTGGGGTCGGGCGGATCAGGAAGAGCCAGTCGGCCACCGCGGCGAGTGGCGTCGCCGTGTGCAGGAGGTGGTTGGCCACCGCGTGCCAGCCGGTGAGCGGGGTGGCGTCCCCCGTCATGGAGAAGCCGCTGGACTGGTTCGCCAGGATCAGGTGGTAGACCAGGCCCGTGATCGAGATGTAGAGGAGCGTGCCGCCCGTCAGTGCGGGGGGCAGCGGGCGGCGGGCCGTCCACGCCCGCCAGGCCGAGGCCGCGAAGACCAGGGCCACCAGGACATTGCTCTGGATCGTGAAGTAGCTGAGCACGCGGAGCGGGCTGCCCAGGATCAGGTCGATGGCCACACCCGTCGCCGCCGCGAGGGCCACGAGCAAGCGGAACGCGGCCGCCACCGGACGGCGTACGGGGTTCATCACCGCTGCCGCGGGGACGACGGAGAGGGGCGGGGGGGTACGCGGAAAACCCGGGATCGCGGGGAGGTCGGGTATGTCCTTGGGTATGGGGGCGATCATGGCCCCACGCTAAGGGGACCTGACGAATCGGGCGATATGGGACGCCTAGGTGGGTTACTCCGGCGCTGCCCCCACCGGCTTCCGCAGCCTTCACCGGCTTCCGGCACCTTCACCGGCTTCCGCCGCCCTCGACGGCTCCGACGCTGTCGGCAGCTATCGCCCCCCCCGCGCGCTACTTCCGCTCCACCAGCGTCAGCAGCGACGCCTCCGGCGGGCAGGCGAACCGTACCGGCGTATAGCGGTTCGTCCCGCAGCCCGCCGAGACGTGCATGTACGACGTCCGCCCCTCCGCCGTATGCGTGGACAGGCCCTTCACGCGGTCGGTGTCCAGGTCGCAGTTGGTGACGAAGGCGCCGCAGAAGGGGAGGCAGAGCTGGCCGCCGTGGGTGTGGCCGGCCAGGATCAGGGGGTAGCCGTCCGCCGTGAACGCGTCGAGCGCGCGCAGGTACGGGGCGTGCACCACGCCGAACGAGAAGTCGGCCGATTCCGACGGGCCGCCGGCCACGCGCGCGTAGCGGTCCCGCTTGATGTGCGGATCGTCGAGGCCGGTCAGCTCGATCTCGGCGCCCTCTATCTTGAACGTCCCCCGCGTGTTCGTCAGGTTCAGCCAGCCTGCCGCGTCGAAGCCGTCACGCAGGTCCTCCCACGGGTTGTGGATGGCGCCCACGACGGGTGCGTTGCCGTTCAGGCCGTGGCGGCCATGGGTCTTCTCGATCAAGTAGCGGGCGGGGTTGCGGAGTTTGGGGCCGTAGTAGTCGTTCGAACCGAAGACGTACGCGCCCGGGAAATCCATCAGGGGGCCGAGGGCGTCCAGGACTTCGGGCACGCCCTCAGAGTCGGAGAGGTTGTCCCCGGTGTTGATGACGAAGTCGGGGCGCAGGCCCGCCAGGGAGCGCAGCCAGCGCTGCTTCTTGCGCTGGCCGCTCACCATGTGGATGTCGGAGACCTGGAGGACGCGGAGCGGTCGCATGCCAGGTGGCAGGACCGGGACCGTCACCCGCCGGAGGCGGAAGGAACGGGCCTCGAAACCCGCCGCGTACAACAGACCGGCGGCCCCCACCGCCGTGATTCCCAGGGGTACTCCGTATCGCGCGCGCATACGTCCATCGTGTCAGACCCCGACGGCCCCGCGTGCCCGCCTGTGGACAACCCGGACGACCGCCGTGAGCGCGCGCCGAAATCAACAGGCAACCGCCTCACCACACCTGCGACAATCGACGACATGACCACGCTCAAGTCGAAGCTGCAGCAAGACCTCAACGCCGCCATCAAGGAGCGCGACGAGCTGCGCTCCTCGACGCTCCGGCTGACCCTCGCCGCGATCACCAAGGAGGAGGTCGCGGGCAAGACGAAGCGCGAACTCTCCGACGACGAGGTGCAGAAGGTGATCACCCGCGAGGCGAAGAAGCGCCGTGAGGCCGCCGATGCCTTCGCGCAGGGCGGGCGCCCCGAGTCGGCCGAGCGGGAGAAGGCGGAGGGCGAGGTCCTCGCCGCATACCTGCCCAAGCAGCTGTCCGACGAGGAGCTTCAGCAGATCGTCGGCCAGGCCGTCGAGGAGGCGAAGGCGGCGGGCGCCGAGGGGCCGCGCGCCATGGGCCAGGTCATGAAGATCGTGAACCCGAAGGTGGCCGGGCTGGCCGAGGGCGGCCGCGTCGCCGCCGTGGTGAAGAAGCTGCTCGCCGGCTGAGACCGAGTCCGCCCGACGCCCGGACGACAACGGCCCCTGCCACCCCCCGAAGGGGCGTGACAGGGGCCGACCACTGTGACCACGCGGGTCCACCCGACCGAGCGCCTACGGGACCACCGGCATCGCGGAGGCCACGGAGATCGCCGAGATCACCGGCATCACCGAGATCACCCCCGCGTCCCGCCGTTCCCATTACCCGCGCTGGTCTGCCCCTGGACCCAGCCCTCGGGAATGGAGAAGGAAGGCGTCGGCAAGGTGGTGCCTCCGTCCGTGAGGCCCCCCGTGCCGTTCCCGTTGCCATTGCCGCCGTCGGTTCCGTTGTCCCCGTCGTCCCCGTCGTCGTTGCCCTTGTTCTTGTCGGCGTCGGGGATGTCGACGAGGTTGAAGGACGGGGAGTCCTTGCCCGCGAGGGCGCCGGTCATCGCGTCCTTCCAGATCGGGCCGGGGACCTGGCCGCCGTAGACCTGGGGGTAGTAGACGCCGCCGATCTGGATTTTCGTCATCTTGACCTTCTGGGTGGCGCTGCCGACCCAGACCGCGCCGGACAGGTTCGGCGTGTAGCCGACGAACCAGGCGTTCCTGCGCTCGTCCGTCGTACCCGTCTTACCGGCGTTCGCACGGTCGGTGAGACCGGCCTGCTGGCCCGTACCGGAGTCGATCACGCCGCTCAGCAGCGTGTTGACGGTGTCCGCGGTCTTCTCGGACATCGCCCGCGAGCACGTCGACTTCGGCACCGCGAGGGACTTCTGCTCGCCGTCGACCTTCTGCGTGATCGACTCGATGGCGATCGGGGTGCAGTACATGCCCCGGGAGGCGAAAGCGGCGTACGCGGTGGCCATGGTCAGCGGGGAGATGCCCTTGGAGCCGAGGGCGATCGCGGGCACCTCGGGGAGCTTGGCGCCGTTGCCCTGCACGACATGGAGCTTCTCGGTCATGTTCATCACGGGGCACAGGCCGACGTCGGAGATCATCTGCACGAAGTAGGTGTTGACCGACTTGGCCATCGCCTCCTTCAGCCGGTACGGGCCGTGCTCCGACGTGCTCTCGTTCTTCAGCTTCTCGCCGCGCGTGTTGACCCACTGCTTGCTGTTACAGGCCTGGACGGGGCTCGGGTAGTTCATCGCGTACGGGGAGGAGTACTCCTGCGTCGCGGGCCGGCCCTCCTCCAGGGCGGCGGCGGCCACGAACGGCTTGAACGTCGAACCGGTCGGGAAGCCGTAGTTCGAGCCGCCCATGGCGTAGTCGACCGAGTAGTTGTACTCGGTCTCGTTCTTGCCGTAGCCGTACGGCTTCGACTGGCCCATGCCGACGATCTTGCCGGTGCCCGGCTGGACCAGCGTGGCCGCCGTGGCGACCGAGTCCGACTTGTTGACGTGCTGCTTGATCGACGCCTGCACCGATTCCTGTGACTGCGGGTCGAGCGTCGTGCGGATCGTCAGGCCGCCCTGGTTCCAGACCTTGGCCCGGGCCTCTTTGGTCTTGCCGAAGACCGGGTCGCTCTTGAAGACGTTCTCCACGTACTTGCAGAAGAAGCTGGCGCCCTTGACTGCCGTGATGCAGCCGTTCTTCGGCTGGCTGACCTTCAGGCCGAGCTTCGTCTTCTTGGCCTGGTCGGCCTCCTGCGGGGAGATGTCGTGCACCTCGGCCATGCGCTGGAGCACGGTGTTGCGGCGCTTGGTGGCTTCCGCCTCGTCGTTGACCGGGTCGTAGCGGGTGGGCGACTGGACGATGCCGGCGAGCAGCGCCGACTGCTGGAGGTTCAGCTCCTTGGCGGGCTTGGAGAAGTAGCGCTGGGCCGCGGCCTCGATGCCGTAGGCCTGCTCCCCGAAGAACGTGATGTTCAGGTAGTTCTCGAGGATCTTCTTCTTGCCGAGCTTCTCCTCGAGCTGGATCGCGTACTTGAGCTCGCGGATCTTGCGGCCGAGGGTCTGCTGGGTGGCCTGGGCGACCTTCGTCGGGTCGTCACCGGCCTCCTCGACGAAGTAGTTCTTCACGAGCTGCTGGGTGAGCGTGGAGGCGCCCTGGGCCACTCCGCCGTTCTGCGCGTTCTGGTTCAGGGCGCGCAGGACGCCCTTCAGGTCGATCGCGCCGTGCTGGTAGAAGCGCGAGTCCTCGATCGCGACGATCGCCTTCTGCATGTACGGCGAGATGTCCTTGAGGTCGACCACCGTGCGGTCGCGCGAGTAGACCGTCGCGATCTGACCGCCCTGGCTGTCCAGGATCGTGGTGCGCTGACTGAGCGCCGGGCTCTTCAAGTTGTCGGGAATCTCGTCGAACCCCTGGACGGACCCCTTGGCCGCGAGACCGAGCGCACCCGCTGCGGGCAGCGCGATTCCGGCCATGACGGCACCCGCGAGCACACTGACACCGAGGAACTTGGCGGCCTGCTGCGTTGGCGACAGACCACCGCCCGAGCGCTTCTTTGGCATGAGGGCAGCCTACGTTCTCATTCGCCGGACACGCGTATATGCCTTGGCCTAAGCTGTTCTCAACTGTCACAGCAGTGCGGTCACGTATCAATACGTCCGGAGACCCCGAATCGTTCCGGAGGTTCCCCAACTTTTTCGTTGAGGGCGTGTCCGAATCAGCCTCATGCGTCACCAGGCGTCCGTTGTGACTCAACTGAACTGTCCCGGTTTGCCGGAATGCTCACGCATGTCCTCGGCTCACTCCCCCGGGTGACCTGCCGCTTACGCATAGTCCGTTCGGGCCATTCAAGATTGGGCCCGAAGGGGGTGTTGCGCTGTGCCCACCTTCCGTAACGTCCTCAACTGGCGGCGGTGAATATGCCGCTGCCGCCGTGGGGGAGCCTCGATTCGGGAGAGGACGGCGCCGGTATGGGCTGGGTAACCGACTGGAGTGCGCAGGCGGCCTGCCGCACTACCGATCCGGATGAACTGTTCGTTCAAGGAGCAGCGCAGAACCGGGCGAAGGCAGTGTGCACCGGATGTCCGGTGCGCACGGAGTGCCTCGCCGATGCGCTCGACAACCGCGTCGAATTCGGCGTGTGGGGTGGCATGACCGAGCGGGAGCGCCGCGCACTGCTGCGCCGGCGGCCGACCGTCACCTCGTGGCGTCGCCTGCTCGAGACCGCGCGCACGGAGTACGAGCGCGGTGCGGGCCTGCTGCCCCTCGACGAGGAAGAGGTGTACGAGCGCTACGCGGCGGTGGGCTGACCGGCTCCCGTCCGCGCGCATACGAGGCTCAGACAGCCGCGCATACGAGGCTCACGCAGCCGGGAGGCTTACGCCACGCGGCTCACGGCGAGCCACGCGGCTTACCGTGCGCCACGCGGCTCAAGCAGCTCCGGCCGGGTCACCACCGGCCGCGAGCCGGTCCCCGATGTCCCGCAGCCCCGCGAGGTCGTGCACATCGCCGGGGAGCGCGGCCACTTCGGCCACCGCCACCTCGGGGTGGAGCGCGTTGAAGCGGTCACGTGTGCGCTGCTCGCGGGAGAGCAGCTGCATGCGCTCGGCATGCAGCCTCAGTAGTCCTGCGGTGAGTTGTTCGACGGTCCGGTCCGGGGCGGGGGAGCCTTCTTCGGAGCCGGACGGTGCGACGGCTGGCGGTGCGGCGACTGACAGTGTGGCGGCTTCAGCAGCGGAAGATTCTGAACTGTCGTACGTGTCGGGAGAGTTACGAAGTCCAGCTTTCCCGCCCTCCTGATCCACAATGCGGGCGTCGTCAAGATTTTCTGCAGCCGCGGAATCAAGATCTTCCGCGGCGGCGAGCGCCCGCTCGGCGGACAGCTGAGTGGCCCCACTGTCATGGACCCGGTTGAGCACCAGACCGGCGAACGGCATGTCCTCGGCGGCGAGGCGCTCCACGAAGTAGGCGGCCTCGCGCAGCGCGTCCCGCTCCGGGGCCGCCACCACCAGGAACGCCGTGCCGGGCGCCTGGAGCAGCTTGTACGTGGCGTCCGCGCGCGTACGGAACCCGCCGAACGTCGTGTCCATCGCCGCCACGAACGTCTGGACGTCCTTGAGGAGTTGCCCACCGAGGAGCTTTCCCAGGGTGCCGGTCATCATCGACATCCCGACGTTCAGGAACTTCATCCCCGCGCGCCCGCCGAGCTTCGCCGGGGCGGTGAGGAGCCGGATCAGCCTCCCGTCCAGGAAGGACCCGAGCCGTTTCGGGGCGTCCAGGAAGTCGAGTGCCGAGCGGGACGGCGGCGTGTCGACGACGATGAGGTCCCATTCGTCCCGCGCCCGCAGCTGCCCCAGCTTCTCCATCGCCATGTACTCCTGCGTGCCCGCGAAGCCCGCCGAAAGCGACTGGTAGAAGGGGTTGTTCAGGATCGCGGCGGCCCGCTCGCCGTCCGCGTGCGCCTCGACGATCTCGTCGAAGGTGCGCTTCATGTCGAGCATCATGGCGTGCAGCTCGCCGTCGCCCTCGATGCCCTTCACGCGGCGCGGGGTGTTGTCCAGCGAGTCGATGCCCATGGACTGGGCGAGTCGGCGTGCCGGGTCGATCGTGAGCACGACCACCTTCCGGCCGCGCTCGGCGGCGCGCAGCCCCAGGGCCGCCGCCGTGGTCGTCTTGCCGACGCCGCCCGAGCCGCAGCACACCACGATGCGGGTCTTCGGGTCGTCGAGCAGCGGGTCGACAGCGAGCACGCGCGCGTGGTCGAGAGCGCGGGTCGTGTCGTGTGCATGGGCCTTGTCGTGTGCGTGGGCCGGGTCCGGACTCATGAGATCCCTTGAGTGCGCAGTTCCGTGGCGAGCTCGTACAGGCCCGCCAGGTCCATTCCCTCGGCGAGCAACGGGAGTTCGTGCAGTGGCAGGCCCAGCTCGGTGAGCACGGCCCGCTGCTCGCGCTCCAGGGCATACCGCTCGGCGTACTCGTCGGCCTGCTGGAGCAGCGGCTCCACGAGCCGCTCGGCGAGTCCGCCGCGGCGCGCGCCGCCGAGTCCGGCCGCGGACAGCGACTTGGCGATGGCGGTACGGGAAGCGGCTCCCGTGAGCTCCAGGTCGGCGTCGTCGAGGAGCGCTGGCCGCACCATGTTCACGATGATCCGCCCGACCGGCAGCTTCGCGGCCCGCAGCTCGGCGATGCCGTCCGCGGTCTCCTGGACGGGCATCTCCTCAAGCAGCGTCACCAAGTGCACCGCGGTCTCCGGGGACTTGAGGACGCGCATGACGGCCTGTGCCTGATTGTGTATCGGGCCGATCTTCGCGAGGCCCGCCACCTCGTCGTTGACGTTCAGGAAGCGGGTGATGCGGCCGGTGGGCGGCGCGTCCATGACGACGTAGTCGTACGCGAACCGCCCGCTCTTGTCCTTGCGCCGTACGGCCTCGCACGCCTTCCCCGTCAGGAGCACGTCGCGCAGTCCCGGCGCGACGGTGGTCGCGAAGTCGATGGCGCCGAGCTTCTTCAGGGCCCGGCCGGCACCGCCCAGTTTGTAGAACATCTGGAGGTAGTCCAGAAGGGCCAGTTCGGGGTCGATGGCGAGGGCGTACACCTCCCCGCCCCCCGGAGCGACGGCGATCTTCCGCTCCTCGTAGGGCAGCGCTTCTGTCTCGAAGAGCTGCGCGATGCCCTGTCTGCCCTCGACCTCGACGAGGAGGGTGCGTTTGCCCTCGGTCGCGAGGGCGAGCGCGAGGGCCGCGGCCACCGTGGTCTTGCCGGTACCGCCCTTGCCGCTGACGACCTGGAGCCTGCTCACGTATTCGAGCCTAACCAGTCCGCCGCCGGACTACGCAGGAGGCTGTGGACAACGTGCGCGCGAGGCCCCCGGCGGCAACGACTACAGTCGGCCACATGACCAAGTGGGAATACGCAACCGTGCCGCTGCTCGTCCATGCCACGAAGCAGATTCTGGACACCTGGGGCGAGGACGGCTGGGAGCTCGTCCAGGTCGTGCCCGGGCCGAACAACCCGGAGCAGCTCGTCGCCTACCTGAAGCGGGAGCGCCAGGCATGAGCGCGGTCGAGGAGAAGCTCGCGGAGTTGGGCCTGAGCCTGCCGGGCGTCGTCCCGCCGCTGGCCGCGTACCAGCCCGCCGTGCAGTCCGGCGTGTACGTCTACACCGCGGGCCAGCTCCCGATGGTGGACGGCAAGCTCGCGGTCACCGGCAAGGTGGGCGCGGAGGTCACCGCCGAGGAGGCCAAGGACCTGGCCCGCATCTGCGCGCTGAACGCGCTCGCCGCGGTCAAGTCCGTCGCGGGCGACCTGGACCGCATCGCGCGCGTCGTGAAGGTCGTCGGCTTCGTGGCGTCCGCCTCGGACTTCACCGGTCAGCCGGGCGTCCTCAACGGTGCCAGCGAACTCCTGGGCGCGGTCCTCGGCGACAAGGGCGTCCACGCCCGCAGCGCGGTCGGCGTGGCGGTCCTCCCGCTGGACGCGCCGGTGGAGGTCGAGATCCAGGTGGAGCTGACCGGGGCGTAGGCGCGCCTTCAGGGGCGCGGGGAACTGCGCGACCAGCCCCCACGGACCCGCAGCCGATGGATGGCCTGGACTGGGTCTGGGGCGGAGCCCAAGGGAACGGGAGGGGCAGGGGAGGCGGGGGCGAAAAACCCACCCCACCCCCAGCCCGCTGATCCCCCGAGACCCCGAGCCCCTCGAACATCCGCCCGGCTCGGGATAGCCTCCGGCCATGGCGAATGGTCAGTGGTTTCCACCGGAGTGGCCCGAGCGCATCCGCGCGCTCGCGGACGGCACGCTGACACCGGTGGCCCCCAGGCGGGCGGCCACCGTCATGCTGCTCAAGGACACCGAGGGCACCCCCGTGGTGCACATGCTGCGCAGACGCGCCTCCATGGCCTTCGCCGGAGGCGCCTACGCGTATCCGGGCGGCGGCGTGGACCCGCGCGACGACGACCACCAGATCCGCTGGGCGGGCCCCACGCGCGCGTGGTGGGCGAAAAGGCTGGGCGCCGACGAGACCTCCGCCCAGGCCATCGTCTGCGCGGCGGTCCGCGAGACGTACGAGGAGGCGGGCGTCCTCCTCGCGGGCCCCACCCCGGACACCGTGGTCGGCGACACCACGGGCGACGACTGGGAGGCGGACCGCGCGGCCCTGGTCGCCCGCGACCTCTCCTTCGCCGAGTTCCTCGACCGCAGGGGACTGGTCCTCAGATCGGACCTCCTGGGCGCCTGGACCCGCTGGATCACCCCGGAGTTCGAAACCCGCCGCTACGACACCTGGTTCTTCGTGGCCGCCCTCCCGGAGGGCCAGCGCACCCGCAACGCCTCCACGGAGGCCGACCGCACGGTATGGATCCGCCCGGCGGAAGCGGCAGCCTCGTACGACAAGGGCGAGCTGCTCATGATGCCGCCGACCGTCGCGACGCTGCGCCAGCTCATCCCGTACGACAGCGCCGCCGACGCCCTCGCCGCCGCGCCGTCCCGCGACCTGACCCCCGTCCTGGCCAAGGCCCGCCTGGAGAACGGCGAGGTGGTCCTCGCCTGGCCGGGACACGACGAGTTCACCAAGCACATCCCGACCGGTGGAGCCCCCGCATGACCGACGCAGCCGCCCTCCCCGGCCAGCCGCGAGGAAGGGTCCTCTCCGGCCCCGCCACCTCGCGCGCGGTCAACGTCCTCGCGCCCAACGCGTCCGCGATGACTCTGGACGGCACCAACACCTGGATCGTCTCCGAGCCGGACTCCGAGCTCGCGGTGGTGATCGACCCGGGGCCCCTGGACGACGTACATCTGCGGAATGTCGTGGATACGGCGGAGAAGGCAGGGAAGCGGGTCGCGCTGACCCTGCTGACGCACGGGCACCCCGATCACGCCGAGGGGGCAGGGCGGTTCGCCGAACTGACGGGCACGAGGGTGCGGGCCCTGGACCCGGCGCTGCGGCTCGGGGACGAGGGGCTGGCGGCGGGGGACGCGGTCAGGGTCGGCGGCCTCGAGCTGCGCGTCGTGTCCACCCCCGGCCACACTGCCGACTCGCTGTGCTTCCATCTCCCGGCCGATCAGGCCGTCCTGACGGGTGACACCATCCTCGGCCGCGGCACGACCGTCGTGGCCCACCCCGACGGCCGCCTGGGCGACTATCTCGACTCCCTGCGGCGGCTCAGGTCCCTGACCGTGGACGACGGCGTGCACACCGTGCTGCCCGGCCACGGGCCCGTTCTCGAAGACGCCCAGGGCGTCGTCGAGTTCTACCTCGCCCACCGCGCCCACCGGCTCGCCCAGGTCGAGACGGCGGTCGAGAACGGCTACCGGTCGCCGGGCGAGGTCGTCGCGCACGTGTACGCGGACGTCGACCGTTCGCTGTGGCCCGCGGCCGAGCTCTCCGTGCGGGCGCAGATGGAGTACCTGCGCGAGCACGGCCTCATCTAGGCGTTTTCGTCGCCCCTAAGGACGCGGCGCCTTGATGCCATGCACGCGCGCGTACTCCTCGGCCAGCCAAGGCCCGAGGCCGTCGACGTACGACCGCAGGACGGCGAGGTCGCCCGGCGGCTCATATCCGAGGACGGCCGCCTCCCGCAGCTGCGCGGCCCGCTCCGGGTAGTACGCGCCGAACGCCTCCGCCATCTCCCGCAGATCGCTGGTCCAGCCGTTCCAGCGGGGCATGACGAGTGTGAAGCCGGTGCGGACGAGATGGCGTGACATGTAGCGCACGAGGGGGCGCCGGGCCTCCTTGGTGTCGGCTGCGTCGGCGATTCGCTCGCGCCAGCGCGGCAGCATCAGCGCGAGGTCGCCGTTCGTCTCGCGGGCGAGGTGGGAGTCGGGGCGGTAGCGGGGCAGGTACTCGGCCAGATCCTCGCCCAGGAGGGGCGTACAGAGGCAGGCGACGAACCAGCCCAGGTCGTACGTCTCCAGGTCGCTCAGCAGCCGCGTACGGCTGAACAGCAGCGTCCCCACGCCGTCGATCTGCGCGAACTCCTTGTCGAGCGCCTCACCGAGCGCCTGGGCGTCCGCCCGGTCCGCCTCGCTGGGCTCCTCGCGCAGGGCGAGCAGCAGATCGAGGTCGGAGCGGCCCACGCGCGCGGTGCCGCGCGGAATCGACCCGTAGAGGTACGCGCTCGTCATGCGTGCCCCGAAGACGTCCAGCAGCCGTTCGCGGGCCGCGGCCACCACGGGCCGGAACTCCCGCGGGACCAGCCCGAGGGAGCCCTCGCGCGCGATGTAACCCTGGCCGTCGAGCCCCTTGTTGTGCATGGGGCCACTGTGCAACGGCGGCGGTACGGCGTCATGTCATTTCCAGCCGATCACCACGCCGGGCGTGTTACTTGCTCCATCCCCAGCCCTTGGGCCACCCTCACCCCGCGATACGAGAAGGGCCCTGCCGTGCGGCAGGGCCCTTCCGGTGCGTTTTCGGCGCGAGGGGTCAGCGCGAGCGCTTCGCCAGCCGCTCCACATCCAGCAGGATCACCGCGCGGGCCTCCAGACGGAGCCAGCCGCGGCCCGCGAAGTCGGCGAGCGCCTTGTTGACCGTCTCGCGGGACGCGCCGACCAGCTGGGCCAGCTCCTCCTGCGTGAGGTCGTGCACGACGTGGATGCCCTCTTCGGACTGCACGCCGAAGCGGCGGGAGAGGTCCAGGAGCGCGCGGGCCACGCGGCCCGGGACGTCCGAGAAGACCAGGTCGGACATCTGGTCGTTGGTCTTGCGCAGGCGCCGGGCGACGGCGCGCAGGAGCGCGGCGGCCACCTCGGGGCGTGCGTTCAGCCAGGGCTGGAGGTCGCCGTGGCCGAGGCCGAGCAGCTTGACCTCGGTCAGCGCGGTGGCCGTGGCCGTGCGCGGACCCGGGTCGAACAGCGACAGCTCGCCGATCAGCTCACCGGGGCCCAGGACGGCCAGCATGTTCTCGCGGCCGTCGGGGGAGGTGCGATGCAGCTTCACCTTGCCCTCGGTGACCACGTAGAGGCGGTCGCCGGGGTCGCCCTCATGAAAGAGAGCGTCGCCGCGTGCGAGGGTCACCTCACTCATGGAGGCGCGGAGCTCCGCGGCCTGCTCGTCATCGAGCGCCGCGAAGAGCGGGGCGCGCCGCAGAACGTCGTCCACGAGTTCTCTCCTTGTCGACCTGCTCAGGGGATCTTGCTCCCCCTTGGTACCAGGGGACCGTGTTCCCCATCTTGCCGGACGGTCCAAACAGTGTGATCAGTCACAAGTCTGCCGCACTGGCGTCCCGGGCAGTGCGGCAGGGGTCCATTTGGGGGCCGATCTTCTGGGTCCGGGGCGGATGTCGGTGCCGGGCTTTAGGCTGGCCGGGTGTCCAAATCGCCGGTGAGAGCACAGGCCAAGGGGGCTGGGCGGGTGGTTGTACGTCGCGATTCCGCCGTGGGCGAACAGGGCCCCGACGGAAGTATGAAACCGACAAAAGCGGCAAAGGCGGCGCCAGTCAAGGTGACAGCCAAGAAGCCCGCCAAAAAGGCGACGTCCGCGAAGACGTCCGCGAGGGCGTCCACAAAGGCGTCCACGGAAACGGCTGCCAAGAAGGCGGCGGTCGCGAAAACGGCCGCCAAGAAGGCGACGGCCGTGGCCAAGAAGGCGACAGCCACGGCCAAGAAGGCCACGCCCGCGAAAGCCGTCGCGAAGCCCGCCAGGAACGAGTCGCACACCGCCCTGGTCCGCCGAGCCCGCCGCATCAACCGCGAGCTCTCCGAGGTGTACCCGTACGCCCACCCGGAGCTGGACTTCGAGAACCCCTTCCAGCTGATCGTCGCCACGGTCCTGTCCGCCCAGACCACCGACCTGCGGGTGAACCAGACGACCCCGGCGCTCTTCGCCAAGTACCCGACTCCTGAGGACCTGGCCGAGGCCAACCCGGAAGAGGTCGAGGAGATCCTGCGCCCGACCGGGTTCTTCCGGGCCAAGACCAAGTCGGTGATAGGGCTCTCCAAGGCGCTGAGGGACGACTTCGGGGGCGAGGTCCCCGGCCGCCTCGAAGACCTCGTCAAGCTCCCCGGCGTGGGCCGCAAAACCGCCTTCGTCGTCCTCGGTAACGCCTTCGGGCGCCCCGGAATCACCGTGGACACCCACTTCCAGAGGCTCGTCCGCCGCTGGCAGTGGACCGACGAGACGGACCCGGACAAGATCGAGGCGGCCGTCGGCGCGCTCTTCCCGAAGAGCGAGTGGACGATGCTCTCCCATTACGTGATCTTTCACGGCCGCCGCATCTGCCATGCCCGCAAGCCGGCCTGCGGCGCCTGCCCCATCGCTCCGCTCTGCCCGGCGTACGGGGAGGGCGAGACGGACCCGGAGAAGGCCAAGAAGCTCCTGAAGTACGAGAAGGGCGGCTTCCCGGGCCAGCGCCTCAACCCCCCGCAGTCGTACCTGGACGCGGGCGGCATCCCCGCACCCCCACTGGGCGCCGGATGACGGAACGAACACGGCACCGGCAGGCGTTGGGAACAGCAGAACGGGGGTGGCGATGACGCGCGCGAGCAACACGCACAGCAAACACGACGGGCCCGGCACGACGCACAGCAAACACGACGGGCCCGGCACGACGCACAGCGAACACGACGGGCCCGGCACGCACGGGTCGCACGACGGTCCGGTGACGCTCAGCAGGGACGGCCTGCCGGACTGGCTGGACCCGGTGGTGCGCGCCGCCGAGACGGTCGAACCGCTCCAGCTGAGCCGCTTCCTCCCGCCGGCGAACGGCGCGGGGCGGCAGTCCGCCGTCCTCATCCTGTTCGGCGAGGGCGACCGCGGCCCCGAGCTGCTGCTCATGGAGCGCGCCAGCTCCCTGAGATCGCACGCCGGGCAGCCCTCCTTCCCCGGTGGCGCCCTCGACCCGGAGGACGGCGACCCGAAGGCCGACGGGCCGCTGCGGGCCGCTCTGCGCGAGGCCGAGGAGGAGACCGGGCTCGACCCGAGCGGCGTCCAGCTGTTCGGCGTGCTGCCCAAGCTCTACATCCCGGTGAGCGGCTTCGTGGTCACCCCGGTCCTGGGCTGGTGGCGCCGCCCGACCCCGGTCGGCGTGGTCGATCCGGGCGAGACGGCCCGCGTCTTCACCGTCCCCGTGGCGGATCTCACGGATCCGGCCAACCGCGCCACCACCGTGCACCCCAGCGGCCACAAAGGCCCGGCATTCCTGGTCGAATCCGCCCTGGTCTGGGGCTTCACGGCCGGAGTGATCGACAAGATCCTGCATTACGCGGGCTGGGAGCGCCCCTGGGACCGTGGGAAGCAGGTCCCGCTCGACTGGCGCGCATGACAAGGTGACCTCCGTGCTGTGTCTGCCTGGGGGACAACCCCCAGACCCCCGGCCGGGCGATCGCGACCGGAAAGTGATGAGGCGAGGCTTGAAGCGGTGAACGTGCTGGACATCCTGTTGCTGGTCGCCGCCGTGTGGTTCGCGATCGTGGGCTATCGCCAGGGCTTCGTCGTCGGCATCCTGTCGGTGATCGGCTTCCTGGGCGGCGGCCTCGTCGCCGTCTATCTGCTTCCCGTCATCTGGGGCGCGCTGACCAACGACACCAAGGTGAGCACGACCGCCGCCGTCGTCGCGGTCGTCGTCGTGATCGTCTGCGCCTCCGTGGGCCAGGCCCTCACCACCCACCTCGGCAACAAGCTGCGCCGGTACATCACCTGGTCCCCGGCCCGCGCCCTGGACGCGACGGGCGGCGCCCTCGTCAACGTCGTGGCGATGCTGCTCGTCGCCTGGCTGATCGGCTCGGCCCTCGCCGGTACGACGCTGCCGACGCTCGGCAAGGAAGTCCGCAACTCCAAGGTGCTGCTCGGCGTCTCCCGTGCCCTGCCCTCCCAGGCCGACACCTGGTTCGCCGACTTCTCCTCGGTCCTCGCGCAGAACGGCTTCCCGCAGGTCTTCAGCCCGTTCGCCAACGAGCCCATCACCGAGGTCCAGCCCCCCGACCCGGCCCTCGCGAACAGCGCCGTCGCCGCCAACGCCCAGAAGTCCATCGTCAAGGTCATGGGCACCGCCCAGAGCTGCGGCAAGGTACTCGAAGGCACCGGCTTCGTCTTCGGCGACCGCCGCGTGATGACCAACGCGCACGTGGTCGGCGGAGTCGACGAGCCCACCGTCCAGATAGGCGGCGAGGGCAGGAAGTACGACGCCACGGTCGTCCTGTACGACTGGGAGCGCGACATCGCCGTACTCGACGTACCGAACCTGAATGCGCCTGCCCTGAAGTTCACCGCCCAGGACGCGACCAGCGGAAAGAGCGCGATCGTCGCCGGGTTCCCGGAGAACGGGTCGTACAACGTCCAGCCCGCGCGCGTGCGCGGCCGCATCACCGCCAACGGCCCGGACATCTACCACCGCAAGACGGTGCGCCGCGACGTCTACTCGCTCTACGCGACCGTGCGCCAGGGCAACTCCGGCGGCCCGCTGCTCACGCCCGAGGGCAAGGTGTACGGCGTGGTCTTCGCGAAGTCCCTCGACGACGCCAACACCGGTTACGCGCTCACCGCGGACGAGGTCCAGGACGACGTCACCAAGGGGCTTGCCGCGAACCAACAGGTGGACAGCGACAGCTGCGCGCTCTGACGCCGGTCGGTGTGTGTCAGCGGCTCAGCGGCTCAGCCGCGAGGATGGCGCAGCCGCACCGAGACCCAGCGGGCCCGGCGCCGCAGAATGTGCGGGATCCCCACTCGGGGGTCCGTGCCCGGCAACTGCGGGGTGCCCCTCTGATGGGAGCTCAGACCCCTGGCCGAGCGGCGGTTTCGTGGTGCGTCACTGTAGTCGTGCGTCCAGCCCATACCTCGACGTCTGCCCCTGCCCCAAGGTCGATAACCGCGCCCCGGCCCCCCAATTGGCCTATGCGCCAGGCAATTGGCTGTTCGTAGGACAGGCGTTCTCGTTCGCATAGCGGGCGCGCCACAGGACGCGTTCGGACGGTCACGGAAGAGGACCGGAAGCCGTCACCGATCGGGCTCGGGGACCGTCACCGATCGGGTTCGGGATCCTTCAGCCAATTGACCAATTCGGTGGAAAACGCCACCGGGTCCTCCTCGTGCGGGAAGTGCCCGAGCCCGTCGAACAGCCGCCAGCGGTACGGCGCTTCGACGTACTCCCCGGACCCGGCCGCACTCCGCGTGCGCATCACGGGGTCGAGCGAGCCGTGCAGATGCAGCGTCGGCACCCGCACCGGGCGTTTCATGCGCCGGTTGAACTGGATCCCGTCCGGGCGTGCCATGGACCGCACCATCCACCGGTACGGCTCGATCGAGCAATGGGCCGTCGACGGGATGCACATGGCACGGCGGTACGTCTCCACGGCCTCGTCATCGGGAAGGCAAGGCCCCGACCAGTCCCGTACCAGACGGCCCACCAGCGCGCCGTCGTCCGCGACGAGTTGACGCTCCGGAATCCACGGCCGCTGGAACCCCCAGATGTAGGAACCCGCGGTCGTCTGCTTGACGTCGGAGAGCATGGCCGAGCGCCAGCGCCGCGGATGCGGCATCGAGGAGACGGCGAGCCGGCGTACGAGCTTGGGCCGCATCACGGCCGCCGTCCACGCCAGATACCCGCCCAGGTCGTGCCCGACCAGCGCGGCGTCGGGCTCACCGAGGGACCGTACGACCCCGGTGATGTCGAGCGCGAGGTTGGCGGGGTCGTAACCGCGCGGCGTGCGGTCGCTGCCGCCGACACCCCGCAGGTCCATCGCGACGGCGCGGAAACCCGCGTCGGCGAGCGCCACCAGCTGATGCCGCCAGGTCCACCAGAACTGCGGGAAGCCGTGCAGCAGCAGGACCAGCGGCCCGTCGCCCATCTCGGCGATGTGGAAGCGCGCGCCGTTGGCGGCGACGTCCCGGTGGATCCAGGGTCCGTCGGGACGTACGACCGAAGTGGGTTGCGCCGAGGGTGTGGCGGGGTCCGTCATGAGGACGAGCGTGCCACAGCCTCGAGGGCCTCGGGTACACGGTCCTGCGCGGCCACCTCGCGGGGGTGCGGCTTGGCGTTCTGCAGGACGCCCGCCGTCTCCTTCATCGAGGCGGCGACCTTCTGCGGTCCCTGGCTCTTCTTGGCCTTCTTGGCGAAGGCGACACCGATCAGCGCGAGGACGACGGCGACGAGCACGTTCGCGGCGAAGGAGAGCAGGAAGCAGATCGCGAGGTTCCAGTGGCTCCAGGTCCGGATGCCGTACGCCAGGGCGAAGTTCAGCATCGGCAGCGAGAAGACGAGCACGGCGCCGGCGACCGAGAACGCGCCGCCGCTGACCGCACCGCGCTTGACGTCCTGCTTGAGCTGGGCCTTCGCCAGCGCGATCTCGTCGTGCACGAGCGCGGACATCTCGGTCGTCGCCGAGGCGAACAGCTGGCCGATGCTGCGTTCGGCGCCGACCGGGCTGCCGTCGGGTGCGCTCATCGCGGACTCCCTCTTCTGCATGTGTGGGTACGGTCTGGCTTCTGCATCTGTTTGTACCGTCTGGTCAGATCATGCCGGACCGTTGTCCTCCTCGCTTGCCCCGCCCGTCACTTCGGCAAGCCTCCGGTGCTCGGCGGCCTTGCGCTCGTAGATCTGGGCCATGCGCAGGTGGTACGCCGGGTTGTCCTGCTCGTAGATGTCGGGGATGCCGTCCTGGTCCGCGTCGAGCTCCTCGGCCTCGCAGAGCCCGCGGTACTTGGCGTTGCGTACCTTCAGCAGGACGCCGGCGGCCATGGCCGCGATCAGGGAGCCCATGAGGACGGCGGCCTTGACCTCGCCGGTGAGCGTCGGGTCGCCGTCGAAGGCGAGTTCGCCGATGAGCAGCGAGACGGTGAAGCCGATACCGGCCAGCGACGCCACCGCGAAGACGTCGGGCCAGGCCAGGTCGTCGCTGAGCGAGGCCTTCGTGAACCGTGCCGTCAGCCAGGTCCCGCCGAAGATGCCGAGCGCCTTGCCGACGACGAGCCCGAGCACGACACCGAGGGTCTCGGGCCGCGTGAACACATCGCCCAGCGCGCCCCCGGAGATCGCGACCCCCGCGCTGAACAGGGCGAACAGCGGCACCGCGAGCCCCGCCGACAGGGGACGTACGAGATGTTCGATGTGCTCGCCGGGTGAGTGCTCCTCGCCCGGGTGGCGGTGGCAGCGCAGCATCAGACCCATCGCGACACCGGCGATGGTGGCGTGGATGCCGCTGTTGTACATCAGCCCCCAGATGACCAGGGCGAGCGGAACGTACACGTACCAGCCGCGTACGCCCTTCCTGAGCAGCAGCCAGAAGATGCCGAGGCCGATGACGGCGCCGGCGAGGGCGGTGAAGTTCAGGCTGTCGGTGAAGAAGATCGCGATGATCAGGATCGCGCAGAGGTCGTCGACGACGGCGAGGGTGAGCAGGAAGGCGCGCAGGGCGGACGGCAGGGACGTCCCGATGACCGCGAGGACGGCGAGCGCGAAGGCGATGTCGGTGGCCGTCGGCACCGCCCAGCCGTCCAGGGAGCCGCCGCCGGCGAGGTTGGTCAGCGTGTACACGATCGCCGGTACGGCCATGCCGCACAGCGCGGCGGCCACGGGGAGCGCGGCGGCCCGGGGGTCCTTGAGGTCGCCCGCGACCAGCTCGCGCTTGAGTTCGATGCCGGCGACGAAGAAGAACACCGCGAGCAGCCCGTCCGCCGCCCAGTGCTGGATGGAGAGGTCCAGACCCAGGGCGGCGGGACCTATGTGGAAGTGGCCGACGCTCTCGTAGCTCTCTTGCAGCGCGGGTACGTTCGCCCAGATGAGCGCGGCGATCGAGGCGAGCAGAAGCAGAACGCCGCCGAGGGTCTCGGTGCGCAGCGCGTCCGCGACGAAGTTCCGCTCGGGGAGCGAGAGGCGTCCGAGGAACTTGCGTTTGCTGGCGGAGCTGGGCGCGGCCACGACGGGACCTTCCGGGTCGGTACGGCGTATTCTCCGCCGTCACGAGGGTCGCTGACGGCGTTGCCGACCAGACTTCCCGGCGCACCCTGAAGGCGCCAGTTTACCTGATCATTACATGCGCAAAATCCACCGTACGGACAAAAGGGGCGCCCGGCGTGCTGCCGGGCGCCCCTCAGGAAACGTACTCAGTCCTCGCTCGGCGCCGCCGGCAGCTTGGCCTGGATCAGGTCCATCACCGTGGAGTCCGTGAGCGTGGTGACGTCACCGAGCTCGCGGTTCTCCGCGACATCGCGCAGCAGCCGCCGCATGATCTTGCCGGAGCGGGTCTTCGGCAGCTCGGCCACCGGCAGGACCCGCTTGGGCTTGGCGATCGGCCCGAGCGTCTTGCCCACGTGATCGCGCAGGCCGGCCACCAGCCCGTCGTCCTCGGCGGAAGCCGTCCCGCGCAGGATCACGAACGCCACGATCGCCTGCCCGGTCGTCTCGTCCGCCGCACCGACCACGGCGGCTTCCGCGACCGACGGGTGCGAGACGAGCGCCGACTCGACCTCGGTCGTCGAGATGTTGTGCCCGGACACGAGCATCACGTCGTCCACGCGCCCGAGGAGCCAGATGTCCCCGTCGTCGTCCTTCTTCGCACCGTCCCCGGCGAAGTACTTGCCCTCGAACCGCGACCAGTACGTGTCGATGAACCGCTGGTCGTCGCCCCAGATGGTGCGCAGCATCGACGGCCACGGCTCGGTGAGGACGAGATAGCCGCCGCCGCCATTCGGCACTTCCTGCGCCTCGTCGTCGACGACGGTCGCCGAGATGCCCGGCAGCGGCCGCTGCGCCGATCCCGGCTTCGTCTCGGTGACCCCCGGCAGCGGCGAGATCATCATCGCCCCGGTCTCGGTCTGCCACCAGGTGTCCACGATCGGGGTGCGGTCGCCGCCGATGTGCTTGCGGTACCAGATCCACGCCTCGGGGTTGATCGGCTCGCCGACGGAGCCCAGGATGCGGAGGCTGCTGAGATCGAACTTCGCGGGGATGTCGTCGCCCCACTTCATGAACGTACGGATCGCGGTGGGCGCCGTGTACAGGATCGTCACCCCGTACTTCTGCACGATCTCCCAGAACCGCCCCTGGTGCGGGGTGTCCGGCGTGCCCTCGTACATGACCTGCGTCGCACCGTTCGCCAGCGGCCCGTACGTGATGTACGAGTGCCCGGTGACCCAGCCGATGTCGGCCGTGCACCAGTACACGTCGGTCTCCGGCTTGAGGTCGAAGACGGCGTGGTGGGTGTACGCGACCTGTGTGAGGTAGCCGCCCGAGGTGTGCAGGATGCCCTTCGGCTTCCCGGTCGTCCCGGACGTGTAGAGGATGAACAGCGGGTGCTCGGCGTCGAACGCCTCAGGCGTGTGCTCGGCCGACTGCCGCCCGGTGATCTCGTGCCACCACACGTCGCGGCCCTCGGTCCAGGCGACCTCCTGCCCGGTCCGCCGGACGACGAGGACGTGCTCGACCTGGTCCACCCGGTCGAGCGCGTCGTCCACGGCGGGCTTGAGCGCGGACGGCTTGCCGCGCCGGTAGCCGCCGTCGGAGGTGATGACCAGCTTGGCGTCGGCGTCCTGGATGCGGGTGGCGATCGCGTCCGCGGAGAAGCCGCCGAAGACGACCGAGTGCGCGGCGCCGATACGGGCACAGGCCAGCATCGCGACGACGGCCTCGGGGATCATCGGCAGGTAGACGGCGACCCGGTCGCCCTTGCCAACTCCCAGCTCGGTCAGGGCGTTCGCGGCCTTGGAGACCTCGTCCTTGAGCTCGGCGTAGGTGATGGCCCGGCTGTCGCCCGGCTCGCCCTCGAAGTGGATGGCGACGCGGTCGCCGTGGCCCGCCTCGACATGCCGGTCCACGCAGTTGTACGCGACATTGAGCTTGCCGTCCTTGAACCACTTGGCGAACGGCGGGTTCGACCAGTCCAGCGTCTCGGTCGGCTCGGTGGCCCAGGTCAGCCGACGGGCCTGCTCGGCCCAGAAGCCGAGCCTGTCAGCCTTGGCCTGCTCATACGCCTCCGCGGTGACGTTGGCGTTCGCGGCCAGGTCGGCGGGCGGCGCGAACCTGCGCTCTTCGCGCAACAGGTTGGCCAGGCTTTCGTTGCTCACGACATCTCCCTTTCCCAGGGTGTCCGTTGTGTCCCAGGCCACAGCTCATCAGACCGGGGGCCCGGTGACAAGGGCCGACTCGAAATTGGTTTAGACCTATCCATGTGCTGCGACACCCCTCACGGGCACGCACACAGCCACGTACCGTCCCTCCGGCGGGTTCACTTGGTAACGCTTCCCGGGTCTCGGCCCAAGAACAGGCGAAGTGCCCGAAGCGAAGGAGACACCGAGTGGAACGGATACGGGGCGGGCCCCTCGCCGCGGTACGTGATCCACATCTCTTCGAAGAGTTCTACCGGCGTCATGCGACGCCGTGACACGTTTCGTGGCCCGGCGTGTCGAGGACCCGCACACCGCCGCCGACCTGACCGCCGAGATCTTCCTCGCGGTCCTCGACTTCGCCCACACCTACCGCCCCGGCCTCGGCAGCGAAACCGCCTGGCTGTACGGCATCGCCCGCAACGTCGTGTCCTCCGAGCGCCGCCGGATCGCCCGCGAAGCCCTTCGCGACCAGCGGATCTCGGGCCGCCGTCTCCTCGACGCCGACGACATCGCCCGCCTCGAGGACAAGCTCGACGCCGAGAGCCCGGGCCGTCGCGCCCTCGCCGCCCTCGACCGCCTCCCGGAGGGCGAACGCGCCCTGCTGGAACTCATCACAGTCGACCAACTCACCCTCACGGAGGCCGCAGCCGCCCTCGGCATCCGCCAGGTCACCGCACGCGTCCGCCTCCACCGCGCCCGCAGGGCCCTGCGCGCGGAGGCCGACGCCACACCTGCGCCCACGCCCAAGGCATCACTGACGTACGCATCCGAGGTATCCGAAGCAATCGGGGGGGAAGCATGAACACGAAGACGACCTTCGAGGACCGGCTGCTGAGCGATCTCCAGCGCGAGATCGAACTGCGCGAGGCCGGGACCGAGGAATCCGGGGTGAGTGAAGCGCCCGCGCGAGTACGCCGCTTGGTCACCCCGCCCCGCCCCGCCTCGCCCGCCCCGCCTCGCCCTCGCCGCCGCAGCCTGCGCCGCGGCAGCGCTCGCCGTGGTGCTGGTGCCGGGCTCCCCGGCCGACTCGAAGGCGTACGCGGTGGAGCGCCACGACGACGGCAGCGTCACGCTCACGCTGCGCGATCTGCTCATGGAGCCCAACGCCCAGCGCGAACTCACTGAGCGGCTGCGCGCGAACGGAATCCACGTCGACATCCAGACCCTCGACATGGTCCACAAGTGCAAGCAGCCGCGCGGCGAGGCCGTTGAAGGCAACTTCGCCGTCAGGCCGTCCACGACGGCGAAGGCCAAGCAGTCCAAGCCGCCGCAGAACCCCAACAAGCCGGCGAGCGAGTTGGCCCCGCTCGCGACCCGCATGGGCACCTGGAAGATCACTCTTCACCGCGGTGACACCCTGGCTTTCGAGAACAACCTGTCGCAGCCCAGCAAGGTCGCCGGTGGGCAGGTGCGGGGCGTGGTCTTCTACGCGGTCAAAGGCGCCATCAAGCCCTGCGTGCCGGTGGAGCGCCCCAACCACATTCTGGAAGGGGTGACCACCCACTCATCCGACACCGGACGCTGACCGGTACGCGGGACGGCAACCGATATGTGGTGCGCGGCCCCGCCGACCGGAGCCGCGCACCACGGCCAGATCATGCCGGACGGCGCAGATCCTCCGCCGCCCTCACATGATCGAACAACTCGCCCCCGTCACGGTCGGCCAGCAGGTACGCCTGCGCCTCCCCGACGTGGAAGTACATCCCGTGCAGTTCGAGCACACCCTCGCGCAGGGCCTGCGCCACGGACTCATGCGCCCGCAGATGCTCCAACTGCTGCACCACATTGGTCAGACAGAGCTGCTCCACCGTGTCGGCGGGCGCCCGCCCGGCCAGCCGCGTCCACGGCCGGTCCTTGCCGGCCATCCGCTCCAGACTCGGCTGCCCGTGCCGCAGCCACCGCTTGAGCGGCGTGAGCGCCCCTCCGGGCTCCGAGCTCAACAGGGCCTGCATCGCCCCGCAACCGGAGTGCCCGCACACCGTGATGGACCGCACCTTCAGCACGTCCACCGCGTACTCGATCGCCGCGCCCACCGAGTCGTCCCCGCTCTCCTCCCCGGGCAACGGCACGAGGTTGCCCACATTCCGTACGACGAAGAGGTCACCCGGACCACTGGAGGTGATCATCGATGTGACGAGCCGTGAGTCGGCGCAGGTCAGGAACAGCTGCGAAGGCCGCTGCCCTTCCCGCGCCAGCCGCGCCAGTTCACCCCGCACCAGCGGCGCGGTGTTCCGCTGGAACGCGCTGATCCCGCGCGCCAGTTGGTGCCCGCTCGGCCGGGCGGTGTCGGCCGCCTCACCCGGGCTGTCCGGACGGCCGCCGGAGGGAGGGGACTGCGGGCCCCCGGAGGTCTCGCAGTGATGGTTGCGCCATGGTGTCCAGGGTCGGCAGCGGCAGTGGGCGGAGCTTGCGGGCTCGGTGATCCGCGTTCCGGCCCGCCCGGTGAGCTCGACCGTGCCGCCCTGGGCGAAGTGCCCGTTCTGCCAGTCCTGCAGTGACTCGTACGCCGCGTGGTCCATGAACGAGCCATCCAACTCCACGACGACGTCGGCCCCTTGGGGTACGAGATGCAGGGCACGGCTGAGCCGCGGCACCGCGAGGAACGTCAACTGGCCTCGCACTTGTACGTAATGGACTCCCTCCTTCTCTTCGTGCGTGATACGGGTGCGGGCGAGGCGGTGCAGGGCGACGCCGACGGCCACGGAGACCCCCAGCACCACGCCCTCGAGAACTCCGAGGAACACGACGCCGAGCGTGGTGACGGCGTACACCAGCACTTCGCGGTGGCGGGTGACCGTGCGGATGTGGTGCAGGGACACCATCTGGATGCCGACGGCCATCACCAGGGCGGCGAGCGATGCGAGGGGGATCAGCTCCAGGATCGGGACCATCAGCAGCGCGGCAACTACTACGAAAACGCCGTGCAGCATCGTGGAGTTCCGGCTCACGGCACCGGCTTGCACATTCGCGGAACTTCGTACGGCGACCCCGGCGACCGGCAGTCCGCCGAGCGCGCCGGAGACGATGTTGGCGGCGCCCTGCCCGAGCAGCTCCCGGTCGAGGCGGGAACGGCCCACCCGGGATTGCAGCTCGGGCCGCGCCGCCACCAGCTTGTCCACGGCCACGGCGCCGAGCAGCGACTGCACGCTGCACACCAGCGTCACGGTGAGGACGGCCGCGGTGATCCCGAGCACCGGGCCCTCGGGCAGCCCGGCCAGCGCATGGCTGCTCCAGGACGGCAGGTCGACCTTGGACAGGGTCAGCCCGGCGAGCGAGGCGGTCGCGGTGGCCCCGGCGACGGCGACGAGCGCGGCCGGGACCTTGCGCAGCAGCTGTCCCCCGCGCCCGGGAATCCGCGGCCAGGCGAACAGGAGCGCCAGTGTCAGCGCGCTCATCGACACCGCCGCGGGGTGGACGTGCGCCAACTGGTCGGGCAGCGCGACGAGGTTGTCGAGGACGGAACTCTGCGGAGTGCCGCCCAGCACGATGTGCAGCTGGGCGACGGCGATGGTCACGCCGATGCCGGCGAGCATGCCGTGCACGATCGCGGGACTGACGGCCAGCGCCGTACGGGCCACGCGCAGGCAGCCCAGGCACAGCTGGGCGATTCCGGCGAGGACGGTGATGGCGCAGGTCGCACGCCATCCGTAGTGGTGGATGAGCTCGGCGGTGACGACCGTGAGCCCGGCGGCGGGTCCGCTCACCTGGAGCGGTGAGCCGCCGAGCCGACCGGCGACGAGTCCGCCCACGGCGGCGGCGACGAGGCCCGCCTGGAGCGGCGCGCCGGTGGCGAGGGCGATGCCGAGGGACAGGGGCAGGGCGATCAGGAAGACCGCGATCGAGGCCGACAGATCGGCGCCCGCGATACGGAATCGGCGGGGCGGTGCCGGCGGGGGGCTGTGGGGCTGGTGGGTGCGCCGGGGCCGAGTCGAGTCGGCGGCGCGGGTGGGGACGCAGGCGGACATGGTTCCCGTCTCCTCCGGGGCAGCGCGGTCGCGGAACAGGTGGTCCCCAGCCAGGGCGGCGGGGGCGGGTCGCGGCCGTGGGTCACGGCGTGCAGCGGCGGGGGATTTCCAACGCTCGGTAAACGGATCGTAATGCAGAGTAAAGGCTTTGTGTGGGAAATCGGAGCAAATGGGGCACCAAATCACTCTCTAGGGTGAACCAAGCTTTTTATCGGCTTGTCGTATTTATTCAGTCTCGGCCTCGTGCGACCTTGACGGCGCTGTCGGCATAGCGCTGCACATCACCCCAGAACGCCCTGATCGGCGTTGCCCTGACTGAAGGAAGAAGGTGGGCGGAAGATGGCCGCCACCCAGAGGATCGCCGCGGGCGTAGCACTCGCCGCGGCCTGCGCCACGGCGCTCGCCGGTTGCGCCACCGGCACCACCGGATCCACGGAAGGCGCGCACGGTGCGAAGAAGGCGGCGGGGGCCCCGGCGCCCAAGAGCGCGGTCCGCCTGATCGGCGACGGCTCCACCTCGTACACCGGCGCGCAGCCGCATCTGCCCAGGCCCGTGCGACTGAAGCCCGGTCAGAAGCCCCCGCAGTTCGTGGTCTTCTCGTGGGACGGTGCTGGCGAGGACAGCCAGAAGCTCTTCTCGCACTTCCGGAAGATCTCCAAGGCCAACAAGGCGACGATGACGTACTTCCTCAGCGGCGTGTACATGCTGCCGGAGGGCAAGCGCGATCTCTACAAGCCGCCGCAGCACTCACCGGGCAGCTCGGAGATCGGCTTCAACGACGAGCAGGGCATCAAGGACACCGTGAAGCAGCTGCGTGGCGCGTGGCTGGAGGGCAACGAGATCGGCACGCACTTCAACGGCCACTTCTGCGGCAGCGACGGCGGGGTCGGCGAGTGGTCGGTCGCGGACTGGAAGAGCGAGATCGCCCAGGCGAAGTCGTTCGTGAAGTCCTGGAAGACCAACACGGGCATGAAGAAGGCGTCCCCGCTGCCCTTCGACTACGACAAGGAGCTCATCGGCGCCCGCACGCCCTGCCTGGAGGGCCAGAAGAACTTCAGGAAGGCGGCTCACCAGCTGGGCTTCCGCTACGACACCAGCGGCGTCAACAACCAGATCTGGCCCAGGAAGAAGGAGGGCCTGTGGGATCTGTCGATGCAGCTCGTGCCCTTCCCCGGTCACGCCTATGAGCAGCTCACCATGGACTACAACTTCATGATCAACCAGTCGGGCACCGCGACCCAGGGCGACCCCGACAAGCAGGAGTACTGGGGTGACCAGATGCGTGACGGCCTGCTCAAGGGCTTCGACCGCGCCTATGACGGCAACCGCGCGCCACTGATCATCGGCAACCACTTCGAGTCCTGGAACGGCGGCAAATACATGCGGGCCGTCGACGAGGTCGTCGAGCATGTCTGCACCAAGCCCGAGGTGCGCTGCGTCTCTTTCCGGCAGCTCGCCGACTGGCTCGACGCCCAGGACCCGGCCACCCTCGACAAGCTCCGCGGCCTCCAGGTCGGCGAGGCCCCGAAGCAGGGCTGGGCGTCCTTCCTCTCGGGCCGCCCCGCCCCGGCCCCGAAGGGCGTCCCCGGGGCGCCGGCAGTCAAGCCGTAGCGGCCGTCCATGCGGGCCGGTCGCTCATGCGGTAGCCACCAGCCTCTCGCCGAGTACGAAGCCGGGGTCGACCTGCGCCGCCAGGTCCGCCCCGGTTTTCTCGTTGCCCCAACTGCTGGCGTTCTTCAGGTGGAAGTGGACCATCTGGCGGGTGTAGCGCTCCCAGTCCCGCAGGTCGTACGTGGCGTCGGCGGCGGTCTGCAGCATGCCCAGGGAGCGGCGGTTGGCGTCCTCCAGGAGCTCGAACCGGGGCGGGCGGCCCTTCTCCATGGCGCGCACCCAGTCCGAGTGCCCGACCGTGACCAGGAGATCGTCACCGACTTCGGTGCGGAGGAAGTCGATGTCGTCCTGGCCCTGCACCTTGTTGCCGACGACCTTCAGGACGACGCCGAAGTCGCGGGCGTACTCCTTGTACTGGCGATAGACGGAGACTCCCTTCCGGGTCGGCTCGGCGACGAGGAACGTGATGTCGAAGCGGGTGAACAAGCCGGACGCGAAGGAGTCGGAGCCCGCCGTCATGTCGACGACGACGTACTCGCTCTGGCCGTCGACGAGATGATTCAGGCAGAGCTCCACTGCACCGGTCTTGGAGTGGTAGCAGGCCACTCCCAAATCGGCCTCGGTGAACGGGCCGGTGACCATCAAACGGACGGCGCCGCCGTCGAGTTCCACCGGCCGCGCGCAGGCGTCGTACACCGGATTGTCCTCGCGCACCCGCAGCAGTCGTGAACCCTCGCCGGGCGGGGTCGTCTTGATCATCGTCTCGGTGGACGCGATGCGCGCGTTGGAGCCGCGCAGGTAGTCCTTGATCAGCGGCAGTCGCTGGCCCATCGCGGGCAGCCCGGCGGCCTCCGCCTCGTCGAGGCCGAGCGCGGCTCCCAGGTGCTGGTTGATGTCGGCGTCCACCGCGACGACCGGCGATCCGGTGGCCGCGAGGTGGCGGATGAAGAGAGAGGACAGGGTGGTCTTGCCGCTGCCGCCCTTCCCTACGAAAGCAATTTTCATGTTCACAAAGCGTAGTGTGGTGATTGCTCAGAGTGCCTGCGCTACGTGAAGAAGACCACTCCTTCGTGGGGTGAGCCGCCGGGGTGCGTAGTGTCGTACTCATGAGTACGACAGGCGCGACCGCCGATCCGCTGGCGGCCCTGGGCTCGCTGCCCGGGGTGGCCGAATCCGTGGAGTCCGTCCGCAAAGCCGTGGACCGGGTCTACGGGCACCGGATCATGCGGCGCCGCAGCAACGAGATCACGTCCGAGGCGGCGCTGCGCGGCGCCCGCGGCTCCGCGGCACTGTCCGGCGCCGACTGGGCCCTCGAGGAGGTGCGCCGCCGCACCGACTTCAGCGCGGACGACGAGGCCCGTACGGTCGGCGCGGCCCTGCGGCTGACCGCCGAGGCGGGACAACTCCTGTCCATCTGGCGGCAGTCGCCCCTTCGGGTGCTGGCCCGGCTGCATCTGGTGGCGGCCGCGGACAGGGGTGACGAGGTCGGTCGCCCGCGGCGGAACGGTGAATCGGTCGACGAGCCGCTCGTCGAGCTGCCGCTGCCGGACGCGCACGAGGTCGCCGGCCGCCTCGAAGGGCTCTCGCAGTTGATCATCGCGGGCGGTTCGGCCCCCGCGCTGGTGACAGCGGCCGTCGTGCATGGCGAACTGCTCGCCCTGCGCCCCTTCGGCACCTGCAACGGACTGGTCGCGCGCGCGGCCGAGCGCATCGTCCTGATCGGCAGCGGTCTCGACCCGAAGTCCGTCTGCCCGGCGGAGGTCGGCCACGCGGAACTGGGCCGGGCGGCCTATGCGGCGGCCCTGGACGGCTATGCCTCCGGCACTCCCGAAGGCATGGCGGCGTGGATCGCCCACTGCGGCAAGGCGGTCGAGCTGGGGGTCAGGGAGTCGACGGCCGTCTGCGAGGCACTTCAGCGCGGGGCGGCGTAAGGCAGTGAAAAAGGCCCCCTCGGGGGCCTGCAGGGTTGCGGCGGTACGAGGTCTCGTACCGCCGCTGGCATGTCCACCGGGGTACCAAGCGTCCTCGAATGTTGCCCATCAGGTCGGGAACTGCTGCCCGTTACCTGGTGCGGCTGGCCCGTAATCGACGGGTCGACGTCGCGTGGGTGCCCGGTGTTCATGCTCGGTCCGTGGGGCCTCGGTTGCGTTTAAAGGTGATCCTCTCGGATGTCCTTGGTCTCGCGGGCCGTTAACCCCTTTGTACTCCAGGTCCGGAGGAAGCGGAAGCCCTGACTGCACTTCTTTACTTTTAGGTTCAAACGGGTGCGAATCGAGCGGGAGCGTTTTGCCCGCACTCGTGTGACGTGATCAGAGTGCCGTCGCGCGCCGCCGGCTCGCGTACCAGACGAGCCCCGCGGTGGCCGCCGCCGCGCCTATCGCAGCCGCCGCGACGAGCGCCGGACGGGGCGGTACGGACAGCGTGGGCAGCCGCTGCTTCAGTAGAACCGGCCGGTGGAAGTCCAGAATCGGCCACGAGCGGGCGAGCGCCTCGCGGCGCAGCGCGCGGTCCGGATTCACCGCGTGGGGGTGGCCGACGGACTCCAGCATCGGCAGGTCGGTCGCCGAGTCGCTGTAGGCGTAGCAGTGCGAGAGGTCGTATCCCTCGGACTCGGCCAGCTCCCTGACCGCCTCGGCCTTCGTCGGCCCGTACGCGTAATACTCCACTTCGCCGGTGAAGCAGCCGTCCTCACCCACGACCATGCGGGTCGCCACCACGCGGTCCGCGCCGAGCAGCTCGCCGATCGGCTCGACCACCTCCGCCCCGGACGTGGACACGATCACCACATCGCGCCCCGCGATGTGGTGCTCCTCGATGAGGGACGCGGCCTCGTCGTAGATGATCGGGTCGATCAGGTCGTGCAGCGTCTCGGCGACGATCTCCTTGACCTGCTGGACGTTCCAGCCGCGGCAGAGCGCGGACAGGTACGTGCGCATCCGCTCGATCTGGTCGTGATCGGCGCCGCCCGCCAGGAACACGAACTGGGCATATGCGGTACGCAACGCGGCCCTGCGGTTGATCAGCCCGCCTTGGTAGAACGACTTGCTGAAGGTGAGCGTGCTCGACTTCGCAATGACCGTCTTGTCCAGGTCAAAGAAGGCCGCGGTGCGAGGCAAGGAGTGGTTTTCCACGAGCCCGAGCATAGGCGCCCACCATTCGGCGTAAGGTGAGGCGCGTGGGTTTGCCTGAGAGGCCTCTCGGGTACACCATGGAAGTCACGGATCGTTCGCGACCGTGCTAACCCGGTCTGGCTCCTCCCCCCCCGAGTCGGACCGTGGGGACGACCCCCGCTCTCCCCCCCGGCGGGGGTCGTCGCATGTCCAGATGGGTTTTCTCCCTCTTTTGCGCGGCCTCGGAGCCTTGCTGTCACCGCTCTGGCCGCCTCGTTCGCATGTCCATGATCCGTCACTGTGTGTAGCCGTTGTGCTGCGCTGTGGAAGTCGCGCATGGGCCACCGGTATGAGTGAAGGCGATATTCACAACCACTGAGTTGTCCACAGTTATCGACCAAGATCCACACGATTTCCGGGATCGCTGCACCGTGATTCCAGCGCGCTCCGCTCGCGGCGAGTTCCTCGCGGCAAGTTCGTGGCCGGTTCCGTTTGTTGGGCGCGTTTGGCCGGTTCGTATCGGCCGTTCATATGGAGGCCGGTTGCCGGTTCTTCAGACGAGCGGGAATCGCGGGTCCGCAGAGGATCCTGCGGGCCCCGCGCAAGAAGCAGCGAAGGGGGCTGGAGATCGTGGCGGGAGCCATCACACATGACCGGCCGCCCGCCGCCGAGGGGCGGCAGGGCGGACCGTTGATCGTCACGGAGGACGCCGAACTGCTGGACGACCTGCTGCGCCTGTGCGCGGCGGCGGGCGCCAGGCCGGAGGTCCACCACGGTGTGCCGCAGCGCAGGGGCAGCTGGGAGGCGGCACCTCTTGTGCTGGTCGGCGACGATGCCGCGCGGCGGGTGCGCGGGGCCGCGCGCAGAAGGGGAGTGGTGCTGGTTGGGCGGGATCAGGACGACTCGGGCGTGTGGCAGCGGGCTGTGGAGATCGGTGCCGACCACGTCCTGATGCTGCCCGATGGCGAGCAATGGCTGGTCGACCGCATCGCCGACGTGGCCGAAGGAGTCGGCAGGCCCGCCCTCACCGTCGGCGTGCTCGGCGGCCGGGGCGGGGCCGGAGCCTCTACGCTGGCCTGCGCGCTCGCCGTCACCTCGGCGCGCGAGGGGCGGCGCACCCTGCTCGTGGACGCGGATCCGCTGGGCGGCGGACTCGACGTACTCCTGGGCGGAGAGGCCGCCGAAGGCCTGCGCTGGCCGGCTTTCGCCGCCTCCCGCGGCCGGGTCGGCGGCGGCGCCCTGGAGGAGTCCCTGCCCGAGCTGCACGCGCTGCGGGTCCTGAGCTGGGACCGCGGTGACTCCGTCACCATTCCTCCGCAAGCCGTACGAGCGGTCCTGGCCGCCGCCAGACGGCGCGGTGGCGCGGTCGTCGTCGACCTGCCCCGTCGTATCGACGAAGGCGTCGCCGAGGCCCTCGCCCAGCTCGACCTCGGACTGCTGGTGGTCCCCGCCGACCTGCGCTCGATCGCCGCTGCCGGGAGGGTGGCCTCCGCGGTCGGCATGGTCCTGCGCGATCTACGGGTCGCGGTGCGTGGCCCCTACGCGCCGGGCCTCGACGACCGTGAGGTGGCCCGGCTGCTCGGCCTGCCCCTGGTGGGCGAAGTACCCGCCGAACTGCCGCTGTTGGACGGTGGCATGCCACCCGGGGGAGCGGTGCGGGGGCCGCTGGCCAGGTTCTGCGCGGCCTTCTGGGAGCGGGTCGCGGTGGAAGGCGGTGGCGCATGAGCTGGGACGCCGGCACGGGGACGGACTGCGGCGCGGGTCTGGACAGGCGTATGAGCCCGCGGGAGGGGCGTACGAGCCCGCGGGACGGGCAGAAGGGGCTGCTGGATGGGCATACCGGCCTGCTGGACGGCGTCCGGCAGTGGCTCGCCGAGAGCGGGTCCGAACCGACACCCGCGCGCGTGGCACAGGCGCTGCGCGAGCAGGGGCGGGTGCTCGGGGACGCCGAAGTCCTCGGCGCGGCCCAGCGGTTGCGCTCCGAGCTGGTCGGCAGCGGCCCGCTGGAACCGCTGCTCGCCGACCCGTCCGTGACCGACGTACTGGTGTCGGCGCCGGACCGGGTGTGGGTGGACCGGGGCGGCGGCCTGGAACTGACGGCCGTCTCCTTTCCGGACACGGCGGCCGTACGACGCCTCGCGCAGCGCCTCGCGGCCGTGGCCGGTCGCAGGCTCGACGACGCCCGGCCCTGGGTCGACGCGCGGCTCCCGGACGGGACACGCCTGCACGCGGTGCTCCCGCCGGTCGCCGTCGGCTCCACCTGCCTGTCCCTGAGAGTCGTACGGCCGCGCGCGTTCACGCTGGACGAGCTGGTGGCGGCGGGGACGGTACCGCCGGGCGGGGACCGGGTGTTGAGAGCTCTGCTGGATGCCCGGCTGTCCTTTCTGATCAGCGGAGGCACGGGCACCGGCAAGACGACACTGCTGAGCGCGCTGCTGGGGCTGGTCGGTCCCGGGGAGCGGATCGTGCTCGCCGAGGACTCGGCGGAGCTGCGGCCCGACCATCCCCATGTGGTGCGCCTGGAGGGGCGGCCTGCCAACCAGGAGGGCGTCGGGCTGGTCGCGCTCCAGGAGCTGGTCCGACAAGCCCTGCGCATGAGACCGGACCGGCTCGTCGTCGGCGAGGTGCGCGGGCCGGAGGTCGTGTCCCTGCTGGCCGCGCTGAACACCGGCCATGAGGGCGGCTGCGGCACGGTGCACGCGAACGCGGCGGCGCAGGTGCCGGCCCGTCTGGAGGCGCTGGGTACGGCGGCCGGGCTCGACCGGGCCGCGTTGCACAGCCAGTTGGCGGCGGCGTTGTCCGTGGTCCTGCATCTCGTACGTGACCGGGCCGGGCGGCGGCGGATCGCCGAGGTGCATGTCCTGGAGCGCGAACCGTCGGGGCTGGTGGTGACGGTGCCCGCGTTGCGGTGGGGCGCGGAGGCGTTCGCGTACGAGCGGGGGTGGGAGCGGCTGAGGGGGCTGCTTCGGGACGGGGCTGACGGGACTGACGGGAGTAACGGGACTGAGGGGAGTGGGCTGTTGTGACGGGGGTCGGTGAGATGCCGGTGGGGGCGGCGATGGCGTGTGCCGGGGTCGCGGCCTGGTTGATGGGCGGGCGGGACTCGGGGGTGCGCAGGGCGCGGCTGTTGTTCGCGGGTGGCGGAATGGTGGGAACTGGTCCGCCGCCGTGGGAAAGGGCGCTCGTGGACTGGCGGCGACTGCGCGGGCGACTGCGGGCCGAATGGTGGTCGCTGGCCGTCGGAGTGGTGGTCGCGTTGCTGGGCGCGTCCGTGGTGCCGCTGCTCCTCGGGGCGGCCGGCGTGCCGCTGTTCGGGCGGGTGCGGCGGGCCCGGGAGGCGCGGCAGGAGCGGGAGCGCAGGGGCGATGCGGTGATCGCCCTGTGCGGGGCGCTCGCCGGGGAGGTGCGGGCCGGGCGGCAGCCGGGCGAGGCGTTGCTCCGGGCCGCGCGCGATGCGGGCGGGCTCGGCGAGGCTCAGGCGGTGGTGCTGGCGGCGGCGCGGTTCGGCGGGGATGTGCCGGGCGCGCTCACCGACGCGGCACGGCAGCCCGGGGCCGACGGGCTGGTGGGACTCGCCGCGTGCTGGCGGGTGGCCGTGGACCGTGGCGCGGGGCTTGCGGCGGGGCTCGACAGGCTGGAGGGAGCGTTGCGTGCCGAGCGCGACCAAAGAGCCGATCTGCGCGCCCAGTTGGCGGGATCGCGGTCTACGGCCGCGATGCTCGCGGGGCTGCCGGTCCTGGGGCTCCTGCTCGGTACCGCACTGGGCGCCGATCCGCTGCACGTGCTGCTGCACACCGGCCCCGGACTGGGCTGTCTCCTGGTCGGCGGGGTGCTGGAGGGAGCGGGGCTGTGGTGGGCGCTGCGGATCGTGAGGGGAGCGGAGGCGGCATGAGCGCGGAGGTTGTCCACAGGCTGGGGGCGGCGGTGTGCGGGGCGCTGACGCTCGGGTGGCTGATGCGGTCGCTCGGGGCGGTGCGGCGCGAGCGGAGAGTGCGCAAGAGGCTGGCTGAGCTGCTGGCCAGGGAGGCGGCGCCTTCGGTGCGACGCTTCGAGGTACGGGGCGTGGGGCGGCGGTGGTGGCCGGTGGTGAGTGCGGTGTGCGCCGGCTGGGTGCTGGTCGGGGGTCTTGCCGGGGTTCTGGTGGGGCTGGCGGCCGGGCTCGGGGTCTGGCGGTGGCGGCAGCGGCGGAGGCCTGACCCCGGGGAGGAGTACGACGCGGCGCGGGCTGCCCGACAACTCCCGCTCGCAGCCGATCTGTTGGCGGCCTGCATCGCTGCGGGTGCGAGCCCTGTGATGGCGGCTCAGGCTGTCGGCGAGGCCCTGGAGGGGCCGGTCGGGGATCGGCTCGCCCGGGGCGCGGCGGAAGTGCGACTCGGGGGTGAACCGGCCGAGGCATGGCGGAGGTTGGCGTCGATACCGGGTGCCCGGGCGCTGGCGCGGCTGCTGGAGCGGGCGGGCGAGTCGGGCGTACCGGCGGCCGTGCCGGTCGGGCGGCTCGCCGCGGAGGCCCGCGCCGAGTGGGGGCGCACTGCGACGGCACGAGCACGCCGGGCGGCCGTCCTGGTCACCGCTCCGGTGGGGCTGTGCTTCCTGCCCGCGTTCCTCGCGATCGGGGTGCTGCCTGTGGTGATCGGGCTGGCGGGCGGCGTGTTGGGAGGGGGTGGCGGATGACGGGCGACGGCGGGGCGCGGTGAACGGCACGTGATCAATGGCAAGCGATCAACCGAGCTGGACCTTACGGGGGTTGAAATGGACAAGGCAGGACGAGGACGTGCATGGGGACGGGTACGGGCGTGGCTGCTCCGCCCGGTGCGCAGGGACGCGGGGATGGTCACCTCCGAGTACGCGGTGGGGATCATCGCGGCGGTGGCGTTCGCGGCTGTGCTCTACAAGGTGCTGACGAGTGGGCCGGTCAGCGCCCAGTTGCAGGGGATCGTGGAGCGGGCGCTCAATGTCCAGATGTGAACGGGGAGTGGGTACGGCGCGGGTGGCCTGGAGCGCGCGGGTGATGAGCTGCCTGGCCCGGAGGACGCGTCGGGACCGGGGGTTCGTGACCGCCGAGGCCGCCGTGATGCTGCCCGCGCTGGTGCTCGTCGCGATGGCGCTGGTCTGGGCCCTGCTCGCCGCGTCCGCGCAGATCCAGTGCCTGGACGCGGCGAGGGCGGGCGCCCGCGCCGCGGCCCGGCAGGACCCGCCCGAGGCGGTCCTGACGACGACCCGCAGCGCTGCGCCGCCGGGCGCGCGGGTCCAGGTGAGCCGGGAGGGCGACCTGGTCCGCGTGACGGTCACGGCGAGCGCGCCGGGGCCCGACGCACTGAGCCTGGAGCTGAGCGACGAGGCGGTGGCGTTGGCGGAGGAGACGGTGGGGGTGAGCGCGCGGTGAGAGGAGGCGGTTGGGCCGTTTGGCGGAGCGAGCGCTTCGGGTGGGGGCTGTCGTTGGGCGGCTTGGACGGCTTGGACGGCTTGGACGGCTTGGACGGCTCGAACGGCTCGAACGGCTCGAACGGCTCGAACGGCTCGTATGGTCCGGCAGGTCCGGCAGGTCCGGCAGGTCCGGCAGGTCCAGCAGGTTTGGCGGGCCCGGACTGCTCGGCAGGGACGGACCGCTCGGGAACCTTCGAAACTTCGGGAATCTCGGGCAGCTCGGACAGGGGGTCGGCGACTGTCTGGTCGGTCGGAGCGATCGCTGTGCTGTGTGTCGTTTTCGGTGTGGTCCTGACCATGGGGCAGGCGGTCCTGGCCCGTCACCGCGCGGCGGGGGCAGCCGATTTGGCGGCGCTCGCCGCGGCGGACCACTGGATGGACGGCGGAACGGCGGCCTGCGCCGAGGCGGACCGGGTGGCGCGGGCCCAGCATGCGCGGCTGGTCCGGTGTGCGGTCGAGGGCGAGATCTCGGACGTCTCGGCGGCGTCGGGGCGGGGGCCGTTCGCCACGGAGGTCAGGTCGAGAGCGGGCCCTGCGGGACCTGTGGTTCCGGGCCCAGCGCAGGACCAACCGGGTGACACCGGCGCCTCGGCCAAGGGACAACCGGACGGCACAGGTGGCTCGACCGAGGGTCGGCCCGACGGCACCGGCACCGCGGCCAAAGGACAGCCGGGCGGCTTCGATGCCTCGGCCAAGGGCCGGCCCGGCGGGCTCGGTGACCTGGGCGGCTAGCCCTCCGGTGCCCCGCGCAACAACTCCGTGAGCAACCGCACGGCCCCCCTCTTGTGCAGCGGATCGTTCCCGTTGCCGCACTTGGGGGACTGGATGCAGGACGGGCAGCCGGCGTCGCATTCGCAGGAGGCGATGGCCTGTCGGGTGGCGGTCAGCCAGGAACGGGCCGTGTGGAAGGCGCGCTCCGCGAAGCCCGCGCCGCCCGGGTGGCCGTCGTACACGAAGACCGTGGGCTGGAGCGTGTCCGGGTGCAGCGGGATGGACACGCCGCCGATGTCCCATCGGTCGCACGTGGCGAAGAGCGGGAGCATGCCGATCGACGCGTGCTCGGCGGCGTGCAGGGCGCCGCCGAGGATCTCCGGGTTGATCCGGGCCGCGTCCAGCTGGTCCTCGGTGACGGTCCACCACACGGCACGCGTACGGAGCGTACGAGGAGGGAGGTCGAGTTTCGTCTCGCCCAGTACTTCACCGGTGATGACACGACGACGCAGGAAGGCGACGACTTGGTTGGTGACTTCGACGGAGCCGTAGCACAACCGGCCCTCACCCCAGGGGATTTCGACATCCGTGTCCAGGATCGAGATGGAGGTCGTGTCGCGGGCGACCGTCGAATACGACGGGTTGGCCTCCTCGACCAGCGCGACGTCGTCGTCCAGGTCGAGCTTGCGCACCAGGTACGTACGACCCTGGTGCAGGTGGACCGCGCCCTCGTGGACGGTGGTGTGCGCGGCGCCGGCGTCGACCGTGCCGAGCAGTCGCCCGGTCCCGACCTCGACGACCTGCACCGGACTGCCGCCCTCCCCGCGGATGTCGGTCAGATCCGCGGCCCGCTCCCGGCGCGTCCAGTGCCAGGCCTTCGTCCGCCGGCGCAGCAGCTTCGCGGCCTCCAGCTGCGGCAGCAGGTCGGCCGTGGTCGGGCCGAAGAGCTCCAAGTCCTCGTCCGTGAGCGGGATTTCGGCGGCGGCGGCGCACAGGTGCGGGGCGAGGACGTACGGGTTGTCGGGGTCGAGGACGGTGGATTCCACGGGCTGGTCGAAGAGGGCCTCGGGGTGGTGGACGAGGAACGTGTCCAGCGGGTCGTCGCGGGCGACGAGGATCGCGAGCGCGCCCTGCCCGGAGCGGCCCGCGCGGCCGGCCTGCTGCCACAGGGACGCGCGGGTGCCGGGATAGCCCGCGATGACGACGGCGTCCAGGCCGGAGACGTCGACGCCGAGTTCGAGGGCGGTGGTGGCGGCGAGGCCGAGGAGTTCGCCGGAGTGGAGGGCGCGTTCGAGGGCGCGGCGTTCCTCGGGGAGGTAGCCGCCGCGGTAGGCGGCCACGCGCCGGGCCAGGGAGCGGTCGACCTCGGCGAGGCGTTCCTGGGCGATCACCGCGATCAGCTCGGCGCCACGGCGGGACCGTACGAAGGCGACCGAGCGCACGCCCTGCAGGGTCAGGTCGGTGAGGAGGTCCGCGGTCTCGGCGGTGGCGGTACGGCGGACCGGCGCGCCCTTCTCGCCGTGCAGCTCGGTGAGCGGCGGCTCCCAGAGGGCGAACACCAGTTCCCCACGTGGTGAGGCGTCGTCCGCGACCTCGACGACGGGAAGGCCGGTCAGCCGGCCCGCGGCGACCGAGGGCTCGGCGGCAGTGGCGGAGGCCAGCAGGAAGACGGGCGACGCGCCGTAGCGCGCGCACAGACGGCGCAGCCGCCGCAGCACCTGGGCGACGTGGGAGCCGAAGACGCCGCGGTAGGTGTGGCACTCGTCGATGACGACGTACTTCAGGGCACGGAGGAAGGAGGACCAGCGGGGGTGGGAGGGCAATATCCCGCGGTGCAGCATGTCGGGGTTGGTCAGGACGTAGTTGGCGTACTGACGTACCCATTCGCGTTCCTCGAAGGGAGTGTCGCCGTCGTACACGGCTGGGCGTACGGCATTGCCCAAAGATTGTGAAAGTTCCTTCACGGAGCGGCACTGGTCGGCGGCGAGGGCCTTCGTGGGGGCCAGGTACAACGCGGTGGCGCCTCGGCCGTTCGCGGCCTCGGAGCCGTCCAGGAGGGCCGTCAGGACCGGGGCGAGGTAGGCCAGCGACTTGCCGGAGGCCGTGCCCGTGGCGACGATCACCGATTCGCCGTCCAGGGCGTGCTCGGCGGCGAGTGCCTGGTGGGCCCAGGGGTGCTCGATCCCCGCCGCCTGCACCGCCGCGATGACCTCCGAACGGATCCGGTCGGGCCACACGGCATGGCGACCCTCTCGCGGGGGCAAGTGCTCCGTATGAGTGATGCGCGAAGCCCGGCTCGGCCCCGAGGCGAGCCGGTCCAGGATCGTGCCCGGCGAGGGGCGGGAAGCGGTGTCCGTCGAGGATCGATCGGATTGGTGATTCTTGGCCATCGGCATCGAGTGTGTCACTGGCGTGACGGACAATGGGCTCAAGGCGTCGTGCACGCCTGCCGGTAAGTGATTGAATGCCATCGCGGCTGGCGAACCGTCCCGGGGGCTCTGCCGAGGTGTCCCATGGGGCGACCGCTCGATAGCAAGGTGCTGGAGGATCCGTGGACCTGTCCCTGTCGACTCGCAATGTGTCTGGCCCTAACGGCGACCGTACGGTCGTCGAGGTCGGCGGCGAAATCGATGTATATACCGCGCCCAAGCTGCGCGAGCAGCTGGTCGAGCTGGTGAACGACGGTAGTTTCCACCTCGTCGTCGACATGGAGGGCGTGGACTTCCTCGACTCCACCGGTCTCGGCGTGCTGGTGGGCGGCCTGAAGCGTGTCCGGGCCCATGAGGGCTCGCTGCGACTGGTCTGCAACCAGGAGCGCATTCTCAAGATCTTCCGTATTACTGGTCTCACCAAGGTGTTCCCCATCCACACCTCGGTGGAGGAGGCGGTCAACGCCACCGACTGACCACCGGTCTCCCCGGGCCGTGGGTCCGGGACTCGAAGTGGGGGGACCGGGCCCACGGCCCGGCCCCCTGACAGCACGCCCGTAGTCTGAGGGGGATGCATGGCCACCGTTGAACTCCGCTTCAGCGCGCTGCCCGAGCACGTCAGGACCGCCCGACTGGTGGCGGCAGCGGTGGCGCGCAGGGCCGGAGTGGACGAGGCCGTCCTCGACGAGGTCAGGCTCGCTGTCGGCGAGGCCGCTACCCGTGCCGTCGGACTGCACCAGAGCAGCGGCATCTCGGCGCCGGTGCGGGTGACGCTGATCGAGGAGGAGAAGCAGTTCTCCATCGAGGTCGGCGACGAGGCGCCGCGTTCGGCGCCCGGTGAGACCGTGCCCGGCGCATCCCCCGGTGACCCGGACACGGAGACCGAGGAGGACGAGATGGGCCTCGCGGTCATCAGCGGCCTCGTCGACGACGTGGAGGTCACCGCCGGGGAGAACGGCGGACTGATCAGGATGAGCTGGCCGACCACGCCGCCGGCCACGCTCGTCCCCTGACGGAACCCCGACCGCTTCGCCGACATCCCTGACGTCACCCTCGTGACAAACCCGAAGGGCCCTGCTCAGCAGGGCCCTTTTTGCTTGCACTGCCTGGGCATTCGCCTTTTCGTGAATTAATTCACGATCGATCGCGCGATTATTTGATCAAGCGTCAACGCTTTTAGGGCATTACCTCTTTCGGGTTCCATGGATACCCGTCGATCTTTTGCTGAAGAGCATGTGAAGGCCAATTCCGTTTACCGAGCACTGTTTTGATCAGGTTCCGGTACCTACAATCCGTCCACATCTTGAGCTCAGCACAGGCGTCAAGGAGGACGAATGGCGGGGCTTTCTACCCCTCATCAGTTTGACCAGCCCACAACCTTCGCATCCGCAGTACTGACCGACGACAACCGCCTGATCGTGATGGTCATCGGCGTCGTCGCCCTGGCCGCTCTGGCGGTCGCCGGGGTTCTGGTACGACAAGTGCTCGCGGCGGGCGAGGGCACCGACAGCATGAAGAAGATCGCGACGGCGATCCAGGAAGGCGCGAATGCCTACCTGGGACGGCAGATGCGCACGCTCGGCGTATTCGCCATCGTGGTGTTCTTCCTGCTCATGCTGCTGCCCGCGGACGACTGGAATCAGCGCGCCGGCCGATCGATCTTCTTCTTGATCGGCGCGGCGTTCTCGGCGACCACCGGTTATACCGGTATGTGGCTCGCCGTACGGAGCAATGTCCGCGTGGCCGCCGCGGCAAGGGAAGCGACCCCGGCGGAGGGTGAGCCCGAAAAGGATCTCACCACCGTCTCGCACAAAGCCATGAAGATCGCTTTCCGCACGGGCGGCGTCGTCGGCATGTTCACGGTGGGGCTCGGTCTGCTGGGCGCCTCCTGTGTGGTGCTGGTGTACGCGGCCGACGCGCCGAAGGTCCTGGAGGGCTTCGGCCTCGGGGCCGCACTGATCGCCATGTTCATGCGTGTCGGCGGTGGCATCTTCACCAAGGCCGCCGACGTCGGCGCCGACCTGGTCGGCAAGGTCGAGCAGGGCATTCCGGAGGACGATCCGCGCAATGCCGCGACCATCGCCGACAACGTGGGCGACAACGTCGGCGACTGCGCGGGGATGGCGGCCGACCTCTTCGAGTCGTACGCCGTGACGCTGGTCGCCGCGCTGATCCTAGGCAAGGCGGCGTTCGGCGACTCCGGGCTCGCGTTCCCGCTGATCGTGCCCGCGATCGGCGTACTCACCGCGATGGTCGGTATCTTCGCGGTGGCGCCCAAGCGCTCCGACCGCAGCGGCATGTCCGCGATCAACCGCGGCTTCTTCATCTCCGCGGTGATCTCGCTGGCGCTGGTGGCCGCGGCCGTCTTCATCTACCTGCCGTCGACGTACGGCGATCTGAACGGGGTCACGGACGCGGCGATCAAGGCCAAGGGCGGCGACCCGCGGATCCTCGCGCTCGTGGCCGTGGCGATCGGCATCGTGCTGGCCGCGCTGATCCAGCAGCTGACCGGCTACTTCACCGAGACCACCCGCCGGCCCGTACGGGACATCGGCAAGACCTCGCTCACCGGCGCGGCCACCGTCATCCTCGCCGGTATCTCCGTGGGTCTCGAATCGGCCGTCTACACCGCCTTGTTGATCGGCCTCGGCGTGTACGGGGCCTTCCTGCTCGGCGGTACGTCGATCATGCTGGCGCTCTTCGCGGTGGCGCTCGCCGGAACCGGCCTGCTCACCACGGTCGGCGTCATCGTCGCCATGGACACCTTCGGCCCGGTCTCCGACAACGCGCAGGGTATCGCCGAGATGTCCGGTGACGTCACGGGCGCGGGCGCTCAGGTGCTCACCGACCTGGATGCCGTCGGCAACACCACCAAGGCCATCACCAAGGGCATCGCCATCGCCACGGCCGTCCTCGCCGCCTCGGCGCTGTTCGGCTCGTACCGCGACGCGATCACGACGGCGGCACACGACGTCGGCGAGAAGGTCTCCGGTGCGGGCGCGCCGATGAACCTGATGATGGACATCTCGCAGCCCAACAACCTGGTGGGCCTCATCGTGGGCGCAGCGGTCGTCTTCCTCTTCTCGGGTCTGGCGATCAACGCGGTCTCGCGGTCCGCGGGGGCCGTGGTCTACGAGGTGCGGCGGCAGTTCCGCGAGCACCCCGGGATCATGGACTACACCGAGAAGCCCGAGTACGGACGCGTCGTCGACATCTGCACCAAGGACGCGCTGCGCGAACTGGCCACGCCCGGCCTGCTCGCCGTCCTCACCCCGATCGCGATCGGGTTCACGCTCGGGGTCGGCGCGCTCGGTTCGTTCCTCGCGGGCGCGATCGGCACCGGCACGCTGATGGCGGTCTTCCTCGCCAACTCCGGCGGTGCGTGGGACAACGCGAAGAAGCTCGTCGAGGACGGCCACCACGGCGGCAAGGGCAGCGAGGCCCACGCCGCGACGGTGATCGGCGACACCGTCGGCGACCCCTTCAAGGACACCGCGGGACCCGCGATCAACCCACTGCTGAAGGTGATGAACCTGGTGGCACTGCTGATCGCTCCCGCGGTCGTCAAGTTCTCGTACGGCGACGACAAGAACGTGGGTGCACGGGTGCTCATCGCCGTCCTCGCGATCCTCGTGATCGTGGGCGCGGTGTACATCTCCAAGCGGCGCGGGATCGCCGTGGGTGACGACGACAACGCGGAACGGGTGGCCAAGTCACCCGACCCCGCGGTGGTTTCGTAGCTCTCAGGTCCAACGCCTGGTCAGGTACTGGCCAATGGGCGGGCGGACGGCGCGTATTGACGCGCCGCCCGCCCGCCCTGTGTGTGTTCACACCTTCTTCGTGAGCCTTCTCTCGCTTGGTGCAAATGGCTTCAATAGGTGTCTTAACGGACGTTCGGCATGCGGTTGTCGCCCACTTGGCGTGTATGTTCCGGGGCCGAGAGCCATGGAAGGGACCAATCCGGTGAACAAGAAGCTCGCGGCCGCACTGTCCGGCGGTGCGGTACTGGTACTGGCGCTGTCGGGATGCAGCAGCGACAACAACAACGACAAGCTGAACTCCTGGGCCAAGCAGGTCTGCGACGCGGTGCAGCCGCAGGCCAAGAAGATCGCGGCCGCCAACGCCGCGATCCAGAAGGAGACCTCGGACAACAGCACACCGGAAGACGTCCAGAAGACGGACGCGCAGGCCTTCCAGGACATGTCCGACGCCTACAAGGCGATCGGCGCCGCCGTCGACAAGGCGGGCGCCCCGGACGTCAGCGACGGCGAGACGAAGCAGACCAACGCGGTCAAGGAGCTCAACGACATCTCCTCGTCGTACGCCGACCTGAAGAAGCAGGTCGACGGGCTCGACACCAAGGACCAGGCCAAGTTCGCGGACGGCCTCAAGGGCATCGCGACCCAGCTCGACAAGCTGAGCCAGAGCGGGAACGACGCGCTGAAGAAGCTTGAGGAGGGGGATGTGGGCAAGGCGATGTCGAACCAGGAGAGCTGCAAGTCCGCGTCCGCCTCGCCTGCGGCGACGAAGAGCTGATCCCTGGGGGAGTCCCTGGGAGCGCGATCGTTCGGTCAACCGAAAGAGGGCCCGGTACGCGTGCGTGCCGGGCCCTCGGCGTGTGTTGTCCACAGGGGTACGCCCCACTGTCGGCGGGAGCGGACACAATGGAGGAGTGAGTAACACCAGCCTGTCACCGTTGCCCTCGTCCGATCGTGCCGACGTCTCCGCTCGGCTGCGGGACGCCCTGCTCGGCGCCTCCTTCACCGCCGACGGCCTGCTCGATCTGCTCGGCGCCCCCGCGTACGCGGCGCTGGCGCGCAGTGAGACCGTGCCCGCGCTCCGGGCGACCCGTGGGGACACGCCGCTGGAGACGCTCGTACGGCTGTTCCTGTTGCAGCAGCCCGTGCCGCACGCGCGCGTGGCGGACGTTCTGCCGGTCGAGGACTGTCTGGAGAGCGGCTGGCTGACCCGGGTGGGCGGGGACGAGGTCGCCGCGACGGTGGACATCCGGCCGTACGGCGGGCCCGAGGGCGAGGACTGGTTCATCGTGTCCGACCTGGGATGCGCCGTCGGCGGCGCGGGCGGCATCGGCAGCCGGGAGGAGGGCGTCGTACTCGGCGTGGGCGGAGCCTCCATGACCCTCGCAGGCATCACCGTCCGCATGCCCGTGGACTCCGCGCTCGACCTCGGCACCGGTTCCGGGATCCAGGCCCTGCACGCCGCGCAGCACGCCACGCGCGTGACCGCGACCGACCTCAACCCGCGCGCGCTGCACATCACCGCGCTCACCCTCGCGCTCTCCGGCGCCCCGGCGGCCGACCTGCGCGAGGGCTCCCTCTTCGAGCCGGTCGCGGACGACGAGACGTACGACCTGATCGTCTCGAACCCGCCCTTCGTGATCTCACCGGGCGCCCGACTCACGTACCGGGACGGTGGAATGGGCGGGGACGATCTGTGCCGCACGCTCGTTCAGGAGGCGGGCGATCGGCTGAACGAAGGGGGGGTCGCGCAGTTCCTGGCCAACTGGCAGCACGTGGAGGGTGAGGACTGGCAGGACCGGCTGCGCTCCTGGGTGCCGCGCGGCTGCGACGCGTGGATCGTGCAGCGCGAGGTCCAGGACGTCACGCAGTACGCCGAGTTGTGGCTGCGCGACGCGGGCGACCACCGCAGCGATCCCACCGAGTACCAGGCGCGGTACGACGCGTGGCTGGACGAGTTCGAGGCGCGCAAGGTGAAGGTGGTCGGCTTCGGCTGGATCACCCTGCGCAAGGCGGCGGCCGACCGGCCTTCGATCACGATCGAGGAATGGCCGCACCCCGTGGAGCAGCCGCTGGGCGAGACCGTGCGCGCGCACTTCGCCCGCGTCGACTATCTGCGGGCGCACGACGACGCGGCCCTGCTTGCCGGGCACTTCAAGCTCGTGGCCGAGGTCGTCCAGGAGCAGGTCGGACTGCCCGGCGCCGAGGACCCGGAGCACGTGGTGCTGCGCCAGCACCGCGGGATGCGCCGGGCCACCAAGGTGGACACCGTCGGCGCGGGCTTCGCGGGCGTGTGCGACGGCACGCTGAGCGCGGGCCGGATTCTCGATGCCATCGCCCAACTGGTCGGCGAAGATCCGGTGTTGCTGCGGGACCGGACGCCCTCGCAGATCCGGGTTCTTGTCGAGCAGGGGTTCCTGGAGCCCGCCGTATGACGCGTTCGAGCGCCTCTTCGGTGTAGCTGCTGGGGCGCATTCGCACCGCTGGGCCACATGTGTCCGGTCTGACGGGATTGGTCCGCAAAAGGGCTCCTGTCAGTGGTGCCTGCGAAGCTACCTTTCAAGAGACAGAATCCACGCGTCCTCGGGGGAGGCGCGCTGTCTCGGGGGAGGCACCATGGTGGGGGACACGCCGGATCAGGGCGAAGGCAGGATCATCGGCGGGCGGTACCGGCTGCTGCGCACGCTCGGTGCGGGCGGCATGGGCCGGGTCTGGCTCGCGTACGACGCGGAGTTGGCCTGCGAGGTCTCCATGAAGGAGATCGCCCTGCCGGACGTGCCGATGGACGCGAGCGAGCCCGCACAGCGCATCGCACGGGCGCGCAGCGAGGCACGGAACGCCGCGCGGCTGCGCGGACATCCCCATGTGGCCACCGTGCACGACGTGGTGGTCCACGACGGGCTGCCGTGGATCGTCATGGAGTACGTGCCGGACGCGGTCGATCTCCAGGCGGTCGTACGGCGGTCGGGGCCGCTGGCGCCCGCGCAGACGGCCCGGATCGGGCTCGCCGTCCTCGACGCGCTCGCCGCCGGACACCGGATCGGGATCCTCCACAGGGATGTGAAACCGGCCAACATCCTTCTGGCGCCGGACGCTTCGGGCGACCCGTACGCGCGCGTGCTGCTCACCGACTACGGGATCGCGCTGCAGCCCGAGTCCCGTGAGCCCCGGCTCACGGCGACCGCGGGCATTCTCGGCACGCCCGGCTATCTCGCGCCGGAGCGGGCCCGCGGCGAGCCGCCGACGCCGGCCGCCGACATGTTCTCGCTCGGCGCCACGCTGTATGCGACCGTCGAGGGCCGCGGCCCCTTCGACCGCCACGGGGACTACGCCACGCTGACGGCCCTGCTGAGCGAGGAGCCCACGCCTCCGGTGCGAGCCGGTGAACTGACACCCGTGCTCCAGGGGTTGCTCGTCAAGGATCCCGTGCGCCGGTTCGCTCCGGAAGCGGTGTCGCGGGGTCTGGAGCGGGTCGTGCAGGGGGCGGCGAGCCCGGGGTTCGGGCCGCCGCAGACTCCGCCGCCGATGATGGGGGCGCCGCTCTCGCCGCCGACACCCGGCGGTACTCCGCCGCATCAGGCGGCCCACACGCCGCACACACCCCAGACCCCGCAGACGCCGCACACCCCGGCAGGTATGCCACCGGTCGGCCCCGCCACACCGGGCAGTACGCCCTTGGGCCCGCCCGCCGCGACACCGGGTGGCCCTTCGGCGTACGACGCCTGGCGGCAGCCCGGCCCCCGGGGTCCGTACGACGCCTGGAATCCCTACGCGAGCGAGCCCACCCCGCCGTACCCGCACAGCGGTGCCCCTACGCAGGTGAGCGGGGGCGCTCCTCCGCCGTATCAGGGCGGGCCCTCCGGACCCCAGGGCGGGCGTCGTGGGCTTCCCGGCGGCGCGCTGGTCGCGATCGCCGTCGCCGCCGTCCTGGTGATCGGCGGCGGTGCCTGGGCGGCCGTCTCGCTGACGGGTGGCGGCGGGGACACGGCGGGGAAGAAGACGACTCCGTCGAGCCCGGCGGAGACGACGAAGCAGCCCACCGGACCTGTGCTTCCGTACGGCGAACAGGTGGGGCTCGACAAGCCGTTGCAGGCCGGAGACTGCGTCACCGCGTCCTGGTCGGCGGGGGAGCCGTTCAAGTCGGCACCCAACCTGGGCGTCGTGGACTGCACGGAATTCCCGGACGGCCAGGTCGTGGCCGTCGACTCGGCGACCGACTACGCCGATGCCCAGGCGCAGGGCGCGCAGCGCTGCGAGCAGCAGGGCAAGGCGATCGCCGAGGCGCTGCCCGACGCGGGCGTCTACGCGCTGATGCCGACGAAGGACGGGTTCGGCACGGCCGATCGAAGTACGGCATGTCTCGTACTCGGCAAGCATGCCGCGATCGGTGGCGAAGTGGGCCGCTTCCGTGACGCCGGGACGGCGCTGCGGGTTGGTCAGATGAGCAACGGCGACTGCTGGATGTACAAGGAGGACGCGGCGGGGGACAGCTACACGGCCACGCTGGTCGACTGCGACGAGCCGCACACCGATCAGATGGTCGGCACCGTCAAGGCTCCGACGACCATGACTTATGACAAGGGCCTCGATCAGGCGACGAAGCTCTGCGGCAATAAATTCGAGTCGACTTGGGCGCCGGGCACGGACCGCATGGTCTACGGCTACACGCCCAACAAGGACAGCTGGAACCACGGATTCAACACAGTGGTGTGCACGGTCAGCCAGGTCGACGACTCGGAGACGAGCGGGAAGATACCGGCGCCCGGCGCTGTATGAGCGGCTGTCCGCCCTGCGTTCACCCGGGGTTCGCATGCCCGCTTCCCGGGCATGTCAGCCTCCCGACCCTCAGGACTGCGGGCGGAAGGACAGACCCATGGAAAGCGGACCGGCGATCTTCGCGGGGACGGTGTTCGCCCTGTTCGGAGGCGGGCTGCTGGCCTGGACGGCGGTCCGGCTGCGGCAGGGCGAGCCCGTCGCCGACGGTGTGAACCGCGTCGCATCGGCGACCCTCGCGAGCGCCGCCGGAACCGGTGCGCTGCTCCTCGGGATGTGGTGCTTTACGCGCGCGTGAGGGCAGCGGCTCCGGTAACTGGGAGGTCACGCTCCGGATGGCCCGGAAAGGGCTGGTGGGCACTCCGGGCGGCAGGAATGGCGGTAGTCGGGTTACCGTTCGAGTGGCCGTTGCGGGCTTTTCCCGTTTGACACGGGGGCGGGATGTACCGTCACACTCCGCAGCGTCAGCACGACCCGACCCCCGGGACCAGGCCCGTGGGGAGATCCCCGCGTCGACCGGAGAGAAGAGCGAAGTTGTCCCCGACCAGCGACACCGCACACGGCGGCCGCCGACTCGTCATCGTCGAGTCGCCTGCCAAGGCGAAGACGATCAAGGGCTATCTCGGCCCCGGCTATGTCGTCGAAGCGAGCGTCGGGCACATCCGCGACCTCCCCAACGGCGCCGCGGAGGTGCCGGAGAAGTACACCGGCGAGGTGCGCCGCCTCGGCGTGGACGTCGAGCATGACTTCCAGCCGATCTACGTGGTCAACGCTGACAAGAAGGCCCAGGTCAAGAAGCTCAAGGACCTGCTGAAGGACTCCGACGAACTCTTCCTCGCCACCGATGAGGACCGCGAGGGCGAGGCCATCGCGTGGCACCTCCTGGAGGTGCTGAAGCCCAAGGTGCCGGTCAAGCGGATGGTCTTCCACGAGATCACCAAGGACGCGATCCGCGAGGCCGTCGCCAACCCGCGCGACCTCAACCAGCGCATGGTCGACGCCCAGGAGACGCGCCGCATCCTCGACCGCCTCTACGGCTACGAGGTCTCGCCGGTCCTGTGGAAGAAGGTCATGCCGCGCCTGTCGGCCGGCCGTGTCCAGTCCGTGGCGACCCGCCTCGTCGTCGAGCGGGAGCGCGAGCGCATCGCCTTCCGCTCCGCCGAGTACTGGGACCTGACGGGCACCTTCGGCACCGGCCGCGCCGGCGACTCGAGCGACCCGTCGTCCCTGGTCGCGCGCCTGGCGACCGTCGACGGCAAGCGCGTCGCCCAGGGCCGCGACTTCGACTCGCTGGGCCAGATCAAGGGCGCCAACACGCTCCACCTGGACGAGGCGAACGCCCGCGCGCTCGCCGCCGCCCTGGAGAACACGGACTTCTCGGTCCGCTCGGTCGAGTCCAAGCCCTACCGCCGCTCGCCGTACGCGCCGTTCCGTACGACGACGCTCCAGCAGGAGGCCTCGCGCAAGCTCGGCTTCGGCGCGAAGGCGACCATGCAGGTGGCGCAGAAGCTGTACGAGAACGGCTTCATCACCTACATGCGTACGGACTCCACGACCCTCTCGGACACGGCGATCAACGCCGCCCGTGCCCAGGTCACGCAGCTGTACGGCGCCGACTACCTGCCGGCGCAGCCGCGCACGTACGCCGGGAAGGTCAAGAACGCGCAGGAGGCGCACGAGGCGATCCGCCCCTCGGGTGATCGTTTCCGCACCCCGGCCGAGACGGGTCTGACCGGCGACCAGTTCAAGCTCTACGAGCTGATCTGGAAGCGGACCGTCGCCTCCCAGATGAAGGACGCGACCGGTAACTCCGTCACGGTGAAGATCGGTGGCACGGCCGCCGACGGCCGTGACGTCGAGTTCAGCGCGTCCGGCAAGACGATCACCTTCCACGGCTTCCTGAAGGCGTACGTCGAAGGCGCGGACGACCCGAACGCGGAGCTCGACGACCGCGAGCGCCGACTGCCGCAGGTCAACCAGGGCGACCCGCTGTCCGCCGACGAGATCACCGTCGACGGCCACGCCACCAAGCCCCCGGCCCGCTACACCGAGGCCAGCCTGGTCAAGGAGCTCGAAGAGCGCGAGATCGGCCGCCCGTCGACCTACGCGTCGATCATCGGCACGATCCTCGACCGCGGATACGTCTTCAAGAAGGGCACGGCCCTCGTGCCGTCCTTCCTGTCCTTCGCCGTGGTCAACCTCCTGGAGAAGCACTTCGGGCGGCTCGTCGACTACGACTTCACCGCCAAGATGGAGGACGACCTCGACCGCATCGCGCGCGGCGAGGCGCAGGCCGTGCCGTGGCTGAAGCGGTTCTACTTCGGCGAGGGCGAGGCCACCGGTGCCGCCGAGGCCGGGAACGGCGACGGCGACCACCTGGGCGGCCTCAAGGAGCTCGTCACCGACCTGGGCGCGATCGACGCCCGTGAGGTGTCGTCCTTCCCCGTCGGCAACGACATCGTGCTCCGGGTGGGTCGCTACGGCCCGTACATCGAGCGCGGCGAGAAGGACTCCGAGAACCACCAGCGCGCCGACGTGCCCGAGGATCTGGCCCCGGACGAGCTGAGCGTCGAGCTCTCGGAGGAGCTGCTCGCCAAGCCGAGCGGCGACTTCGAGCTCGGTACCGACCCGGAGTCGGGCCACCAGATCATCGCGAGGGACGGCCGCTACGGCCCGTACGTCACCGAGGTGCTCCCCGAGGGCACTCCGAAGACGGGCAAGAACGCCGTCAAGCCGCGCACGGCCTCGCTGTTCAAGTCGATGTCGCTCGACACGGTGACCCTTGAGGACGCCCTCAAGCTGATGTCCCTGCCGCGCGTCGTCGGCAAGGACGCCGAAGGCGTGGAGATCACCGCGCAGAACGGGCGCTACGGGCCGTACCTGAAGAAGGGCACGGACTCCCGCTCGCTCACCTCCGAGGACCAGCTCTTCACCATCACCCTCGAAGAGTCGCTGGAGATCTACTCGCAGCCCAAGCAGCGCGGGCGCGCGGCCGCCAAGCCGCCGCTGAAGGAGCTGGGCGAGGACCCGGTCTCCGGGAAGCCCGTCGTCGTCAAGGACGGCCGCTTCGGGCCGTACGTCACCGACGGCGAGACCAACGCGACCCTGCGCTCCGGCGACAGCGTCGAGGACATCACCCCGGAGCGCGGCTTCGAGCTGCTCGCCGAGAAGCGCGCCAAGGGCCCGGCCAAGAAGACCGCGAAGAAGGCGGCGGCCAAGAAGGCGCCCGCCAAGAAGGCCCCTGCCAAGAAAACGGCCGCCAAGAAGACGACGACTTCGAAGACGGCCGCAAAGAAGGCACCCGCCAAGAAGACCGCTGCCAAGAAGACGGCGGCTTCGGAGGGCTGAGCCAGGCGGAGCCCGGCTGAGGCTTCCGCGGCTCAGGTGCCCGACGCGCGTGCGCCCCTACACCATCCGGTGTGGGGGCGTCCGTATGTTCGGCCGCCCCTTCGGGGAGTCAGTGGGTCCGGATAGGCTGTCAGGATGACGCGAGCCGAGCAGCCAACGGCCCACACCCCGGCCCCCGACGACGCCCTGGTCGCAGATTCCCGGGAGCGCGCCGTCCGCGCCCTGCTGCGCCAGCCACAGTTGAAGCGACTGTGGAGCGCACAGCTGGTGGGAGGTGTCGGCGACGCCCTGGCCCTGTTCGTCCTGGTCGTCCTCGCACTCCAGGCGGCGATCTCCGAGGGCTCCTTCGGCGGTGGCTACCGCGGAGTGGCCCTCGCCGTGGCGGCCGTCTTCGGGGCACGCGTTCTGGCGACGCTGCTCTTCGGGGCCGTACTCCTCGGGCCGCTCACGTCGCTGACCTCCCAGGAGGGGCTGCTCGACCGGCGCTGGACGATGGTCGGGGCGGACGGCCTGCGGGCCGCGCTCCTGATCGTCGCGCCGCTGTGGATCGACTGGACCCCGGACAACGCACTCGCCGTCCTCCTCGTCATCGTCTTCGTCACCGGGGTCGCCGAGCGGTTCTGGACGGTGTGCCGGGAGAGCGCGGCGCCCGCGCTGCTGCCCGCGCCGCCGCTGGAGGGCGCCACGGTGCGGCCGCTGCCGGACCACATGGACGCGCTGCGGCGCCTGTCGCTGCGTACGGGATTCCTGGCGGTGCCGCTCGCGGCCGCCGCGCTCGTCGTCGTGTCGCTCGTCAACAACCTCCTGGGTGCCGGGATCGACTGGTTCGCCCAGCACCAGGCGGCGCTCGCCTCGTACGTCGCGGCCGGTCTGTTCGCCGCCTCGCTGTCGGTGCTCACGTTCCTCGAACTGCCCGACGCGCGCACCCCGCGTGCGCGCTCGCCCCTCGAGGGACTGCGCCGCCCCAAGACGGGCACCGGCGTCGACAAGGGCCGTACTGGCGCGATTCCCCTGCTTGTCGTGGCCTGCGCGGCGGTCGCCGGGGCGATCTCGGCCGCCGTCGCCGTCTCCGTGCTGCACGGCAAGGACCTGGGCGGCGGACCGGTGACGTACGGGCTGCTCGTTCTCGCGCTGACCGGGGGTGTCGGCATCGGCATCCGTACGGCCCCTTCGGTGTTGCCGTCGCTGTCGCGGCGCAGGCTGCTCGCGCTGGCGATCGCCTTCACCGGGATCGCGCTGCTGGCCGGAGGGCTCGTCCCGGACGTCACCAGCGTGCTGCTGATCCTCGGTTTCGCGGGCATCGGCGCGGGTGTCGCGGCGAACACCGGGCACGCGCTGCTCGACCAGGAGGCCGAGGACTACCGACGGGCGCGGACGACCGAGCATCTGCAAGCGGTCGTACGCGTGTTCGTGGCACTCGGTGCGCTGGTGGCGCCCCTGGTGGCCGCCGCGATCGGTCCGCACCGTCTGGAGAACGGCAAGTTCGTGTTCGCGCACGGCGGCGCCGCCTTCACGCTGATGCTGGTCGGCGCGCTGCTGTTGCCGGTCGCCGCGCTGGTGCTCGCCAAGGTCGACGACCGCTCCGGGGTGCCGCTGCGGCACGACCTGCGGGACGCCCTGCGCGGCGGCGACGACCCGGTGCAGGCGGCCACGCCTACCGGTTTCTTCATCGCCCTGGAGGGCGGTGACGGGGCCGGGAAGTCGACGCAGGCGGAGGCGCTCGCCGAATGGATTCGCGCGAAGGGCCACGAGGTCGTGGTGACGCGCGAGCCGGGTGCCACGCCGGTGGGCAAGCGGCTGCGGTCGATCCTGCTGGACGTGTCGTCGGCGGGCCTCTCGCACCGCGCGGAGGCGCTGCTGTACGCCGCCGACCGCGCGGAGCATGTCGACACGGTGGTGCGGCCCGCGCTGGAGCGGGGTGCCGTCGTGATCTCCGACCGCTACATCGACTCCTCGGTGGCCTACCAGGGTGCCGGGCGTGATCTGTCGCCGACCGAGATCGCCCGCATCAACCGGTGGGCGACGAACGGACTGGTGCCGCACCTCACCGTGCTCCTGGACGTCTCGCCGGAGGCGGCCCGCGAGCGGTTCACGGAGGCGCCGGACCGGCTGGAGTCGGAGCCCGTCGAGTTCCACACGCGCGTGCGGTCCGGTTTCCTGACGCTCGCCGCCGCCGACCCGGGCCGGTACCTGGTCGTCGACGCCGCGCAGGAGCCCGAGGCGGTCACCACGGTCATCCGGCACCGGCTCGACGTGATGCTGCCCCTCTCCGAGGCAGAGGTGAAGGCCCAGGAGGAGGCCCGCAAGGCGGCGGAGGAGGAGGCCAAGCGCAAGGCCGAGGAAGAGGCCGCGCGCAAGGCCGAGGAGGAGCGGCTGGAGCGCGAGCGCCAGGAGCAGCTCGCCCGGTTGCGTGCCGAGGAAGAGGAGCGCAAGCAGCGCGAGCTGGAGGAGGCCCAGCGGCGCGAGGCCGAGCGGCAGGCGGAGGAGGCCAGGCAGCGCGCCGAGGAGGCCCGCCGCCGCGCCGAGGAGGAGCGGGTTCGCAGGCTCGCGGAGGAGAAGGCCCTGGCCGCCGAGGAGGAGCGTCGGCGCAGGCAGGCCGAGGAAGAGGCACGGCTGCGGGCCGAGGCGGAGGCACGACGCCTGGAGAAGCAGCGGAAGGCCGAGGACGCGCTGCTGCGGGCCGAGGAGGCTCGGCGGGCGGCCGCGGAGGCGGCGGCTGCTGCCGCCGCGGCTTCTGCTCAGGCCGCGGGTGCGGTGACCGCTTCGGGGTCGGTGGGCGCGGGGCCCTCGGCGGGCTCTTCGGCAGGTTCATCGGTGGGATCATCGGTGGGTTCCTCGGCCGGTTCCGTGCCCGACAACGAGACGACGGTGCCCACGCCGGTCGTGACGCCTTCGAACGCTTCGGGCGGACCGGCGGACGAGACCGCGGTGCTGCCGCCGGTGCGGGCTGGTGAGGGCCGGGCGGCCGGTTCTCGTTCCGAGTCGCGTTCCGGCTCCCGCTCCGACACGGAGGTGACGGCGCAGCTGCCGAAGCCCCCTGTGCCGGAGGGCGGGGCGGACCAGACGGCGGTGCTGCCGCCCGTGGTGCCGGGTGCGGCGGACGAGACGGCGGTGCTGCCGCCCGTGGTGCCGGGTGCGGCCGATGAGACGGCTGTACTGCCGCCGGTACGGGACGGGGGCGTGGGTGCTCCCACGGGTGCCCCCGCCGGTGATCCCGCGGACCGGGTGCCCCCGGGCTTCTTCCGTGACGAGCGCCCGGCGCCGGGGGCCGACGGGGCCAGTGACCGTACGCGCGAGCTGCCCCAGGTCGACGACGAGGGCACGCCGCGTCGTCGTCCCCGCTCCGACTGGGCGGAGGAGACCCCGCTCGACGACCTCCCGACCCTCGCGGACGAACTGCTGGGCCCGCGCGAGGACGAGGACGGCTGGGACGACGGGCGGGGCGGGCGCCGCCGCTGAATCCCGGCGGCCGTCGATTCCGGTGGCGGTGGCCGCCACCGGAAGGGGCGGCCGGCGCCGGTGCCGTTGTCAGGGGCAGGCGCCACCGCTGAACCTCAGGGCGACGGCTGCATCCCAGAGCGGTGGCCGCCGCTCACCCCGTTCGGGGCCCGTTGTCAGTGGCGACCCGCACAATGGACGCAGCAAGGCAAAGTGCGACGAAAGGGCGGTGCCCCATGCCCGTGTGGGACGACCTGGTGGGCCAGGAGAAGGTGAGCGGGCAGCTCGCCGCCGCTGCCCGGGACGCGGACGCCCTCGTCACGGCGGTCGCCGCGGACACTCCGCTCCCCGAGGCGTCCAAGATGACGCACGCCTGGCTGTTCACGGGCCCGCCCGGCTCGGGCCGCTCCACGGCGGCGCGGGCGTTCGCGGCGGCGCTCCAGTGCGTCAGCCCCGACCGCGCGCTGGGCGGAGTCCCCGGCTGCGGCTTCTGCGACGGCTGCCACACCAGCCTGATCGGCACCCACGCCGATGTGCAGATCGTCCGCACCGACCTTCTCTCCATCGGTGTGAAGGAGACCCGCGACCTGGTCCGCCGCGCACAGATGTCCCCGGCGACCGGCCGCTGGCAGGTCATTGTGCTGGAGGACGCGGACCGTCTCACGGAGGGCGCGGGCAACGTCCTTCTGAAGGCCGTCGAGGAGCCCGCCCCCCGCACGGTCTGGCTTCTCTGCGCCCCGTCCATCGAGGACGTCCTGCCCACCATCCGCTCCCGCTGCCGCCTGCTCACCCTCCGCACTCCGCCGGTGCACGCGGTCGCCGACATCCTCGTACGCCGTGACGGCATCGAGCCCGATGTCGCGGCCGCCGCCGCCCGCGCCACGCAGGGCCACATCGGGCGGGCTCGCCGCCTCGCCACGGACCCGAACGCCCGTGCGCGCCGGGCCGCCGTCCTCAAGCTCCCGCTCCGGGTCGACGACATCGGCGGCTGCCTCAAGGCGGCCCAGGAGCTGATCGACACGGCCTCGGAGGACGCCAAGCAGCTCGCCGAGGAAGTCGACGTGAAGGAGACCGAGGAGCTGAAGGCTGCTCTCGGTGCGGCCCAGGGCGGCCGCATGCCGCGCGGCACCGCGGGCGTCATGAAGGAGCTGGAGGACCGGCAGAAGCGCCGAAGAACGCGTACGCAGCGCGACAGCCTGGACCTGGCCCTGATCGACCTCACCGGGTTCTACCGCGACGTCCTCGCCCTCCAGCTCGGTTCCCGTGTGGCCCTCGCCAACACGGAGGCCGAGGACACCCTGGAGCGCCTGGCCCGTGGCAGCTCGCCGGAGGCGACCCTGCGCCGGATCGACGCGATCGCCGCGTGCCGTGAGGCACTCGACCGCAATGTGGCCCCGCTGCTCGCGGTGGAGGCGATGACGATGGCGCTGCGGGCGGGGTGAGCGGGCCCATGGCTCCGGGAGTAACCGGCCTGACCGGCATGACGGGTTGACGACGTCACTCGTACGAGGCGCATCCGCGACTGAAGGTGATCAATTGATCGCGCAAGGTTACGCTCGCGGGATGCACATCAGGCGCACCCTTCGGCCGACCCGGTCCCTCCGGCCGACCCGTTCCCCTTGGCCGCCCCGAACCCTCCGTAAGGTCCGGACCCTCTGTACGGTCCGGCCCCTCCGTGCGAGCGGCGTGCTGCTGGCCGCCACGGCGCTGCTCATCTCCGCCTGTTCCTCCGGGAGTTCGACGACGACATCGACGACGACATCGACGACGGCATCGGCGACGGACGCGGCGCTGGCCGCGCTGCCGCGTTCCACACCGTCGACGCTGGCGCCGTACTACGGGCAGAAGCTGACCTGGCGCACCTGCGGGGTCTCCGGCTTCGAGTGCGCCACGATGAAGGTGCCGCTCGACTACGCCAAGCCGGCCTCGGGCGACATCAGGCTGGCCGTCGCCCGCAAGAAGGCCACGGGCCCCGGCGAGCGCCTCGGCTCGCTGCTGGTCAACCCCGGAGGTCCGGGCGGCTCGGCGGTCGGCTACCTGCAGTCGTACGCGGGCATCGGCTACCCGGCGGAGGTCCGCGCCCGCTACGACATGGTCGCGGTCGACCCGCGCGGCGTGGCCCGCAGCGAGCCGGTCGAGTGCCTCACCGGCCGTCAGATGGACACGTACACGCAGACGGACATCACACCGGACGACAAGAAGGAGACGGGGGAACTGGTCGACGCCTACAAGGACTTCGCCGAGGGCTGCGGCCACCGGTCGCCCGACCTGCTCCGGCATGTCTCCACGGTGGAGGCGGCCCGCGACATGGACATTCTGCGCGCCGTGCTGGGCGACAAGAAGCTGACGTACGTCGGGGCGTCGTACGGAACGTTCCTCGGAGCGACGTACGCCGGGCTCTTTCCGGACCGGGTGGGCCGCATGGTTCTGGACGGCGCGATGGACCCGTCGCTCACCGCCCGCAAGCTGAGCGAGAACCAGACGGCGGGCTTCGAGACGGCCTTCCAGTCCTTCGCGAAGGACTGCGTACGCCAGAGCGACTGCCCGCTGGGCGGCGCGGGCACGAGCACGGACCAGGTGGGCAAGAACCTCAGCGCCTTCTTCAAGCAGCTCGACGCGGCCCCGATCCCGGCGGGCGACGCGGACGGCCGCAAGCTCGGCGAGGCGCTCGCGACGACGGGCGTGATCGCGGCGATGTACGACGAGGCGGCCTGGCCGCAGCTGCGCGAGGCCCTTACCTCGGCGATGAAGGAGAAGGACGGCGCGGGCCTGCTCGCCCTCTCCGACAGCTACTACGAGCGCGGCGCCGACGGCAAGTACGCGAACCTGATGTACGCCAACGCCGCCGTGAACTGCCTCGACCTCCCGGCCGCCTTCTCCACCCCCGACCAGGTGGAGAAAGCCCTCCCCGCCTTCGAGAAGGCGTCCCCCGTCTTCGGCGACGGCCTGGCCTGGGCCTCCCTGAACTGCGCGTACTGGCCGGTGAAGCCGACGGGCGAGCCCCACCGCATCGAGGCGAAGGGTGCGGCCCCGATCCTCGTGGTCGGCACCACCCGCGACCCCGCCACCCCCTACCCCTGGGCCCAGTCGCTGGACTCCCAGCTCTCCTCCGGCACCCTCCTCACCTACGTCGGCGACGGCCACACCGCCTACGGCCGCGGCAGCCACTGCATCGACTCCGCGATCAACCGCTACCTGCTCGAGGGCACCCCCCCAGCCGAGGGAAAGCGCTGCTCATAGCCCTGACGCGGGCCCCGGGACCCCCGGCCTCGGGGCCTGTACGGAGCACCCCCGGAAACTGTGTAGACTTACCCGCGTTGCTGATCGCACCATAGTGCGGACGGCGCGCCGCCTTAGCTCAGATGGCCAGAGCAACGCACTCGTAATGCGTAGGTCTCGGGTTCGAATCCCGAAGGCGGCTCTGTAGAAGCCCCAGAACTCACTCGCCGTGATCTGGGGCTTTTGCTTTTATTGGATTCGGCGCCGCCGTCGTGAGCGGGCCGCGCGAGTGTTGGCGGTCTCAGTTCTGGTCTCAGCGGGGCCAGGATCCGGCTCCGGGTGCGCGGGGACGAAGAACTCGCCCATACGCCTCATGGCGTCCTTCGACAGGTGGGAGCGCCCCTTCACGTACCGCCGGGTCTGACTGATCTCCATGATCGTGGGCATGTCCACGCCCAACTCGTTACAGGATCGTGCCGGCCGTGTGACGGCTTCCGTCGTACAGGCGGCGGTCGTCGATACCCGCTTCCTCGAGCAGTTCCTTGAACTCTTCGTAGTCGGCGCGTGGGTCAAGCGGGCGCCCATCCGGCCGTGAGAACACGACGTCGTACTCCTGCCACAGTTCCCCACCGGCGGCCCGCATTGCCTCCTGCCGGGCCTTGTGGTCGTGAAGGAAGGGAATGAAGACGGGTGGAATCGGGACGGCGTTCCGGCTCTTCTTCGTCTTGGGGCGCGTGAAGACGAGACCGCCGCCCCTGCGCTGCGGACATGCGCTCGCATGGCTCGTGCATGTCTTGGTGCAAGGCTTCGGGCAGCCGCGCTTGTAGCCCTTGTGAGTGGTGCAGCCCGGTGGGCAGGGCTCGAAGCGATGAAGGCGCGCGCCGCAGGCGTGAGCCTCGCCGCAGCCGTGGCGCCAGGTGAGGCGCTGAAGCTGCCACTCGGGACGGAACAGCTCCGCCTCCAGGTCTACGTACGACCACCGCAGACCGAGGGTCTCCCTCTGTCGGAACCCCATGCCGACGCCCACGATCCACCGCATGGAGGTGGGACGCTTCGCGGCTGCTTCGAGGAACGCCTTGGCCTCTTCCTTGGTGAACGGATTGGCCTCCATCTCGTCCACACTCGGGGGGTCCACGAGGGTGGCCACGTTCTCCGCGACGATGCGCCGGCGATGGGCAATCTTCAGCGCACGCGACAAGATGCGATGCACCTTCACCACATGCGAGGGAGCGTGCCCGGCGTCGAGCATGGCCCGGTACATCCGCTCCAGATGCTCGGGTTGCAGCCCGAGCGGTTCGTCGCCATCGACCGTGAAGATTACGCGAGCGGACGAAGCACCCCATCTCTCCGCACCAGCCGGGGTTCCTGCCCGCCGAGCCCAAACCAAGCGATCACATTCGGAAAGCGGATGGCGTCCACCCTGCTAAGGCTCAACGCCGTTATCTTCCGGCAGGGTTCGCCCGAGGTGTGCGTGCTGCTGTGGTTGGTGCGCACGATGCGGCCGGGGACCTACTTCGGTCTCCAGCACACTGTGTAGGCGAGTGACGGATAGTCCGGGGGCTTCCACGTGGTCCAGCCATAGCTTCCGCAGAAGGCGTCGGCGTGGTACTGACTGGTGCGTCCGGTGACCACCACGTTCGAGGCGGCGCAGGAGCCGACGTTGGTGAAGGTCACGTCCTGGTTGCTGCCGGACTTGAGGAGGCATTCGTTCTGCGTCGCGTATCCGGCATCGTCGGGGTAGTTCATGGACAGGCAGAGCAGTACGTCCAGTCCTGAGTCGGCTGCGACGCCGAAGTGCTTCCACTCGTTGTAGTGCGGCCAGGAGGTGCACTTCGAGTCGTCGCTGGTACCTCTGTAGGCGGCCAGGACCTTGAAGTTCCCGGTCCGACAGGTTTGGGTGCTCCATGAGCCGGTTCCGCTGGAGCCGTAGACGCAGTCACCCTGGTCCGCGTGGTAGGCGGTGCCGCCGGGACTCTGATAGCTCAGGCACAGCACGCGGGCGTTGTGTACGGAGGACACGCTTTCGTCGTTGTCTGTGACGTTGTCACAGCTGGACCGGTCGGTCGTGTCCGAGTAGATGCGTACGACCTTGAACGCCCCGTCCGTGCAGTCGGTCGCGACGAGGTCGGCGTGGCCGGTGGTCCCGTTGTCGTAAAAACAGGACCCGACCTCGGCGTCGGCGATGTCGTCGGGAGTCGGGGATTCTGACGGCGTATCGGGTTCGGAGGTCGTGGGGTCGGGGTCTATGGGATCGGGATCCGTGGACGCGGGGTCGGTGGGTAGGGAGTCGGGCACGGTCGGGAAATCGGACGCAGCCGGGGTAGCCGATCCGGAAGTCGTCCCGGAATCGGCCTGGTTGGAGTGTGTGGCGGCGAGAGCGAAGAGCGCGATGAGCACAACTGCGACGGTCGCGGCGAAGCCGGCTCCGGTTTTGGCTTTGGCTGGCTTCCTGCCCGGGGCGGCCCCTCCCGGCAGGGGGCTGCCCGGAGCGCGCCGGGTTCGCTGCGTTCGCCGGGTTTGTCGAACCGGCGCCGACGCTGCCCCGGGGCCGGGTCCTGCCGGCGCCGATGCCGGAGCGGTCGATGCTGTTGTGGCGGCGGCTGCGAGGGTTTCCGCCCACAGAGCCGGAGTCGGACGCCTGGTCGGGTCGGGACCGAGGCTGCTGCGGGCCAGGTCGACGAGTGCTGGGCCGACGGGTGCCAGGGCGGCGGGGTCGGTGGCGGTCTGGTCACGGGCGATGAGGCGTACGGCGAGCAGGGCGAGCTTGTAGACGTCGCTGGCGCAGGTCGCCTTCTCCTCTCCGTCGGGGATCTGCCAGTCGGGAGTCTCGGCCTGGGGGAGGACGGTGGCGCCCCGAAGACGCATGGCATCGGCGTCGATGAGGAAGCACTCAGTGTGCGGGGCGGTGGCGAACAGCAGGTTCTTCGGGGAGAGGTCTCCGACGGTGATGCCGAGGCGGTGGAGCCGACTGAGCGTCGTGGCCAGGTCGCCCAGGATGGCGAGACGGTCCCGGCTGCTGATGGTCAGGCCGATGCCGGCCACGTAGGCGTCGTCGTTGAGGAGATACTCCATGTTGGCGAGTCGCTGGGTTCCGCTCGCTCCGCCGAGGTTCTGGAACGCGAACCGGAAGCGCTCGGGAACGGCCCGCATGAGGAACCCGCAGGTGTGCCCCTGACGTTGGACCACGGCCGCGGGCCAAGCGGTCCTCTCGCACAGCCACTTGGCGTCCGCCGCGTTCAACCCGCCGATCAGCTCGGCTCTCGACGCGAGCGCGTCCGCGCGCAGGGCGGGCAGTACGGCAGGACCGTACTCCTTGTAGACCACGTCCCAGCCGTCGCCCGCCGCCTCGTTGATCTTCCGGTTCGTGACCTCGTAGACCGTGCCCTGGCCGCCCTGGCCCAACTGCTTTCCCAGGGTGAGCTTGTGATGTTCGACCATGGGGGTTCGCGGGGAGTTCACCACTGCCCCTCAGGTGTCGTGGGCCAGATCGTCAGCAGGGTCCTGTCGTCGTCGAAGGTCTCCCGGGAGAAGTCCAGCAGGTGCGCGAACCACAGGGGCGGCGGTGGGTGCGCGAGGTGACGGGCGAAGAGGGAGCCGACCTGGCCGTCGCCGTCGCCGAGCGGGTCGGCGAAGCCGTCGGTTCCGATCAGCAGCGCCTCGTGGGAGGACAGGCGCCTGCTGGTCTGCTCGAGCGGATCGGGCACATGAGGCAGAGGCGTCACCGTGCTGGACACCAGGAGGACGTCCGACCCCGTCTTGGTGGGGAACAGGGGCAGGAACTGTCCGCGCGAGCGGTCCAGGGTCCATGCTCCCGAGTCCCCGATGCGGCACAGCTCGACCAGAGGCCCGCCGGGTTGAGGGCGGACCACGCCCGCCACGAGCGTCGTCGCGTACAGGCCGGCCACCTCGCTGAACTCCGGGTCCCGTCCGACGAGGCGCCACCGCGTCAGCTCACGCAGTCGATCGGCCGCGTGGCATGCCACGTCACGCAGGTCGATGGGTTCTCCAGGCTGGTCGAGCAGGTGGAGCAGCCGATCCAGGGCTGCCTGGCAGGCCGCTACGGCGCCCTGCTCGGAACTGGACGCACTGGAAACGCCGTCGGCGACCGCGAAGACGATGCTGCCGGTGGCGGTGTGTACCGCCGCTCGTGCGGCGTCCTGCCGCGGTTGCCGGTAGTAGCGGTGCTTGGCACCGCGCACCGAGGCGAACCGCATGGCCAGCTCCGTGGTCGACCAGCCGTCGCATTCGGTGTCCGGGAAGTCGAAGTCGTACTGGCCAGGGGGCAGCGCCTCGAACTCCGGCCCCGGGGTTCCGATCACGATCCGGTGCCAGGGCGCGGGGTGCGTGGGGTGCGCCGGGACCGATGCCTTCTGTGTCCCAGCGGGCGCGAAGGCGTTCTCCGGGGTCATGTTCACGGTCACACCTCGTCGATCGCCATGGTGAACTGGTCCGGCCGGTTGACCACGAGCTGCGGGCTCGCCGAGTTCAGCGCCTGCCCGGAGGCGACCAGACTGGCGGTCAGCGAATGGAAGAACTCGGAGATGGCCTGGCCGAGGTCGGTCCCCGCCTTCGCGACGAAGGCGAATTCGGGGCGCGTCGCCACTTCGAGCATGGTGTTGGCCCGGGCGTCGCCTATGCCGCAGGCGATGATGTTCGGGGCCGTCGGGGTCTGGTCCTTGTCGGTCAGCGCGGCGTGGGGGCCGCGCCAGGACCCGCCGTCGGTGGGCTGCCCGTCGCTCAGGAGGAACACCACGGGGCGGTGCACCTTGTATCCCTCGCCGCGCAGCCACTGCACATCGGCGGGAATCCGATGCAGCAGATCCTCGAATACGGCCTTGTAGTTGGTGAGCCCACGGATCTCCATCTGGGGCAGGGTGCCCTCGGTACGCATGTCGGCCACGGCGAGCCGCACCTGCACGTCGTCGGAGAACCCCAGCACCGCCAGCCGCAGTTTCGCGGCGACCATCGGTTCCGCGCGGAGTCCCTCGCACAACGACACCAGTCCGTTGGACAGTTCCTCCAGGTACGGGCTCATCGAGCCTGACTCGTCGGCCAGTACGTAGGCCGGGAGTAGTACGCCTTTTGTCTCGGGCATTCGGATTCCCTCCTGCGTGATTGTTTTTCTGATGGAGGTCGATATTCGGTGGATCTCACACTTCGAGGTCGAGAGGGGGTGGCGGCCATTCAGGCATCCAGCCGGTCTCCAGCTCCCCTGACAGAACGCCAATGAACCATTCGCCGAACTCGTGAGTTGTTTCGAGCCAGTCCCGATGGTTCAGACGGAAAGCCGAAACGGTCCAGCGTCCGTCGTCCTGGGGCCGCAGGAAGAGCTGATCGCCCTCGATCGTGTTGCCCCACAGGAGCGATCCGCCCGGGGTCGGCAATACCGCGCAGGGGACGGTCGGGTTCTCGTCCATGTGCTTCCCCATCCGCTCCGCGTAGGAACGGATGCTCGGTGCTCCGGTGAGGAAGATGAACTCGCCGATCACGGTATGGCCGTACGCTCCGGCGACCTCGATGAAGTCCGAGGGAAACCGGACTCCCCATTCCTGGCCGATGTGCGCCACTTGGTCGGCTTCCCCATGGCGCACGGGGTGGCCCAGAATTGGTACAAGCTTGTCGAGTACTTCACTGGCGTGCATTTTCAATTTCCATTCCGGCAGTAGCTTCCGGCACCCGTGGCGTTGTTCTCGATGACGCATTCCTCTTCGATGTCACCCTGGGTGTCGTATGTGATTGAAGTCGGCACGGCGGAGTTCGGGTTCCCGTATTGCGGATATGCCTCGACGTACACACTGCCGCCTGCCTTGATGGCCTTCACGACCGGATCTTCCGCGTGCGTGTACATCCATTGATTGGCTTCTTGGTACAGGGGAACGAAGTTCCGGGTGTCCGTGTTCGAGCCGCCCATGGCGTAGCCGATGAGGTGTCCCCGGGCCCGATTGTCCCCAGGCAGGGTCCCGAGGCCCGGCAGGGCGAAGCCAAGTTTGCGCCGGCCCGGGCCGGTGTAGTTCTTGAAGCCGAGTTGTCCGTAGGCCCCAGTGGCCACGCATTCGCCGGCCTGCTTGTGGCGGGGCAGGTAGACGATGCTTCCGTCGAAGCCCGCACCTGTGTTGCACGCGTCGTCGGCCCTGTCGTCGGCGGGGACGGTGATGGTCCCGTCTATGACGGCCGGGCGGCCGTTGACCGGTGTGGTAGCCCGCCCGCCGTGTGCGAGGAGGTTGGTGAAGGCGGCTCGTCCCCGGTCGGTGCGGGTGGTGCTGCTCTGAATCTGGATGGCCTTGTAGTGGCCGTTCGCTTCACGCACCAGGCCGTCGTAGGTGGTGGCGAGTGGCAACTGGGCGGTGGCCGATGCTGACTGCTTCGAGATCGTGCCCGGCGTGAGCCGTACCGCGACGGGCTGGAATTTCACGGGGACAGCGTTTGTCACCGCGTAGTAGCTGATGGATGCCACCTGGCTGGCCCGTGAGGTGGGATCGCCGCCGGGGGCCTGGGCGGCTTGGGCGGTGGGTTCCGGGGGCTCGGTCGCGTCTCCGCCCCGGGCCATGGACGCGGCTTGGGTCGGTGGGGTGTCGAGCTGGTCCTGGAGTGCGGTCACGATGTCCACGAGCAGCTGCTGATGCTGCGTCTCCAGCTGCTGCTGGTCGGACGTCCAGGTCGCGACCTGTGCGTTGTGGTCGGTCATCTCCGTGGTCAGCTCGGCCTGCTCGGCGCTGAGTTGGGCTTCTTCGACGTCGAGCTGCTTCTGCTCGGCATTGATCGATGCCGTCTCCTGGTGGAGTTCGACGCCTTCGGCGTCGAGCGCTTCCTTGTCGGCTACGGCCGCTTCGTACGCGGCCTGCTGCCTGGGCACCTCGTAGTCGTGCGAGGTGGAGTTCCAGGCATCCACCTTCGCTTCGTAGGCGTCCATCTTGCTGTTGTGGGCTTTCACCCGGGCCGCGCAGGCGGCGTCCTTGGTGTTGTAGGTGTCGGTCTGCGAGTTGACTTTGGCCGTCTTTTTGCTGAGTGACTGCTTCTCAGTGGTCAGTTCCGTCTTGCGCCGCTCGAGTTCTGTGACCTTGTTGTTGTAGGGGATGACGTCCTTCAAGACGATGTTGGTGGGAAGGCCGCCGGTCACGGAGACTGGTGCGGGGACCTCGGTACTCGCCGGCGCGGTTGCCGTGCGGGGCATCGTCGAGGTCGCGGCCGCTGCCGGGCCCGCGCTGAGGACCGGCACGAGCAGCGCCGTGAGAGCCGGTACGACACCGCGCCGTCCGCCGTTCCGGCGCGACCGGGATGTGCGGTGGGTCTTCTCGCCCTTGGTGTTCATCCGCTCACCTCGGATGCGATCTCCCGAGTGAGCGTCTGGACGGTCGACCGCCCGTCGCCTGCCTCACAGATCCCCACCTGGAGAAGCGACTTGCCCTTGAGCTGTGCCTGGCGATAGCAGGCCCAGCCGTTGTCGCCGTCCTGGGTGGCTGTCCAGGAGACGCTGTTCGACGTGGTGTCGTCGATGCGATAGGTCCACTTGGAGCTGCCGCTGTCCTGGTCGGTACGGACGGCCGACGAGCAGGAACGGAGCCCCGCAGTCAGCGTCCGGAGGACAACACCGGCCTTCTCACGGTCGGGATAGATGCCGACGACCTGGTTCAGCGTGAAGGCACCGAGTCCTCCGGCGTCCTGATAGGTGGCGGACAGGAAGGCCGTCCAGTCCTTACCGAAGACCGCTTGGGTGGTCGGCCCGACTGCGATGGCGCAGCTCGATGGATCGGCGGCCAGGGCTGGAGAGGGCTTGCTCGCCCCGGAGCTGGAGGTGAGGGTCATCCCTGTCAGCTGACTCGCCTCGTCCGGAGTGAGCAGCGCGGCGTGAACCGTGCCCGCGACCAAGTGCAGTGGGACGGGGTCGGGTTGGCTGGGCCAGCACCACCAGCCGATGCCGGCCAGCGTGAGGCAGGGCACCACGGCGACGAGCGGCAGCCGCCATCGACGTATCGTCGGTCCGATACGACCCCGAGCGCGGTGAGCCCGTGGCGCGGACGCCTGTCGGGGTGATCCGGTCGAAGCGTTCGGACCGCCAGCGGTGCCGGGCCCGTTCGGCTTGGCCGCGGTGGTCGGCGTGGTGGTCGGCGTGGTGGTCGGCGTAGCCGGGGTGGGCGCGGTCGGCTGGGTGGGCCGCGCCAGTGTCTTGCGCGCAGGTGTCCTGGGAGCCGGCGTCTTGAGAGGTGCGGGTCGCCCCATGGGGGGCGGTGTGGCCCGGGGGGTCTGCTGCCAGGTGGGAAGTTCCGTCTTCCCGGATCCGCCGTGCGCTCCGGCCCCGGGATGCACTTGCCAAGTGGCCCTGTCGGTTGACGCGATCGGATCATTCGCCTCTTGCTCGGGCACAGTCACTCCATCCATGCATCGGCTCGTCCGATTGGGTGCGGGACGTCGAAAATGGCCAGGACCTCAGCTCTTGCTCTTGTTCAGCAACAGAAGGCCGGTGACGATCCGGTAGATGCCGTACATCACCGGACCCCAGGCGACGAAGTACACGCCCCCGCCCTGGGCCTGGGCGTAGGTGACGACGGTGATGAGCACGCCGCCGATGAGCCATGCGGCGCCGAAGCCGATGCCGCGTTTGGCCTTCGTCTCCCAGATGGCCCGCTGTTCGGGGGAGGCGACGTGGTACGGCGCCGGGACGGCCACGTACAGCGGTGGGGAGGAGGCCGGGACGGTCGTCCCCTCGGCGGTGGTGTCGTTGCTGTCGGACATCGTGAACTCCTAGACGATCGGGCGGTTGTGTGTGCGGAGGGCCGCGACGATCCGGTCGACGAAGGCGTCGCGGCCCTCCGTCAGGACCAGCGGGATGACGATCGACGTGCCATCCCGTGCCTCCAGCCGGTAGCCGACGACCTCGCCCACGTCGGACCGGTCGCCGCGTCGGCGGTGGATGCTCCTGAGCTGGATGACGTCCTGCCAAGCGACGGCGCGGGTGACGGACCTGCGTGTGTGCACGACTCCGCCGGCGTACAGGTAGTGCGCCTGGGCACCGGCGACGAGACCGCGGATGCCGTGGCCGACTCCGGCGACGAGCATGAGCAGGAAGCCGAGGTAGACGGCGTGCAGAACCGAGTAGGCGGAGGAGAAGACCGATGCGTTGGAGACCGGTCCACTCAGCACGATCAGGAATGCGAGCGCGATTGCCGCGATGGCCGCCCCGGTCGCCAGTGCGCGTGAGGGCGAGACCCCGTGACGGGCGGTGATGTACTCGCCGAGTCCCCGCGTGCCCGCCAGCCGGTCGACCTCGGGAGGAGCGGCCTTCGAAGGAGCGGCTTTCGAGGGGAGTGGTGCGGCGGTCGGCTGCCCCGGATCCTGCGTGGCGTCTGTCATGCGGGATACCTCCATTACGTCGACGACTGCGACGACTGCGACGACTGCGATGAGGAAGTCGAGTAGGTCGAGTACGTCGACGACTCTGCTGCTGCCCGCCGTCCCACGTAACCTGAGGGCTCTCAGGGTCTCCGCGATCTCGGGCGGATGACGTGGACGACATGGGGCGCGCAGCATGGAGACGGTCATCGTTCAACTCCCGGAACCTCCGGGGGCGGCTGCCGTGCGGCATGGCCGACCCCGGCAGCTCGCCCTAGGACCGGGGCAGATGGCCACGTTCGGGCGCGGAGCCGGAGAACGGCCGGTCGACATCCCCCTCTTCGGCGAGGGTGTGTCCCGCTACGCGGGGGAACTCACCGCGAGCGACGACCACTGGCGGCTGACCAACTTCAGCCCGCGCACCACGTACGTGGTGGAGAACTTGGAGGGCGGCGGCGAGTACGTGAAGGTCGCCCCGCGCCGCATGGGCGCGCCCATCCCGTTCGAACTCTCCCGCGTGGTACTGCCGTTGACCGACGGATTCGTCCGGTTCACGGTCTTCGCCCCGCGTCACACCTTCCTCGACCCGGGACCGGAGGCTCCCGTGAGCCGCTCGGCCGAGTTGACCCTCATGCCCTTCGTACTCGACCCCACGGCCAAGTACTTCCTGGTGCTGCTCGCCCTTTGCGAGCCCCGGCTGCGCGACCCGTCCAGCCTCGCCATCCCCAGCGTCCCCGAGGTCGTCAGCCGACTGCGCGCGCTTCCCGGCTGCGGTGACCTGACCGTGTCCGCCGTCAACTTCCACATCGACTACCTGGCGGGCTCCAAGCTCAAGGTGCGAGAGCGCACCGGCACGCAGGACAGCCCGCGCCTCGACTGGAAGCGCGAAGCCCTCGTCTCACTCGCCCTCCGCTTCGACCTGGTCCAGGAGAAGCACCTGCAGATCTTCTGGGACTCGACCGCATGAGTGAGGGTCCCGTGCATGTACCGCCGGGCGTGCCGTCGCCGTACGGCATGTCACCGAGCCGACCGGACGGCCCCGTCTGCCTTGCCTCCGGAGCTAAGCGCTCCGCTGGAAGCGCGATGACGAACCCGCGGGCCGGTGGGGGCTGGTCGCGCCCACGCGGCGGAGCCGCATATCGACACGTGCCCCTTACGGGGCGCGATACCGCACCGGACCTCGTCAAGGCCGCTGAGTTGACGGCTTGGCAGAACCGTTCCGTGGATGGGGCTTTCTTGGTTTGTCGCGGCCGAATCTGGCAGACTCCCCCCCGGTTGACAGCTGTTGACCGGGTGCGATCTGGGGGACGGGTGTGTGGGATCGGGGCACCGTGCTCGGCGGGCGTTACACGCTGGCCGAGCGGATCGGCGGCGGCGCCATGGGCGACGTCTGGCGGGCCGACGACACTGTCCTCGAACGCCGGGTCGCGGTCAAGATCCTGCGCCCGGAGCTGCTCGACGACGCCAGGTTCGCCAAGCGTTTCCGCCGTGAGGCCCTGATCCTCGCCTCGCTGGACCACCCCGGCATCGTCGACATCCACGACTACGGCGAGAACGCCCTCGGCGACGGAAGCCGGGTGGCCTACATCGTCATGGAACTCGTCGAGGGACGACCGCTCGACGAGTTCCTCAAGGAGAGCGGGCCGCTGCCACCCGAGCAGGCGCTGGCCACCACCGCCGAAGCGCTCGAGGCTCTGCACGCCGCGCACCGGCGGCAGGTCGTGCACCGTGACATCAAGCCGTCCAACCTGTTGATCTGCGCCGACGGCCGAGTGAAGGTCACCGACTTCGGCCTCGCCCGCGACCTCGCCACCTCCAAGATCACCCCCGAGCACGCCGTCGTCGGCACCGCGCTCTACATCGCCCCCGAGCAGGTCGAGGGCCATGGCACCACCCCGGCCTCCGATCTCTACTCAATGGGCGTCGTCTGCTACAAGATGCTCACCGGGAAACTGCCCTTCGACGGTGAGCGGGCCATCGAGATCCTGGTCAAGCACGTCCAGCAGCCGGTGCCTGCCCTGCCCGCCGACTTCCCGCAACCGGTGCGCGACTTCGTCGCCACCGCCCTCGCCAAGAAACCCGAGGACCGCTTCCCCGACGCCGCGATGATGGCCGCCGCGGCCCGTACCGCGGCCCCTGCGGCGGCGAGTAGCGCGGTGGCCGGCGGCGCGGTCGTTTCCCCAGAGTCCGGTGGCGCGGCCGAGGTCATGGTCGCCCCCCAGCAGGGACGCTCGGGGCGTGGGCGCCGCCGCATCCTCATCCCTTTGCTCGTCGCCTGCCTCGTCACGGTGGTCGTCGGAGGTGTCGTGCTCATCGACCCCTCGCTTTTCCGATCCCACACGAGCACACGCGGCAACGAGGCCTCCGCGTCCACTTCCATCTCCGCGTCCACTTCCGCGTCCGGTGCCCATAGCACCGGCGCGTCGCCCTCGGCCTCCCGCTCACCCAGCGCCTCGCCGTCAGCCTCCGCCACGACGAACGGCAGCGCTGAACCGGTGGGCCTCCCGCCCTCGTCCACCTCGTCGGGGGCAGGAGGCTCCTCCGTCGTACGCCCGAGCACGTCCGCGACCATGGAGCCGAGCGCATATCCGATCGACGGCGTGAGCATGAGCGACGACTCCGCCGCGATCGAGGGCTCCGGGGTCTCCGCCGGACCCGCCGGCGGCTGCACGGCCTGGCTCGACAACGCCGGCTCCGGCAACCTGTACGGGATGCTGAACACCAGCTACTTCGAGACGTGCCACGCCGAGTTGATCCGGGACGACGGGCTGACCGTCGGCCTCGCGGCATCGAGCGGCGCCGAACGCACCAGCGTGATTTCGGACATCGGTCACACCATGCGGATCTGCGTCTGGCAACAGGGCGCAAGCGCCGACAAGCAGTGCTCCGCCAAGTTCGCCATCCGCAACGGCACCCCCACGGTGCAGTGACCAGCCCTGTCCAGCGCGCGCTCCCGGTGGCGTCAGCTCCTGGAAGCACGCGGTCACCACATCAACGCCTCCACAGCGTCGTCGGGTGCTGCCTCGGCTGTTCGATCTCGACAAGCTGTGTCGGCACCGTCGCAGCGGCGGGCTGTCTGCGCGGATGCAGTGCCTCGTCAGACTGTGGGGGAGCGCAAGGGGATGACCCTGCACCACGGTTCAGCACGATCCCTGGCGGGCTCGTAATGCGTAGGTCTCGGGTTCGAATCCCGAAGGCGGCTCTGTGGAAGCCTCAGGACTCACTCGCCGTGACCTGGGGCTTTTGCTTTTACCGGAGGCGACAGCCGGAGGTGAGGGTGGAGGCGGGCCGGGCCCGGCTGCTGGGGATGGTCCCGCAGGTTCACCGGCCCGGTGAGGAGGCGGAGGTCGACTTCGCCGAGGTGTAGGTGCGGGTGGACGGCAGGCCGATGCAGTGCCGGCCGGATGCTGCGCCCGGTGCGCACCATGACCGAGCGGCTGCGGCAGATCTCCGACCACAACGTGCACGAGCGGCTCTCGCCCACGGGGCCGGAGGAGAGCTGAAGAACCTCGCCGACACCGTTGACGGGCTGCTCGGCCGGCTCGAGGTGGCGCTCGACGCGCACAAGCGGTTCGTCGCCAACGCCGCCCATGAACTGCGCACGCCGTTGACCGTCGAGCACGCGCTGCTCGAGGAGCCGCTCATCGACCCGGCTGCGGACGTGGCGTCGTTCCGGGCCAACTTCGAACAGCTGCTGGCCATCAACGGGCAGCGCACCCGGCTGCTGGAGTCGCTGCTGACCCTGGCGGCAGCGCCCATGTGCGCGACCGCGGCGACCCGTTCGACCTGGCGTCGCTGGTGGCGCGAACGCTGGAGGATCGCGGCCGTGAGGATGTCGAAATCGACGCGGCCGGTACGTCGCCATCGACATGTCCGTCGGCTACGGGACAGTCCTTAGCGCGCCGCGATCCGCACCGGCCTGCCCCACGCGACGATCGTGGTCGATCACTTCCACGTCGTCCAGTTCGCCCACAAGATGCTCGACATCGTGCGCCGCCGCACCACGGCCGAGCTACGGACCTGTCCCAGCACGACCACTGGCGTGCCGGCCAGTTGCTCGGTCATCCAGCCGACCGTGATCCTGACTTGCTCGAAGCCTGGTACACGGAGCGGCTCGACGAAATGGCCGACCGTGGCTACTTCGTTGCCCCTGAGCCCCACGGCTGCGAGCTTCATCTTGAACGCCTGCCACGGGAGCACCGTTACCGACTTGCAGTCCGCTGCACCGGCCTTCCGCGCATCGGCCACAGCCCACTCATCCAACGTGTCGGTTCAGACCGCGACTTGGCGGAGCGTCTGCTCCGCGACCGCGCTCTCGCTCGGGCGCAGTGGCCGCGCCGTCTTCGTCGGGCTGACCCCCGAACCGATCCTGCTGGCGTCTCGAGCAACGCGAGGGCGACCCGGTCCGCATTGTCGTCACTCCCGTTCCAGGGCAATAGCAGGAAACCCTATTCGCGCGATAAGGGCAGCCTGTCAAATTCATAAGTGAATTCCCTGAATTTGCGTCACGCTGCAGCATGACTCGAGAATATTTTGTTCACCTGGCGATGCATTGAGATTTCAGTAAGAGTGTCGGTAATCTTGTCAACAATCGCGCGGGCGGGCCATCGGATGCCCGTCGTGCGTTTCCGTCAGGCTTGTGGCTGCTGGCAAGCGGCCGATGGGCATGGGAAATGTCCGGTATCTACACGGACACAGCGATCTCGAAGCCGGCCGATGGGTGCTGCCCATATGGCCAGGACGTCATTCCAGGTTTATAGGAGTGGTTCGTGAGTAGAGAAAGAACCCGTCGAGTACGCACACGACGGACTTGGCGGGGCATAATCGGCGCCGTCGTGGCAATTGTGCTGGCCGGCGGTGGTTATGCGATTGCAAATGCCTCGACGGATACGCAGACCGCAGCTGTCAAGCGCCCGGTCGACAAGCACGCCACCGGCGTCGGTGCCGTGGTCAGCGCGGCCAACGCGTTCCTGAACACGCTGGACGCCGACCAGCAGGCCGAGGTGCTGCTGGACTTCTCCCAGGCGAACGCCACGGCGTGGTCGAACCTGCCGTGCGGCTCGTCCTGCCGTCCCGGCATCCAGCTCGGCTCCCTGACCGACACTCAGCTGGCCGCCGCCATGAAGGTGGTGAAGGCGGCCACGGGCACCGGCAAGGGCACCGGGTACGACCAGATCACGCAGATCATCAAGGCCGACGACGTGCTCAACTCGGCGCAGAGCACCAGCTCTTCGTCCGCGGGGCCGGCGCCCTCGGACACCGCGTCGAGCACGGCCTCGGCGGACCCGTCCGCCACGGCGTCCCCCAGCTCCTCGGCCACCGACGCCCCGACCGACGCCCCGACCGACGTCCCGACCGGCACCCCGCCGTCCGGCGGCGCCGGAGGCGGCGGCCTCGGCGGCTACGGCAGCGGCGTCTACTTCCTGGCGTTCCTGGGCACCCCCTCGACCGACGGCACCTGGCAGCTGCACTTCGGCGGCCACCACCTCGCCGTGAACGAGACCTACAAGAAGGGCAAGGTGGCCGGCGCCAGCCCGTTCTTCGTCGGTGTCGAGCCGACCACGTGGACCGACGACGACGGCACCACGTACTCGCCGCTGGCGACCATGCGCAACGGCCTGCTCGCGCTCACCGGCAGCCTGAGCACGGAGCAGCTGGCCACGGCCAAGCTGTCCGAGTCGTTCAGCGACGTGCTCCTCGGCCCGGGTGAGGACGGCCAGTTCCCGGAGACCAAGGAAGGCATCAAGGTCAGCTCGCTCTCGCCCAAGCAGAAGAAGCTGGTCCTTGAGGCGATGCACCCCTGGGTCGCCAATGTGGACGACGCCACCGCGAAGAAGCTCATGAAGACGTACGCGCGTGAGCTGAACGAGACCTACGTCGGCTACTCAGGCGGCACCGGCCTGGACACCCAGGGCGACTACGTGCGCATCGACGGCCCCGGGGTGTGGATCGAGTTCGTCTGCCAGAACGGCCTCGTGTACCGGGACCAGATCCACTACCACACCGTGTACCGCGACCACACCCGCGACTACGGCAGCGAGTTCACCTTCTCATGACCCGACCGCGAACTTGGCTGACCACAGCACTTCGCCTGGTGGCCGGGATCGCGATCGCGGTACCGGCGGCGCTCCTGCTCGGAGCGTCGCCGGCCGCCGCGCACCCGATGCCGCACTCAGTGGTCCAGCTCGACGTGTACAAGGCCTCCGTCACCGCGCGGCTGGCACTGCCGGTCGGTGACTTCGCCACGGCGAGCGGGATCGATCTGACCAACCTCGAACCGTCGGCCCTGCCCGCCAAGGCCACGGTCATCCGCGCCTACCTCGGCAAGCACATCCGCCCGACCACCCTCAAGGGCGAGGCCTGGCAGGTCAGCATCGGCGCGCTGAGCCTCAGCCGCACCCAGCAGACCTCCACCGGCCCGTACCGCGAGCTGGTCGCCAAGGCCGTGCTCACCCCGCCGGCCGGCGGTGACGTACGGCACTTCACCCTGAACTACGACGTGATCGTCCATCAGGTCGTCACCCACGTGACGCTGGTGTCGGTACGACAGGACTGGGCAGCCGGCCGGGTCACCGGCGACGGCGCCACCCAGGTCGGCACCATCCGTCTCGACGTCCGGCACATGAGCGTCCCGCCGCTGACCGTCGACCTTGGCAAGGGGAGTGCCTGGCGCGGCTTCGTCGCCATGGTCGAACTCGGCGGCAACCACATCCTCACCGGCACCGACCATCTGCTGTTCCTGCTCATCCTGCTGCTGCCCGCACCGTTGCTGGCCACCGGGCGACGCTGGGACGGCCTGGTCGGCCCCCGCGCCGCGCTCGGGCGCATCGGCCGCATCACGCTCGCCTTCACCGTCGGCCATTCCGTCGCGCTGGCCGCCACCGCCCTCGGCCGCCTGGAGATCCCCGGCCGGCCGGTCGAGGCGTTCATCGCCGCCAGCATCCTCGTCGGCGCCATCCACGCGATCCGCCCCCTGTTCCCGGGCCGGGAAGCGGTCGTGGCCGGCGTCTTCGGCCTCGGCCACGGCATGGCGTTCTCCTTCGTGCTCGCCGAGATGCATCTGTCCACCGGACAGCTCGTGTTCAGCCTCCTCGGCTTCAACCTGGGCATCGAGCTGGTCCAGCTCCTCCTGGTCTGCCTCGCCCTGCCCACGCTGCTGGTGATCGCGCGGCTGCGGGTGCAGCCCGCGCTGCGGGTGGGCGGCGCGCTGCTCACCGGCACGGCGGCCGTCGGCTGGCTGGTCGACCGGCTCGGCCTGCCCAACCCGGTCGCCAGGGCGGCCGACAGCGCCGGATCCCACACCACGCTGATGCTGGTCACTCTCGCAGCGGCAGCGGTCGCCGCCGTCGGCTGGACACTGGCCACTCGGTGGCGCCCGCTGTTCGCACCGGGCGGTGGTGTCCGCCTCCGGCCACGGCCGTGGCCGGAGGCGGAGGGCGCACCCGGATCGGCGCTCGCGCACAGCCCGCGCGAGCGCGTCGGTCAGGCGCCGGCCGACTCGAGATCGGGTGGTGGGTAGCCCTTCGTCGGCGCAGCGGCGACGAGCGTCTGCGGCACCTGCCGCGCCCTGGTCACCGACGGTGAGGCCGACATACGCCGCAACCACGTGCTCGAACCCGCCGAGGTCGACGTCCTCACCTGCCAGTCGTCCCCGGTCTCCGAGACCCTGACCGTCGGGCTTCGACAGCTGAGGAACCCGTGCCCACACGTCTCGAATTCGCTCAGTCATGACAGTGCCGGGGGGGGGGGGGGGGAGGGGGGGGGGGGGGGGGGGGGGGGGGGGGGGTGGGGGGGGGGCGGGGGGGGGCCGGGGGGTTTGGGGTTATTTCCGCGGC
>NZ_JBVHXR010000011.1:175317-322850 GCF_055569295.1 Streptomyces sp. NPDC029292
CCTCTCCTCCCCCCCCCGCCCCCCCCCCCCCCACCCCCCCCCCCCCCCCCCCCCCCCCCCAAACCCCCCCCCCCCCCCCCCCCCCCCCCCCCCCCCCCCCCAGTCCTGGTGGCGCCGTCAGGCGAGGGTGACCTCGACCGGGAGCTTCTTGATGCCGTTGACGAAGCTGGAGCGGACCCGGGGGACGTCACCGGCCAGCTTGATGTCGGCGATGCGCGGGATGAGCTCCTCGAACATGATGCGGATCTCGGTGCGGGCGAGCAGATTGCCCAGGCACAGGTGCGGGCTGCCCTTGCCGAAGGTGACGTGGTCGTTGTTCTGCCGGGTGACGTCGAAGTCGTACGGGTTGCCGAAAACCTCTTCGTCGCGGTTGCCGGAGGCGAACCACATGACGACCTTGTCGCCCTCCTTGACCTGCTTGCCGCCGAGTTCGACGTCCCGGGTCGCGGTGCGGCGGAAGTGGTAGACGGGGGAGGCCCAGCGCAGGAACTCCTCGACCGCCACCGGGATCAGGGAGGGGTCGTCCTTGAGCCTGGCGAGCTGCTCGGGGTGCTGGAGGAGGGCCAGCATGGAGTGGGAGATGGTGTGCCGGGTGGTCTCGTTGCCGGCGACGACCAGCAGCAGGAAGTAGTTGTCGAAGTCCTGCGCCGAGAGCGGGACGCCGTCGCGCGGGGTCGTGTTGACGAGCTTGGAGATCAGGTCCGTGCCGTCGCCGCCGCGCCGCTGCCGGGCCAGCTCCCGCCCGTACTCGAAGACCTCGAGCGAGGCGGGGGAGCGGAAGGGCAGGTCGCGGTACTTCTCGCTCTCCGCGCTCTCCAGCAGGACGTCGGCGTAGTCGGGGTCGGTGTTGCCGATGATCCGGTTGCCCCAGTCGATGAGCTGCTGGTTGTCCTCCGGCGGCACGTCGAGGAGCCGGGCGAGGACGTTGATGGGGAAGTCGGCGGAGACGTCGGCGACGAAGTCGAAGGTGCCCTTGGCGAGCGCGGCGTCCAGGGTCCGCGCCGTCAGGCCGCGCAGGAAGTCGCTGTAGCTGTTGATGACGCTCGCGCCGAACTGGCGCTGGATCACGCTGCGCAGGGCGCGGTGGCGGACGCCGTCCATCTCCAGGACGGAGGCGCGCTTCTTGATCTGGTCGTCGTCGAGTTCTTCGAGGTTGACGAATTTCGTCGAGGTGAAGGTCTCGGCGTCGCGGTCGACGGTGGCGATGTCCGCGTGCCGGGTCACCGCCCAGAAGCCGGAGTTGGGGGCCGCCTCGGGCTGCCAGTGGACGGGGTCCTCGTGGCGCAGGGTGTGGAACATCCGCCAGGGCTTGATGCCGTCGGCGAAGTTGTCGAGGTCGGCGAGGTCGACCTGGTCGAGCGGGAGGGGCTCGGTGAGGCGGGCGCGCAGCTCGGCGCCGGTGGTGGGCAGGGCGGGAACGGTGGGGCTGGTCATGGCTGGGTTCTCCTGGGCGCGGCTTCGGGGGCTTACAGGTGGTAGGCGTACTCGGTGAACTCCCAGTCGGTGACGTACCGGCCGAAGCGCTCGACCTCGTCCCGCTTGTAGGTGAGGAAGGAGGTGGTGAAGTCCTTGCCGAGGACGTCGGTCAGGGCGGTGTCCGCCTCCAGCGCGTCCAGCGCGGCGGCCAGGCTCGTCGGCAGGAGGGCGGAACGGGCGGTGTCGTAGCCGTAGCCCTCCAGCGGGGCCGGGGGCTCCTCGCCCGCTTGGACGCCGAGCAGCGCGGCGGCGATCGTGCCGGCGGTCAGCAGGTACGGATTCGCGCTGGCGTCGCCCAGGCGGAGCTCCAGCCGGGCGCCGGAACCGCGCTCGGGCGGGATGCGGACCATGGCACTGCGGTTGTCCAGGCCCCAGTCGATCAGCCAGGGCGCGAGGGTGTCGGGGCCGAAGCGCTTGTACGAGTTGACGGTCGGGTTGGCCAGGGCCGCGAGGGCCGGCGCGTGGGCGAGGATGCCCGCGAGGGCGTGCCGGGCGGTGGCGGAGAGGCCGTACGCGCCGGCCGGGTCGTCGAAGGCATTACGGCCCTCGGTATCTCCGCAGGACAGGTGGAGATGGAAGCCGGAGCCGCCCGCGTCGCCGAAGGGCTTGGCCATGAAGGTGGCCAGGTTGCCCTCGCCGCGGGCCAGTTCCTTGACGGCCGCCTTGAAGCGGAACGCGCGGTCGGCGGCGTCCAGGGCCTCGGAATGGGTCAGGTTGATCTCGTACTGGCCGCCGTCGAACTCGTGGTTGCCGGTGACGACGCCGAGGCCGAGGTCGCGCAGGTGTCGCAGGGTGCGCAGCAGGTGGTTGTCGGGGTCGGCCCGCAGACCGGCGGTGTAGACGGCGCCCGTCGTTTCCGGAGCGCGCCGCCAGCCGGTGGCCGTGCCGGGGGCGGGCTCCAGGAGGAAGTACTCCAGCTCGGGGCCGACGACGGGGCGCAGGCCCTGCTCGCGGCAGCGGGCCAGGACGGTGCGAAGCAGGTCGCGCGGTGACTCGGGGGCGGGGGCCGAGGTCGCCGGGTCGGTGACCTCACCGAGGCAGGTGGCGACGCCGGGCTCCCAGGGCAGCGCGGCCAGCGTGGACAGGTCGGGGCGTACGCACACGTCCGGCAGGCCCGCGTCCAGACCGCCCGCGACGGGGACCACGTCGCCCTGCGGGGTCGTGTGGTAGACGGCGCGACAGAACGCCAGGCCGTGCTCGCAGGCGGACGGCAGATGGTCGAGCAGGACGTCGCGGGCGCGGTCGGTGCCGATCAGGTCGGGATAGATCACCCGGACCACGTCGATGCCCTCGGCGGCGAGCCGCTCCATGTGCCGGCGGATGTCTGGGGTGTCTTGAGCGCTCACCGATGTCTCCTTGGGCGGACGGCGGGGTACCTCCAGGCCCTTCGGGCTCTGGGGGAGGTGGCGTGAGGAAGACGGGAGCCCGGGCGCGGGGGAGTGGCGACTCTCGGGCCATTCGTTTGATTCCGAACGGTATGGAACGAGTCAGCGTCCCGCAAGGGGCTGGCTCAAGAAATTATCCACCTGGACAGGTATTGACCAGCGCCGGGCAGCTTTCTATGTTGTTTGAAGCCAAACGAGTCAGGGGTGCGGTTTCCTCGCACCTCTTTGGCCGAGGGGCCCGGTCGACGGTCGGCCGTGGCCGGGCCCCTCTCCCCCTTCCATTTCACCCCCGTCTGCCTCGCTCCGACGTCTCACCCGCAGGAGGACCGGCCATGAAGGTCGTCGTCGACATGAACAAGTGCCAGGACCACGGCCAGTGCGTCTTCGCGGCCCCCGACGTCTTCTCGATGGACGACGACGGCCACCTGGCGTACGTCCCCGACCCGGACGACGCGCTGCGCGAAGAGGTCGAGGAGGCGGCGGACGTCTGTCCGCTGCAGGCCATCCGGATCGAGGACTGAGCCCCGTGACCGGACGCATAGTCGTCGCCGGCGCTTCGATGGGCGGCCTGCGGGCCGCCGAGCAGTTGCGCGCGGCGGGCTGGGCCGGCGCGATCACCGCGGTCGGCGACGAGCCGCACATGCCGTACAACCGGCCTCCCCTCTCCAAGGAGGTCCTGGCCGGGAAGGCGCCCTTCGAGTCCCTGGCCTTCACGCCGAAGGCGGCCGCCGCAGACGTCGAGTGGCGGCTGGGCAGGAAGGTCGTCGCGGCCCGGCTCGCCGAGCGGACCGTCGAACTCGACGACGGCTCGACACTCCCGTACGACGGACTGGTCGTCGCGACCGGTATGCGGCCCCGTCGGCTGCGCTGCCCCGGCCCCCTCGCCGGCCGGCACACGGTCCGTACGCTCGCCGACGCGCAGGGCCTGCGCGACGAGCTGACCAGGCCCGGCGCGCGCGTGGTCGTGGTCGGCGCCGGTTTCATCGGCTGCGAGGTGGCGGCCACCGCCGTCGGCCTCGGTGTCGCCGAGGTGACCGTCGTCGATCCGCTCCCCCTGCCCATGGTGGGCCCGCTGGGCGAACTGCTCGCCGGGGCGCTGCTGAAGCGGCACGAGGAACGAGGGGTGCGCTTCGCGCTCGGCACCGGCGTCGCCGGTTTCGAGGGCGAGGACCGGGTCACCGGCGTCGTACTGAGCGACGGCACCGTGCTCCCCGCCGACGTGGTGGTCGAGTCGGTCGGCTCGGTCGCCAACACCGAGTGGCTGGAGGGCAACGGGCTCGACCTGTCCGACGGCGTCCTCACCGACGAGCAGTTGCGCGTCGGCGGCTTCCCGGACGTGGTCGCGGTCGGCGACGTCGCCCGCTTCCCCAACGCCCGCTACGACGGCGTACCCCGGCGTGTCGAGCACTGGTCGATCCCGACCGACACCGCCAAGCACGCCGCGAAGACCCTCGTCGCCCGCCTCCACGGGACGGATGCGGAGTCGGCGCCCTTCGCGCCGCTGCCCACCTTCTGGAGCGATCAGCACGAGTTCCGCCTGCAGTCCTTCGGCGCGCCCGTGCTCGGCAAGGACGACGTACGGGTCCTGGACGGAGAGCCGGACGGGGACGTGCTCGTCGGCTACCACAGCCGCGACCGGCTGGTCGGCGTCGTCGCACTCGGCGGCCAGTCCGCCGCCATGGGTGCCGCCCGCTACCGCGCCCAGCTGCTCAAGCAGCCCGCCCTCACCGCATAAGGAGCCCCAAGTGACCGGTGTCCGTGGTTACTTCCACCCCAAGACGGCGAGCGGTGCCTCGTCGCTGATCCCGTCGCCGCCGTGGCGCTACTCGGGTGACCTGCTCACCGTCGAGTACCGCACGGACCCCGCCCGCGTGCGTGAACTGCTGCCCGAGCCCTTGCAGTTGGCCGACGAGGACCCCGGCGCGGTCGCCCTGATCTGGGCCGACTGGCAGTCGTGCTCGCAGGAGGGCGCGGAGCTCCTCGACCCCGTCCTCGCGCAGTACAAGGAGGCCTTCGCGGTCGTCCGCTGCAAGTACAAGGGCCAGACCTACACCCGCTGCGTCTACATCTGGGTCGACAAGGACTTCGCTATCGCCCGCGGGCTGCACCAGGGCTATCCGAAGAAGCTCGGGTCCATTCACCAGACGCGTCCGCATCCGTACGGGCCCGCTCCGCGGATCGAGGCGGGGGCGCGGTTCGGGGCGACTCTGGCGGCTGCCGACCGGCGCCTCGCCCAGGCGGTGGTGACGCTGCGGGAGCCGTCGGAGACGAACGGCTTCGTCAACAGCCACCCGATGGCCCACCACCGGTGGCTGCCGTCCATCGAGAAGGGCAGGGGGCTCGCGCTCGACGAGCTGATCGAGACCGGCGCGGCCTCCTTCGAGGGCGGTCGGCCGTGGGTCGGCGATGCCGACCTGGAGCTGTTCGAGGCGCCCACCGAGGAACTGGCCCGGCTGGAGATCCGCGAGCCGATCGCCGCGTACTACCGGCAGGTCGGCGTGGTCTGGGACGGCGGCCGGCTGCTGGAGTCCGGCACCTCCGGCGCCGAGTGACCCCCGTCAACACCGCAGGACTTGGAGACCGGACACCATGACCGAACACCTCACCACCGTTGCCGGGGTCGCCGTCGACACCCGGCACTGGATCGGCGGCGAGCGCGTCGCTTCCACCGACACCTTCACCGACGTCTCCCCGATCGACGGCAGCGTCCTCGGCGAGATCTCCCGGGGTACGGCGATGGAGGCCGCGGCCGCGGTGGCCGCCGCGAAGGCCGCCTCCCCCGCCTGGGCGGCCACCTCGCGCGCCGAACGCGCCCGCATCCTCCATGCCATCGCCGACGGTGTCGAGAAGCGGATCGAAGAGCTGGCGATCGTCGAGACGAACGACAACGGTGCCCTGCTGCGCTCCCACCGCCGGGGTGTCATGCCCCGCGTGGCGCACAACTTCCGTTTCTTCGCGGACTGGTTGCTGCAGCTGGAGCACGAGGACTTCGACACCCGCGGCCACACGAACCACGTCTCGTGGGACCCGGCGGGCCCGAGCGTCCTGATCACGCCGTGGAACGCCCCGCTGATGCTGGCCACGTGGAAGGTCGCCCCGGCGCTGGCGGCCGGCAACACGGTCATCCTCAAGCCCGCAGAGTGGTCCCCGCTGACCGCGTCCCTGCTCGCCGACATCGCCGCCGAGGCCGGACTCCCGGCGGGTGTCCTCAACGTCGTCCAGGGCTACGGCTCGGAGATCGGCGACGCCCTCACCTCGCACCCGGAGGTGCGCCGGATCAGCTTCACCGGTTCTGTGCCGACGGCCAAGCGGATCGCGGAGTCGGCGGCAGCGAACTTGACCCCGCTCAGCCTCGAACTCGGCGGCAAGTCCCCGTTGCTGGTGTTCGCGGACGCCGACCTGGACCTCGCCGTCGACCTGGCGGTGGAGCAGTACGACAACGCCGGGCAGGTGTGCCTGGCCGCGACGCGCTTCCTCGTCGAGCAGTCGATCGCCGAGGAGTTCACGCGCCGGTTCGTGGAGAAGGCCGGGCGGCTCACGCAGGGCGACCCGCGCGACGAGGCCACCGACCTCGGGCCCAACATCCACCCCCGCCAGCTGGAGAAGATCGACGGCTTTGTGCAGCGGGCGGTCGCGGCCGGGGCCCGCGCGGTCATCGGCGGCCATCGCAACGACGAGCTCGACGGCCAGTACTACGCGCCGACCCTCCTCACCGACGTCGCGCAGGACTCGGAGATCGTCCAGGAGGAGGTCTTCGGGCCCGTCCTGACCCTCCAGACCTTCACCGGCGAGGACGAGGCCGTCCGCCTCGCCAACGACACTCGCTTCGGGCTCGCCGCCACCGTCGCCACGGGTGACCCCGAGCGCGCCGAACGCGTCACCGCGCAGCTGGTCGCGGGCACGGTCTGGGTCAACTGTTTCTTCGTGCGCGACCTCCAGGCGCCCTTCGGCGGCTCCCGCCACTCCGGTGTCGGCCGCGAGGGCGGCACCTGGAGCTTCGACTTCTACTGCGACGTGAAGAACACCGTCACCGCGCCGAACGGATGGAAGAACCATGGGTGAGATCGTCGGGGCGGGCCTGCTCGCCCATGTCCCCACCATCGTGCTTCCGGAGGCCGACCGGCTGGAGCTGAACGAGGGCAAGGAGATCACCCTCGTCACCGGCCTGCACCAGCTCCGCAAGGACGTCTTCGAGCGTGATGCCGCCAACGCATACGACACCGTCGTCGTCCTCGACTCCCACTGGGCGACCACCGTCGAGTTCGTCGTCACCGCCCAGCAGCGCCGCGCGGGCCTGTTCACCTCGGAGGAGTTGCCGCGCGGCATGTGCCGGATGCCGTACGACTTCCCCGGCGACCCCGAACTCGCCCACAACATCGCCTCGTTCGCGGACAAGCACGGCACCTGGATCACCCCGATCGAGGACGACTACCTGCCGGTCTACTACGCCACCACCAACCTCTGGAAGTTCCTCGGTGAAGGGCTGCCCGACAAGCGGTGGGTGACCATCGGGGTCTGCCAGACCGGTGACATGGAGGACCACCTGCGGCTCGGCCGCGCGCTCGCGGACGGCATAGCCGCCACTCCCGGCCGCCGCGTCCTGCTGATCGCCTCGGGCGCCCTGTCGCACACCTTCTGGCCGCTGCGCGAGATCCGCGACCACGAGGCCAGCGACCCGGTGCACATCCGCACGCCCGAGGCCCGCGAAGCGGACTACGAGCGCATCGCCTGGTTCAAGGAGGGCCGTCACGACAAGGTCCTCGACACCATGGACGAGTTCTGGAAGTACAAGCCCGAGGCGAAGTTCTTCCACTACCTGATGATGGCCGGCGCCCTGGGCGAGCAGGCGTGCGTCGCCAAGGCCCGCCAGTACGGCGAGTACGAGAACTCCGTCGGCACCGGCCAGGTCCACCTCTGGTTCGACCGCCCCGCCGCCGGCTGGACCGGCGCCGGACTACCCACACCGTCGTACCAGCGCACCCCGCACAGCCGCCCCCAGGAGGTCTGAGACATGGCTGCATTTTCTGAGTATCGCCGCATCCTCCTGGACGGTGCCGCCGTCCAGGTCGCCGTCGACGGGGACGAACTCGTCGCCGGGGACGGCCGCCGCGTCAAGATCGAGGAGGCGCAGCACCTGCCCCCGGTGGTTCCCTCCAAGGTGATCGCCGTCCACCTCAACCATCGCAGCCGGGTCGACGAGTTCCAGATCCGGCTCACCCCGACACCGACCTACTTCCACAAGCCGACCTCCTCCCTCAACTCCCACCAGGGCGCGATCGTCCGCCCCGAGGGCTGCAAGTGGCTCAACTACGAGGGCGAGGTCGCCATCGTCATCGGCAAGACCGCCCGCAATATCTCCCAAGCCGAGGCAGGGGAGTACATCGCCGGCTACACGATCGCGAACGACTACGGCCTGCACGACTTCCGGGACACCGACGCCGGCTCCATGCTCCGCGTCAAGGGCTCCGACACCCTCTGCCCGCTCGGCCCCGGTCTGGTCACCGACTGGGACTTCCACGGCAAGTACCTGCGCACGTACGTCAACGGCGAGGTGGTGCAGGACGGTTCGACCGACGAGATGGAGTGGGACATGCACTACCTCGTCGCCGACATCGCCCGCACCATCACCCTCTACCCGGGCGACGTGCTGCTGTCCGGCACCCCGGCCAACTCCCGGCCCGTGCAGCCCGGCGACGTGGTCGAGGTGGAGGTCGAGGGGCTGGGCCGGCTGTCCAACCACATCGTCACCGGCCCGACCCCGATTCGCAGCGACGTCGGTGCCCAGCCCACCGAGTCCGAGGAGGTGCTGTCCACCGCGCTCGGCGGCGACTGGGAGTTCCGTGGCATCCGCCCGCCCAAGCGTTACTGACGCGGCCCTCGGAAAGGCGGCGGGTAGGGTCGCCGCCATGACCCCATCCGCCGAGCCCGGTTCCACCCGCAGGCCACGCAAGCGTATGAACTACGGGGAGGGCCGGGACGCCCTGCTCAACGCGGCCGTGCGCGTGGTGGCCCGGGGCGGGCTGCGCAAGCTCACCTACCGGGCGGTCGCGGAGGAGGCGGGAACCACGCACGGCCTGGTCGTGCACCACTTCGGCTCGCGCGACGCGCTGATCGAGGAGGCGCTCGCCCACGCCGTGCGCACCAGTCTCAGCGTGAGCGACGTGGAGCCCGGGACCGGCAGGGTCGCCGACTTCTCGGCCGGGGTCTCCGAGATGGTCACGGCCGACCCGGACATACAGGCCTTCCAGTACGAACTGCTGCTGGAGTCCCGGCGCAGGCCCGAACTGCTGCCGCAGATCCGCGCGCTGTACGACGACTACTTCGACGCCACCGAGCGCGAGCTGTCCCGCATGCTCCCCGGCACCGTCGGCCGTCCGCTGACCCGGCTGGTCTTCGCCGCCCTGGACGGCCTCGTGCTGCACCAGCTCGTCTTCGGCGAGCCCGAGGTCACCGACGCCGCCCTGGACGAGCTGCGCGCACTGCTGCGGCTGCTCGAAGCCGACGGGAACGCCGACGGGAACGCCGATACGGAGACCGACCGCCAGCGCGGCATCGAGCCGCAGGACTGACCCGCTGACCTGTTTCGGAGCACCGACGCAAGTGCTCCGGACGCAACGAAGGAACGGTAGGCACCGTGATCACGGTGCCTACCGTTCTGCTCTGTTTCGCCGCGGATGCGACCCCGTAAGGAGCCGTGTGGGGCTCGGGAATCTTCGGGCAACCCCTTGCCAAGCGGATAGTTTCAGCCCACGATGAGGCAACTCGTTTGGCCTGAAACGAAACCCCCTCTTCCCGGCAGGTGATCCGAGTGGACAGTCAGACGGCGGTCAGAAACCAGGCCGCACCCGACGCCTCCACCACAGGCAAGCTCAAACCCAATGCCCTCGGCGTGCTGGGCATCCTCTTCTTCGTCCTTTCCGCCCAGGCGCCGCTCACCGGCGTCGCGGGCGCCGTCCCCATCGCCGTCGCCGTCGGTGACGGACCCGGAGCGCCCGCCGCCTATGTCGCGGCCGGTGTGATCACTCTGCTGTTCTCGGTCGGCTTCGTGGCCATGGGCCGGCACGTGGTGGACGCCGGCGCCTTCTACACGTACATCGGCAAGGGTCTCGGCCGCTCCCTCGGCACCGGCAGCGCCGGCGTCGCACTGTTCGCCTACTGTGCGGTTCAGGCCGCCATGTACGGCCTGTACGGGGCGACCGTGAGCGGTCTCCTCGCCCACTACACGGGGGCGGACGTGCCGTGGTGGGCGTGTGTCCTGGTCACCATGGTGATCGTCCAGGTCCTGGGGGCATCGGGGATCGAGATGGGCGCCAAGGTGCTGGCGGTCTTCGTGCTCGCCGAGTTCAGCATCCTGGCCGTCTTCGCGCTGGTCACCCTCGTCAAGGGCGGTGGGCCCGAGGGTCTCGGCTTCGCCCAGTCGTTCTCGCCGGGCGCAGCTCTCAAGGGGGCGCCGGGCGTGGCGCTGATGTTCGCCGCGGCGTCGATGATCGGTTTCGAGGCCACCGCGATCTACGGCGAGGAGGCGCGCGAACCCCGCAGGACCGTGCCCAGGGCCACGTACCTGGCCGTCGCCCTCGTCACCGGCTTCTTCGCCTTCACCTCCTGGATGCTGATCTCCGCTTACGGTGCCTCGAAGGCGACCGCGGCCGCCGGCGCGGCTCTGGAGAGCGGAGACTCGACGGGCTTCGTCTTCGCGCCGATCGCGGACCTGTTCGGCGCCTGGATGAACGACGTGCTGCCCGTCCTGCTGGCCACCTCCCTGTTCGCCGGCCTCCTCGCCTTCCACAACTCGGCCAACCGCTACCTGTTCTCGCTCAGCCGCGACGGGCTTCTGCCTCGCAAGCTGTCGTCGATCAACCGCCGGCACTCGCCCGGCGCGGCCGGCTACGTCCAGACGGCGATCGCGGTCCTGCTGGTCGTGCCTTTCGCGCTGGCGGGCAAGGACCCGGTGCTGACCCTGTTCTCCTGGGGCAGCGGCGTGGCCGTGCTGGGGATCATGCTGCTGTACTTCCTGACCTCGGTCTCCGTGGTCATCTTCTTCCGCCGGGAACGTCTGGACACCCGGCCCTGGAACACGCTGATCGCCCCCGCCCTGGGCGCCCTCGGCGTAGCCGGCGCGATCTGGCTGATCGTCGAGAACTTCACCACCCTCATCGGCGGCGAACAGAGCACAGCCCTCTGGCTGGAACTCACCATCCCGGCGGTCCTGCTCCTCGGCGTCGTCGCGGACCGGCTGGCCCGCGGCAGGGCGGCGGCCGACGGCTGACGTACGCCACCCGTGCGGCCCGGCCCGGGCCGCACGGGCGATTTCTCGACCGGTCAGCCGATCTTTCATGGAAGGAACGGTCTCGAGTACGGCAACGGGGCACGAACTCACACCGCGGCAGAAGGCGCTCGTCGACGAGATCGCCACGCTGGTCCGGCCCGGATCCGGCGCGGCGATCTGACATCGGTGCGTCACGGGCCCGACGTCGCCGCCCGGTCGAGGAACCCGTCGACCAGGCGGCGGGCGTTCGCCCGGGCCGCCGGTTCCATGGCGCGGCTCCGGGCCAGCAGCTCGCCGGGGTCCACGCCGTGCCGCACGCACTGCTCCGCGCCGCCGAGGTCCAGCCAGCCGTGCACCATCGCGGTGGTGATCTCCGGATGGAACTGCACGCCCAGGCTGCGCCCGGCCCGGAACGCCTGCACGCACACGGCGTTGCGGGCCACCTCCTCGCCGCCGGGCGGCAGGACGCAGCGGTCGTAGTGCCACTGGAACCAGGGGCCGGAGCCGACCAGGGAGGAATCGTCCGTGTCGATCTCGACCCAGCCGATCTCCGGGCGCGGCGACGCTTCGACGGCGCCCCCGAGGGCGGTGGCCAGCGCCTGGGCGCCGAAGCAGACGCCGAGCACCGGAACGCCGAGGTGGTGGGCCTTGCGCAGGAGCGCCAGCTCGCCGCCGATCCAGCTGCCGACGGCCGTCTCGTCGTACACCGACCAGGGGGCGCCGAGCGAGACGACGAGGTCCCAGCCGGCGGCGTCGGGGAAGTCGAACGTCACGTTCGGTGCGTGGTGGCGGTGTTCGGGTACGACGGTCACGGTGGTGAGGTCGTATCCGCGCTCCTCAAGCCGGGCTCCGACCAGCCCCGGCTCCGTGACGTGGTCGTGCAGGACGACGAGTGCGCGCACGGCGACTGCTCCTTCCCCGGTCTCGTGGAAGACCGGTTGTGATCGACCGGACGAGAGGTCGTACGGGATCAAATGATGTGGCCGACTCCTGCGCCCGGATGCCTTGTGGGGGGCCCTCTGTGAGCATATCGTTTGGGTTCAAATGTATCGCCGGGAACTGGAGGCCACGCATGCTGGACATCACCCACGACGAGTGGCTGCGCCGAGCCAAGGCCCTGGAGGTGCCCGGCGCCCACCACATCGACGGCGCCGACGAGGCCGGGGGAGGAGCGGCCTACGCGGTCGTCTCGCCCCGTGACGGTCAGGTGCTGGCCCAAGTCGCGGACGGGGGCGCCGCCGAGGTGGACGCGGCCGTCGCCGCAGCCCGGCGGGCCTTCGACACCGGGCCGTGGCCGCGGTTGGCGCCCGCCGAGCGGGGCCGGGTACTGGTGCGGATCGCCGACCTGCTGGAGGAACGGCGCGAGACGCTCGCGCTCGCCATCAGCCTGGAGATGGGCAAGCCGATCACGGACGCGTACGACATCGAACTGCGCGCCGCCATCAACACCTTCCGCTGGTACGGGCAGCTGGCGGACAAGCTCACCGACGAGTCGCCGCGCACCGCGCCGGACGCGCTCGCGCTGGTCACCCGGGAGCCGGCCGGCGTCGTGGGCGCGGTGGTCCCGTGGAACTTCCCCCTGACCTTGGCTTCGTGGAAAGTGGCCCCCGCACTGGCCGCCGGCTGCACGGTGGTGCTCAAGCCCTCCGAGAACTCGCCGCTGTCCGCGCTGCTGCTGGGCCGGATCGCCACCGAGGCGGGGCTCCCGCCGGGTGCGCTCAACGTCGTCAACGGCAACGGACCGGTCGCCGGGCGGGCCCTCGGTCTCCACCCCGACGTCGACGTCCTGGCGTTCACCGGCTCCACAGCCGTAGGCCGCCACTTCCTGCACTACGCCGCCGACTCCAACCTCAAGCGCGTCTGGCTGGAGCTCGGCGGAAAGTCGCCCAACATCATCCTCCCGGACGCCCCCGATCTGGAGAAGGCCGCCGCCACCGCCGCCTGGGGCATCTTCTTCAACCAGGGCGAGATGTGCACCGCCCCCTCCCGGCTGCTGGTGCACTCCTCCATCGCCGAACGGGTCACCGAGGCCATCGTCCGGCGGGCTCAGGAGCTGCGCGTCGGCGACCCCCTCGACCCGGCCACCGAGATGGGCGCACTGGTCCGGGAGAGCCACCTGGACCGCGTACTCGACCACATCCGGCACGGAGTCGACGACGGCGCGCGCCTGCGCATCGGGGGCTCGCGGACCCTGACCGACAGCGGGGGCAGCTTCCTCCAGCCCACCGTGTTCGACCAGGTCGCCTCGGACGCCCGGCTGGCCCGCGAGGAGATCTTCGGCCCGGTCCTGTCCGTGCTCACCTTCGACGACCTCGACGAGGCGGTGCGGCTCGCGAACGCCACCGAGTACGGCCTCGCCGCCGGCCTGTGGACCTCGGACCTGTCCACCGCGCACCAGGTCTCGCGCGCCCTGAAGGCCGGCACGGTCTGGGTCAACTGCTACGAGGAGGGCGACCTGACCGTGCCCTTCGGCGGCATGAAGCAGTCCGGCAACGGCCGCGACAAGTCCGCGCACGCGATCGAGAAGTACACCGAACTCAAGACCACCTGGATCCAGCTGTGACGACGTCCCCACGACCGCTCATCGCCGTCCCCGCCCGCTTCGCCGCCTCCACCTCCGCGCTGCGGTACGCCGCCGAGGTCAACGCCCGTGCCCTGGTCGAAGCGGTCTGGCGGGCGGGCGGCGAACCGGCGACCATCCACCCGGCCGACCCCGCCGAGACCGATGTGGCCGCCCGGCTCGCCCGCTTCGACGGCGTCCTGCTTCCCGGCGGCGGCGACCTCGCCCCCCACCGCTACGGCGCCGCCGACACCCACGACAGCGTCTACGACGTCGACGACCTTCAGGACGCCTTCGACCTCGAAGTCGCCCGCCAGGCCCTGGACCTGGGTCTGCCGCTGCTCGCGATATGCCGCGGCATGCAGGTCGTCAACGTCGCCCTCGGCGGCACTCTGGAACAGGACATGGGCGGCCCCGAGCGCGAACACCGGCACGTCGTGCATCCGGTGGCGATCCGGCGCGGCACGCTGCTGGAGCAGGCCGTCGGCGCGGAGAAGGCGGACGCCTCCTGCTACCACCACCAGCGAGTGGCCCGCGTCGGCACCGGGCTCAAGGTGACCGCCCACGCCGCCGACGACACCGTGGAAGGTCTCGAACTCCCCGGAATCCACGGATGGTTCACCGCCGTCCAGTGGCATCCCGAGGACACCGCCCACGAGGACCCCGCCCAGCAGGGTCTCTTCGACGCCCTCGTACGAGCCGCCCGCGAAAGACGCTGACACCGCCATGGCTCTCGTACGTTGAACGGGTGGGGGACACCCGTCCCCCACCGCACGCACCTGGAGGTGTCGCCGACACCGGCCGGGCTGCCGGGAGCCTTCGCGGTCGAGGCGTTCTCGCTCTGACGGCTCCGGACGGCAGCGGCCCGAGACCGCTGAGGGCTCAGGCCTTCGGCCGCCGCCCGCTGCGGCGCGGTGCCGGCGCGGCACCGTCCAGCAGGGCGAGGCGCCGCTCCTCACCGTGCTCCTCGACCTGGAGCACGACCCGCCGCAGTCCGTCCGCGATGTCCCGGCACTCCTCATCGCTGAGCTTCCCGGCGACGAAGGCCTCCTCCTGGTTGAACTCCGGGAACAACCGCCGCATCAGCGCCTCCCCCTCGTCGGTGAGGCTGAGCAGCACCCGCCTGCCGTCCTCCGGGTGTCCGGCCCGCTTGACGAGCCCCCGTCCCTCCAGCGTCCGCGAGACCCCGGTGAGCGTCCCCTTGGAGATCCCGGCTTCCTCAGCGACGTGCCGGGTCTCCGACTCGCCCCAGACCCAGACCACCCAGAGCACGACGAACGCCGTCCAGGTCAGATCGGAACTGCGCAGCACGGAGTTCTCCAGGTGTTGCCGGACCGCCGAGGCGGCGCGGTAGATGTTGGCGACGACGGCCATCTGCTCATGACGGATGGGGATACCGCCGAGCTTGGCCTCTGCCAGCTTCTCGGCTTCGGAGATGGAACGATGGCCGGGCACTGGCATGCTCCTTCGGCTCTGTGGATACGTCGAGCTCGGACCGCGATTGTCGTTCGGACTCAAATTGTACGAAGGGACAGGAGTCCGGGGAGCCGGGTCGACCCCGACGCGGGCAGGCGGCTCCTTCCGCAGGGCGCGCCACTGGAGGATCCGTTGGACGGTCCTGCGGCAGCCGGCTCCACGGGGTGCCGTGCGCCCCGCCGTGACCTGGGGCTTCTGCTTGTCCGCGGCCTTCGGGGGCTCACCGGCGCGATGTCGCGAAGCCTCGGGGGCGATGCGCAGCGGCATCAAGCAATCGACCATGGGGTATTGCCGTCGACAAAAGTGCATGCAAAAGTGTGGGCATCTTGGAAGGGAGGGTCTCCATGGCCGAGACGAGTGTCAGGGCGAGAGTGGGCAGCGCTCTTTACAACGAGGTCGTCGAGTGGATGGACACCGAGGCCGAGCTGCTGGACGCCTACCAGGAACGCGAGTGGCTGGAGGCGATGGTCAGCCGCGACGTGGTGTATCAGGTGCCGATCCGGCAGACCGTGGAGCGGGCGCGCGGGACCGGGTTCGTCGCCGGGGCGTTCCACCTGGACGAGACATACGGGTCACTGGAGAGCCGGGTGGCGCGGAACGAGACCGCGTACGCCTGGGCGGAGGACCCGCCGTCCCGTATCCGCCACTTCGTGACCGGCATCAGGGTCGCCGAGGACGCCGAAGCCCCGGGCCTGGTGACCGCACGCAGCAATCTGCTGATCTACCGCACGCGGCAGGAGCAGACCCAGCCGCAGCTGCTCTCGGGGGAGCGGCGGGACCAGTTGCGCAGGGAGGACGGCGCGCTGCGCCTCCTCCGCCGTGAAGTCCTGCTGGATCTCACGGTGATCGGCACGCACAACCTTTCCATCTTCTTCTGATCTGAGAGGAACGCGGCGATGACGCAGGCGAAGAGCACGAGAGCCGACGCGCTTCTCGACGAACTCGACACCGGTCTGGCTGAGGGCGAGGTCCCCGCAGGGCTGTTCGGGAACCAGGAGATCTACGACCGTGAGCTGCGCGCGGTCTTCGGCCGGTGCTGGGTGTTCCTCGCCCACGAGTCGGAGATCGAGGCCAAGGGCGACTACGTCCTGCGCAAGATCGGCGAGGACAACTTCATCGTGATCCGCGATGAAGAGGGCGGGATCAACGTCCTGTTCGACGCGTGCCGGCACCGCGGGGTGCAGGTGTGCCGGGCGGATTCGGGCAACACCTCGCACTTCCGGTGTCCGTACCACGGCTGGACGTACAACGCGAAGGGCGACCTGGTGGGTGCGCCGCTGTGGCGCAACGCGTTCGGCGGGATGCCGAAGGAGGGCAACGGGCTGTCGAAGGCGGCGCGGGTGCAGTCGTACCACGGCCTGGTCTTCGCGACACTGGACCCGTCGGCTCCGCCGCTGGAGGAGTATCTGGGCGGCATGGCCTGGTACTTGGACCTGCTGTTCGGCCTCAACGAACACGGTATGGAGGTCGTCGGGCCGCCGCAGCGCTTCGTCATCGACGCCAACTGGAAGTCGGGCAGCGAGAACTTCGCCGGCGACGACTACCACCTGGGCACACTGCACCGGTCGGTGTGGGAGATCGGTGCCTTCCCGGTGCCCTTCCGCGAGAACATGATGGGCTATCACATCCAGGCGGCCCCCGGGCATTCGCTGTCGTTCTCGATGGCGCCGACCGAGGACGAACCGGGGCCGAAGTTCTTCGGGTTCCCCGATGAACTCGCCGAGACCTTCGACACCAGCCGCATCAGCGACCACCAGCTCGACATCGCACGCCGTTCCCGGGTGATGGTCGCCAATGTCTTCCCGAACTTCTCGATGCTGGCGCTGCCGATGACCGAGGACGGCGCCAACCACGAGCCGACCGGCGTCGTGACCATCCGCATGTGGCAGCCGCACGGAGTCGGCCAGGTCGAGATCTGGAACTGGTTCTGCGTCTACAAGAACATGACGCCCGAGCAGAAGGACCGGGCCTACCGGGCCGGGCTCGGCACGTTCTCCATGGGCGGCGCGTTCGAGATGGACGACACCGAGCCGTGGATCACCGTCAGCCGCACCGGCCGTTCCGTCGCCGCCGACCTGCTGGACTTCAAGCTCAACTACCAGATGGGGATGCCGGGTATCGGTATCGCCAAGCGGGTGGAGGACTGGGCCGGTCCGGGCATCGCCTACTGGACCCGCTATGAGGAAGGTGTCCAGCGCAACCTCTACCGCCACTACGCCGACATGATGCGTGCCGAGCCCGGCACCTGGCCGAAGTCGACTTTCGATGAGTGACTGGATGGAGGCGGTGCGGGAGCAGTACCGCGGGCGGGGAGTGGGGGAGCGGCTGGCGGCCGGCAACCGGAAGCCCGGCGTCGTGGTCGTGGACCTGATCAATGGCTTCACCGACCCTGCTTGTCCTCCTGGCTCCGACCTCGACGCGGTGGTCGAACGTACGGCTGAGCTGCTGGAGTGGGCCCGCGCGGCCGGGCTGCCGGTCTTCTTCACTGCGATCTCGTACGAGCCCCGTGACCTGGACGAACTCGTCTGGTTGCGCAAGATGCCCGCGCTTCGGGCGCTCACCGCGGGTTCGCGGTGGGTGGAGGTGGACGAGCGGCTGGCGCCCCTGGCCACGGAGCCGGTGATCGCCAAGAAGGCGGCCTCGGCGTTCCACGGCACGGACCTCGCCCAACAGCTGGCGGCCGCGGGGGTGGACAGCCTGATCGTCTGCGGCGCCACCACCTCCGGCTGCGTGCGGGCCACCGTGATCGACGCGTGTGCGGGCAACTATCCGGTGCGCGTCCCTCGTGAGTGCGTGGGCGACCGGGCCGAAGGGCCGCATGAGGCCAACCTCTTCGACATCGACGCCAAGTACGCCGATGTGGTGGGTCTGGACGAGGTGCTGGACGAGGGGCTGGATGAGGTGACGGTCGTATGACGCCGGCCGTGAGTCCAGCACTCGCCCCGGCTGCCGGGTACGCGCCCGGCATCGAACCCCGCCTGGCCGCCGACCGCCCGCTCGACCTCGCCGCCGAACACGAACGCGGTACGTACGGACCGCCGGCCTGCCCCGACGTGATCGCCGAACTGGAGGCCTCCGGGCTGCGCGGCCGGGGCGGCGCCGGGTTCCCCGCGCACATCAAGTGGCGAGGGGTCGCGGACGCGGACGGGCCCCGCGTGGTGGTGGCCAACGGCGAGGAGGGCGAGCCGAGTTCGTACAAGGACCGCTGGCTGCTGACGCACCGGCCGCACCTGGTGCTGGACGGGCTGCTGCTCGCCGCCCGCACCGTCGGCGCCGACCGGGCCGTCGTCTACCTCTCCCACCCCGAGACCGAGACCTCCGTCCGCGTCGCGCTCGCCGAGCTCGACCCGGCCCTGATGGCCGGGGTACGCCTGGACGTGCACACCGTGGCGCCCACCTATGTGGCGGGCGAGGAGACGGCGGTCTGCCGGTCGATCAGCGGAGGCCCGGCGCTGCCGATGGCCCGCCCGCCCCGGGTCGGCGAGAAGGGAGTGGACGGCCTGCCGACGCTCGTCTCGAACGTCGAGACGCTGGCCCACGCCGCCTGGATCGCCCGGCACGGCGCGGCGGCCTACCGTGCGCACGGCACCACCGAGTCGCCCGGCACCACCCTGGTGACGCTCAGCGGCGCATGCGCCAGGCCCGGTGTCTACGAGGTCCCCTACGGGCTGACCGTCGCCGAACTCTTCGGCCTGGCAGGCGGGTTCACCTCATCTCCGGCCGGGTTCCTGATGGGCGGCTGGTTCGGCGGCCTGCTCGGCCCGGCGCACGCGGCGACCGTGTGCACGTACGAGGACGTCCGCGCGGCGGGGTCAGGGCTGGGCTGCGCGGCGATCACCGCGCTGGACACCGGCCGGGATCCGCTCGCCGTCGCTGCCGAGGTCTCGGCCTGGTACGCCGCCGAGTCCGCGCAGCAGTGCGGGGTGTGCGTCAAGGGCACCGCGTCCATCCGGGACGCCTTCGCCTCGCTCGGCGCGGGCACGGCCACCGCCGGGGACCGGGACAACCTCGCCCGTTGGGGGCAGACCCTGCCCGGCCGGGGCGCCTGCGCCTTTCTCGACGGCGCCGCGACCTGGGCGCGCACCGTACTGGCCGAGTTCCCGGAGCACATCGACACCGGCGACGGCGACACCGGCGACAGCGATAGCGACACCCGAACCAGCGACACCGAGGGAGAACACGCATGAAAGCAACCGTTGACTCCACCAAGTGCAACGGATACGGCACCTGCGCGGACGAGGCGCCCACCGTCTTCCAGCTCGACGAGTGGGGCTACGCCGGTGTCATCGGCGACGGCACGGTGACCGACAAGGACGCCGCCTGCCGGGCGGCCGCGGGCTGCCCCGAGCACGCCATCACCCTCCACGACTGACGCGCCATCACCCTCCACGACTGAACGGAAACGTCATGGATCTCGGACTCAAGGGCAAGGTGGCCCTGGTCACCGCCGCCAGCAGGGGCATCGGGCAGGCGATCGCGCGGCAGCTCGTCGCCGAGGACGCCGTGGTGGCCGTCAGCGCCCGTACGCCGGTCGAGGCGGAAGGTCAGACCTCGTATCCCACGGACCTGTTGAACCCCGCAGCCGTCGACAGGCTGATCCCCGATGTGATCGCCGCGCACGGCGCCCTGGACATCCTGGTCGTCAACACACCAGGCCCCAAGATCATGCCGGTGCTCGAGACCGAGCTGCCCGACTGGGACACCGCCTACGGCCAACTCGTACGGCCTGCCGTGCAGTTGGCGACGGGCGCGGCGCGGGCGATGGCGGCGAACGGCGGCGGCTCGATCCTCTTCATCACCTCCACCTGGGTGAAGCAGCCCGCGGCCGGAGGCGTCCTGTCGGCGGCGATGCGCTCGATGCTGTCGGCTCTGGCCAAGCAGATGTCGCTGGAGCTCGCGGAGCGGGGCGTGCGCGTCAATCAGCTCATGCCCGGGGCCACCGGCACCGACCGGATGGAGAACATCGTGGCGGCCAAGTCGGCGGCCAACGGCACGACCCGGGAAGAGGAGATCGGCAAGGTCGTCTCCGCCATCCCGCTCGGCCGCTGGGCCGAGCCGGAGGAGATCGCACAGGCCGCCGCCTACCTGGTCTCCCCGGCCGCCGCGTTCGTCACGGGCCAGACCTTCGCCGTCGACGGCGGCGCCATCCGCTCCACCCTCTGACCGATCAGAAAGAGAGGCATCGACATGCCGAAGACTCTGCGTGAACTGTTCGTCGACCAGTACCGGCTGTGCAAGCTCACCCCGGACGAGACGGTCGCCGTCATCCAGGAACTGGGCCAGAAGACCGAGTACGCCGAAGCGGCGGTGGCCGCCGCCCGGGACATCGGCGCCGGCGCCCTGGTGCTCACCGCCTCCAGCCTGTCCAACCCGATGCTGCCGCCGTACGAGGCCGACGGCCGTGAGATCGCCGCGCTGCTGGCCGCCGCGGCCGAGTGCGACCTGGTGATCGACGTGACCGTCGGCGGCCTCATCCACTCCGACGTACGCACCCGGATCACCGGCAACGGCAAGCGGATGCTGTTCGTCGCGGAGCCCGCCGACGTGCTGGAGCGCATGATGGGCGACGAGGGTCTGCGCAGCACCGTGGAGGCCGGCGGCCGGCTGCTCAAGGCGGGCAGCACGCTGCGCGTCACCAGCGCCGCGGGCACCGACCTGACCGCCGACATCTCCGGCGAGGACCTCCCGATCACCCACCAGTGGGGCTACGTCGACGAGCCCGGCCGCTGGGACCACTGGCCGAGCGGCTTCGTCGCCTGCTTCCCGCGCGACCGCACCGCCGAGGGCACCATCGTGCTCCAGCCGGGCGACGTACTGATCCCGTGGCAGCGCGCCGTGCGCGACACCGTCACCCTCACCGTCGAGAAGGGCTTCATCACCGGCGTCGAGGGCAAGGGCAACGACGCGTTCGTCCTGCAGGACTACTTCGACGCCTGGGAGGACCCGGAGGTGTTCGCGGTCTCCCACATGGGCTGGGGCGTGCACCCGATCGCCCGCTGGTCGGCCTTCGAGGTGTACGAGCCGCGCTCCCTGTACGGGCAGGAACTGCGCTCCACAGCGGGCAACTTCATGTGGTCCACCGGCCCGAACCGCTTCGCGAACCGCGAGACGCCCGCGCACCTCGACATCCCGATGCGCGGCTGCACCGTCGAGATCGACGGTACGGCGGTCGTCCGTGACGGCAAGCTGACCGGTGAGGGAGCGTAGATGGACACCCGCACACTGGAGCGCGCGATCCTCGCGCTCGGCAAGGACACCGGGCTGCTCGACCGCTTCCGCGCCGACCCGGTCGGCGTGGGCGCCGCCGAGCTCGGCCTGGACGCCGATTGGGCCGCCGTGATCGCCGGAGGCGACCGCGACCGGCTGCGCTCGGCCGGGGTCGTGGACGGCATCACCATCCTGGTCAGCCGCTGGTTCGCCGACGACCTGGGCGACTCGACGAGCTCCGGCCGCTTCCACGTCGAGACGTCGACGCCGCTGCCCGAGCCGAACGTGCCGGAGAACCTGGTGTTCGCCGGTGGCTGCTCGCACGTACCGGACCTGCTGGCCCGGCCCGAGGTGGACCCCGCCGACGCGGTGGCCCGGCTGACCGAGGGCTACCGGCAGCTGGCCGAGCGGATCGCGGCCGCCGAGCCCGACGTGCTCATCGTGACGGCGGACTGCCACTTCCAGTCCTTCCGGACCGGCGCCTTCGTCATCGGCACCGGCAAGGAGCACACCGGGTCGATGGAGTTCTTCAAGCGCCCCGACCTCGACCTGACCCTGACCGGCGCGCCCGAGTACGCCCGCGCCATGGCCGACGCCATTCGCGCCGAGGGGCTGGAGGTCGAGGAGTCCGAGCAGATCGACCTCGACCACGGGCTGATCGTCCCGCTGCGGCAGCTGCTGCCCCGCCCGGACCTGCCGGTGATCCCGATCATCACGCAGCCCGCCCGCTCCTTCTCCCCGTTCGGCGCCCGCGCCTTCGGCGAGGTGCTGCGCTGCGTGGTCGACGGGCGCGACCTGAAGGTGGCGATGCTGGCCACCGGCGGTCTGTCGCACTGGCTCGACCCGGGCAAGTTCGGCGGTGTGGACGTCGAGTTCGACACCTACATCCTGGAGATGCTGCAGACCGGACGAGGATCCGACCTGGCGAATCTCGAGCCGTACGCCCTGCTCGACCACGGGCAGTACGAATTCCCCAACTGGCTGATCATGCTGGGTCTCACCGGCCCCGGCGTACGCGGCGAGGTGCTCGCGTACGAGCCCATGGAGGTGTCCGGCGGCGGCTGGACGGTCGTCGACATGCTCCTGTCGGAGCGCGAAGCCGTGGAGGCGGGCGACCGTGACTGACCGGACACTGCGGGTCGGCCTCACCCAGTGGCACGCCACCCGGGACCTGGCCACCAACACGGCCACGGCCGTGCGGATGGTGTGCGAGTGCGCCGCCGCAGGGGCCGATCTGGTGCTGCTGCCCGAGAACGGGCTGATGCTCGGTACCAACACCGAGATGCGTGAGGCCGCCCTCGCGGTGGACTCACTGGAGATCACCAGCCTGCGGCAGGCCGCCAAGGAGTCGGGAACGGTGGTCGTGCTGGGCGGCTTCAAGCGGCGCGGCCCGGACGGCATCCGCAACACGGCCCTGGTGATCGACGCCGACGGCGAGATCGTCGGCGGCTACGACAAGATCCACCTGTTCGACGCCCGCGTCGACGGCCGGTCCTTCGAGGCATCCGGCGTCGAGACCGCGGGCGACCGCCCGGCGCTGCTCCGCGTCGGCGGCACCACCGTGGGCCTGACGATCTGCTACGACGTGCGCTTCCCGGAGCTCTACCGGTCGCTCGCGCTGGCCGGTGCCGAAGTCCTGCTGGTCCCGGCGGCGTTCACGCAGCGGACCGGCGAGGCCCACTGGGAGGTGCTGCTGCGTGCCCGTGCCATCGAGAACGCCGCGTACGTGGTGGCCTCGGCGACGGTCCGCGGGCAGCACGACGACGCCGACGACGCCTTCCCCACGTACGGGCACGCGCTCGCGGTGGGTCCCTGGGGCGAGGTGCTCGCCGACCTGGGGGAGCGGGCGGCGGCCTGGCAGGTCGTCGATCTGGACCTGTCCCAGGTGGCGGCGCGCCGCCAGGCCCTGCCGGTGCTGCGTGGGGTGAAGACCGGCGTGTACGGGGCCCCTCCTGAGATCATGGATGCAGACATGAGGGAGAGAACATGACCACCGAACCGCCACGGGGTGACGGCATCGTCCGGGCCGGCGAGAGCTTCGGCATCGGCAACGAGTTCACCGGGGTGCGCGTACGCAAGGTGTGGACGCGACAGGGCGAGAGGCTGGAACTCCACGTGCCGAAGCGGGGCTACCGCATTCTGCTCGACGCCATGCAACTGGAGATCATCGCCGCCCAGGAGCCCGAGCGCTTCAGCGAGCTGTTCGCGGTGTCCTTCGGAGCCGAGGAGCCCACGTCGGGGGAGGGCGGCAGCTGATGGCCACGGGAACCAGGCCGGGCACGACGGTCGAGGACATCTACCGGACCCTGCGGGAGCGGATCATCGAAGGGCGGTACGCGCCCGGGTTCCGGCTGTCGCAGGGCGGGCTCGCCGCGGAGCTGGAGACCTCCCGCACCCCGCTGCGGGAAGCACTGCACCGCCTGGAGGCCGATGGCCTGGTGGTGGCCGAGGCCAACCGCGGCATGGAGGTCGCACCGACCAGCCCGGCCGATGTGGAGCAGCACTACGTGCTGCGGCTGCTCGTGGAGCCGACGACGATCTCGGGGATCATCGACCTGCTCACCGAGGACGACCTCGTACGGATGACGGAGGACCTGGAGGCGATGGAGGCGGCCCGGCACCGCATCCGCGACTTCCAGGAAGCGCACCTGCGCTTCCACCAGACCGCGATGCGCCGCTACCCGAAGGCGCTGGCCGAGCTCACCGAGTCGCTGCACCTGAAGATCTACCGCCACCAGCGGCTCTACCTCTCGCACCCGCACGTCCCCGAGCACTTCACGAGCGTCGACCGCCTCTTCCTGGAGGCAGCCCGCGCCCGTGACACCGAACTCGCCCGTCAGATACTGGAGTTCCACCTCATCGACGCCGCGTTGGGCCTGGTCCTGGACAGCGATCCCGACCACCGGTTCGACGCGCTGCTCATCGCGACCAGAGGGCTCGGCATCGAGCTGGGCACCACCCCCGACAACCGGGTGGAATGCCCCGTACCACTGCGCTGGCGCCGCCTCGGCGCACGCACCGATCTCGAACTGCACACGTCCAACCTGCGCCTGCTGCGCACCGAAGGAGACAGCTCATGACCTCGACCCGGGTCGGCCTCATCGTGCCGAGCTCGAACACCACGATGGAGACCGAGATCCCCGCGATGCTCCGAGCCCGCGAGGAGATCCGCCCCGAGCGGTTCACCTTCCACTCCGCCCGGATGCGGATGCAGCAGGTGACTCCGGAGCAGCTGCGCGACATGGACGACCAGTCGCTGCGTTGCGCCCGTGAACTCGCGGACGCCGAGGTCGACGTGATGGCGTACGCCTGCCTCGTGGCGATCATGGCGCGGGCCAAGGGATACCACCACGAGAGCCAGCGGCGGCTGGCCGAGATCGCGGAGGGCACCCCCGTCATCACGTCCGCGGGCGCGCTGGTGGAGGGACTGCAGCACCTCGGCGCGAAGAAGATCTCGGTGATCGCGCCGTACATGAAGCCGCTCACGCGGACCGTCTGCGACTACATCGAGGCCGAGGGAGTCGAGGTTCACGACTCGATCAGCCTGGAGGTCGCGGACAACCTGGAGGTCGGCCGGCTGGACCCGGCGCAGCTCGTCGACATCGCCGCCAAGGTCGATACCTCGGGTGTGGACGCCCTGGTGCTCAGCGCGTGTGTGCAGATGCCCTCGCTGCCGGTGGTGGAGCAGATCCAGAACGCTTTCGACATCCCGGTGGTGACCGCCTCCGTCGCCACGGTCTGGCGGACGCTGCGGGTCCTCGGGCTCGACCCGGTGGTGCCGCGCGCGGGATGGCTGCTGGCCGACCGCGGCTGACCTTTTCTTTCCCGTGCAGTGCATGCAGTTATGCATGCACTGTCGGAACCGCTGAGGAACCGAACCGGGACCGCACCAGCAGGACCGCACCAGGACCGAACCAGCAGGACCGCACCAGGACCGAACCAGGAGATGGATGCCATGGCACTGCACACCCTGTTCCGCCCCGGCCGCATCGGCTCGCTCGAACTGAAGAACCGCGTCATCAAGTCGCCCCAGACCACCGCCCTGGCCAACCAGGACGGCACGGTCACCCAACGGCTGGTCAACCACTACAAGCGGCTCGCCGAGGGCGGACCCGGCCTGATCATCGTCGAGTACAGCTACGTCGATGACGACGCCAGCAAGTCCATCCACGCCCAGCTGGGCATCTCCCGCCGCGAGCACATCCCCGGCCTCGGCTGGCTCGTCGACGAGGTCCATGCCGCGGGGGCGAGGATCGGCATCCAGTTGGAGCACTGCGGCCGGCAGAAGTTCCTCGGTACGCAGCCGATCAAGACCGCGTCGGACGTCTCCTGGGACTACGTCGAATCCCAGTACGGCGAGCGGCCCCAGGTCCTGACCGAGGAGGAGATCCACGGGGTCGTCACGTCTTTCGCGGACGCCGCCGAGCGCGCCTGGCTGGCCCGGTTCGACCTCGTCGAGGTGCACGCGGGCCACGGCTATCTGCTGACCAACTTCCTGTCCCCGCACACCAACAAGCGCACCGACCGCTACGGCGGCTCCTTCGAGAACCGCGCCCGCCTGACCCTGGAGATCGTCGCCGCCATCCGGGAACGCGTCCCGCGCGACTTCCCTCTCAGCGTCCGTCTCTCGGTCACCGACTACGAGGACGACGGCATCCCGGTCGAGGAGACCGTCCGATTGGCGCGACTGCTCCAGTCCGCGGGCGTGGACGTCATCCACGCCTCCGGGGGCCACCACGCGCTGATGGAGTACGAGGTCAGCCCCTGGTACATGCCGCGTGCCGTGCACCGCTGGGGCTGGGAGAAGATCAAGCCCGAGGTGACGATCCCGGTCATCGGCTCCGGTTCTCTGGTCACCCCTCAGGTCGCGGCCGAGGCACTGGAGGGCGGCGCCGACTTCGTCTCCCTCGGCCGGGCGATGCTGGCCGACCCGGACTGGACCCGTAAGGCCCAGGAGGGACGGCTCCTGGACATCGTCCCGTGCATCCGCTGCAACGACGGCTGCCTCGACCGAGGGCTCAACGCGGGCCGCAGCACGGGCTGCACGGTGAACCCGTCGATGGGGGAGGAGTACCGCTTCCCCGTCGAACCGGCGGCCGTCCGCCGCCGTGTCGCGGTGGCAGGCGGCGGTCCCGCCGGGCTGCGCGCCGCCGCCGTGCTCGCCGACCGGGGACACGAGGTGACGCTCTACGAGCCCGGGGAGCTCGGCGGGGCCCTGGTACCCGCGACGCGCTCGCCGTACAAGCAGGACCTCGCCGCACTCCGCGACCACCTCGTCCACCAGGTGCGTTCCCGCCCCGTAGAGGTCGTCGCCGAGCACGCCGACGCCACGACCCTCGCAGACGGCGGCTTCGACCTGGTGTACGTGGCCACGGGCGCGGTCCCCCGCACACTGCCGGGCATGCAGTTGGCCCGGGACGTCACGGATCCGAAAGACGTGGTCTCCCCGGTCGTGGTCGTCGGCGGCGGGATGACCGGAGCCGACACCGCGCTGTGGCTGGCCGACGCCGGACACGAGGTCACGCTGGCGGAGGCCGGAGAGGCGATCCTCGGCAACCGCGAGGTCTTCACCGACGCGGGAGCGCTGCCGAAGATCCTCGCCGACAAGGGGGTGGCGATCCTCACCGGTGCCGAGGTGACGGGGCTCGGCGACGACGGTGCCCGCACCGCGGACGGCCGGCTGATACCCGCCGCCACGGTTCTCGTCGCCATCGGACACGACAGCGACTCCGGGCTCGCGAGCGCGCTGCGCGAGGCCGCCCCGGACCTGGAGGTCGTCACACTCGGCGGCGCCGCGCGCAACGGACGGGTCTTCGACGCCCTCCACGGGGCGTTCTTCGAGTCCCGCCGCGCGTGATCCCCTAAGGAAACTTTCCATAACGCACAGCAGACAAGGAGGTCAGCCATGGGTGCACTGGACGGGCAGGTCGTGGTGTTCACCGGCGCCGGATCGGGCATCGGACGTGCGGTCGTCACCCGCTACGTCGCGGAGGGCGCCCGCGTGGTGGCGGTGGACGTCGCCGACACCGTCGAGCAGTTGGCCGAGGAACTCGGGGACGCCGTCGTCCCGGTGGTCACGGACGTACGGTCCTGGGAGGGCAACGCCCGGGCCGCCGCAGTCGCCAGGGAGACCTGGGGGCGCATCGATGTCTTCGTCGGAAACGCGGGTATCACCGACGCGGCCAGGCCCCTGGAGGAGATCCCGGGGGAACGGCTCACCGACGCCTTCTCCGAACTGTTCGGGGTGAACGTCCTCGCGCCGATGCTCGGCGTACGGGCCGTCGTCGACGATCTCGTGAAGTCGCGCGGATGCGTCATCCTGACCGGCTCGTTCGCCAGCACCAACGCGGCGGGCGGCGGGGTGCTGTACACCGCGTCCAAGCACGCGGTGCAGGGGCTTGTCCGGCAGCTCGCGTACGAACTCGCGCCGGACGTCCGGGTCAACGGCGTGGCACCGGGTGTGGCGCCGACCCGGTTGCGCGGCACGGCCTCCCTCGGCCAGACGGCCGCCGATTCGGTGCTGGACGGCACCCGGGAGGTGCTGCCGCTTCAGGAGGTGCCGGACGTCGACGCGTACAGCGGGATCTTCACCCTGCTCGCCTCGCCGGCGCAGTCGGCCGCGATGACCGGGACCATGGTCACCGCCGACAGCGGACTGTCGATCCGGGGGCTGGCGCGCCCCGGCGGCCGGGTCACCGAGCACCGGTGATGGGCGGCGCGGGCCCGCCTGAGCCTCAGCGGCCTGGTCTTTTGCGTTGCACGTCGCACGGCCCCTCGATCCCGCAGCCTCAGCCTTTGATGGTTCCGGTGGTGAGGCCGCCGGTGATGAAGCGTTGGAAGATGGCGAAGACGCAGACCACGGGGATGCTGATGAGGGTGGCGGTGGCCATCAGGGCTCCCCATGCGGTTCCGTGTTGGCCGACGAAGGCGTTGAGCAGGACAGTGACCGGTTGTACGTCGGGCTTCGCGGCGAGGGTGAGGCCGAAGACGAACTCGCCCCAGCCGATCAGGAAGGAGAGGCCGACCACCGCAACCAGGCCGGGCACCATGATCGGCAGGATGATCCGCAGGAGTACGCCCACCGGCCCGCAGCCGTCGACCAGAGCCGCCTCCTCCAACTCCCTGGGGACGCTCCGCAGCACCGGGCGCAGCACGATCACCGCGAAGGGCAGCGTGAGGGTGGTGTCCGCGGTGATCAGACCGAGGTATGTGTCAGCGAGGCCGGCCCGGCGTTCGAGGATGAACAGCGGGGCCGCGAGCACGATGCTGGGCGGCAGTTGGGCGATGAGCAGGGCGAGCACCATGGTGCCGGAGCCGCGCATCGGGATGCGGGCGAGCGCGTAGGCGAGAGGGACGCCCAGCAGCAGGGTGAGCGCGACCACTCCGCAGGAGATCACCAGGCTGTTGAGCAGGGCCTGGTGCAGGGTCTCGTCGGACAGCGCCCTTGAGTAGTTCTCCGTGGTGGCCGGGGTGGGGACCCACTGCGGGGACTCGGCCAGGATCCGGTCCGGCTCGGTGAGGCTGGTGTTGACCATCCAGTAGACCGGCAGGAGGAAGGCGGCGGTGATCAGCGAGGCGATTGTGGTGAGGAGCCAGGGGCGGCGGGTCGGTTTCCGACCGATGGCCATGCTCTTTTTCACGCCGCCTCGCTCTCCCGGCGCAGTCGACGCACATAGAGCGCGCCCGCGAGCAGGGGAACGAGCAACAGCAACAGGCCCGCCGCGGCGCCCTCTCCGAAGCGGAAGAACTTGAAGAAGATCTCGTAGACGTAGAGGGACAGGACGCTGGTGGCGTCGACGGGGCCGCCGCCCGTCATCACGAAGATGATGTCGAAGACCTTGAAGGTGTAAACGAGGCCGAGGAGCAGCACGGTCACCGACACGGGTCGCATCAGCGGGAGGGTGATCCAGCGGAAGCGCTGCCAGACGCCCGCGCCGTCGATGGCGGCGGCTTCGTGAAGTTCCGGGTCGATGGTGTGCAGGCCCACCAGGAGCAGCAGCATGTTGAAGGGCACGCCGACCCATACGTTGGCGAAGACGACCCCCGCCAGGGACGTGCTCGGGTCGGTGAGCCAGTCGTGGGACAGGGCGCCCAGACCCGTTGCGCGGAGCAGGGCGTTGTAGACGCCGGACTCGTCGTCGAGCATCCAGCGGAAGAGGGTGCCGCTGACGACCGGGGGCAGCAGCCAGGCCACAAGGAGCAGCGACCGCAACAGCCCGTTCAACGGGAACTGGCGGGCGAACAGCAGCGCCAGGGCGAAGCCGATGACGAACTGGAACAGCAGCGATCCCAGGGTGAAGACCATCGTGAGACGTACGGCGCGCCAGAAGTCCGGGTCGGCGACGGTGGCCCGGTAGTTGGCGAGGCCGTTGAACCGCGGGGCACCGCCGAGCAGTTCCCGCAGGCCCACGTCGTGCACGGACGTCCATAGGTTGTAGAGCAGGGGGTACGCCAGGAAGAGGCCCAGGAAGACCAGGCCCGGGAGGGAGAAGAGATACCCCGCCCGCCGGCGGCGGGCGGAGAGGGAGAGGGCAGTGGGGCGGCTAGGTCTCACCGCCGCTCCAACGCCTTGTCGATCTTGACGGCGGCGGACTTCGCCGCGGCGGAGGGGGCGGCGGCGCCGGTGAGTACGGCCTGTTCGGCCTCGGCGACTGCCTGCGAGGCCTCGGCGTAGTGCGGCCCGTACTGACGCGGACGGGCCACGGGCAGCTGGCTGAGGAACAGTCGCAGGGCGGGGTCGGATGCCCAAGTGCCCGCGCTCGCCAGATCCTTGCGGGCGGGGAGGTTGCCGAGCGCCACCAGGTACGGCACCAGAACCGATGGACGCTGGGTGTACTCGAGGACCTCCCACGCCTTGTCGAGATGTTTGCCGCTCGCCATCAGGACCCAGTTCTCTCCGCCCAGACAGGTGGCGGACGCCTTGTCGCGGGGGAGCGCGACGACCTCCCACTCCAGGTCGGCCTTCTTGAGGGTGGGGAGCTGCCACGGGCCGTTGATCTGCAGGGCGGCGCGCTGGTTGATGAACCGTGTGTTGACGTCCTGCTGCGTCCAGCCCACGCACTGCTCGGACAGCGAGCCCTTGGCGACGAGGTCGTCGAGGAAGGACAGCGCGGTCGTGCCGTAGGTGTCGAAGGTGTCCAGGTCGCCGCCGGCCTGCCACAGGAAAGGCAGGAACTGGAAGACACCCTCCTCCGTCCTGATTGCGCTCAGCGCCAGACCGAACCGGTCCCCGCTGGTCAGCCGGCTGGCCGCAGCGGCCAGCTCGTCCCACGTGGTGGGGGGTTGCACATCGGCGGCGCGGAGCATCGCGGTGTTGCAGTAGAGGGCGAGGCAGTTGCTGCTGTTGGGGATTCCCAGGCTTTTCCCGGCGACCTGGCAGCCGGCCCAGGGGCCTTCGTAGTACTGGTCGGCCTGACCCCATTCCTCGATCCTGTCGGTGAGATCGGCCAGCAGCCCGGTGCCGCCCAGTGAGTTCATGGCGACGTTGTCGACGATGGCGATGTCCGGAAGATCGCCGGAGACCGCGCCCAGGGTGATCTGCCGGTCGAGGTCCGCGAAGGGGAACGTACGCCGTTCGATCCGCACGCCGGGGACGTGCGCTTCGATGTCGTTGACCAGGGCCGTCATCCCGGGCTGGAAGTTGTCCAGGGTGAAGTAGTCCCACCAGGTGAGCGTGACCGTACCGCCGCTCTGCTGGTCCGAGCCGCAGGAGACCAGGGTCGAGCCGAGGCCGAGGGCGGCCGCTCCCGTCCCCGCGGCGCGCAGGAATCCGCGGCGGTCGACGGCGTACGACATGCTCTGCTCCCAGTGTGTGATCGGTGTTCGCCACCTCAGAAGTCGGCAGTCTCGGGGTCGGCAGTCTCAGAAGTCGGCAGTCTCGGGGTCGGCAGTCTCGTTAGTCGGAAATCTCAGAAGTCGGAATTCGGGAGATCCGGGAGATCGGGGAAATCTTCGAGATCCGGGAAGTCCGCTTCGGGCTCCGAACCGGGCACCGGTCGGCAGGGACCGGTGCTGGCCCGCAGGGAGATCAGGGGTTTCAGCAGGACGTGTCGGGGAGCCGAGCCGGGTGAGGTGAGCCGTTGCATCATCAGGTCGACAGCCACCCGGCTCATCTCCTTGGCGGGGATCTCGGCCGCCGTGAGCTGCGGGTTCACCTGTTCCGCCCAGCGGCCGGCCGCCACGCCGACGACCGAGAAGTCGCGCGGCACGGCGCGGCCGTGGCGCGTCAGCCCGCGATACAGGCCCTCCAGAGCCGCCTCGTTCATGGTGACCAGCGAGGTGGTCGCCGGATCGTCCAGCAGGATCTGCTCCAGGATCGCCTCCCCCGCCGCGACGTCGTCGCCGCAGAGGTACGCGTGTGGGGTGAGTACCTGTTCCGCCATGGCCTTGGTGTAGCCCTCGAGCCCGAGGTGCGCGAAGCCGTATCCGCTCTGGAAGAGCTCTTCGGACCGGTTGACGAAGGCGATACGGCGGTGGCCCAGATCGGCCAGGTGGTACACGCAGCCGCGTGCGAGGCCCGCGAAGTCCAGATCGACCCAGCCGGTCTCCTCGGCCCTGCTGTTCCTTCCGATGGTGACGAAGGGGAAGCCGGCCTTGGCGAGGTGCTCGACCCGGTCGTCCTCCAGCCGGATCTCCATGACGATCACGCCGTCCACCCGCCGCTCGTCGATCATCCGCCGGAACGAGGGGTCACTCGCCCGGTCGGCGGGGGAGAGCAGGAGGTCGTAGCCGTACGTGGTGGCGGCCTCGGCCACTCCGCCGACGAAGGCGAGCTGCATCCCGGTGTAGTCGCGACCCCGGCCGGCCGGCGGATAGACCAGACCGAGGATGTGCGTACCGCCGCGCGTCGGCGTACCGCCACCCGCCGTGGGACCGCCACCACCCGCCAGGGCGTCCGTGTCCGCGCGCGGGTCGGCTCCGGTCTTCGGAGCGTCTGGCCGCCTCGTCATCTTCAGCTGACCGGCAGGGGTTGTTCGGCCCAGATGGTCTTGCCGGTCGAGGTCTGGCGGGTGCCCCAGCCCTGGGTGAGCTGGGCAACCATGTGCAGTCCGCGTCCGCCCTCGTCGTAGGTGCGGGCGCGACGCAGGTGGGGCGCGGTGCTGCTGGCGTCGGAGACCTCGCAGATCAGCGTCCTGTCGCGGATCAGCCGCAGCCCGATGGGCACTTCCCCGTACCGGATGGCGTTGGTGACCAGCTCGCTCACCACCAGTTCGGTGACGAACGCCGCTTCCTCCAGTCCCCAGACGGCCAGCTGGCGGGAGGCCTGGGCCCGGGCGTCCGCGACGATCGCGGGGTCGGACGGCACGGACCAGGCGGCGACCTGGTCGGTGTGGAGGGCACGGGTGCGCGCGAGGAGCAGGGCCACGTCGTCGGCCGGGGCCGGGCTTTCGGGGAGCAGCGCCTTGAGTACGACGTCGCAGGTGACCTCCAGAGAGGGGACGGGGGAGGCGAGGGACTCGCACAGCCGGTCGAGGCCGATGCCGATGTCATGGCCGCGGGCTTCGATCAGGCCGTCGGTGTAGAAGGCGAGCAGACTGCCTTCGGGCAGCTCCAGCTCGGTGGCCTCGAAGGGCAGGCCGCCGACACCCAGGAGGGGCCCCGGGGAGAGCCGGACCACGCTGACCGTGCCATCGGGGAAGAGCACGGCGGGTGGCGGGTGGCCGGCGCTGGCGAGGGTGCAGATGCGGGAGACCGGGTCGTAGACGGCGTACAGACAGGTGGCGCCGATCTCACCGGAGGACGTCATGTCCGCGGAGACGCTGCCGTCGTCCGAGGTGAGGTGGGTGACCAGGTCGTCGAGGTGGGTGAGGAGCTCGTCCGGAGGCAGGTCGACATCGGCGAGCGTGCGCACCGCCGTGCGGAGCCGGCCCATGGTGGCGGAGGCATGGAGGCCGTGCCCGACGACATCGCCGACGACCAGGGCGACCCGAGTGCCGGAGAGGGGCACCACGTCGAACCAGTCGCCGCCCACGCCGGCCCCCGTGCCGGCCGGCAGATAGCGGAACGCGACCTCGACGGCCGCCTGTTTGGGGAGATCACGGGGCAGCAGGCTGCGCTGGAGGGTGAGCGCGTTGGTGCGCTCGCGGGTGTACCGGCGCGCGTTGTCCACGCCGACGGCCGCCCGGCCCGCGAGTTCCTCGGCGAGGACCAGATCGTCCTCCTCGAAGGGGCGCGAGCCCTCGCTCCGGGCGAAGAGCGCCACCCCGAGGGTGATCGTCCGGGCCTGCAGCGGCGTGGCCATGATCGAGTGGAATCCGTAGGCCCGTACACGTTCGATCCTTCTCTCGTCCTCGGTGATCCACCGGGTGTAGTCGGGGTCGTCGAGGCCGCTGAGCAGCGGTTGCCCGGTGGTCAGGGCGCGGACGGGAGGGGAGAACGGGGGATAGGTGTCGATCGCGCCGAGGTCGAGGACCGCTTCGGGCACCCCCTCGCGGGAGGACTGGTGCGCGACCCGGCGCAGTACCACGGTGGCGTCGACGGGCCCCGGGGCCGGCTCCTGCCCGCGGGTCACGGAGTCGAGCAGGTCCACGCTGACGAAGTCGGCGAGCCGGGGGACGGCCAGATCGGCGAGTTCCTGGGCGGTCCGCTGCACGTTCAGGGTGGTGCCGATACTGGCACCCGCTTCGTTCAGCAGGGCCAGCCGCTGCCGGGCCCAGTGCTCCTCGCTGCTGTCGAACGCCGCGGTGCCGACGCCGCACACCTGGCCGGTGGAGGGGTCTTTGACGGGCCACATCTCGATGATCCAGGCGTGTTGACGGGAGGAGAAAGGGCCCGGGGCGCTGCACTCGTAGCGCATCGGCTTGGCTTCCTCGGCCACCTGTTGGACGAGCCGCCGAAATCCGTCGTCGTCGTGCTCGTCGAGGACGTCCGGGTACGGCGAGCCGCCCCGTTCACCTGCCTTCGCTCCCGCTCCTGCCTTTGCTCCTGCTCCTGCCTTCGCTTCCCCTCCCCTCTCGGCTTCCCCTCCTCCTGACGCGACTGTGTTCAGCCGCCACCCGTGCGAGCCCATGGCGAAGGTGGACATGGCCACCGAGGACTGGGTGGACGCCCACTCCACCATCCTCCGGTCGTATTCCGACTCGGACGCGTCGGCGGTGGCGGTTACGACGAACCCTTGGGCCTCGGCGTTGCCGTCCAGTGAGGGGTAGGAGTGCAGGGCCAGATCGATGCGGTGACCGTCCCGGTGGCGGAAGGCCGCTGTGCCGCTCCATTCCTGTGAGTCGATCAGGGAGAACCCGGCCGCGCGGGAGGCTTCCACGGTGGCGAGAAGGTCGGCCGCGGTATACCCCACGACGTCCGAGGCGCGGTAACCCAGCAGCCGCCTGGCCCCCTCGCTCCAGCCCGTGACGATGCCGCCGGTGCTGAGGGTGGCCGTGGCGGCATCGGCCGAGTAGGCACAGTGATCGGGGGGTTGATCGGAAACCGGCCTTTTGGTGTCCATCCCTGCTCAATTCACGCCAGGCGTCTCACTCATAGTCCTCAGCGTGCGCGCTGGGCAAGAAACGGACAAGTCGGACTCGCGCAGGCGGTCGCAAGGGCTGCGCCCGGGCAGTCGCCAAGGCTGGGGCGTCCCCAGAGCCTCAGCTGCCGTCCCGTTCGTGCGCGGAGACGGAGATCGTCTCCTGGTGGAAGAACCCCGGATTGAACACCCGGCACACGAGCATCAGAACGGCACCCAGCAGCAGCGCGCCGATACCGGTGACGAAGACGCCGCCGAGCTGCCAGTGCGGCGGGAACGGCAGCGTCCACGAGGTGCTGCCGTAGTCCGCGGCGGAGTACACCACGCAGGCGTTGACGAAGAAGTAGAGCAGCAGGACGCCGCCGAGAGCGGGCATGATCCCCTTCGTCCACAGATCGCGGGCGCCGCGGGTGAGGACTCTGCGGTAGTACCAGACGCAGGCGAACCCGGTGAGCCCGTAGTAGAAGGCGATCATGAGGCCGACCGAACCGATCGAGTCGGCCAGGACGTTCTCGCTCACCCGGGTCAGCATGACGTAGAAGGCGATCGAGGCCAGGCCCATGCCGACGGTGGACCAGGTCGGGGTGAGGAAGCGCGGGTGGATACGGGCGAACCGGTCCGGGATGGCCTTGAAGGCGGCCATCGAGAGGGTGGTGCGCGCGGTCGGGAGGATGGTGGTCTGGGTGGAGGCGGCCGCTGAGGTGAGCACCATGAGGATCAGGAGTTTGGTGGCGGTCTCGCCCCAGCCCCCGGTGCCGAAGACCTCGGCTCCGAGACTGGAGAGGACGTCCCCGGAGTGGTCCGGGTTGGCGAGGCCGATGCCGCGGTCGCCGACTCCGGCGAAGGCCTGTGCGGACGTGGTGATCATGACGTAGACGAGCAGCAGGATGACGGTGGAGATGACCGCCGCCCGGCCCGGGGTGCGATCGCGGTCGACGGTCTCCTCGTTGACGGATACGGCGGTGTCCCAGCCCCAGTAGATGAACACACCGGCGAGCACGCTCTTGGTGAGGTCGTCGAGCGAGTTGATCCGGGCGGGGTTGAACCACGACCACGAGATCTCCGACGAGACGCTCGGCGCCGTTCCCCCGTACACCTTGACCAGCGCGGTGACGGCCAGCAGGAAGAGCACCACGATCTCGATGGTGAGCAGCACCTTCTGCAGATTGGCCGAGATCTCGATGCCGATGTAGCAGATCAGCGTCATCACGGCGATCCACACCACGCCGACCACGGTGACCCAGAAGGTGTCCTGGGCGAGCCCGTCCGCGCCCACGAGCTGGAAGCCGTACGCCCCTGCGATCTGGGCCAGGTTGGCCATCACGATGATGTCGGCGGCGACGATGCCCCATCCGCCCAGCCAGCCGGTGCGGGGGCCGAAGGCCCTGGAGGCCCAGGTGAAGGTGGTGCCGCAGTCGGGGTCCGCCCGGTTGAGCTCCTTGTAGCCGTAGGCGATCAGGAACATCGGGACGAAGGCGAGGATGACCACGATCGGGGACTGGAAGCCCACGATCCCGACGATGACCCCGAGGGTCGCGGCGAGGCTGTAGGCGGGAGCGGTGGAGGCCAGGCCGATCACCGTGCTGGAGAAGAGCCCCAGCGCACCGCCCTTGAGCCCCTTGTCCGTCACTCCCGGTCCCGGCGGGGAGGGCGCTGCGGGCGGGACCGGGACAGTGGGCAGACCCATGGCGCCCTCCGGTCGACGAACACGCGGCTGCTGTTCACCAGCATGAACCCGGAAACGCGGGCTGTCACATGTCCGCCACCGCGTGCGTCAAGGAGATGGCGCCACCCACGGTGCCCTTGCGTTGGCAGAGGGAGATGACGAGATGACTGTTCTGATGGTGCGGTCCACGGTGAAGCCCGAATTCGTCGGGGAGCTCGAAGAGGCTCTGGGGAAGATGTTCACCGCCATCGCGCGGGAGCAGCCCGCGGGGGTGCGCTATGCCTCGTACCGGCTTCCCGACGGGGTCACGTACGTCGCGGAGCTCGAGATCGCGGACGGTGTCGAGAATCCGCTTCCCGCCGTTGCGGAGTTCCGGGAGTTCCAGGCGGGGGTGAAGGACTGGCTGGCCGGTCCGCCGTCGGTGGAGCACTTCGAGGTCAGGGGCTCGTACTCGGGCTGATGCCGTACGGGTGCGCACTCCGCGGTCGTGCGAGTGCGCACCCGTGCCGGGCTCTTGAGGGCGCACAACGGGGCGTACGTGAAGGCAAATTCCGGTGAACGGCTAGCATCGCGGCACAGTCGTCGGCCGGGATGGAGTGGTTGTCGTGTCACAGGCGGAGGAGGGGCCGCGGGTTGCCGTCGCAGTGGTGACCATGGGCAATCGGCCCGCTGAGGTCGACGCGCTGCTCGCCTCCGTGGCCAAGCAGGATGTCGCGCCCGCCCGGATCGTGATCGTGGGCAACGGGTGTCCGCTGCCCGAGTTCGGCGAGCGCCTCGGGCTGCCCGGCGAAGTGACCACCATCGAGGTCGATGAGAACCTCGGGTGCCCCGGCGGGCGCAATGTCGCGCTCCAGCGGCTGCGGGAGCTGGCGGATGTGGACGTCGTCGTCGAACTCGACGACGACGGGCTGCTCGTCGACGGGGATGTGCTGCGGCGGGTGCGCGATCTGTACGCCGGTGATCCGCGGCTCGGCATCGTCGGATTCCGGATCGCCGACGAGAACGGCGAGACCCAGCGGCGGCACGTGCCCCGGGTCGGGGCCAGGGATCCGATGCGGGGAGGACCGGTCACCGGGTTCCTCGGCGGCGGTCACGCGCTCTCGATGCCGATGCTCGCCGAGATCGGTGACTGGCCCGCCGAGTTCTTCTTCGCGCACGAGGAGACCGACCTGGCCTGGCGTGCCATCGACGGCGGGTGGACCGTGCTGTACGAGCCCGCGCTGCTGCTCCAGCACCCGAAGACCTCGCCCGCCCGGCACGCCATCTACCACCGGGTGACCGCCCGCAACCGGGTCTGGCTCACCCGCCGGCGGCTGCCCCTCCCGCTGATTCCCGTGCACTTGGGGATCTGGGTGCTGCTCACCCTGGTACGGACCAGGTCCGTGGGTGGACTGCGGGCCTGGTTCGGCGGGTTCGCGGAGGGGCTCAGGCAGTCCGGCGGGGAGCGGCGGCCGATGCGGTGGGGGACCGTGTGGCGGCTCACTCGGCTCGGGCGGCCGCCCGTCATCTGAACAGCGGTTTCGCTTCAGGACGTTGCGGACAGACGGAGGCCCCGGTCGCTCACCTCCGACGACCGGGGCCTCTCGCGTCCCCGGATCCGGCCGCGGCGGCGACACTCCCCCGAGTTACGCGTCGTACGCGCGCGCCGTCGGGCCAGATCCGATGGATTGATCACATCAGGTCGCGCCAACGGATCGCTAACATATGGCCAACGGTTTCTCTTGTGAGCCGAGAGTCGGTCGGCGCGAAGTCGCCGTAAGAAGGCGCGAAGTCGCCGCGGGTGCGGTCGGAACGGCCGCGCGGGAAGGCAGTGGGTCGGCGTGATGCGGGACGGGCTGCGGTTCGGGCTGCTGGGGCCGCCGGTCCTGTACGACGCCGACGGCGACGTCCGGTCGATCGGCAGCGGCAAAATGCGCGCCCTGCTGGTCGCGTTGCTCCTGGAGCCCGGCCGGGTCGTCTCGGTCGACGTCCTCAAGGACGCGCTGTGGGGCGGGGCGCCACCGGCGTCCGCTCAGGCATCGCTGCAGAACCACGTGACGCGGCTGCGGCGCCTCCTCGGCGATCCCGAGCGGCTGCGCGCCGTGCCGCCGGGTTACGTTCTGCGGGTCGGCGAGGGCGAGTTGGACGTCCGCGTCTTCGAACACCACGTCATGGGCGCGCGCGCCGCGCATGCCGGGCGCGACTGGGAGCGGGCGCTGAGCGCATCCACCTCCGCGCTCGCGCTGTGGCGCGGCACACCACTGAGCGGGGTCCCGACCGAGCCCGGTGCGCACGCGCTCGTCCAGCGCCTGGAGGAGGCGCGGCTGCTCGTTCTGGAGTGGCGGTACGAGGCTGAGCTGCAGCTTGCGGGGGCGGCGGGTGTCGGGAGTTCCGGGGGCATCGGGGGTGCCGGGGGCATCGGGGGTGCCGGGGGCATCGGGGGTGCAGGGAGTTCGGGTAGTGCCGGAGGGCTGGGGACGGCTGGGCGTTTGGCGACGGCTGGGGGGCCCGGGTCCGCAGGGACAGCTGGTGATGCCGGATTCTCTGGGTCGGTCGGTGGTGCCGGATCCTCCGGGACGGTCGATGGTGCTGGATTCTCTGGGTCGGTCGGCGGTGCCGGATCCTCCGGGACGGTCGATGGTGCTGGATTCTCTGGGTCGGTCGGCGGTGCTGGATCCTCTGGGTCGGTCGGTGGTTTCGGGACCGCGGGCCTGGTCGGTTCCGGGATCGCCCGGCTCGACCGCCTCGCCCCCGAACTGGCCGCCCTCGTCGCCGAGTACCCGTTCCGTGAGGCCTTCCACCGGCTCCTGATGCTCGTGCTGCACCGCACCGGCCGTCGGGCCGAGGCGCTGGCCGTTCACCGGGATCTGCGCGCCCGCCTGGTCGAGGAGCTCGGCGTGGAGCCGGGCCCCGCCGTGCGTGAGGCGCACCTGGAGATTCTTCGGGACCGTGACTGGGAGCGGGAGCGGGAGCGGGACCGGGACCGGAGTCGGGATCGGGATCGAGGCCAGGGCCGGAGTCGGGACGGGGACCGGGATGGGGACCGCGACCGGCAGCGCGAGCGCGACCGGGACCGGGACCGCGACCGGGACCGGGACCGCGACGCGCCCCCGGACACCCGCACCGAAAGCTCCGGCCGAGCAGAGCAGGACACCGCCGTCCCGCCGACGGAGCAGCCCCCGCCCAGACCTGCCCAACTCCCGCCCCCACCCGCCCATTTCACCGGCCGCGGAGACATCCGTGAGGCACTCCGGCTGACCCTGGACACGAATGGCGCGCGCGGGACCACCGGGCCGGGCATCGCCGTCATCAGCGGCATGGCCGGCGTAGGCAAGAGCGCGCTCGCCCTGCACGCGGCCCATGGACTGCGGGAACGTTTCCCCGATGGCCAGTTGTACGTCAACCTGCACGGGGCCACCCCCGGCATGACCCCGCTCTCCTCCGGACAGGCGCTCGCCGCCCTCCTGCGCGACCTCGGCGCCGAGCCGCGCCGGATCCCCGAACACCCGGACGCGGCAGCCGCGTTGCTCCGGTCGATGCTCGCGCCGACGCGCACGCTGATGGTGCTCGACGACGCCGCGCACGCCGCGCAGGTGCGGCCGCTGCTGCCCGCGGGCACGGGGTGCGCGGTGATCGTGACGAGCCGTTCGCCGCTCACCGCGCTGGACGGCGCCCACCGTTTCCCGCTGGCACCGCTGTCCGACGAGGACAGCGCGGCGCTGCTCCGCGCGGTCTCCGGGCGGGAGGACGGGCTCGACGGCGAGCATCCCCTTGTCGAACTCACCGGACGGCTGCCGCTCGCCCTCCGTGTCGTGGCCGCCCGCCTCGCCGCGCGCGGCGCGCTCACGCCGGACGCGCTCGCCGGTCAACTGACCGCCACCGAAGGGCGGTTGCACCACCTGGAATACGACGACCTGAGTGTCCGCAGGTCACTCGCCGTCGCCCATGACGCGCTGCGCGCCTCCGAGCGGGAGGCCGACCGGGACGCGGCGCTCGCCCTGTGCCGTATCGGCGCGCTCGACCTGCCCGCGTACGGGGCACCCCTCCTCGCCCGTCTCTCCGGCACGGACGAACGCCGTGCCGAGGCCGCCCTCGACCGGCTCGTCGACGTCGCCCTCCTGGAGGAGACGGCGTACGGCCGCTACGCACCCCACGACCTCGTCCGCGACTTCGCCCGGGAGATCGCGGGGACGGTCGAGTGCCGGAGGTCCGGCGAGGGCACCTCTGACGACCACACTCCTGACGTGTCCGAGCGCGCCCTGCGCTGGTACGCCGGTGTCGCCGCGCGCGCTCTCGAGGCGATCGTCGAGCCCGGTCTCGACCGCGAGGACCGCGGCCGGGCGACCGCCTCGCAGCCGGACCCGCACGCGGCGGACGCCGCGGCCACGCCGCCGTTCTGCTCCGCGAAGGAGGCCTTCGCCTGGGGCGATCTGGAGCTGGAGAACGTGGTCGCGCTGGTGGAACGGTACGCGGAGACGTCCGCGTACGTTCCCGTCCTGGTGCGGCTGTTCAACCCGTACGTCCAGCGCAGCGGCCGCGTCGCCGAGCTGGAGGTCCTCCAGCGGGCCACGCTCGGCGCGGCACGGCGGCTCGGGGACGAGGCGGCCGAGGCGTACGCGCTCGGGGACCTCGCGGGGCTGCACTTCATGACGGGCCGTGCGAGCGACGCCCTCGCCCTGAACGACGAGGCGCTGGCGATCTGGCGCCGGCTCGGGGTCCTGTCGTGGGTGCGGCGGGGTCTGAACAACCGCGGCATGCTCCTCGAGGGGCTCGGCCGCTACACCGAGTCCAGCGACGCCCTGCTGCAAAGCCTCGAACTCTCACGGGAGTTGGGTGACCCGCACACGGAGGCCGTCACCTACAGCCACCTCGGCAACCTGTACGAGCACACCGACCCCCGGGCCGCCATCGACCACCACAAGCGGAGCCTCGCGCTCGGCGAGACCATCGGTGACTTCATCGTCCGGCACTCCGCGCACTGCAACATCGGCTACGCCCATCTCACCCTCGGCGAACCCGCCGCCGCCGTACCGCACTTCGAGGAGAGCCTGCGCATTCTCGGCAGCCACGGCGACTGGCACGGCGAGTCGCAGACCCGGCTCGGGCTGGTGCGCGCCCTGCGCGGTGTGGGGCACGGCGAGCGGGCCGCGGGCGAGTGCGATCTGCTGCTGTGCCGGGCCGACCGCCGCGCCGACCGGTACACCGGGGGGCTCGCCCGGCATCAGCGGGGGTTGCTGCTGCGGATGCGGGGAGATGCCGAAGGGGCGTGCGAGCAGTGGGAGTTGGCCCTCGAAGCGCTGGACGGGACGGACACCCCGGTGGTGGGGGAGCTGAGGGAACTCCTTGCGGAGCGCGCCCGGTAATCACTTCGCGTCCGCGTAGCACTCCACCACGGCCGTCGTGAACGGAAAACGCACCGGTGTCCGGCCGAACGTGAGGCGGCCCGCGAGGTCGGCGGCGTCGCGGATCGCGGTCACCACCGTGTCGGCCTCCTCGGCGGGGCAGTGCACGATCACCTCGTCGTGCTGGAAGAAGACCAGCTCGGCCGCGAGGTCCGCGCAGGTGCGGCGGAGCGCGGCGAGCACCAGCAGGGTCCACTCGGCGGCGCTGCCCTGGACGACGAAGTTGCGGGCGAAACGGCCGCGGGCGCGGGAGTTGGAGGAGGCGTAACCGGGGATCCAGCCCTGGTCGGGAGTGGTCTCGGCGGGCTCGTCCTGCGGGATGCCCGCCTCTTCCGAAGCGGCGTCGGACGCGCCGACCGCCGGAGGACAGGTGCGGCCCAGCCAGGTCCGGACGAGCCGCCCCTCCTCGCCCGCGCGCGCCGCGTCGTCCACGTACGCCACGGCCTTGGGGAAGCGGCGGCGCAGCAGGGCGAGGTTCTTGAGGCCGTCTCCGGAGGTCTGTCCGTACACGGCCCCCAGGACGGCGAGCTTCGCCTGGGCCCGGTCACCGGCGAACGCCCGGTCCGACACCGACTGGTAGAGGTCGCTCTCGCGGCCCGCGACCTCCATCAGGCCGGGGTCCCGGGAGATCGCCGCGAGCACCCGGGGCTCCATCTGGTCGGCGTCGGCCACGACGAGCCGCCAGCCGGGGTCGGCGACGACCGCGCGCCGGATCACCTTGGGGATCTGGAGGGCCCCGCCGCCGTTCGTCACCCATCGCCCGGTGACCGTCCCGCCCGGCAGGTACTCGGGTCTGAACCGCCCGTCCCGCACCCAGTCCTGCAGCCAGGACCAGCCGTGTGCGACCCAGATCCGGTACAGCTTCTTGTACTCGACCAGCGGCTTCACGGCCGGATGGTCGAGGGACTCGATCTCCCAGCGCCGGGTGGACTTGATCTTGATCCCGGCCTGCGCGAAGGCCTTGATGACGTCCGCGGGCAGGTCGGGTCTGACCCGTCTGCCGAAGGCCGCCGAGATCTCGTCCGTGAGCTCGGCGAGGCGCCGGGGCTCGCCGCCGCCCGCGTAGCGCTCCCCGAGCAGTTCGTGCAGGACCTCGCGGTGGACGGCCGCGCTCCACGGCAGCCCCGCTCCGTTCATCTCGGCGGCCACCAGCATCCCCGCCGACTCGGCCGCCGTGAGCAGGTGCATCCGGTCCGGGTGCGCGGTCGCGTGATGGCGGCGCTGCTGGTCCGCGTACACCTCCAGGAGATCCGTCAGCGGCAGGTGGACCGGGCGCGGTTCGAAGAGGGAGGACTGCGAACCGGGCTCGGCGGAGCGCTGGGGCGGATCGGGCGGTACGGGGCCGCCGCGCAGCCGGGCCAGCGCGGCGGCCGCCGACCGGGGCTCGCCGAGCCGCCCCTCGTGGCCGAGCAGCAGGGTCTCGGCGGCCTCGACGTCGTAACACCGCTCCACTCGCACCCCCGTGGCGAGCAGACGCGGATAGACGTCGGCCGTGGACCGCCAGACCCAGCGGCTCACATCGGGCCGCGACCGCACGGCCCCCGCGAGATCCGGCTCCCTGCGGACCGGGCCGACGGGCAGCCCGTCGGGGCCGAGGACGGCGACCTCCGCGCCACCGTCCTCGGTCGGCGCGAGGGCCCACCGCTCGGTCATGAATCCGAGTCTCGCAGGAGGGTCTGACAACGGCGTCCGACGCGGTGCGTCAGCCGGTCGCCTCCTCCGCCGGCGTGCGTCAGCCGTTGGTCTCCGCCGCCGCGGTGCGTCAGCCGCCGGCCTCCTCCGCGGCGGTGCGTCGGCCGGTCGCCTCACCCCCGAGCCACCCGCCAAGCCCCCGCCACCGAAGCCACCCCCGCGATCACCAGGCAGACCCCCACGCACCCGCCCACCTCCACCCAGGGCACGGCGACCCCGACCGGCGCCGACAATCGCCCGAGCGCCGCCGCCAGCCCCGCGAGGTTCACCCCGGCGACGGCACCCCCGAGCACCGCTCCCACGCCGACCCCCACCACCGCCTCGCCCGCGACGACCCGGAGCACCTGCCCCCGGGTGGCCCCCGCGAGCCGCAGGGACCGCAGCTCCGTACCCCGCGCGGAGGTCGCCATCAGCAGGGTCCCGGCGAGGGAGATTGCGGCGTAGACAAGGGCGATGCCCAGGACCACCAGCAGCCCGAGGCGGGTCTGTGGACCGGTGCGCGGGTGGGTGGCGGCCAGCCAGGCCGCGGTAGACCGCACCGTCCCCCCGGACGGCCGGAGCGCCGCCGCGACCTCCGCCCGGTCGGCGCCTGCCGCCACCCGCACATCGAGGCGGTCGACCGAGGCCCCCGGCGCGTTCGCCGAGGTGACATACGCCCCGTTGTCCCCGGTGCCCCGCGCCAGCACCGCGACGATCCGCAGCCGGGCGGGCCGGCCGTCCCCGAGCCGGACCCGGACCCAGGAGCCCACCTCGTGCCGCTCCCACTCCTCGTTGACGATGATCGAACGGTCGTCGAGATCGCGTACGTCGCCCGCCACCACCGGCAGCCGGGACACCGACGCGAACGCCGCCACATCGCTCACCGCCCGCGCGTCGGACCGTACGAGAGCGGTCTCCTCCTCCCGTACGAAGACCGCCGTGGACGCGGTCGCCGACACGGTGGCCCCGGGCATCCGCACCGCCCGCAAGTCCGCGCCGGTGACGATGAATTGACCCCGAGTCTGCTCCCGCGCCTCCGTCGCCTTCGCCTGTGTCACCGTCGCCGCCGACCCCAGCAGTGAGCCCGCCAGCGCGACCGTCACCAGGACGGGAGCCGCCACGGCGGCCGTGCGCCGTACGGACGCGAGGGCGTTCTCACGGATCAACAGCCCGCTCGCGCCGGGCAGCCGGCGCAGGGGCAGCAGTCGTACGACCGGACGGACCAGCAGGGGCGCGAGCGCGGCCACCGCCGAGACCAGGACCATCGGCTGCGTCGCGTACGTCTTCCGCTTGAGCAGTGCGGCCGGGTCCGTCCCCAGCGTCCAGGCCAGCAGCCCGAGTCCGACGGCGAGCAGCCCGCAGCCGATCACCCGTCGCGACCACGGCATCACACCCGTGTCCACGGACGCCTCGCGCAGCGCCTCCACGGGACTGATCCGCCCCGCCCGCCGCGAGGCCGTCCACGCACCGGCCAATGCCACCAACAGGCCGGTACAAAAGGCGACTTGGTACGGCCGGCTCACCGACCCGCGCAGCGTGAGCCATGACGGCGCCACCCCGCCGTCCACCAGCGCCCGCAGGAGCCACGGCGCCGCCCGCGCCCCCAGCGCGCACCCCGCCGCCGACGCCGCGAGCCCCACCGCGACCGCCTCCCCGAGCAGCAGCCGCCGCACCTGCCCGGGTGTCGCCCCGGCCATCCTCAGCAGCCCGAACTCCCGGCGCCGCAGGGCCACGACGAAGGCGAACGTCGAGGCCGTCACGAAGACCGAGACGAAGGTCGTGACCCCGGCCGCCGTGCCCAGCAGGGCGTTGACCCCGGTCAACGCCTCGGCATCGCGCGCGGCGGAAGGGTCGGCCCGGTGGCGGTCGTCGCCGGTGAGGACCCGGGCACGGTCGCCGACGAGCTGTCGTACGGCCGCGGCGGGCGCGTCGACGCCGACCGCGTCCCGCGCCGCACCGTCCAGCCGTACGGGCCCCAACGCCCTCAGCTCGCCGATCAGTTCACTGTCCACAGGGTGTGGATGCGCCAGTTTCCCCGACACGAGCGCGGTGCCCGGTCCCCGCCGTACCTCCACCGTGAGCGTGTCCCGGCCCATCACCACGACGGGCGAGGACGCGAACCGGGTCGGCTGCCGCGCGGGCGCGTCGAGGGTGGCGGCGAGGCCGAGCCCCATCGCCGTCATCACGGCGACCCCGAGCGCGACGGCGACGAAGGAGCCGAGGAAGGAGGCCCAGCGGGTGCGCAAGGAGGACAAGGAGGACAAGGAGGGCAAGGAGGGTGAAGGGGGCGAGAGGGGCAAGGTCAGCACGGCACACGCTCCGGCCCGGTCGCGGCACGCTCCAGCCCCGCCATCCGACGGGCGACGCCCTCCGCCGTGGGCTCCGCCAGTTCCCCGCTCGCCCGCCCGTCGACCAGAAACACCACCCGGTCCGCGTACGAGGCGGCCACCGGATCGTGCGTGACCATGACCGTGGTCTGGCCCTCCCGGTCCACCAACTCCCGCAACAGCGACAGGACTTCACGGCTGGTGCCGGTGTCCAGCGCCCCCGTCGGCTCGTCGCCGAAGAGCACCGCCGGGCGGGTGATCAGCGCCCGCGCGAGCGCCACTCGCTGCTGCTGCCCGCCCGACAACTGCGACGGCCGGTGCCCGGCGCGGTCGGCCAGCCCCACCCGGGCCAGCGCCTCGCGCACCGCCGCCCGTGACGGGCGGCGCCCTGCCAGCCGCAGCGGCAGCGCCACGTTCTGCGCGGCGGTCAGGGACGGCAACAGATTGAAGGACTGGAACACGAACCCGATCCGCTCCCGCCGCAGCAGCGTCAGCCGGCGTGCGCTCAGCCCGGCCAGCTCGACCCCGTCGACGGCCACCGTCCCGGAACTCGGCCGGTCAAGGCCTGCCGCGCACTGCAGCAAGGTCGACTTGCCCGACCCCGAGGGGCCCATCACGGCGGTGAAGGTCCCGGCGGCGAAGTCCAGGTCGACCCCGTCCAGGGCGGCGACGGCGCCGTAGTCACGGCGCAGCGATCGGATACGTACGGCTGTGGTCGTCATGCCCTCCAGCGAACCGTCCGCCGCGCCCGCGCACACGACCACCAGGGGGCGTCCCGGGGGTAGGGCCAGGCATACCCGGGCCCGTGACACGATCGACGTATGAGCAGCAGTACGTCCAGCACCGTGGAGCGCGCCTTCGAGGCCGCGCTCTACGCCGACACCGACGCGACCCTCGACACGGGCGCCTCACTGCTCGCGGCCGACCTCGCGTCCGACGCCGAACTCGCCCGACGTGGCGAGGAGTTCGTCGCGGCGGCCTGGCGCCGGGGCTGGCAGCCCGCCGACCTCGTACGGTTCGTGCGGCGCGAGCTGGACGACGTACACGTACGCCTGGTGTCGGCGCTGATTCTCGCGGGGAACCGCGAGCCGCGGGGCCCGCGCTGGGCGGCGCAGCTCGAAGAGCTGAAGGCCGGGTCCAGGGCACCCCGCACCGACCGCTTCTCCTACGCCACCGCCGTATTGGAGCTGTACCGGCTGCTGCTCCGCCTGCCCTCCATCGAGCCCCTCGAGCCCCTCGACCCGCCCCGGCAGGCGGCTGCCCAGGACTCCCGCATGCTCACCCGTATCCGCGCGCTGCTCGCGAAGGCCGAGGCGACCGGGTTCCCGGAGGAGGCGGAGGCGCTGAGCGCCAAGGCGCAGGAGCTGATGGCGCGACACAGCATCGACGAGGCGCTGCTCGCGGCGCGCACGCACGCCAAGGACGCGCCCGGCGCCTGCCGTATCGGGGTCGAGTCGCCGTACGAGACGGCCAAGGCGGTGCTCCTGGACGCGGTGGCCGGGGCGAACCGCTGCCGGGCCGTGTGGAACGAATCCCTCGGCTTCTCGACGGTCGTCGGTTTCGAAGCCGATCTGGAGGCGGTCGAGCTCCTCTACACCTCGCTGCTGGTGCAGGCCACGACCGCGATGACCAAGGCGGAGGCGGCACAGCGGGCCGGTGGCCGCAAGCGTACGAAGACCTTCCGGCAGTCCTTCCTCGCCGCGTACGCGCACCGGATCGGCGACCGGCTGGCGTCCGCCGCCGAGGGCCAGGTGACGGCCACGGAGGGCGCGTTGCTGCCGGTGCTGGTGGCCCGCGACGTGGCGGTCGCGGACCACATGGAGCGGATGTTCCCGGAAACGGTGACCACCCGGATGCGCGGGGTCAATGACGCGGCCGGGTGGCAGGAAGGGGCCGCGGCGGCGGACCGGGCGCAGGTCAGGGGACGGCCACCGCTGCGGTGACGCGAGAGCCGACGGCTCCTGCCGTGACGCAGGAGCCGGCGGCTCAATCGCTCAGTCGCCCGCGTGCTGGAACGGGCTCACGGAGGCGTTCAGGGTGCCCGCGTCGCCCTTCCCCGCGATGGCGCCGTACGACCAGGGGAAGGTCTGCGAGGCGGTGGCGCCGGGCAGGCTGATCTTCAGCGTCTTCGTGTCGAGGCTCTTCGCGTCGCCCGCCTTGCCCCGTACGTAGGTGATGGTGAAGGACGCGGTGTCGTTCTCCGCCAGGGTCAGCTTCACCGGCTTCGCGGACTTGTCCGCGACGATGTCCGTGGAGACGCCGCCGCCCTGCACTTCCAGGCCCGGAAAGCCCTTCAGCGTGCAGGTGCTGCTGCGATTGGTGATCGTGACGGGGATGTCGCCGGTGTCTCCGGCGGCCGGGGCGGTGTTGGCCGGGCCGACCTGCATGCCGACCTGGTCGGCGCTGCACGCGTCGGAGGCCTTCTTGCTGCCGTCGCCGCTGTCGTCGCAGGCGGTCAGGACGAGGGCCGCCGCGAGGACGGTGACGGCGATGGGTAGAGCGCGCATGGTGTTCCCCTGAGGTTGTGGCGGTGCTCATGGATCATCACGCAGATCGGTGCGCGCGCGTTCCGCGGCCCCCGGCCCATACGCATCTCATAGGCCGTAAATACCCTGAAACCTCCCGTACGCTGACGGAATGAGCTGGCTCCGGGCGCTGAAGGAGACCACCCGCTCGGGGCTGACGATCGAGCGGAAGCGTCTTGAACCGCTGGTCGCGCTGCGCGGCGCCGCCGGGCTCGCGCTGGTGATCGCGGTGAGCCTGTGGGCGTTCGGGCCCGGGGCGGCGGCGGGCGGGGCGTTCGGGGCGTTCCAGGCGGCGATCGCGACGTTCCAGCGCAGCTGGCGGCCGCGTCCCGAGCTGGCGCTCGCCTCGGGCGCGAGCCTCGCCGTCTCCACGTTCGTCGGCTATCTCACCATTTCCCACCTGGTCCTGTTCCTGGCGCTGCTGGTGGTGTGGACGTTCCTGGCCGGGCTGAGCTGGGCGGCGGGCCCGACCATCGGCCTGATCGCCACCTCCAACGTCGCGATCATGCTGGTCACGGTCACGCTGCCGACCTCGGTCGCGGAGGCGGCGGGCCACGGCGCGATGATGATCGCGGGCGGGGTGGTGCAGGCGTCCCTGGTCGTGCTCTTTCCCGTACGGCGCTGGGGTCCCCACCGTGACGCGCTGGCCGACGCCCTGGCCGCCGAGGCGGACTACGCGCGCCGGCTGCGCCACGACCCGGTGGCGCCCTTCGACCCGCTCCCGCTGATGGAGGCCCGCAACGCGGCCGCCGTCACCCCGCGCCAGGCCCGCCACCGCCCCGCCGAGCTCCACGGCACCCGGGGCCTCGCCGAACGCATCCGCCCCGTCCTCGCCTCCCTCGCCGACCCGGCGATGGGCGTACCCCCCGAGGGTCCCGAACGCGACCGCGTCCGCGAACTCCTCGACGCCGCGGCCGCCACCCTGGACGTCGCCGCCCACGCCGTCCGCCACGGCACTCCGGTGTCCCTTCCGCCGGGCGCGGTCGCCGCGTTCAAGACCCCGGACACCGGGGCGATCCTGACGGGGCCGCCGTACCGGGCGGCGACGCGGCTCGGGACGCTGATCCAGGACGTGGTGGAGACGGCGGGCGCCACGACGGGGGGCGTAGCGGCGGGCGCCACGACGGGAGGCGTCGCGGCGGGAGGCTCCGCGGGTGACCCCGGCGGGGCCGCCCCCCTCCTCCGCCCCACGCTCCCGCGCCTCATCCCGGTGGCCCTCAAGGCCATGCGCAAGGAGCTCCACCGGGGTTCCCAGATCACCCGTCACGCGACCCGCGTCTCCGCGGTGGCCGCCGTCGGCTACCTTCTCGGCAGCTGGCTCCCCCTGGGCCACGGCTACTGGGCACCCCTGGCCTCGGTCATGATCATGCGCCCGGACTTCTCGCAGACGTACAGCCGCGCGGTCGCCCGTTTCGCCGGCACGCTCGTCGGGGTGGCGCTGGCCACGGGGGTCGTACAGGTGGCGAACCCGGGAACGTACCTTTCGGGCGGCCTCGCCGTGATCAGCGCGGGGCTGATGTACCTGCTGATGCGCACAGGTCAGGTGGCCGCCCAGGCCTGCGTGGCCGCGTACGTCGTCTTCCTGCTCGGCATGGGCGGCGAGCAGTGGACGCAGACGGTCCCCGAGCGCGTGCTGCTCACCCTGCTCGGCGGCTTGCTGGCGATGCTGGCGTACGCGGTCTACCCGGCCTGGGAGACACCGCGGCTGCGCACCCGCCTCGCCGACTGGCTGGCCGCGCAGGGCCGTTACGCCGCCGCCGCCGTCACCCTCCCCCAAGCTCTCGACTTCGCTCGAGCAGGTGGGACCCCCATCGCCGACCCACGGGCCCGCAGCGACGTGCGCGAGGCCCTCCTCGCCTCGCGCACCGCCCGCGCGGCCTGGCACACCGCCGTGGCCCGCGCCCAGCAGGAGCCGGTACGCCACCGGGGCCTGTCCCGCACCGCGGCCCGTGACACCGAGGACGCCCTCGCCCAGATGGGCCGCGTCGCGATGCTCCTGGAGGCCCACCTCCCGGACCGGGACGCGCCCCCCGTCCCGGCCGCCGCCCGCTTCGCCGAGGCCCTGCGCAAGGCCACCCACCAGGGCGCGAGGGCCGTACGGGAGCGCCGCGTGCCGCGCTGGGACGCCGTCCGCGAGGCCCTGGAGGCCTGGGACGCCGAGGGTGTCCCGCAGGACGGCCCCGAAGCGTTCGTCCGCCGGGGCGCGGGCCTCCTCCTGGACTCCCTCGTCGAACTGTCCGAGGCCCTCGACGCCGCCGTACCTCCGATGACGGTGAGCGACCGCGGGCCCGGACACGCGAACGGGCCGCGGAACCCGAAGAATTCCGCGGCCCGCCGGTAGACGAACAACGGGTCAGGAGCCCGAACAACCGGTCAGGAGCCCAGGCTCGCCGTCGGCAGCCCCGTCGGCAGCTGCCCGCCCTCGGTCTTCGTGTAGATCTCCTGGCCGAAGCCCTCCCACTTGACCCGCATGGACGTGGAGTCGACCTTCGAGACCATGCCGGTGGCCCGGTCCTTGTTCCCGTCCGTGCACGTCAGATGGATCATCTGCATGCCCGACTCCTCACCGGCGGTACCGCTGCACACGGTGCCCCCCGTGGCGAAGAGCCCGGCCTGCTTGCCCGTGATCACCAGAGCCACGGCCTTGCCGTCGGTCGTCGCCAGCCAGCTGCCCGCCAGCTTGCCCGCGGGGGACGTGCTGCTCCCCGTTCCGCCGCTGGTGTCGGCCGTCCCGCTCGCGGACGCGCTGGGACTCGCGGACTTGTCACCGGAACCGCCGCCGTCGCTGCTGCACGCGGTCAGCACGAGCGCGGCCGTCAGACCCGCCGCCGCGGCCGCGATACGCGCCTGCCGACGCGGGAAGACCGCCGAAGCCGTCGCCGAAGTCGCCGAAGTCACTGAAGCCCCCAAGGGTGGTGATGATGCCGGGTCGCCGGAACGACCGCAGCAAGCTACCAGGAGGACTTGAGAACCCCCGGGAGGAATCCCGCCTGCGCCTCTCCCGCAGATTCACCCGGGAGAGGCCGAAGGTGCGGAGGCAGCCGCGGGGGCGGCCGTCCACACTGTCCCGGTTGCGTACACGGGTGGCGCCGGCGTCGCGCGGCTGCCTGCACAATTCCTCCTGGGCGGCGAGCCGTTCGGCAGCGCCCGACGAGGGCCTGCGGATGATCTCCTTCAGCTCGGCCCGCCGGGCGGCGTACCGCGCGACGGACTCATGGCGCCTCTGGTTCTTCGTGATCTCGCTCCGCTTCGCCATCAGACCTTCACTCCCCGGGCACGAGTCCTCGCCACGGAGGCCTCGGCGCCGATCGTGTCGACCGTCTTGATCCCCTTCGCGCTCAGCCGCAGCCGTACGTGGCGGCCCCACTCATAGGTAGGAGATTCCCTACGGTTGACGCGTAGGGAATCTCCTACCTATCGTTTGGTTCATGAACATCACCCACGCCTCCTTCGTCACCCTCCCCGTCGCCGACCAGGACCGCGCCCTGCGCTTCTACGCGGACGTACTCGGATTCGAGGTCACCGCCGACCTGGACATGCCGCCCGGGCGCTGGCTCCAGGTCGCCCCGAAGGGGGCGCAGACCGTCTTCACGCTCTCGGGTCCGGGGATGGGCGGTTTTACGCCCGGCGAGACCCGGGGGATCATGTTGGTCACGACCGATGTCGACGCCGACTGCGCGCGGCTCGCCGCCGCGGGTGTCGCGGTGGAAGGTCCCGACGACCTTCCCTGGGGCCGCATGGCCTCGTTCCGCGACCCGGACGGCAACGGTCTGATGCTGATCACGGAGTAGGCCACGAAGAAGGCCACGGAGAAGGAAGGCTTCTGAGCGCGCCATGACTGTGACCGGGACTGGGGCCGAGGTTGGGGCCGGCGCTCGCGAGGACCAGATCTTCGCCGCGCTCGCCAACGCCACGCGCCGCGAGGTGCTCCGCCTGCTGCGCGAGCAGGGGCCCCAGCCCGTCCAGGCCCTGGCCGACCACTTCGACATGCGGCGTCCCAGCCTCTCCGAACACCTCAAGGTGCTCCGGGACGCCGGGCTGGTGTCGGAGGAGCGTGCGGGACGGCAGCGCATCTACCGGCTGGAGGCCGCGCCGCTCGCCGACGTACAGGACTGGCTCCATCCGTACGAGCGGTTCTGGCGCGACAGGCTCAAGGGCCTCGGCGATCTCCTGGACCGCATGCCCGACGATGCCGAGACATGAACTCCGTTCCAGAGACTGACCTGACGACCATCCGCGTCGACCAGTTCCTCCCGCACCCGCCCGCCAAGGTCTGGCGCGCCCTCACCGAGCCCGAGCTGCTCGTGCAGTGGCAGATGCAGGGGTCGGAAAACTTCCGGCTCGAAGTCGGCCACCAGTACACGCTGACGTCCGTACCGCGGCCCAACTCGAACTTCTCCGGCAGCGTTGACGTGCGGGTTCTCGCGTACGAGCCGGAGCGGATGCTGCGCGTCCGGTGGGCGGACACCGATCCGGCCAATCCTGCGGACTGGACCATTACTTGGACACTGGAACACGAAGGCCGCGGTACGCGTCTGTTCCTAGTACACGAGGGATTCGATCCGGACGATCCCGCACAGATGATGGCGCGGAAGATCATGGACGGGGGCTGGAGGTCGCATGTCCTGCGATCTCTGGGGCAGGCGCTGGACCGGATGTAGCCGGACGTACTCCGTATGCAGCCCGGCGAGCAGCAGGCCGTAGTCAAGCGAACAGCAGCCGGTAGTCAAGGGCCGGTAAAAGCTGTAACCGCAGGACCACCCCGCGTGCACGTGCATCTGCCCACGCATCTGCACATGAACAGAGCTATGATCCGGGTCAGTTGACCACTGCATCTATGGCCACTTCAGCCACTGCACGACCGGGGAGCGACCTGTGGACCACGACGTGTACGACGTGGATGACGTGTACAACGGCATGGCCGCGACCGAGCTGAATGGGGTGGCCTGGCAGAAGAGTCGGCACAGCAACTCGCAGGGATCCTGCGTGGAGTTCGCGCGGCTGCCCGGCGGTGACGTGGCCGTGCGGAATTCGCGGTTCCCCGAGGGGCCCGCGCTCGTCTACACGCGTGCGGAGATCGAAGCGATGCTCCTGGGCATCAAGGACGGCGAGTTCGATCACCTGATCGCGGGCTGATGACGGGCCCCTGAGTACGCGACCGAGCGCGATGGCCGTTCAACGGTGTGTAACGCGCGTAGAACCGCGGCGCCAAAAGGCGCCGCGGTTCGCTATTCGGCCGGAAGTGCGGCCGGCCCCGCCGGCGGCAGCCGGAACAGCGCCCACACGACCTTGCCGCTGAGGGTGCCCGCGAGCGGGTGCCAGCCCCAGCTGTCGGCGAACGAGTCGACCAGGAACAGGCCGCGGCCCGACTCCGCCGAGAAGTCGTCCGAGTCACCCGCGACCGGGCTGTCGTGACTGGGGTCGCGCACCGCGCACACCAGACGTGAGGTCCACCGCATCAAGTGCAGCCGCACGGGCGGGCCTTGGTCGTCCCGGGGCGTGTCCGAGGGCAGTGCGTGCCGCAGCGCGTTGGTGACGAGCTCGGAGACCACCAGACAGACGTCGTCGAAGCGTTCGCCGATGTCCCACTGGTCGAGCGTTCTGCGGGTGAACTGCCGTGCTTCGCGCACCGCTTCATAGCGAGGGGGCAGGGCGCAGGAAGCGGCGTTGGACACAGCCGCGGGATCGAGCGGCGGAAGTCCCTGCCGTAAGGGCTCGAGCATGGTCGATCCATTCGTCCCCATGCGAGGCACTCCCGGGTGTTCGCGGTCGTTGCGATGCAGCGGTGGCGCGGGGACCATGGTTCCGAATGCGTACAGCAGATGCAAGGGCAGATGCACGTGCACGCGCCCGAATTGGACCTTCCTCTACCGCTTCTTGCTCATTTCTTCTGTCACCTTCTTCCCTCTTGTTGCCCCTCTTCTGACCTCTTCCCGTGCGGCTCCTTTGGCTACTTTCCGTTTCCGTAATCGAACGAGTACTGCTTGAAGTGTTTTAGTGGCAGACTTCGGCCCTTGAAGACGGTTGGGGAGGCGGACGAACGTGAGCGCTGGTGAGTCGAGCGGCTCGGTGGTGCGGCGCATGCTGCTGGGGTCACATCTTCGGCGCCTGCGGGAGGCGCGCGGGATCACCCGGGAAGCGGCCGGGTACTCGATCCGTGCCTCCGAATCGAAGATCAGCCGCATGGAGTTGGGACGGGTGAGCTTCAAGACGCGTGACGTCGAAGACCTGTTGACGCTGTATGGCATCGCCGACGAGGCGGAGCGCACCTCCCTGGTCTCGCTCGCCAAGGAAGCCAACGTCGCGGGATGGTGGCACAGTTACTCCGACGTCCTGCCCAGCTGGTTCCCGACCTACGTCGGCCTCGAAGGCGCGGCCCACCTGATCCGGGTGTACGAAGTACAGTTCGTGCACGGCCTGTTGCAGACCGAGGCGTACGCGCATGCGGTCGTCGCGCGCGGTATGAAGGGCGCGAGCGTCGCCGACATCGACCGGCGCGTCGCGCTGCGTCTGGAGCGCCAGAAGTACCTCGTCTCCGAGAACGCCCCGGAGTTCCACATCGTCCTCGACGAGGCCGCCCTGCGCCGCCCGTACGGCGACCGCGAGGTGATGCGCGGACAGCTCCAGCATCTGATCGAGGTCTCGGAGCGCCCCAACGTACGACTTCAGGTCATGCCGTTCAGCTTCGGCGGGCACTCCGGCGAGAGCGGCTCCTTCACCATTCTGAGCTTCCCCGAGTCCGACCTGTCGGACGTCGTCTATCTGGAGCAGCTCACCAGCGCGCTCTACCTGGACAAGCGCGAGGACGTCACGCAGTACGAGGGCGCGCTGAAGCAGCTGCAACAGGACAGCCCCGGTCCGTCGGAGAGCCGCGATCTGCTCAGGGGGCTGCTCCAGCTGTCCTGAAAGTGCCCCTGGCATTCTCCTGAGAGTCTTCACAGACTGCCCGGAGGTGTTCTCCAACTCCCTTGAAACACAAGTACGATGACGCGTGATCAGACCGTGATCGGATGTCTGCTTCGGCAGCACAGGGATTGAGGGAGCACATGTCGTCCTACTTCACCGACCTGGCCCAGCAGTACATCGACGGCGAGTGGCGCCCGGGCACCGGCTCCTGGGACATCATCGACTTCAACCCGTACGACGGCGAGAAGCTGGCGTCGATCACCATAGCCACGGTGGACGAGGTCGATCAGGCCTACCGCGCGGCCGAGCGCGCCCAGAAGGCATGGGGCGCGACCAACGCGTACGCCCGTCGCGCGGTCTTCGAGAAGGCCCTCAGGATCATCGAGGAGCGCGAGGCCGAGATCACCGAGGTGATCATCGCCGAGCTCGGCGGCACGCACCTCAAGGCGGGCTTCGAACTGCACCTCGCCAAGGAGTTCCTGCGCGAGTCGATCCAGCTGGCGCTGCGTCCCGAGGGCAAGATCATCCCCTCGCCGATCGACGGCAAGGAGAACCGCGTCTACCGCGTCCCCGTCGGCGTCGTGGGCGTGATCAGCCCCTTCAACTTCCCCTTCCTCCTCTCGTTGAAGTCCGTCGCGCCCGCCTTGGCGCTCGGCAACGGCGTGGTCCTCAAGCCGCACCAGAACACCCCGATCGTCGGCGGCTCCCTGGTCGCGAAGATCTTCGAGGACGCGGGCCTCCCCGGCGGTCTCCTCAACGTCGTCATCACCGACATCGCCGAGATCGGCGACGCCTTCATCGAGCACCCGGTCCCCAAGGTCATCTCCTTCACCGGCTCCGACAAGGTCGGCCGCCACGTCGCCACCGTCTGCGCTTCGCACTTCAAGAGCGCGATCCTCGAACTGGGCGGCAACAGCGCGTTGGTGGTCCTGGACGACGCGGACATCGACTACGCGGTCGACGCGGCGGTCTTCAGCCGGTACGTCCACCAGGGCCAGGTCTGCATGGCCGCCAACCGCGTCCTCGTGGACCGCTCGATCGCGGACGAGTTCACCGAGAAGTTCGTCGCCAAGGTCAAGACCCTGAAGGTCGGCGACCCGAGCGACCCGCAGACGATCATCGGCCCGGTCATCAACTCCTCGCAGGCGGACGCGATCTCGGGCGCCGTCGACCAGGCGATCGCCGAGGGCGCCACGGCCCTCGTGCACGGCACGACGACCGACAACCTGGTCGAGCCCTCCGTCCTGACCGACGTCCCCGCCGACTCGTCCCTCCTCCAGCAGGAGATCTTCGGCCCGGTCGTCTTCCTCGTCCCCTTCGACGGCGAGGAGGAGGCGGTCCGCCTCGTCAACGACACCCCGTACGGGCTGAGCGGCGCCGTCCACACCGCCGACGTCGAGCGCGGTGTCTCCTTCGCCAAGCAGATCGACACCGGCATGTTCCACGTCAACGACGGCACCGTCCACGACGAGCCCCTGGTCGCCTTCGGCGGCGAGAAGCACTCGGGCATCGGCCGCCTGAACGGCGAGGCGACGGTCGAGGCGTTCACCTCCCAGAAGTGGATCTCGGTGCAGCACGGGCGGAGCTTCTTCCCGTTCTGAAGACTCTGCGTCGTCGCCGGGCCCTTGCGGACAGAAGCTGACCGCAAGGGCCCGTAGCTTCATCGGTGCCAGGCAACAGGAACCGATGAAAGGCGGCCGGTCATGGTCACTCACGTAGCGGCGGAGACGCAGGGCGACGAGCGCGGGGCGCTGCTGTCCTTCCTGGAGGAGCAGCGTGGCGGCATCCGGCGGGCGCTGCTGGGGCTGACCGAGGAGCAGGCGGCTTCGCGCCCCAGCGCGAGCGAGCTCTCGCTCTCCGGCCTGCTCAAGCACGTCACCGAGGTCGAGCAGGGCTGGATCGCCCGCGCCAAGGGCGAGCGGCCCGCCGTCAAGCGGGACGAGTCGAACTGGCACGAGTGTTTTGTGCTCGTCGGCGACGAGAGCGCCGAGTCGGAGCTCGCGCACTGGGAGAAGGTCGCCGCCGAGACGGAGGCGTTTCTCCGCTCGGTGCCCAGCCTCGACGACACCTTCGCGCTGCCGAACGACCCGTGGTTCCCGCCCGAGGGGCGGGTCTCGATGCGCTGGCTGGCACTCCACCTGATCCGCGAGACGGCCCGGCACGCGGGGCACGCCGACATCATCCGTGAGTCCCTGGACGGAAAGACGGCCTTTGAGCTGGTCGCTCTCGCCGAAAACTGAGGTCATAACCTGGACCGCATGTCTGCGATCCGTCTCCTCGTGCTCGGCGCCGTCCGGCAGCACGGGCGGGCCCACGGCTACCAGGTGCGCAACGACCTGGAGTACTGGGGCGCGAACGAGTGGTCCAACGCCAAGCCCGGCTCGATCTATCACGCGCTCAAGCAGATGGCGAAGCAGGGACTGCTGCTCGCCCACGAGATCGCGCCCTCCACGGCGGGCGGCCCGCCGCGCACCGAGTACGAGATCACGGACAAGGGCACCGAGGAGTTCCTGGCGCTGCTGCGCGAGTCCCTGACGTCGTACGACCAGAAGATGGACGTCAAGTCGGCGGCCATCGGCTTCATCGTCGACCTGCCCAGGGACGAGGCGGTGGCACTCCTGAGGGAGCGGATCCGGAAGATCGAGGAGTGGCGGGCCGCCGTGACCGAGCACTATGTGCCCGAGGGCGGCCCCGAACAGCTGGGTCACATCGGCGAGATCATGAACCTGTGGGTCCACTCCGCCGACGCCGACGCCGAGTGGACGCGCGGCCTGATCGTGCGCATCGAGGGCGGGGCCTACGCCTTCGCGGGGGAGGGCGAGCCGTTCGTGGGCGTACTCAAGGAGGGCGAGGAGAACCCGTACGCGACGGGGGAGCCGCATCCGGGGGATGCGCGGTGAGCGCGCCCGGTGCGTGCGCCGCGAAACCGTTCCGCGCGGCGGCGAGCGTGCGGCGATTCGCCCACCCGAGTCGCTTGAGTGTTCGATAATATCGCTCGCCCGCAGGCTCAGGTTCCGGAGCGAGGAGCGCCGTCATGCCCACACACCAGCGGCTTCTGACGATCAGTCGGGCCGAGGCGCGCAGGCTGGCCCTGTCGCGGCAGCACCTCTCCGGGGTCCGCCCGTCGCCGGACGCGGCCGGCCTGCGCACCGTCCTGCGGTCGCTGCGCTATCTGCAACTGGACCCCGTCAGCGTCGTCGCCCCGAGCCATGAACTCGTCTGGAGCCGCCTGGGCCCGGCGGCCGGGGCCCATCTCCCCGGCCTGTGGTGGCAGGAGCGCCGGCTGTTCGAGTACTGGGCGCATGCGGCGGCCGTCGTCCTCACCGAGGACTACCCGATCCACCGGGTGACGATGGACGGCTATCCCCCGGCGAACCTTTCGCTCACCAGGGTCTGGATGGAGGCCAACGACGAGCTCCGCGAGCACATACTGCGCCGCCTCGGCGAGGGCGCCCCGCTGCCCACCGACGCCTTCGAGGACCGCGCGGTGATGGACTGGCCCTCCAGCGGCTGGACCGCGGGCCGCAACGTCGAGCGGATGCTGACCTTCCTCTGGCTCCAGGGCCGGATCATGGTGGCGGGGCGTGAGGCGGGACAACGGCTCTGGGGGCTCCCGGAGGCCTGTCTGCCGACCGGCGCCGACCGGGTCGCGCTGTCGCCGCGCGAGATGGTCACCGCGGCCACGGAGCACACCCTGCGCGCCCTCGGCGTCGCCCGCCCCCTGGACATCAAGCAGTACTTCCTGCGCGGCAAGTACGACGGCCTGCCCGAGGTGCTGCGCACCCTCACCGAGGAGGGCCGCGTCGTACCGGTGAAGGTCGAGGGCGCCCCCACCGCCTCCGAGACCTGGTACGTGCACAGCGACGCGATGGCCGAACTGGAGGCGGTCCGCGCGGGCGACTGGCAGGGCCGCACCGCCCTTCTGTCGCCGTTCGACAACCTGATCAACGACCGGCGCCTCACCGAACGGCTGTGGGGCTTCGCCTTCCGCAACGAGATGTATGTGCCGAAGGCCAAACGCGAGTACGGCTACTACCTGCTGCCGATCCTGCACGGCGACCGCCTGGTCGGCCGGACCTCACCCCGTTTCGACCGGAGCCGGGGAGTCCTGCTGGTCGAAGGCCTGTACCTGGAGCCCGACACCAAGCCGACCGCGGCGCTGCGCAAGGCGATCACGGCCCAGTTCGCCGACCTGGCCACCCTCATCGGCGCCACCGCCATCGAGTACGGCGACACGGTCCCCGAGCGCTGGCGCCCCGCCCTTCTCTAACGCTCACCGGCCCTCTCCACCTCTCTCAGTCTCAGTGCTCTCCAGCCCTCCCTAGTGGTGGAAGCCGGTCGCCGCCCCCTTGTCACGCGTCACCGGGTGCGTCTGCCGCCGCAGTTCGGGCAGCAACCGGTTCAGGTCCTCCACGAAGAGCTCGGCGAGGTCCACCGAGAAGCCGTTGCGGCACACCACACGCAGCACCGAGAGGTCCTGGCGGTTCTCCGGGAAGGTGTACGCGGGCACCAGCCAGCCGTTTTCCCGCAGGCGCCGGGACACGTCGAAGACGTCGTAGGAGCTCACCTCGGGCGCCGTCGTGAAGGCGAAGACCGGCAACTCGTCGCCCCGGGTGAGCAGACGGAAGTCGCCCAGCGCCTCGACCCGCTCGGCGAGCCCGCCGGCCACGTCCCGGGTCGTCTGCTGCACGGCCCGGTAGCCCTCGCGGCCGAGGCGCAGGAAGGTGTAGTACTGCGCCACGACCTGCGCGCCCGGCCGGGAGAAGTTGAGCGCGAAGGTCGGCATGTCGCCGCCCAAGTAGTTGACCCGGAAGACGAGTTCCTCCGGCAGCTCGGCCTGCGACCGCCACAGCGCCCAGCCCACGCCCGGGTAGACCAGGCCGTACTTGTGGCCCGAGGTGTTGATGGACGACACCCTCGGCAGCCGGAAGTCCCAGACGAGGTCCTCGTCGAGGAAGGGCGCGATCATCGCTCCGGACGCGCCGTCGACATGGACGGGGATGTCGAGGCCCGTACGCTCCTGGAGCTCGTCGAGTGCCGCGCACAGCTCCGCGATCGGCTCGTACGAACCGTCGAAGGTGGACCCGAGGATGCCGACGACCCCGATGGTGTTCTCGTCGCACAGCTCGGCCGCTGCCTGCGGGTCGAGGTGGAACCGGTCGCCCTCCATGGGGACTTGGCGTGCCTCGACCTCCCAGAAGTTGCAGAACTTGTCCCAGCAGACCTGGACGTTCACGCCCATCACGAGGTTCGGGCGGGCCCCGGGGTAGCGGTCCCCCTCTTTTCGTGTCGCAGCCCGCTGGGCCCACCGCCGCTTCAGGGCCATCCCGGCGAGCATGCACGCCTCGCTCGACCCTGTCGTCGAACAGCCCACGGCGGCCGCCGGATCGGGCGCGTTCCACAGGTTGGCGAGCATCGCCACGCAGCGCCGCTCCAGCTCGGCGGTACGCGGGTACTCGTCCTTGTCGATCATGTTCTTGTCCCGGCACTCACCCATCAGGACGCCCGCCTGCGGCTCCATCCAGGTGGTGACGAAGGTGGCGAGGTTCAGCCGCGCGTTGCCGTCCAGCATCAGCTCGTCATGGACGAGTTGGTACGCGGTCGTGGGCGGCAGCGGCCCTTCCGGCAGCCGGTGCTTGGGCGGGGCCTCGACCATGCCGCTGACCGGATTGGTCTCCCCGTAGAAGGGGTTGACGGACATCGGGCGCCCGTCGGGCTTCTCGTGGCCTTGGTGAAGCGGCATGGACACTCTCCTAATGGATCGGGGTTCCGTCGTCGTGAAGCTGCATCTGGGGCCGGCCGGTCACCAGCAGCCAGGCGGGAAGGGACGCGATGCACAGCAGGGCGAGGATCGCGGGCGAGGCCACCAGGACGGCGGCCGTGAAGAGGCTCACCCAGCCCTGCCGGGTGATGGCGAGGAGCATGCCCAGCACGCCCGCTGCCACGCCGAGCGCGGGAGGGACCGCGGGGACGAGCGCGTGGGCGAACAGGCCGAAGGCGGAGCCGATGAAGACCGAGGGGAAGATCCGGCCGCCGCGGAATCCGCAGGACGCGGAGACGAGCAGCGCCGCCAGCTTCACCACCGTCATCGTGGCGAACTGCCCGGCCGACCAGCCCTCCGGGTCGCTCGCCAGCTCCCCGACCTCGTCGAGGCCCTTGAAGAGCGTCAGTTGCCCGCCGAGGGCGCCCAGCAGGCCGAGCACGAATCCGCCCACCGGAAGCGCCACCATGGGGTGCCTGAGCCGGGAGAAGGCGCCGTGGACGTACGGGAAGGCGTAGACCGCGGCCATGCCAAGGGCCGCGGCGGCGGAGGCGATCACCAGCCCGGCGAGGACGTCGCCCCAGCCGGGCCGCCCGAGCGGGGGCAGCTGGAGGTCGAGGGTCGGATGGGCCACCAGGGCGGTCGTGATGGAGCCCGCGGCGGCGGCCGTCAACGGCCCGAAGAGGTTGTCCCACAGCAGGCCCTTCAGCTGCTGCCCGGCGAGCGCCTCGGAGAGGAGCAGCGCCGCCGCGACCGGCGTCCCGAACAGCGCGCCGATCGTCGCCGCCTCGGCCAGCGCCGCCCACAGACCGCCCGGCAACCGCGGCGCGAGCTTGCGGCCCAGCCAGAACGCGAGCGCGACGTTGGTGGCGATGATCGGGTTCTCCGGGCCCAGACTCGGCCCGCCGGCCAGCATCAGCGCGGTTGCCACGAGCAGGCCCGGCAGTACGAAGGGCGGCATCGGGGCGCCCGCCAGGCCGAGGGTCGCCGGGTCGGGGCCCGCGTGTCCCGGCGCCTTCCAGACCACCAGCCCGACCAGTACGCCCGTCGCGGTGAGCATGACGAGCATCCAGAACACCGAGTACCGGCCGATGCCCAGCGCGTCGGGCAGGTTCCCCCAGAGGACGTGCTGGAGCTTCTCGGCGAGCGCGCTCACCCCGACGAACAGCAGGCTGGCGGCGACACCGACGATGAGTGCCGGGAGGATCAGCGGCAGGAGTGACCGCGCGGGGGTCGCCGGGGCGGGGGATGGTGCCCGCTGGGCCGCGTCGTGGGTCACGCGGTCACCCTAAGCGGGCAAAAGGGACATCACATCCGGAGGATTTCCGCTTGCACCTCACGTCGCGTGAGGCCCCAGCCTGAAGTGCGTACGAAGAAGGGAGCGGAAGTGAGTTACTCAGTGGGCCAGGTCGCCGGTTTCGCCGGGGTCACGGTGCGCACGCTGCACCACTACGACGAGATCGGCCTGCTCGTGCCCGGCGAGCGCAGTCACGCGGGCCATCGGCGTTACGGTGACGCCGACCTCGACCGGCTGCAGCAGATCCTGTTCTACCGAGAACTCGGCTTCCCGCTCGACGAGGTCGCCGCCCTGCTCGACGACCCGGACGCGGACCCGCGCGCGCACCTGCGCCGCCGGCACGAACTGCTGACCGCCCGGATCGAGAAGCTGCAGAAGATGGCGGAGGCCGTGGAGCACGCCATGGAGGCACGGAAGATGGGCATCAATCTCACGCCCGAGGAGAGGTTCGAGGTCTTCGGCGACAAGGACCCCGAGCAGTACGCCGAGGAGGCGGAGCAGCGCTGGGGCGGCACGGAGGCGTACGCCGAGTCGCAGCGGCGGGCCGCCCGTTACACCAAGGACGACTGGAAGCGCATGCAGGCCGAGGTCGACGCCTGGAGCGAGCGCTACGAGGCCCTGATGGACGCCGCCGAGCCGCCGACCGGTGAAGCGGCCATGGACCTGGCCGAGGAGCACCGGCAGCACATCTGCAAGTGGTTCTACGAGTGCTCGTACGAGCTCCACCAGTGTCTCGCCGAGATGTACGTGTCCGACGAGCGCTTCAAGGCGTTCTACGACTCCATGCGGCCGGGCCTCGCCGAGCACCTGAGGGACGCGATCACGGCGAACGCCGCACGGCACGCAGCCTGACCGTAAGGGGCGCCCGCCAATTGCGGGCGCCCCTTACCGCGTGCACCGGGCCTCGGACCGGCGTGCGCTACTCCTTCAGCAGGACCACCGCTGTCCCGTACGCGCACACCTCGGTTCCCACGTCGGCCGCCTCCGTCACGTCGAAGCGGAACATCAGCACACCGTTGGCGCCGCGCGAGCGTGCCTGCTCGATGAGCCGCTCCATGGCCTGGTTGCGGGTCTCCACGAGCGTCTTGGTGAGCCCCTTGAGCTCGCCGCCGATCATCGACTTCAGACCCGCGCCGATCTGGCTGCCCAGGTGCCGGGAGCGCACGGTGAGGCCGAAGACCTCGCCGATGACCTGCTGGACGCGGTAACCGGGTACGTCGTTCGTCGTCACGACCAGGACGTCCGACTGGGGTCCCTGGCCGCCGCCGTATTCTTCGATGCCCATGGCTCACAGCTTTGTCCCAGTCGGCACACAGTGCATCCTGGAGGCAACCGGTGGAACCTGGCACGGACACATTGCGTTGATAGCTTTGGTCGGCCGTACAAGCACCGCCGTACCTTTCCTTCACCCCTCAGGAGCCCGGAACCGTGACGACGCTTGCCCTTGGACCAAGCTGGCTGGATCCGAACTCGCTCCTGGACAACTTCGGCATCTGGGGCCTGCTCCTCATCGTCTTCGCCGAGTCCGGCCTGCTCATCGGCTTCTTCCTGCCGGGTGACTCGCTGCTGTTCACCTGCGGTCTGCTGATCACCGCGGGCACGATGGACTTCCCCCTGTGGGCGGCGATCGCACTGATCTGCCTCGCCGCGATCCTCGGCGACCAGGCGGGCTACCTCTTCGGCAAGAAGGTCGGCCCCTCGCTCTTCACCCGCCCGAACTCCCGCCTCTTCAAGCAGGAGAACGTGGTCAAGGCCCACGAGTTCTTCGAGAAGTACGGGCCCAAGTCCCTGGTCCTGGCCCGCTTCGTGCCCATCGTGCGCACGTTCACGCCGATCATCGCCGGCGTCAGCGGCATGAAGTACCGCTCGTTCATCACATTCAACGTCATCGGTGGCGTCCTGTGGGGCGCGGGCGTCACACTGCTGGGCTCCTGGCTCGGCAACATCGAGTTCGTCCACAAGAACATCGAGGCGATCCTGATCCTGATCGTCCTCGTCTCGGTGGTCCCGATCGCCATCGAGTTCCTGCGGGCGCGCTCCAAGGCCAAGAAGGAAGCCGCCCGGGCTCCCGAGCAGCCCGCCGTGGACGACCGGACGGCTCAGCTGCGCGTGCCCCCGCTGCACCAGGGCCACGGCCAGCAGGAGCCCCCGCGCGGGCGCCACGCCAGGCGCTAGACGCCCACAGCGCCAGACGCCCACAGCGCCAAGACGCCCACTACGGGGACGTACGCGGGCGGAAATCGCCCACTCCGTAGACGTACGAAAACTCAGAAGCCGCGCGTCCGCTTGGCCGCGCGGCGCCCCGCCGCACTCGCCGCGCCCGGCACCCGCAGGAACAGCCGCGAGATCTCCGAGCCGAGGTTCACGCCGATCGCGATGGCCATCGCGAGGGCCGCGGCCTTGGTGAGGGACACCAGCCCCTTGTCGACCTCGTTCTGGGCGATGGACAACAGCCCGAAGTAGGTGGCCGAACCGGGCAGCAGCGGGCCGATCGCGGCCGTCGTGTACGGCAGCGCGGACGCGAACCGGTAGCGCGACAGCAACTGCCCGAACAGGCCCACCAGGCCCGCCGCGACGGCCGTGGAGGCGACCGGTGAGATGCCGCCCGCGTAGTGCATCGCGCCGTACACCGACCAGGCCACGCCTCCGTTGAGGGTCACCGCCAGCACGGTGGACCGTTCCTGCTGGAGCAGGATCGCGAAGGTGAGCGACAGCAGCATCGAGGCGGCGATCTGCAGCACCGGCCGCTCGGAGATGTTCAGCGCCGCGTCCGGGTTGAGCTGGGCGCCCAGCTTCACGCCGAAATAGAGCACAAGAAGGACGCCGACGACGATGCCCACAAAGAAGTACATGACTTCGAGCAGACGCGCGGACGCGGTGATGTAGAAGCCGGTCAGCCCGTCCTGTACGCCCGCGACGAGCGCCCGTCCGGGCAGCAGCGCGAACAGGCCACCGGTGATCACCGCGGACGACTTCACGTCGACGTGTGTGAGCTGGAGCGCCACACCGATCGCGGCCGGCGGCATCGCGGCCACCGTGAACTGGTAGAACTCCGGCAGCCCGCGCCCCGCGCACAGCCACGCGAGCCGGTCGCCGAGCATCGCGCCGATGGCCGCGGCGACGAACACGATCGCGTCACCGCCGACGAGTACGGAGGCCGCTCCGGCGAGCAGCCCACCGGAGGTGGTCAGCACCCAGCCGGGATACGGGTGCCGGTTGCGCCGCATCTCGGCGAGCCGCCGGTAGGCGTCCTCCAGGGAGATCGCCGCCTCCGGGTCGCTCAGATCGTCGACGAGCCGGTACACGGCCGCGAGCCGCGTGTAGTCGGTGCCCCGGCGGCGTACGGTCCGCGACGCCGTCACGGGATCGTCCACCAGGGACGGCTGGTGCGAGATCGACAGCAGCGTGAAGGTGACGTTCGGCTCGCAGCGGTCCAGGCCGTACGAGCGGCAGACGGCGAACATCGCCGCCTCCACGTCCTCGGCCCCCTCACCGCCGGCGAGGAGCAGCTCACCGATACGCAGCGTCAGGTCGAGGACGCGCGGGACGGCGGGCCCCGACTCGTCCTCCTTGTGCACCGGTTCGGGCGCGGGCCGCTCGGTCACCGGCATGCGCAGCATCGTGCGCATGCGGTCCTGCCAGGGCGCGTCCTTGGTCAGGCTGACCACGGGGATGCCGGTCGGTGGCGTGAAGGCGGGCGGCGCGTGCTTCGCGCTGTACGTGGCCGGGGTGCTGAAGGCCGACCCCTCGGTCTCGGCGGCGGGACCGGGCGGGGCGTCCAGCCCCTTGGGGAGCGCGAACTCGGACGTCGTCGACGACTCATCGTCGGCCGACGGGGTCTGCGGCGGAGCGACACCGGCCGGCGGGCTGAAGGCGCTCCTCGCCTCATCCGACTGCGGCTTGCGGTCTTCCGTCCCCGGGTCCGCCACCAGCTCGTGCCTTGCCTTTCGTGCGCGTGTGTCTCGTCCGTACCTTCCGTATGCCTCAGTATGCGTACGGATACACGAACGGGCCGCGCGACCCCGAAAGGGTCACGCGGCCCGAACGGAAGCGGTGAGGGTCAGTGACCGCCCTGCTCCTTGAGGCGCTTGTAGGAACGCTCGATCTCGGCCTCGGCCTCCGCGCGGCCCACCCAGTTGGCGCCCTCGACGGACTTGCCGGGCTCCAGGTCCTTGTAGACCTCGAAGAAGTGCTGGATCTCCAGGCGGTCGAACTCCGACACGTGGTGGATGTCGCGCAGGTGCTCCACCCGCGGGTCGTGCGCCGGGACGCACAGCAGCTTGTCGTCGCCGCCGGCCTCGTCCGTCATACGGAACATGCCGATCGTGCGGCACTGGATGAGGCAACCGGGGAAGGTCGGCTCGTCCAGGATGACCAGCGCGTCCAGCGGGTCGCCGTCCTCGCCGAGGGTGTTCTCGACGAAGCCGTAGTCGGCCGGGTAGCTGGTCGAGGTGAAGAGTCGACGGTCCAGGCGGATCCGACCGGTCTCGTGGTCCACCTCGTACTTGTTCCGCGAACCCTTCGGAATCTCGATCGTGACGTCGAACTCCACCGGTGGCTCCTCCATGATCAACACATAGTTCTGGTGGTTAAGTGTCCCTCACGCAGGTGTGTGATCGCGAAAGGGGCTGGTGGTCGTGCCAGAGCTGAGGTCTTGGCGGGCCGCGAGACCGCATGTGGTGCGGGTCGCGGAAGCCGTGAAACCGCGTCTTGCGCGGGTCACGCGTTCCGTGACGCCGCATCTCGCGCGGGTCGCGAAGCCGAAGACCTGGCAGCTCACGGCCGGTGCCGCCACCGTGGGCCTGGCGCTCGCGGCCGGGGCGGTGGCCGCGGCCGGTCCCTGGGACTCCTCCGGCCAGCGTACGGCGGAGCGCGACTGGGCCGCATCGCGGGAGGGCGAGGGTGTCGCAGATCACGGCCATACGTCCGCTACGTCCCCGAAGTCGCCCCGGCCCGCGCCCAGCGCCGCATCCGTCCTCACCGGACTCGGCGGCTCCACGAACTCGGTGCCCGCACCGGCCGGGAAGGCCCTCGCGGACGTTCTCGGCCCGCTTCTCGACGACCCTTCGCTGGGTTCGCGGCGTACCGCCGTCGTCGTCGACGTGGCCACCGGCAAGCGGTTGTACGGCAAGGGGGCCGACGAGGCGCAGACCCCGGCCTCCACCACGAAGATCGCCACTGCCGTGGCCGCGCTCTCCGCGGCGGGCCTCGACCACCGCATCACGACGCGTGCGGCCCTGGAGCCCGACACCAAGGAGGTCGTGCTCGTCGGCGCCGGCGACCCGACGCTGACCGCCCGCAAGGATGCGGCAGGCTGGGCGAGCCTGCGCACTCTCGCCGACGAGACGGCAACCGCTCTGAAGGCACGTCACCTGGACCAGGTGACACTCTCGTACGACACCTCGCTGTACACGGGCGCCACCCTGCACCCCATCGGTGTCAACCCCAACCTCGCGCCCGTCAGCGCCCTGATGGTCGACGAGGGCCGCACCGACGACTCGACCAGCGGCACGGCCACCCGCAGCACGGACCCGGCGGGGGACGCGGCCCGCATGTTCGCCGACCTGCTCCACGACCGGGGCATCAAGACCACGTCCCCCGGCCCCTCGAAGGCGACGAGCCGCTCACAGACCCTCGCCTCGGTCTCCTCGCCGCCCCTGTCCGCCCTGGTCGAGCGGATGCTGACGAACAGCGACAACGACATCGCGGAGGCCCTGGCCCGCCAGGTCGCCCTCGCGACGGGCGGACCGGCGAGCTTCGAGGGCGGTGCGACGGCGATCCGCGCCCAGCTGAAGAAGCTTGAACTCCCGCTCTCCGGCGCGGAGTTCTCGGACGGCAGCGGCCTCAACCGCGCCGACAGGCTGACGGCCGACCTGCTCACCGCACTGCTGGCCGAGGCCGGCGACCCGGCCCACCCCGAACTCCGCCCGGTCCTGACCGGCCTCCCCGTCGCGGGCTTCACCGGCACCCTCAGCGCCCGCTACACCGACGACGCCACGGGCACCGGCGTCGTCCGCGCCAAGACCGGCACCCTGACGGGCGTGAACACCTTGGCGGGCACCGTGGTCGACACCGACGGCCGCCTCCTGGCCTTCGCCTTCCTGGCCTCCGACACGACAGACCCGACAGCAGCCCAGACGGCCCTGGACCACACGGCATCGGCACTGGCGGCCTGCGGCTGCAGGTAGTTGCTTCGCCACCAACGCCGGGTGCCCTGAAAGCAAGGGGCACCCCGGGCGCCCCAAGGGCACCAAAGGCGTCCCCAACCCCTCGGAAGGGGGCGACCCGGACTCCGTACCCCTAACCGCAGCCGGACACGCTCACGTACGGTTGACGCATGACGAGCATCGGTGGTGCCGAGATGGTCGACTGGAATCTCGCGGTGGCAACCGCGACCCGGCTCGTACGGCCGGGCCCCGAAGTGAGCCGCGACGAGGCCAGGGAGGTAGTCGCGGAACTGCGCCGGCATGCGAAAGCCTCGGAGGAACACGTCCGGGGCTTCACTCGTATGGGCACGGAGGTCACCCACGACACCCCCGTACTCGTCGTCGACCGCCCGGGCTGGGTGCGGGCGAACGTCGCGGGGTTCCGGGAGATCCTCAAGCCCCTGCTGGACAAGATGCAGGAGCGGCGGGGGAGCACCCCGGGCGGAGCCGTCCTGGGCGCCGTCGGCGGCAAGGTGACCGGTGTCGAGCTGGGCATGCTGCTGTCGTTCCTGTCGTCGCGCGTCCTCGGGCAGTACGAGACCTTCGCCCCGGCGACCCGCGAGCTCCCGGCGGGCGCGAACGGCGGCGGCAGGCTCCTCCTGGTCGCGCCGAACATCGTCCATGTGGAGCGCGAACTCGACGTACAGCCCCACGACTTCCGCCTCTGGGTCTGCCTGCACGAGGAGACGCACCGCACCCAGTTCACGGCCGTGCCCTGGCTGCGCGACCACCTGGAGGGCGAAATCCAGTCTTTCTTGGGCGAGACCGAGGTCGACCCCATGACGGTCCTGGAGCGGATCAGGGAGGCCGCCCAGTCGCTCGCGGGCGGACGCCCCGAGGGCGAGGAGGACGACGGGGGCCGGTCCCTCGTGGAGATCGTGCAGACGCCCGCGCAGCGGGAGATCCTCGGCCGCCTGACCGCCGTGATGTCCCTCCTCGAAGGACACGCGGACTTCGTCATGGACGGTGTGGGTCCGGCGGTGGTCCCGTCCGTGAGCGAGATCCGCGAGAAGTTCCAGCAACGCCGCGCCAAGGGGGCCTCACGCCTGGACCTGGCCCTGCGCAAGCTGCTGGGTTTGGACGCCAAACTGAGGCAGTACAGGGACGGCGAGCGGTTCGTCAGGTCGGTCGTCGAGCAGGTCGGTGTCGACGGGTTCAACCGTGTGTGGACCTCCCCGAACACCCTCCCGACCAAGGCGGAGATCGCCAAACCGGCGGACTGGGTCGCGCGGGTGCACCGCAAGGCAGAGTCGTGAACCCCACGGGAAGGTCGTGAAACGAATCCGGCCGACGGCAGGCGAACGCCCCTCCAATCACCCGTCCGAGGGACCGTGAGCCATGGGTAGGCGTGCAATGCTCGGGGAACGGCCCGGTTCTGTCACCATCTACACACTCTGAGTGACCGACCTCGGGCTCACCCCCCGAAAACTTCATGAAGGGAACCGGACATGGGTCCCCATCCTGCGGTCGCGGCGATACGCCTGGCGGTTCGCCGCGTACTCCACGACATCCTCACCGAGCACCCGCCCGCCCCCGACACCGGGCGCGCGCCCGTTTTCGATGCCGCGCGCCCGTCCGCCTCCAGCGCCGAGCGTGTGCCCGCTCCCGGTACGAGGCGCACACCCGCCCCTGCCCAGCCGCCCCGCGAGCAGCCGCACGTGCCGCACACGCCGCTCGTGCTCGTCGCGTGCTCCGGCGGCGCCGACTCCATGGCGCTCGCGTCCGCCCTCGCCTTCGAAGCCCGCAAACTCGGCATCCGCGCCGGTGGCATCACCGTGGATCACGGCCTGCAGCCCGGCTCCGACCTGCGCGCCGACGAAGTTGTGTTGCGCCTCACGGAACTGGGGCTGGCCCCGGTCGAGTCCATCTCCGTCACCGTCGGCCGCGACGGCGGCCCCGAGGCCGCCGCCCGCGACGCCCGGTACGCCGCCCTGGACGCCGCCGCCGAACGCCACGGCGCCACGGCGGTCCTGCTCGGCCACACCCGCGACGACCAAGCCGAAACCGTCCTGCTCGGCCTCGCCCGCGGCTCCGGCATCCGCTCCCTGTCCGGAATGGCCGCGGTCTCGGGGGCCGACGGCCGTTACCGGCGCCCGTTCCTGCACCTGGACCGGCAGACCGCCCGTAAGGCCTGCATGGTCCAGTCGCTGTCTGTCTGGGACGACCCGCACAACACCGACCCGGCCTACACCCGTTCCCGGCTCCGCCACGAGGGCCTGCCCGCCCTGGAGAAGGCGCTCGGCAAGGGCGTCGTCGAGGCACTCGCCCGTACGGCGCAGCTCTCCCGCGACGACGCCGACGCCCTCGACGCCTGGGCCCGCCAGGCCGAGGCCTCCGTACGCGACGCGGCCGGTCTCCTGGAGTGCGCCAAGCTCTACGCCCTGCCGCCCGCCGTACGCCGCCGCATCCTGCGCCGCGCCGCCATCGAGGCGGGCGCTCCGGCCGGTTCGCTGTTCGCCCGGCACATCGAAGAAGTCGACCGGCTGATCACCGGCTGGCGCGGCCAGGGAGCCATCAATCTCCCGGGCAAAGTCGTCGCTCAGCGTCAGGGTGGCAGACTGGTGATTCGGCAAGGCTGAAACCGGACCCTCCACCGGGACCGCTCACGCGGCTCGTGGGCGGCCGAGCGGCCGGTGGGACGGACGACCGAAAGTGATGCGGGTGGACGCGAAAGACATGGGCACCGACCTCAAGTCGGTGCTCATCACCAAGGAAGAGATCGACGCCAAGCTGGCTGAGCTGGCCGCGAAGATCGACGCGGAGTACGCGGGCAAGGACCTGCTGATCGTCGGTGTCCTCAAGGGCGCCGTGATGGTCATGGCGGACCTGGCGCGTGCGCTGTCCACCCCCGTCACGATGGACTGGATGGCGGTGTCCTCGTACGGCGCGGGCACGCAGTCCTCCGGTGTGGTGCGGATCCTCAAGGACCTCGACACCGACATCAAGGGCAAGCACGTCCTCATCGTCGAGGACATCATCGACTCCGGGCTGACCCTGTCCTGGCTGATCTCCAACCTCGGCTCCCGCGAGCCGGCCTCCCTCAAGGTGTGCACGCTGCTGCGCAAGCCGGAGGCGGCCAAGGTCGCGATCGACGTGGAGTGGGTCGGCTTCGACATTCCGAACGAGTTCGTCATCGGCTACGGCCTCGACTACGCCGAGAAGTACCGCAACCTCCCGTTCGTCGGTACGCTCGCGCCTCACGTCTACGGCGGCTGAGCCCCGCCCTCTGTGAGGGCGGGTCAGTCCCTGGAAGGCGTTCGGGAACCCCAGCGGGTTTCCCGCCGTTGGAGCATGCGTAGGCGGGAATGCCAGCAGTCCCCTGCGACTTCGGGTGACAATGCTGGGGTACCGTCCGAAGAGCAGTCTTTAAATGTCTTTATCAAACTCACTATGGCAGGAGGGACGGGGCGGCTCCGCTCCGTATGGATGGACGTGAAGCGATACTTCCGTGGGCCGGTCATGTGGATCGTGCTGGCCGTCCTTGCCGTGGTCGTGTTGATGCAGGTCGTCGGCTCGTCCGGCGGCTACAAGACGGTGGACACCGGCCAGGTCGTCCAGGCGATCAATGACAACAAGGTCCAAGAGGCCAAGCTGACCACCGGCGACGAGCAGACCATCAAGGTCCAGCTCAAGGACGGCGAGAAGGTCGACGGCAGCTCAAAGATCCAGGCGAGCTACATCGGCGACCAGGGCGTCACCCTGGCCAACACTCTGCAGGACAAGTACCAGAACAAGCAGATCCCGGACGGCTACACGGTCTCCCCGACCAAGCAGAACGCGTTCGTGGGCATCCTGCTGTCTCTGCTCCCCTTCGTCCTCATCGTCGTCGTCTTCCTGTTCCTGATGAACCAGATGCAGGGCGGCGGCTCCCGAGTCATGAACTTCGGGAAGTCCAAGGCGAAGCTCATCACCAAGGACACCCCGAAGACGACGTTCTCGGACGTCGCGGGCTCGGACGAGGCGGTCGAGGAGCTCCAGGAGATCAAGGAGTTCCTCCAGGAGCCGGCGAAGTTCCAGGCCGTCGGGGCGAAGATCCCCAAGGGCGTGCTCCTGTACGGGCCTCCCGGTACGGGTAAGACGCTGCTCGCGCGCGCTGTCGCGGGCGAGGCCGGCGTCCCCTTCTACTCGATCTCCGGTTCCGACTTCGTCGAGATGTTCGTCGGTGTCGGTGCCTCCCGAGTCCGTGACCTGTTCGAGCAGGCCAAGGCGAACGCTCCGGCGATCGTCTTCGTCGACGAGATCGACGCGGTCGGCCGTCACCGCGGCGCCGGCCTCGGCGGCGGTCACGACGAGCGCGAGCAGACGCTGAACCAGCTGCTCGTCGAGATGGACGGCTTCGACGTGAAGGGCGGCGTCATCCTGATCGCCGCCACGAACCGGCCCGACATCCTCGACCCGGCCCTCCTGCGCCCCGGCCGCTTCGACCGCCAGATCGCGGTCGACCGCCCGGACATGCAGGGCCGTCTGGAGATCCTCAAGGTTCACCAGAAGGGCAAGCCGGTCGCTCCGGACGTCGACCTGTCGGCGGTCGCGCGGCGTACGCCGGGCTTCACGGGTGCGGACCTGTCGAACGTGCTGAACGAAGCGGCGCTGCTCACCGCGCGCGGCAACGGGAAGCTGATCGACAACAACGCGCTGGACGAGGCGATCGACCGTGTGGTCGCGGGCCCGCAGAAGCGGACCCGGATCATGTCCGACAAGGAGAAGAAGATCACCGCGTACCACGAGGGCGGCCACGCCCTGGTCGCGGCGGCGTCTCCGAACTCGGACCCGGTCCACAAGATCACGATCCTGTCGCGTGGCCGTGCCCTCGGCTACACGATGGTCCTGCCGGACGAGGACAAGTACTCCACGACCCGCAACGAGATGCTCGACCAGCTGGCATACATGCTGGGCGGGCGCGCGGCCGAGGAGCTCGTCTTCCACGACCCGACCACGGGTGCTGCGAACGACATCGAGAAGGCCACCGCAACGGCCCGCGCGATGGTCACGCAGTACGGCATGACCGAGCGTCTCGGCGCGATCAAGTTCGGCGGCGACAACACCGAGCCCTTCCTGGGCCGGGAGATGTCGCACCCGCGCGACTACTCGGAAGAGGTCGCCGCGCTCGTCGACGAAGAGGTCAAGAAGCTCATCGAGAACGCGCACAACGAGGCCTGGGAAATCCTGGTCGAGAACCGTGACGTCCTCGACGCGCTGGTGCTCCAGCTGCTGGAGAAGGAGACGCTGAGCAAGGAGCAGATCGCCGAGGTCTTCGCTCCCATCGTCAAGCGCCCGGCCCGCCCCGCGTGGACCGGCTCCTCCCGGCGCACCCCGTCGACCCGCCCGCCGGTGCTCTCCCCCAAGGAGCTCTCACTGACGAACGGGGCGAACGGCTCGGCGGCGGCCATCGCCAACGCCACGGAGTCCGTCCCGGCGACGGAGGCGGCCCCGGAGGACCGCACCGAGAGCTGATCGTCCGGCTCCCGGTGGCCTCACCAGGCCCGGAATGAATGCCGCGCCCCTCAGGTTCTAGCCTGGGGGGCGCGGCATTTTCGTATGCCCGAAAGTTCGACGCGTCGACCCGCACGCGCGAGAGGCACAGGAGCGAGGACCAGATGACCGACCCCGTGACGCTGGACGGCGAGGGCGTGATCGGCGAATTCGACGAGAAGCGCGCCGAGAACGCCGTACGAGAGCTCCTCATCGCGGTCGGCGAGGACCCGGACCGTGAGGGCCTGCGCGAGACGCCGGGGCGGGTGGCTCGGGCGTACAAGGAGATATTCGCGGGGCTGTGGCAGAAGCCCGAGGACGTCCTGACGACGACGTTCGACCTGGGGCACGACGAGATGGTCCTGGTGAAGGACATCGAAGTCCTGAGTTCCTGCGAACACCATCTCGTGCCGTTTGTCGGAGTTGCCCATGTTGGGTACATTCCGTCCACCGACGGCAAGATCACCGGTCTCTCGAAGCTGGCTCGGCTCGTGGACGTCTACGCCCGACGGCCTCAGGTCCAGGAGCGGCTCACCACGCAGATCGCCGACTCCCTGATGGAGATCCTGGAGCCGCGTGGCGTGATCGTGGTCGTCGAGTGCGAGCACATGTGCATGTCGATGCGGGGCGTACGCAAGCCTGGCGCGAAGACCATCACGTCGGCGGTGCGCGGCCAGCTGCGGGACTCCGCCACCCGCAATGAGGCGATGAGCCTCATCATGGCGCGCTAGCTGTATTGCCCTGCGCAGCTGTGCGGCGGCTCCTGCGTTACGCCGCCGGAGCCGTCCCGCCGTTGTCGTCGTCGTCCTCCGGGAGCTTGCAGACGCGCTCCAGGAAGAAGGCGGCCGCTATGACGCCGATGCCGGCCAGGACGGAGAAGCCGGCGTAGATGGCCTGGTCGCGGCGTGCGGCGATGTCCAGGGACTCGAGCAGGAACGCGCCCGTGCCGCCGTACATACCGGCGACCAGGGCGGCGACCAGGGCGCTGGCCTGGCCGAAGACGACGGCGCGGGCCGCCATCAGGGGGTCCACGCCCTTGGCGCCGGGGCGGCGCTCGCGCTGGGCCTTGAGGCGGGCGCGCAGGGAGAGCGCCGTCGCGAGAAGGACAACCGCGATCAGGGCCAGCACGATGGGGGCGGCCAGCGGGACCCGGGGGAGCGTGCCCACCGCGCTCCACAAGCGGGCGCCCGCCCAGGACAGCACACCGGCCACGACGAACACGGCGGCCAGCGTCCTGATGCGCAGCTCTTTCACTTTGCCCCTTCGGTAAGCCCGCCCCGGACTGTCGTCCGGCCTCTGGTCGTCTTGACCTTAACGACTACTCGGGCAGCCGGAGTTCCAGGTCGGGGCGGGGCGCGACACCGTCGCGGGTGACCGTCGCGAGGAGCTGGGCCACGGGGCCGCGGCCGGGGAGCTGCGCCTCGGGCTCCACGTCGTACCAGGGGGCAAGCACGAAGGCCCGCTCGTGGGCGCGCGGGTGAGGGAGGGTCAGGACCGGGTCGTCGGAGATGACATCGGCGTACGCCACGATGTCCACGTCGATCGTGCGCGGGCCCCAGCGCTCGTCGCGTACGCGGTGGAAGGCCTCCTCGACCGCGTGCGCCCGCTCCAGGAGCGAGGACGGGGGGAGGGTGGTCTTGAGCAGCACGACCGCGTTGAAGTACGTCGGCTGGCTGCCCGGTTCGATGCCCCAGGGCTCCGTCTCGTACACCGGAGAGACCGCTTTGATGCGGACGCCGGGGGTGTCCTCCAGGGCGTCGATGGCGCCTTGCAGGGTCTCCAGGCGGTTGCCCAGGTTCGCGCCGAGGGAGATCACCGCGCGTTTCGGGTTCTGCAGGGTCGTGTCGGCGGCGTCCACCTGCTCCACCACGGAGGCGGGCACCGGCTGTACGGTCGGGTCGCTCTGACCCTCGGTGAAGAAGGCGGTCATACTCGGCTCCGGGTGATGGTGACGGTCACGTCGTCGAAGGGGACCGTGATCGGCGCGTCCGGTTTGTGGACGCAGACCTCGACCTCCTGGACCCCGTCGTGCTTCAGACACGCCTGGGCGATGCGCTCGGCGAGCGTCTCGATGAGATCGACGGGCTCGCCCTCGACGATGGCGACGACCTCTTCCGCGACGATGCCGTAGTGCACGGTCTTCGCCAGGTCGTCGTCGGCCGCGGCCGGCCGGGTGTCCAGGCCCAGCGTCAGGTCCACGATGAAGGTCTGGCCCTCTTCGCGTTCCCTGGCAAAGACGCCGTGGTGCCCGCGGGCCTTCAGGCCGCGCAACGCGACACGATCCACGCGAATCACTCCTGCAATCGTCGGTAGGGGCAGGTGCGTACCGAGTGCGGTCGGCACACCGGCCTCAAACGAATCTACCTGCGGGCACTGACAGTGCTTGCCCACGGGGGCGCGCGCCCGGGCGAAGGCCAAGAGGCTTCACCGGGCGTTTTCCCTGGGGACCACGGCGGCTCACGGGTTGGTAGCCGCCCCTACCCCGAGGCTCGTGATTCCAACCACGTCTTGGTTCCTGTGGGCCGTCTACCCACTCAACCGGGGGTGTCCTCGTCCTCCTCCTCACCGGATTCGGCGAGCACGGGGGAGGCGTGGTGCGACCAGAGCTTCCAGCCGTCGACTGTGCGGCGGAACACATTCGTGGCGACGACCAGCTGCCCGACGAGCGGGCCGAGCTCGTCGCTGTCGTCGGGTGCGGGGCCCCCGCTGAGGATGTTCTCGGTGCAGGTGACCAGCGCGGTGTCGCCGACCACGGAGACGTGCACATCGGTGAGGAAGAACTGGATGTACTCGGTGTTAGCCATGATCAGGGCGTACGAGCGCAGCACCTCGCCGCGGCCGTTGAGGACGGGCCAGCCCGGGTGGACGCAGGAGATCACCGCCCTCTCGTCCTCGATGTCGTCGTCGGCCGTGTCCAGCGGGGCCAGCCACAGCGACGACAGCTCCTCGAAGTCTCCCCGCTCCATCGCCTCGTAGAAGGCGGTATTGGCGAGCTCGACCTGCTCGACGTCGGTGCGGGGGGTGCTCACCGGGCTCCCTCTGCCGCCTGGGCCCGCGTGCCGCGCGCTTGCGCCTCAGCGGTCCGGGCTCCCTCGACGGCCCGTGCGACCCGTACGGCGTCTGCGGTGGCCCGCACCTCGTGGACGCGGACGGCCCACGCGCCCTGGTGGGCGGCGAGCGCGGAGACGGCGGCGGTGGCGGCGTCCCGCTCGCGCGCGGGCGGCGGGGCACCCTCCGGGCCCGCCAGGACGCGGCCCAGGAACCGCTTGCGGGAGGCGGCGACAAGCAGGGGGTGGCCGAGGGCGCCCAGCCGGTCGAGGTGGGCGAGGAGCGCCAGGTCGTGCTCGGAGTCCTTGGAGAAGCCGAGGCCCGGGTCGACGACGATGCGGTCGGGGGCGACGCCGCCCGCCAGAACGGCCTCCACGCGTGCGTGCAGCTCGTCGACGACTTCGGAGACGACATCCTCGTACGTCCCCTTCACGTTCCCGCCCTCCAGGAAGCCGCGCCAGTGCATGACCACGAAGGGGGCGCCCGCCGCGGCGACGGCCGGGATCATCGCGGGGTCGGCGAGACCGCCGCTGACGTCGTTGACGAGGGCGGCGCCCGCGGCGAGCGACTGCTCGGCGACGCTGGCCCGCATCGTGTCGACGGAGACGGTGACGCCCTCGGAGGCGAGCCCTCGTACGACGGGGATGACGCGCTTGAGCTCCTCCGCCTCGTCGACCCGGGTGGCGCCGGGGCGGGTGGACTCGCCGCCGACGTCCACGAGGTCGGCGCCCTCGGTGACCAGGCCGAGGCCGTGCTTGACGGCGGCCGTCGTGTCGAACCAGCGGCCTCCGTCGGAGAAGGAATCGGGGGTCACGTTGACGACCCCCATGACCGCGCAGCGGTCCCACGTCGGCAGTCCCGCGACTTGGCCGCGCCCGCGCTCATTGCTCATACATCCAGCCTAGGCCTCCGGCGAGGGGCCGAATCGCCCCCGGTGGGGTGGGAGCCCTCCCGCCTTCGGCGCGCACGGAAGCGGGCCGCGTCCCGGGTGCGGCCTGAGCGAGGGCCCAGGGCTGGGCGGGTCGGGCCCTCGCTCAGGCCTGTTCAGGGGAGCTACGCCGCTCTGACCCCGCGTTCCGTCACCCCGTGCGCGCAGGGGCGCGGAGTCCGGGTCCGGCGGCGCAGCAACCGCGGCAGCGCCAGGTTCACGAAGCCCTCCGCCTGCATCGCCGCGAAGCCGATGCGCGGGAGGTCGCCGGAGGAGCCGTAGACGACGAAGCGGGGCTCCCAGCGGGGGCGGAACTTCGCGTTGAACTTGTACAGCGACTCGATCTGGAACCAGCGGGACAGGAAGACCAGCAGGCCTCGCCAGGCGCGCAGCACAGGCCCGGCGCCGATCTTCTCGCCGCGGGCGAGCGCCGAGCGGAACATCGCGAAGTTGAGCGAGATCCGCTTGATGCCGAGGCGGGGGGACGCCTCGAGCGCCGCCACGATGAGGAGTTCGTTCATGCCGGGGTCGGCCGACCGGTCGCGGCGCATGAGGTCGAGGGACACGCCGTCCGTGCCCCACGGGACGAAGTGGAGGACGGCTTTCAGGTCGCCGTACGGGCCGGGTGCGTTGTCGGCCTTGTGGGCGGTGGCGATCAGACAGTTTCCGTCGGAGGGGTCACCGATGCGGCCGAGGGCCATGGAGAAGCCGCGCTCGGTGTCCGTGCCGCGCCAGGCCTCCGCCGCGCGCCGTATGCGGTCCAGCTCCCCCTCGCTGAGGTCACGGATGCGCCGTACCCGTGTCTCGTAACCAGCCCGCTCGATGCGTTTCACCATCTGGCGCACATTTCGCATCGCGCGCCCGGCCAGGGAGAAATCCGCGACATCCACCACCGCCTCGTCACCCAGTTCGAGCGCGTCGAGGCCGGTCTCGCGGGTCCACACCTCGCCGCCCGTCTCGGAGCAGCCCATGACGGCGGGTGTCCAGGAGTGCGCCTTGGCCTCGTCCATGAAGCGCTCGATGGCGCCGGGCCAGGCCTCGACGTCGCCGATGGGGTCGCCGCTGGCGAGCATCACCCCGGAGACGACGCGGTAGGTGACGGCCGCCTTGCCGCTGGGCGAGAAGACGACGGCCTTGTCGCGGCGGAGCGCGAAGTGGCCGAGCGAATCGCGGCTGCCGTGCTTCTCCAGGAGGGCCCGCAGCTGGACCTCGTCGTCCTCCGTGAGGCGCGCGGCGGGGTGTTCGGGGCGGAAGGCCAGGTAGATCGTGGTGACGGCGGTCAGCCAGCCGAGCGCGCCGAGCGAGAAGGCCACCGTCCAGGACGTGGGTCCGCTGTAGTCGACGGGTCCTTCGAAGCCGAGCAGGCCGTACAGGACGTGGGTAATGCGGTCGGCGAGGCTCGGGTCGCCGACCATCCGGTTCTCGTGGACGCTGACGATGATGAGTCCGAGGACGAGGGAACCGGCTCCCATGAGCACGAAGTTGGCGAGCGCGCGCCAGCGGCTGCGCGGATCGGGCAGGGCCGCGAATTCGCTCCGGTGGCGCAGCAGCGGCGCGAGCAGGGCCGCGGAGATAACGACGCCGATGAGCGAGTGGCGGTACACGAACTGCGCGACGGCACCGGCCGGGAGCAGTACGACGGCGGCCCGCCACGCCCGGCGTTTGCGGCGGCGCAACCCGTGAGCGAGCAGCAGCAGAAGCACGCCGGCGCTGAGTGACAGCGCGGCGGCGAACGGGCCGAGCGCGCCGGGGAGTACCTCGGCCATGGCGTGCATACGGCTGCGCCGGAAACGCGGGAAGACGCCGGCGGCGATGTCCAGGACCCCTACGAGCGTGCAGGCCCTGGCGACAAGGGCGGGCACGGCGTCCGGACGCGGACCGCGGACTATGCGCCGCGTCCGGCCTGATCGACTCGGAACCCCACCCGACATTTCCCCATCTATCCTGACAGACATCGCATCCCGTAGTTCTGCGAGAGACCTTGAATCCGGTGCCATTCCGGCATCCGGCGACATTGCGCCCTCTAGGACGGTGTCTTGGGGAGACAGGTTCACTCCCCTCCGGAAAGCCGTTTCAAAAGGCAAGGAAAGTCCGGGGCAAGCCCGCGCGAAGGAGCGGGGCGCGTTCGGGACAGGAAGCGCAGGCAGGAAGGCTCATGGGTCTCACGAGCAACAAGGTGCTGGTGCTGGCGGTCATGCTCGCCGTACTGCTGTTCGTCGGCACGGTGTGGCTGTGGCCACGGCTGGCGCGGCGCAACTGGCGGGCCGTCAGCGGACGGGTCGGACTGCTGCTGGCCACCCAGTTGGTGGTCTTCGTCTCGATCGGACTATCGGTCAACCAGGCGTTCGGGTTCTACGCCAGCTGGGCGGACCTCTTCGGCCAGGAGAGCGGCCAGGGCGTGGTCGTCGACCACAACGGCCAGAACGGCGCGGGCGGCGGCCCCCTCCAAGTCGTCGGCACCCAGGCGGTGAACGTGTCGGGCGGTTCCCGGCCGCAGACCGGCGGCCAGATCCAGAAGGTCGACATCGTCGGCCGTACGACGCACATCGCCACTCCGGCGTACGTCTATCTGCCTCCGGAGTACTTCCAGGCTCGGTACCGCACCCGCACCTTCCCGGCCGCCACCGTCCTCACCGGCTATCCGGGCACCGCCGAGGCGCTCATCAAGGGCCTGCACTATCCGCAGACGGCTCACGAGATGGCCAAGGACGGGAAGGTGCAGCCGATGATCCTGGTCATGCTGCGGCCGACCGTCGCGCCGCCGCGGGACACCGAGTGCGTGGACATCCCCGGCGGCCCGCAGACCGAGTCGTTCTTCGCCAAGGACCTCCCCGACGCCGTAACGGCCCACTACAGGGTGGGCAAAAAGCCCGGGAGCTGGGGCATCATCGGCGACTCCACGGGCGGCTACTGCGCCCTGAAGCTCGCCGTCCACCACCCCGAGGTGTACGCCGCCGGTGCAGGCCTGTCGCCGTACTACAAGGCGCCGATCGACCCCACGACGGGCGACCTCTTCCAGGGCGACAAGGCGCTGCAGAACAGCGCCGACCTGAGGTGGTACCTCAAGAACAGGCCCGCGCCCGACACCTCACTGCTCGTCAGCAGCAGCAAGATCGGCGAGGCCAACTACAAGGCCACGCTGAAGTTCATAGACCTCGTGAAGTCCAATCAGCGCACCCGGATCTCGTCGATCATCCTCGACAGCGGTGGCCACAACTTCAACACGTGGCGACGGGAGATCCCGGCGACGCTGCAGTGGATCAGCGGGCGGTTGAGCGACCGGTGACGGTCACTCGGGCCGGCAGGTGAAAGAAACGCTTCAGCCGGGGAAGAAGGGCTTGCGCTGTGGAAGAAAGCCTCACTTGAGGAAGAAAGCTTCACCTGGGGAAGAAACGCTTCAGCGGCCGCTGACCACCGTGTCCAGCGTCTCCAGCTCGACATCCGCGCGCGCGATGTCCCGCGCGTCCGCGGCCGTCGAGCGGCGCAGCGCCTCGTGCAGCCGGGCCGGAGTGAGCACGCCCAGGAAGCGGCCCTCGCTGTCTTTGTCGATGACGGCGATCCAGCCCGCGTCGTGCTGGAGCATCGTCGAGAACGCCTGCTTCAGGGAGGCCCCGACGGGCAGCCAGGCCTCCATGCGGCGGGCGTGCTCGCGGACCGTGCCGGTCCCCACGCGCGCGTGCTCGGCGGAGATCCAGCCGTGCAGATCGCCGGCCGCGTCCAGGACGACGGCCCAGCGGGCGTCCAGCTTCATGGGCAGCGGGTCGTCGAGGCGCACCACGGGCGGCTCTTCGAGGTCACTCTCCTCGATGGGCGTCACGGACAGCCGCTTGAGGCCCCGGTCCGCGCCGACGAAGTCGGCCACGTAGTCGGTGGCGGGCGCGCCGAGGACGGCCGGCGGGGTGTCGAACTGCTCGATGCGGCCCTGCCCGTACACGGCGATGCGGTCACCGAGACGTACGGCCTCCTCGATGTCATGCGTGACGAACAGGACCGTCTTGCGCACGGTCTGCTGGAGCCTGAGGAACTCGTTCTGCAGATGCTCGCGCACCACCGGGTCGACCGCGCCGAACGGCTCGTCCATCAGCAGCACGGGCGGGTCGGCGGCCAGTGCGCGGGCCACCCCGACGCGCTGGCGCTGGCCGCCGGAGAGCTGCTCGGGGTAGCGGTCGCCGTACACGGACGGGTCGAGGCCGACCAGGTCGAGGAGTTCGGCGGCGCGCTCGCGGGCCTTGGCGCGCTTGACGCCGAGGAGATGCGGGACGGTCGCCGTGTTGTCGAGGACCGTCTTGTGCGGGAAGAGGCCGACCTGCTGGATGACATAGCCGATACGGCGGCGGAGCTGGACCGGGTCGATGACGGATATGTCGTCGCCGTCGAGGAATATCCGGCCGCTCGACGGTTCGATGAGCCGGTTCACCATTTTCATCGTGGTGGTCTTGCCGCAGCCCGACGGGCCGACCAGCGTGACCAGTTCGCCCTCGGCAACCTCGAAGGACAGGTCGTCGACGGCCGTGGTGCCGTCCGCGTATCGCTTGGTGACGTTCTCGAACCGGATCATGGCTCCCCATTGTGGCCGGGTGCGGCGGGAGTTGTGTGAAGGCAATGTTTCGGCCTTACGGCGACTCTCGGCCATTGTCAGTGGTGGGGGTTAGGGTCGCCAGCAAGTCGCCTTCATGAGCGCGTGCTGGGGATTTTCGGGGGAGGTGGGGTGGGTGAGCGAGCAGAACTGTCTGGTGGCCAATGACTGGATCTGCGGGGAGTACGTCCGCTCCCGCAGTCAGGAACTGATCGACGCGACCGTGCAGCACGTGTGGATCACGGCGGTTTCGGTGGCCATCGGCGTGATCGTGGCCTTTCCGCTGGCGTTGCTCGCCCGGCGGTACCGCAGCTTCGCGGGTCCGATCCTCGGCCTGACGACGGTCCTCTACTCGATCCCCTCACTCGCGATGTTCTCGCTGCTGCTGCCCCTGTTCGGGCTCTCGGCCTCACTCGTGATCACCGGTCTCGTCCTGTATTCGCTGACGATCCTCGTGCGGAATGTCCTCGCGGGTCTGCGGGCCGTCCCTGAGGAGGCCATCGAGGCCGCGCGCGGCATGGGGTACGGGTCCGCGCGGCTGCTGTGGGAGGTCGAACTGCCGCTCGCGCTGCCCTCGGTGCTCGCCGGGGTGCGCATCGCCACGGTGTCGACCGTGGCGCTGACGACCGTGGGGTACATCGTGGACTACGGCGGGCTCGGCACCCTGATCGTCAGCGGGCTGCACAGCGACTTCAAGGCGCAGGTGCTCACCGCGTCCGTGATCTGCGTGCTGCTCGCCCTGGCCGCCGACCTGCTGCTGCTCGGACTCCAGCGACTGCTCACGCCCTGGGTGCGCGCGACCCGCGCTCCCCGAATACGGCGGCGCCCGGCCTCCACGAAGGTGGCTGAAGCGGCGTGAACGCGATATCAGGTGCGTACGACTGGCTGACCACCGGCGCCAACTGGCAGGGGGAGAAGGGGGTGTGGCACCGGCTCGTGGAACACCTGTACTTCAGCGGGGTCACGCTCGCCGTCTCCTGCCTGATCGCGCTGCCGCTCGCGCTGTGGCTCGGGCACATCGGCAAGGGCGGAGCGCTCGCAGTCAACCTCTCCAATGTGGGGCGGGCGGTGCCCACGCTGGCCGTGCTGGTGCTGCTCACGCTCACGCCGCTCGGTGAACACGGGGATCTGCCGACGCTCATCGCGCTGGTGCTGTTCGCGGTGCCGCCGCTGCTGACCAACGCGTACATCGGGATGAGCGAGGTGGACCGGTCGGTCCTGGAGGCCGCGCGCGGCATGGGCATGAGTGGCGGCCAGGTGTTCCGGCAGGTCGAACTGCCGCTCGCGTACCCGCTGATCATGACCGGCGTGCGGTCCGCCACGGTGCAGATCATCGCCACGGCGACGCTCGCCGCGTCGGCCGGCGAAGGGGGGCTCGGCCGGATCATCACGGCCGGGTTCAGCCTGCAGAACACACCTCAAGTGGTCGCGGGCGCCCTCTTGGTGGCGGTGCTCGCCCTGCTGGTCGAGGGCGTGCTGGTGATGGCGGGGCGGGTCTTCGACCCCATGCGCGGGCGCTCGGGCGCGGCGCGGTGACGTTCGACTTCTTGATAGGGGTAGCGATGAACAGCAGGACGCGTCGGATCACGATCGCGGCGGTGGCCGTGGGTGCGCTGACCGCGGGGCTCGCCGCGTGCGGCGGGGACAGCCTCGAAAGCGGCGGTTCGGGCAAGTCGTCCGGTGGCGGCAAGGGCAAGCTCGTCGTGGGCGCCGCCGGATTCACCGAGGCGAAGGTGCTCGGCGAGCTCTACAAGCAGGTGCTGGGCAACGCCGGTTACAGCGTGACGGTCAAGACGGTCGAGAACCGCGAGATCTATGAACCTCAGCTGGAGAAGGGGGCCATCGACATCGTCCCCGAATACGCGGCGACGCTCGCCGAATTCCTCAACCTGAAGGAGAACGGCTCGAACGCGAAGGCGGTCGCCTCCAGCGATGTCGACGCCACCGTCACCGCGCTGAAGAAGCTCGCCGAGCCCAAGGGCCTGAAGGTGCTGCCGGCCGGCGACGCGGTCGACCAGAACGCGTTCGCGGTGAGCTCCGAATTCGCCAAGAAGCACAACCTCACGACCCTTTCGGATCTCGGGAAGTCGGGCCTCAAGGTCAAGATCGCGGCCGGCGACGAATGCGAGACGCGGCCCTTCTGCGCGCCGGGTCTGAAGAAGTTGTACGGAATCGACGTCTCCGGAATCGATCCCAAGGGTGTCGGTACGACGCAGGCCAAGCAGGCGGTCAAGAACGGCACGGACCAGGTGGTGCTGACGACGACCACGGACGCGACGCTGAAGAACTTCGGCCTCGTGCTCCTCAAGGACGACAAGGGACTGCAGAACGCGGACAACGTGCTTCCCGTGGTGAACGCCAAGGACGCGGGCAGCCAGGAGATAGCCGAAGCGCTCGCGAAGCTCACGGACACGCTCACCACGGATGATCTCGTGGAACTCAACCGGAAGGTCGACGCGGAGCGCCAGAAGGAGGCGGATGTCGCCAAGGACTATCTGGAGTCGAAGGGTTTGATCAAGAAGTAGCGGCAAGAAGGGGCAGAAGCGGTAGCGGCGAGAAGGGCCAAAAAGCGGCAAGTAGGCGCAAGGAGTGGCCCTTGTGGGCGGCTGAGGCGGCGTGAAGGCTTCGGGGTGGCTGTGTTTTTGCCAGGCGGGGCACCAAGATTCGCCTACGCGCGGTAAGTTTCTGGCCATGCCACGTGGACGTCACCGCCATTCCCCGCCCTTGCACAGGCTGCTGCCTCCTTCGGCGATCGCAGGCGTCTCGCTCGTCTGCGCCGTGGGGCCCTGGCTGTTCGCGGAGCCGCTGGTGCTCCGTGGGCTGGCCGCGGGTGCCGCGGTGACGGCGGTCCTCGGCGCGGTCGTCATGCGCCGCTGGGACACCGCGGCGGGCAAACAGGTCGCGGACCTCACGCGCGCGCGGGCGAGCGACGAGTGGCGCCATGAGGAGCGCGTCGCCGAGCTGGAGACCGACCTCGACGAGTCGCGTGAGCTGCGCACCAAGCTGGAGCACAAGCTGCGCGCGAAGCGGGCGGAGCTGGCGGGCCTGCGCAACGAACACGCGGCGCTGCTGCGGCGGTACGCCACGGCGGAGACGGAGCGGGCGAGCGCCCTGGAAGGGCGTCGGCTGCTCGCGATAGAGACGTCGGTTCCGGCCCGCGCGCTGCCCGCCGCGCGGACGGCTCCGGCAGAGCCGGAGTCTCCCGAGGCGCCGGCGTCCCTGGAAGCGCCCGAGGTGCCCGAGATGTCCGAGGCGCCTGAGGTGCTCGAGGACGTGGCTGCCGCGAATGGGTCGGGGAGTGCGGGAACCGAGGCTGCTGAGGCTTCTGTTGCGGATGAGGCCGCCGACGCCTCCGAGACCGGCTCAGAGATCGCCTCCACCGCCGACGCCTCCGCGTCGACGGATTCGCCGGAGTCTCCCCAGGTCTTCTCCCCGGCCGGTTCATCGCTCTTCCTTCGGGCCGACGCGGCGCTGAGCCGGATCGCGAACGGCACTCCGGAGCCGGACGGCTCGGCGCAGAGCGAGGAGGCGCAGAGCGAGCCGGCGCCGAACGAGCCGGTGCAGAGCGACTCTGCGCATGGCGATTCCGTGAGCGGCGATTCCGTGCGCGGCGGGTCCGTGAACGGTGAGTCGGTGAGCGGCGAGCCCGCGAAGGGACGTTCCGCCGGGGCGGGTCCCTCCGCGGACGCCGCCGCCGCGGAGGAGGGCGAGGCGCAGGGGAAGCCCGAGGCGGCCGGCGGGCATGAGCGCGCGGCCGCCGAGACGAAGCTGTCCCAGCCTTCCCCGGCCGCGGAGTCGCCGCTGTCGTCGCCGGCCGTGAAGTCGCCGCAGGCCGTGAAGCCCGTGAAGCCCGCGAAGCCTTCCGGGCACTTCACCGTGCCGACCGCGGTGGCCGTCGTACCGGCCGCGCCCGTGCGGCGCCCGTCGGTCGAGGGCGGGTTCGACTTCTTCGGTACGCAGAAGGAGTCGTCCGCGGCCGCGCTGGAGGCCGTGCAGAACGAGGATCTCGCGGACGTGGTGGGCCAGGAGGCGCTGGCCCTGCACAAGGCCGAGGCCGAGGCCGGGTTCAAGCCCGCGGACGAGGAGTCCCGCGGCATCGGCCAGGTCATCGACCTGACCGCCCACGACGAGACGGAACAGATCGACGTGGCGGAGCTGCGGAGCGCGGTTTCCTGAACCCGCCTGTTTTCGTACATGAGGGCAGTGGCGCCGAGCCACTGCCCTCATCCCGTTCGGCGCGGCGTCAAGCCATCCACCGATCCGGCCGCGCCTCCCGACGCCCGGTACGGGACCGGTCGGCCTGGGCCTGAAGAAGTTCCACCGCCTCCGAGGCGTCCCTCAGGCGGGCCGTCACCGTCTTGTTGGCCCCCGTGTCCACATGAACGTCGGCGAGCCGCTTGAAGCGGGCCCACGGCCCCTGCTCCAGCCGCACGCTCTGGACCTTCGCGTGCGGCACGAGCGCGAGGCTGCGGCGCAGCAGCCCATGCCGCGCGACGAACACGGTGTCGGTGACGGCGAGCCCGTACCCCCGCCACCAGAACGGCACGCACCACCCGGCCCGGCGCGGTGGCCGCGACAGCGAGTCCGGCACCATCACCCCCGGCAGCACCCGAGCGATCACCGACTCGGCGACCTCGCGCGGAGCGACGGGCACGAGCACGGAGTTGGACGACCCCGCCACGTCCAGCTCCACCCGCACCCACCCTCCCCCACTCTCGGCTCCGCTCGAGCGGGGGGACCCCCATCGCCGCCACAGCAGCGGCTCGACGATCCGTACGGTCTGCACGCGCCCAGGCGGCACCGTCTCGTGCGTACGGTCGAGGAGCCCGTGGTCGATCCGGAGCCCGTCCGGCGATTCGCCCACCGTCCAGTCGTACTCGGCGACGAACCGCCCCACACTGCTCGCGCCCGCCGCGCCGAGCAGCGGCACCCCGGTCGCCAGGACCGTCCACACACTGTGGGTGCCGAACCACAGCAGCGGCGGTACGACGAGGGCGGCGGCCAGCGATCCCCAGGTGGCGCCGGTGAGCACCAGGGACACCGCCAGTACGCCCGCCGGCACGTGCAGCAGCTGCCGCACCGGCGCCTCGCCGACCTCGTGCGCGGTCTCCGGCGCGAAACCGGCCGCGCGGGCGAGGAGTTCGGCGCGCAGGGCGCGGGCCTCGTCCTCGCCGAGATAGGCTAGTTCGTCCTTCTTGTCCGTCCCGATGACGTCGAGTTTGAGTTTGGCGACTCCCGCGACGCGGGCCAGCAGCGGCTGGGTGACGTCGACGGCCTGGAGGCGTTCGAGCCGGATGTGTGCCGTGCGCCGGAACAACAGGCCCGTTCGGATGCGCAGTTCGGTGTCGGTCACCGCGAAGTGCGTGAACCACCAGGTCAGAAGGCCGTAGAGGGCCCCGCCGGTGACGAACACGGCGAACCCGATGAGCAGCGCGGTCGTCGTGAGTTTGGTCAGCTGCTCCTGCGCCTGGTTGGGGTCGTGCACGGCCCACCCGGCGATCACGGCGACCGGTGCCCACGCCCGCCGCAGCGGCGTCACGGGGTGCAGCCGCCGCTCGAAGAGCGATTTCCGCTCCCGCACCTCCTGGTCCGGGGGAGCCGCACCCTCCTCGCCTGGAGGAGTCGCGCCTTCCCGGCCTGGGGGAGTCGTACCCTCCTGGCCCGGGGGAGCCGTACTCACAGCCCCGCCGATCGTGCCTCGCCCAGCTCCGTCAGCCGGTCCCGCAGCCGCTCGGCCTCGGCCGGGTCGAGGCCCGGAATGCAGGCGTCGGTCGCCGCGGCCGCCGTGTGCAGCTGCACGCTCGCGAGCCCGAAGTGCCGCTCGACGGGCCCGGAGGTCACCTCGACCAGCTGCATCCGGCCGTACGGCACGACGGTCTCCTCGCGGAACAGCACACCCCGGCTGATCAGCAGGTCGTCCGCGCGCTCGGCGTACCGCCAGGAGCGCCAGTTGCGCCCCAGCATCCGCCAGCCCCACCCCATCAGGGCGAGCGGCAGCAGGGCGAAGGACGCCCAGACGGGCCCGGCGAGCAGCGTGAGCAGCAGCCCCGCGCCGATCGTCAGCAGCCCCAGCCACACCACCAGCAACAGTCGTCGCATCCGCAGCAGCCCCGGAGGCAGCCCGGTCCAGACCGGCTCACCCTGCGCGTTCGCGGTGGTCCCCGTGTTCTCGGCGCTCCCCGTCTCCATATCGCAAGCGTACGTAGGACAGACTGTTCCCATGACTCCTACGACGGAGACCATGGTCGGTATCGGCGGCGCCGCGGAGAGCACCGACATGGTGCTCAACATCGGGCCCCAGCACCCGTCCACGCACGGTGTGCTCAGGCTGCGGATCGTCCTCGACGGCGAGCGGATCCAGCACGCGGAGCCGGTCATCGGCTATATGCACCGCGGCGCGGAGAAGCTCTTCGAGGCGCGCGACTACCGCCAGATCATCATGCTCGCCAACCGCCACGACTGGCTGTCCGCGTTCTCGAACGAGCTGGGCGTGGTCCTCGCCGTGGAGCGGATGCTCGGCATGGAGGTCCCCGAGCGCGCGGTGTGGACGCGCACGCTGCTCGCGGAGCTCAACCGGGTCCTGAACCACCTGATGTTCCTGGGCTCGTACCCCCTGGAGCTGGGCGGGATCACCCCGATCTTCTACGCCTTCACGGAGCGCGAGGAGCTCCAGCACGTCATGGAGGAGGTCTCCGGCGGGCGCATGCACTACATGTTCAACCGGGTCGGCGGCCTCAAGGAGGACCTTCCGGCCGGATGGACCTCACGCGCGCGTGCCTCCGTCGCGGCCCTGCGCTCGCGGATGGACGTGTACGACGACCTGGTGCTCGGCAACGAGATCTTCCGGGGGCGTACGCGGGGCGTGGGCGCCCTCACGCCGGAGACCGTGCACGCCTACGGCGTGAGCGGGCCGATCGCGCGCGCCTCCGGGGTCGACTTCGACCTGCGCCGGGACGAGCCGTACCTCGCGTACGGGGAGCTCCAGGACACCCTGAAGGTCGTCACGCGCCAGGAGGGCGACTGCCTCGCCCGCTTCGAGTGCCTCCTGGAACAGGTCCACAACGCGCTCGACCTCGCCGACGCCTGCCTCGACCGCCTCGTGGAGCTGCCGCCGGGACCCATCAACCAGCGGCTCCCCAAGGTCCTTAAGGCGCCCGAGGGCCACACGTACGCCTGGACCGAGAACCCCCTCGGCATCAACGGTTACTACCTCGTCAGCAAGGGCGAGAAGACCCCGTACCGGCTGAAGCTGCGCTCGGCCTCGTTCAACAACATCCAGGCGCTCACCGAACTGCTCCCGGGCACGCTCGTCGCGGACATGGTGGCGATCCTGGGGTCACTGTTCTTCGTGGTCGGGGACATCGACAAGTAGGTCTCGGAAGTCCCCGACCGCCTCCGACGAGATCGTTCGGAATTCAAACCGCTAGTCCTCAAGGGGATCGTTCGGAATTCCAACCGGCTGGATCAGCCACCCGAAGTCGCCGAGGCCGCCGGGCGCGGTGAGCTCCGCCGCGGCGCCCGCGCTCGCGAGGGCGCGCACGTATGCGGTGGGGTCGGTGGACGCGAGCGTGAGCGCCGGGCGCGCGCCACTCACGCCCAGCGCGCGCAGCGCGGCGCGCTGGGTCACCACGCGCCCCCCGGGCAGCGCGCACGCGTCCAGCGCGACGTGCGCCGTGATGTCGCACGACCCGTCCGGCAACGGCACCGTCTCCCGCCCCTCCCGGAATCCGGTGAGCGTCCCGAAGGACGGCCGGGCGGCGGCGAAGTGCGCGTAGTCCACGGCGACGGCGAGACCCCGGTCGAGGACGGCGACGGCGGAGGCCCAGGCGGTGTCCCGGGGGAGCCCGATCTCAGCGCGCGCTCCTTCGGAGGGCGTGCGAGCTCCATCGAGGAGCGCGCGGGCTTCGTCGGACGGCGCGTGGGCTTCGTCGGATGGCGTGTGAGCTTCTTCGGACGGCGCGCGGGCCTCTTCGGGGACGGGACCGAACGCCTCGGTGAGCGCGCCGGCTCCTTCGGACGACAGCGGCCACCACCTCCGCAGCCACTCCGCCTCCGCCCCCGCGACGGGCTCCCCGAGGCGTTCGGTCCCGTCCCCGCGTACGAGAACGAGCCGCGCCACCCCTTCCGAGTCCACCTCGGCGACGTCCACCGGTACGTTGTCCAGCCACTCGTTGGCGAACAGCAGCCCGGTGACGCCCTCAGGGGGCTCAGGGAGCCACTCGATCCGGTGATCAAGGTCTGCGGGGCGGTCGGCGCGTTCGACGGCGTACCCGCGCGCGCGGGAGGCCACCTCGGCCGGGAGGGCGGCGAGGACCCCGGTCACGAGTTCGCCGCGGCCCGCCGCCATGTCGACGAAGGCGAGCGACGCGGGGCGGTCCAGTGCCTCGTCGACGCGGCACAGCAGCCGGGCCACGGCCTGGGCGAAGAGCGGTGAGGCGTGCACGGAGGTGCGGAAGTGGCCCCCGGGCCCCTCGGGCCTGCGGTAGAAGCCTGAGGGCCCGTACAGCGCCTCCTCCGTCGCCTCGCGCCAACCCCGCCACTCGCCTGTCGCCTCACGTCTCACCGGACCAGGCTAGGCGTCACGGACAAGGGAGCCTCCACCTTGGGGAGTACGAGCGCCGGTCGCGGATCGGTCCTCCGGTTGACCCCTGCACACTGCACGCTTCCCTACTCTGGGTTACGTGCAGCGCCTCTATGACTTTCTCCGCAGGTACCCGACGTGGGTCGACAGCTTCTGGGCCGTCGTCCTGCTCGGGATCACCGGCGTGAACATCACGAGCGTCAACGGGGCCCCGAACCACCACGGGTCGTTCACCGAGTCGTTCCTGATCTCCGTCGTCCTGTGCCTGGTGGTGGCGCTGCGCCGCCGTATGCCCGAGAAGATGCTGATCCTGGCCGCCGCGATGGGCCTCGCGCAGCTGATCCTCGACGTCGAGGTGATGACCGCCGACTTCGCGATGCTGGTGATCATCTACACCGTCGCCGCGGACGGCGCCCGCTGGGCCTCCCGGCTCGCGCTGACCGGCGGCCTGTGTGCGGGGACCCTCTCGCAGATCCGCTGGCCCGCGGCGGAATCGGGCGGGCTGGCCGTCGTGCTGATAGCGGTCTTCCAGACGGTTCCGTTCGCGCTCGCCTGGGTGCTGGGCGACTCCATCCGCACCCGCCGCGCCTACCTCGCCCAGCTCGAGGAGCGCGCCGCCCGTCTGGAGAAGGAGCGCGAGGCGCAGTCCAAGGTCGCCGTCGCGGCCGAGCGCGCCCGGATCGCGCGCGAGCTGCACGACGTCGTCGCGCACAACGTCTCGGTGATGGTGGTCCAGGCCGACGGCGCCGCGTACGTCATGGACACCGCCCCGGACCAGGCCAGGAAGGCCCTGGAAACCATCTCCGGAACCGGCCGCCAGGCCCTCGCCGAGATGCGCCGCCTGCTCGGCGTGCTGCGCACCGGCGAGCACCAGGAGAGCGGCGAGTACGTGCCGCAGCCCGACGTCGAGCAGCTCGACGACCTCATCGAGCAGTGCCGTATCGCGGGCCTCCCCGTCGACTTCAAGGTGGAGGGCACCCCGCGCCCCCTCCCCAGCGGGGTAGAACTCACGGCGTACCGCATCGTGCAGGAGGCGCTCACCAACACGCGCAAGCACGGAGGCCCGAACACGGGCGCGAGCGTGCGCCTGGTCTACTTCGACGACGGCCTCGGACTGCTCGTCGAGGACGACGGCAAGGGCGCGCCCCATGAGCTGTACGAGGAGGGGGGCGCCGACGGCCAGGGCCACGGCCTGATCGGCATGCGCGAGCGCGTCGGCATGGTCGGCGGCACCCTGGACGCGGGGCCGCGGCCCGGTGGAGGCTTCCGCATCAGCGCCCTGCTCCCGCTCAAGCCCGCCCACTGACACCTGTAACGGCCCCCGATGGCGGCCGCCCTTTTTGACCGAACGGAAGAGGACCCCGATGGCGATCCGAGTGATGCTCGTCGACGACCAGGTGCTGCTGCGCACCGGTTTCCGGATGGTGCTCGCCGCCCAGCCGGACATGGAGGTCGTGGCCGAGGCGGGCGACGGCGTCGAGGCCCTCCAGGTGCTGCGCGCCACCGCGGTCGACGTGGTGCTGATGGACGTGCGCATGCCGAAGCTGGACGGCGTGGAGACCACTCGCCGCATCTGCTTGGAAGCGAACCCCCCGAAGGTGCTGATCCTCACCACCTTCGACCTCGACGAGTACGCCTTCTCCGGGCTGAAGGCGGGCGCCTCCGGCTTCATGCTCAAGGACGTGCCGCCCGGCGAGCTGCTCACCGCCATCCGCTCCGTGCACAGCGGCGACGCCGTGGTCGCGCCCTCCACCACCCGGCGCCTGCTCGACCGCTTCGCGCCGATGCTGCCCCACGCGGGCAAGGCCCCCCAGCACAAGGAGCTGGAGCGGCTCACCGACCGCGAGCGCGAGGTCATGGTGCTGGTCGCGCAGGGCCTGTCGAACGGGGAGATCGCGGCACGCCTCGTGCTCTCCGAGGCGACCGTGAAGACGCATGTGGGGCGCATTCTGACGAAGCTGGGACTGCGGGATCGCGTGCAGGTCGTTGTCCTGGCGTACGAGACAGGACTGGTACGGGCGGGAGGGCACGGATGACCCGGGCGGGCGGGTACGGCTGACCCGGGGCGGACGGGGTGGTGCGCGGGGAGGCGGACGGGGTTGTGCGCGGGGCGGACAGGGCTGCGTGGGGGCGCGTGACCGGGGCGTAATCCGTGCCCACTAGGGTCTCCGCATGCTCCTGTGGATCAACGGCCCCTTCGGGGGTGGCAAGACACAGACCGCACACGAGATCCAGCGGCGCCTGCCGGGCAGCGTCATCTGCGACCCGGAAGAGGCCGGCTTCGGCCTGCGCCGCATGCTGCCGCCCGAACTCCGCAGTGACTTCCAGGACTTGGCTTCCTGGCGGCAGGGCGTGGTCGAGGTGCTCGACCTCGTCCTCACCAAGCACGACGGCGTGGTCATCGCCCCCATGACGGTCACGAATTCCCGCTATTTCGAGGAGACCGTCGGACGGCTGGGCGAACTCGGCCACGACGTACGTCACTTCGCGCTCCTCGCCCAGCGCGAGACCGTACTGAAGCGGCTGCGTGAGCGCGGCTTCGGGCACCTCCTTCAGTACGTCGCCGGGAAGGACGCTCCCTTGCGCAGGGAGAGTTGGGCCGTGCGGCAGCTCGACCACTGCCTGGAGCGGCTGCGCGAGCCGGAGTTCGCCGAGCATCTGTGGACCGATCACACGACGGTTGCCAAGACCGCCGACCGGATCGCCGTACTGGCGGGGCTGGCACTCACGCCGAACCGGGACGGGGTGGTGCGGGGGCGGCTGCGCCGGGCATGGACAGGGGCGAAGCACATCCGGTTCGACTGAGGCTGCGCCCGCGGTCCGCGGGTGCCCCCGGCTTCAGCGCAGGATGCCTTCCAAGAAGTCGCTCCCCAGCCGAGCCACTACGGTGACGTCCAGCTGGTGCAGCACATACCGGCCCCGGCGCCTCGTGGTGATCAGGCCCGCCTTCTTGAGCACGCCCAGATGCCGGGATATCTCAGGGGCCGTCATTCCGTGCACCTGCGCCAGCTCGCCCGTGGTGAACGCGCTGCGGCCCAGACTCCGGCAGATCCGCATCCGCACCGGATGGGACAGCGCGGTCATCCGCAGGGTCAGCTGCTCGAGCGAGGACGGTGCCGCCAGCTCCGGGGATCCGACGGGATAGTGCAGCACCGGCTGCCAGCCGTACCGGTGCAGCACCATGAGGTGGGGCCAGCCGAGACTGGTCGGCACGAGCAGGAGGCCGCCGTCGCCGGTCGCCGTACGCGCGTGGCCCAGCTTGTCGACCGTGATCGCGTGGGCGGCCTCGTCGAGCTCCACCGCCGAGGACACCGACGCCACGGCCTCGGCCAGGCCCTTGCGCCGGAGAAGGTCCGTCTTGTGGCGGGCGTCCGCGGCGAGCTGGTGGTGCAGCCGGGCCCAGGACTCCGCGAAGAACGCCTCGTCGCAGTCCTCCAGGAACTGTCGCAGCCACGCCCGGATCCTGGGCGGGTCGTCCAGCAGCCGCTTGCTGAACCGCAGCTGCTGCGGCCCGCGCGCGGCGGCCAGCTCCAGCGCGCGCTGCTGCAGCTCCGGGTCGGAGAGTGTGTCCCGGCCCGGCGCGGCGTAGGGGAGCGCGCAGGTGAACTCCAGGGCCGCGTCCACGAACTGCTCGTCCGTCAGCTTGTCCAGCAGGTCCAGCTCCTCGGCGAGGGTGGCGCCCGGGAGCGTCGCCCTGCCGGGAATCCCCGCGTACGGCAGGAACAGATCCGAGAACGTCGTACGCCACAGGAAGTCCGCCTCGCACATCCGGTCGGCGAGATGCGGGTCGAGCCGGGCGGTCACCCCGGTCGCCCAGCCCTGCAGACCGGGGTGGTGCCCCGGCTCGGACAGCGCGTGCAGCGCCATGCCGAGCTCGGCCAGCGGTGACGGCACGACGGCGATCCGCTCCCGTCGCAGCCCGGTGATATCGATGTGCACGCTCATGACCTCATGGTGCACCCCGCCACTGACAACCCCGCCGTCGATTGACGGCGGCCGTCAATCGGGGCGACATGTGCCGTGAGCGGGCGCAGTCTGGGATCAGAACCGGGGCAGACCGCGCGGGGCCTACGGATCCCAGTTCCCGTCCCGAGAGGCGAACCGCCATGAGCGTCACCCAGCAGTACCTCCTCGACACCTACCGGGCTCGGCAGCACGGCGAGCCCACCCCTCCGGCGCCCGGACGGCACGACTGGCAGGTCGCGCGCGAGCTGCGCGACTACCGGCAGTTCCGGGCGGCCGTGGCGGAGCGCCCGGCCCATGGGCGGATACGGCAGGCCCTGGGCCGGTGGCTGCACGGCCGGCGGCACGCGAGCTGCTGAGCGGCGGCACGCGAGCCGTCGAGCGGCGGCACGCGAGCCGCTGACCCGGGCCGGCCTTCGGAGCGGACCCCGAAGCCGGGCGCTCCGGGCCGGGCCTCAGCGGGGCAGCCGTGCCACGAAGTCCGAGACGGCCGCCCTGACGTCGTCGGCCGTCCACTCCAGCCCGTCGGACCGTACGGAGACCTCGGTGAACGCCAGGCCCGGCCCGGCGCTGCCCCAGGGGCCGGCGAACAGGAAGGTCTTGGTCTCCTCGGCCTGCGCCGTCGCCGCGTCCTCCAGCACGTCGACGTCGTAGGGAAGCCAGACCTGGAACTCGTGGGTGTGCGGCTCCTCGGGGTGTACGCGGGCCCAGGGCACCCCGGCCGCCGCGAACCCCTCGCGCAGCGCCGCGGCGACCACGCGCGCGTGGGCCACGTACTCAGGCAGCCGGGGCAGCTCACGCTCCAGTCCGGCCAGCGCCGACAGCACCGCCGGGAACTGGTGGACGACCATGCCGCCGTACCGGTGGCGCCAGGTCTTCGTCTCGTCGATGAGGGTCTTGGGGCCGGCGAGTGCCGCGCCGCTGTACCCGTTGAGCGACTTGTAGAACGACACGTAGACGCTGTCCGCGAGTCCGGCGATCTCGTCCAGGGGACGGCCGAAGTGCGGGGTGCAGTCCCACAGGCGTGCCCCGTCGAAGTGGACCACCGCGTCGCGTTCCCGGGCGGCTGCCACGACCTCGGAGAGCTCCTCCCAGGAGGGCAGGACGAAACCGGCGTCCCTCAAGGGCAGTTCGAGCATCAGCGCCCCGAAGGGCTCTTCGAAGTCCCGGACCTCGTCGGCGGTCGGCAGTCGGGGCTCACTCGTCACACGGACCGGGCGCAGCCCGCTGACCGTGCTGAGCGCGTTGCGTTCGTGCACCTCGGGGTGGCTCAGCCCGTGCAGGGCGACGGTCGTGTTGCCGGTGCGGCCCGCCCAGCAGCGCAGCGCCACCTGCTGGGCCATCGTGCCCGTGGGGAAGAAGGCGGCGGCCTCCATGCCCAGCAGTCCGGCGACCCGCTCCTCCAGGGCCTCGACTATCCGGTTCCCGTACATGTCCACGGGTTCGTCCAGGTCGTACAGGTGTGCCACCTCGTCCAGGTCCGCCAGCCGCTCCCGGAGCGTGGCCTTGTGCCCGGGGCGCGACAGGAGGCGCTCAGCTCCCCGGTAGGCGGCCGTCCGCCGCTCCCGCCGCTGCTCGGCCGAGGGCGCCTCGACCAGCCCTTCGCCCTGCTCGGCCGAGGGCACCTCGGTCTGCTCTTCGGGCTGCTCCGCCGTATCACTCATCCCCGGATCATCTCTTGAGCCGGGCTGCTCGGGCACTCGCATTTCCACGCCCCCGCGCCCCGCGGAAACCCACAGCCTGTGGACAACGAAAACGGCCCCCGAACCAATCGCGTTAACATGACGAGAAATCGTCCGGTACCCCGAGCGGACTGGAACGGAAGGCCGCCGTCGAGTGAGTACATTTCCACAGCCAGACCCCAAGGACCGCCCCGCCCGGCTCACCGTCGGCGTCGTCGGCGCGGGCCGTGTCGGCCCCGCGCTCGCCGCGGCGCTCCAGCTCGCCGGACACCGGCCGGTGGCCGTCTCCGGGGTCTCCGACACCTCCAAGCGGCGGGCCGCGCAGCTGCTGCCCGACGTGCCGCTGGTGTCCCCGGCACAGGTCCTGGAGCGTGCGGAGCTGGTGCTGCTGACCGTCCCGGACGACGCCCTGCCCGGGCTCGTCGAGGGACTCGCCGAGACGGGGGCCGTACGGCCAGGACAGCTGCTCGTGCACACCTCCGGGCGGTACGGCGCGCGCGTGCTCGACCCGGCGCTCAGGGCGGGCGCGCTGCCGCTCGCGCTGCACCCCGCGATGACGTTCACCGGCACCCCCGTGGACGTACAGCGGCTCGCCGGATGTTCCTTCGGGGTCACCGCGCCCGAGGAGCTGCGCCTGGCCGCCGAGGCCCTGGTGATCGAGATGGGCGGCGAGCCCGAGTGGATCGCCGAGGAGAACCGGCCGCTCTACCACGCGGCCCTCGCGCTCGGCGCCAACCACCTGGTGACCCTGGTCGCCGAGTCCATGGAGCTGCTGCGCGCCGCGGGCGTCGAGGCACCCGACCGGATGCTGGGCCCGCTGCTCGGCGCCGCCCTGGACAACGCCCTCAGGTCGGGCGACGCGGCCCTCACCGGGCCCGTCGCGCGCGGGGACGCGGGCACGGTCGCCGCGCACGTCGCCGAGCTGCGCAAGCACGCCCCGCAGACCGTCGCCGGCTACCTCGCGATGGCCCGCGCGACCGCCGACCGGGCGCTCGCCCACGGACTGCTCAAGCCGGAACTCGCCGAGGACCTCCTCGGGGTACTCGCCAACGGGACCGAAGGGGACGCCCGATGACGCGCGCGCTCGGAAACGGAGACGCCCGATGACCACCGCCCTGCTGCGCACCGCCGACGAACTGCACGCACGCGCGCGTGAAGGCCGCCGAGCCGTCGTGATGACCATGGGCGCCCTCCACGAGGGCCATGCCACGCTGATCCGCACCGCCCGCGAGATCGCCGGGGACCGGGGCGAAGTGGTCGTCACCGTCTTCGTGAACCCGCTCCAGTTCGGCAAGGGCGAGGACCTCGACCGCTACCCGCGCACCCTCGACGCCGACCTCAAGATCGCCGAGCAGGCGGGCGCGGACGTCGTGTTCGCCCCCGCCGTGGACGAGGTCTACCCCGGTGGCGAACCCCAGGTCCGCATCTCCGCGGGCCCCCTGGGCGAGCGCCTGGAGGGGGCCGTACGCCCCGGGCACTTCGACGGCATGCTCACCGTCGTCGCCAAGCTGCTCCACCTCACCCGGCCCGACGCGGCGCTGTACGGGCAGAAGGACGCCCAGCAGCTGGCGCTGATCCGGCGCATGGTGCGCGACCTGAACTTCGGCGTGGAGATCGTCGGCGTGCCCACCGTGCGCGAGGAGGACGGGCTCGCCCTCTCCAGCCGCAACCGCTACCTCTCGCCCGAGGAGCGGCGCACCGCGCTCGCCCTGTCGCAGGCGCTGTTCGCGGGCCGCGACCGGCACGCCGCCCAGGAGGCACTGCGCGCGCGTGCCCGCGAAGTGCCCGCCACGCGCGCGCGTGCCGAGGCCCTCAGCGCGATCGGTGAATCCCGCGCCGCCGCCGACGCGCACGCCGTGGCGAAGGCCGTCCCCGGCGGTCCCACGGGCGTTCGCGCCGCCGCCCGCCTGGTTCTCGACGAGGCGGCCCGCATGCAGCCGCCGCTGGTCCTGGACTACCTGGCCCTGGTCGATCCCTCCGACTTCACCGAGGTCGACGACGACTTCACCGGCGAGGCGGTCCTCGCCGTCGCCGCCCGGGTCGGGACGACCCGGCTGATCGACAACATCCCCCTCACCTTCGGAGCCGCCTCGTGACCGGCAAAGGCACAGGTACAGGTACAGGCACTGGCATACGACTGCACGCGCCCGCCCCCGGCTGGGCCCTCACCGCGGACGTCGTGGTCGTCGGCTCCGGGGTCGCGGGACTGACCGCGGCCCTCCGCTGCGAGGCCGCGGGCCTGAAGACCGTCGTCGTCACCAAGGCCCGCCTGGACGACGGTTCCACGCGCTGGGCGCAGGGCGGTATCGCCGCGGCCCTCGGCGAGGGCGACACCCCCGAGCAGCACCTCGACGACACCCTGGTGGCGGGCGCGGGCCTGTGCGACGAGGAGGCCGTACGCATTCTCGTCACCGAGGGCCCCGACGCCGTGCGCCGCCTGATCTCGACCGGCGCCCACTTCGACACCGACGACGAGGGCTCGATCGAACTCACCCGCGAGGGCGGCCACCACCGCCGCCGCATCGCGCACGCGGGCGGCGACGCGACCGGCGCGGAGATCTCCCGGGCCCTGGTCGAGGCGGTCCGCGCGCGCGGGCTGCGTACGGTCGAGAACGCGCTCGTCCTGGACCTCCTCACGGACGCCGACGGCCGCACCGCGGGCGTCACCCTGCACGTCATGGGAGAGGGCCAGCACGACGGCGTGGGAGCCGTCCACGCCCCCGCCGTGGTCCTCGCCACCGGCGGCATGGGCCAGGTCTTCTCGGCGACCACCAACCCGTCCGTGTCGACCGGTGACGGGGTCGCCCTGGCCCTGCGCGCCGGAGCCGAGATCTCCGACCTCGAATTCGTGCAGTTCCACCCGACCGTGCTCTTCCTCGGCCCCGACGCCGAGGGCCAGCAGCCGCTGGTCTCCGAGGCGGTACGCGGCGAGGGCGCCCACCTGGTCGACGCGGACGGCGTGCGCTTCATGGTCGGGCAGCACGAGCTGGCCGAGCTGGCGCCCCGGGACATCGTCGCCAAGGGCATCATGCGTCGCATGCAGGAGCAGGACGCCGAGCACATGTTCCTCGACGCCCGGCACTTCGGCGCCGACATGTGGGAGCACCGCTTCCCGACGATCCTGGCCGCCTGCCGCTCCCACGGCATCGACCCGGTGACCGAGCCCGTCCCGGTCGCCCCGGCCGCCCACTACGCCTCCGGGGGCGTCCGCACGGACGCGCGGGGCCGCAGCACGGTGCCCGGCCTGTACGCGTGCGGCGAGGTCGCCTGCACCGGCGTGCACGGCGCCAACCGGCTCGCCTCGAACTCCCTCCTGGAGGGCCTGGTCTACGCCGAGCGCATCGTGGCGGACATCGCGGAGAGCCAGGCGGAAAACGGCCTCCACGCGCGCGTGCCCGAGCCGATCGCGCACCCCGAGAAGCCCGCGCACCCGCTGCTCGCCCCGGAGTCACGGTTCGCGATCCAGCGGATCATGACGGACGGCGCGGGCGTCCTGCGCTCGGCCACGTCCCTCGCGACCGCCGCCGACCGCCTCCAGCAGCTGCACACCGACGCACGCGACGCCCTCGACGAGAACGGCAAGACCTCCGAGCCCGGCGTCGACACCTGGGAGGCCACCAACCTCCTGTGCGTGGCCCGGGTCCTGGTCGCCGCCGCCCGTCTCCGTGAGGAGACCCGAGGCTGCCACTGGCGCGAGGACCATGCAGACCGGGACGACTCGGACTGGCGCCGTCACATCGTCGTACGGCTGAATCCCGACCGGACCCTCGCGGTACGCACCACCGACACAGCAGACTTCCCCCCGACCCTCCCCCACGCTCGGCTCCGCTCGCGCGGGGGGACCCCCATGCCCCAGCCGGCGCCCCGTCCACAGGAGCAGTGACAGCAGTGAGCACCCCCGACCTTCCCCTCGCCCAGAGCGGCGGCTGCGGCGACGGCTGCGGCTGCGGCGCCGACATGGACGAGGCGTACCTGGAGTGCGGCCTCGACCCCGCGCTCGCCCAGCTCCTCGCCGACGCCGGTCTCGACCCCCTGGAGGTCGAGGACATCGCGAACGTGGCCATCCAGGAGGACCTCGACCACGGCGTGGACGTGACGACCGTCGCGACCATCCCCGAGGACGCCGTCTCCACCGCCGACTTCACCGCCCGCGACGCCGGCGTGGTCGCGGGCCTGCGGGTGGCCGAGGCGGTCATCTCCGTGGTCTGCACCGACGAGTTCGCGGTCGAGCGGCATGTCGACGACGGCGACCGCGTCGAGGCGGGCCAGAAGCTGCTGAGCGTCACCACGCGCACCCGTGACCTGCTCACGGCCGAACGCAGCGCGCTGAACCTCCTGTGCCGCCTGTCCGGCATCGCGACCGCCACGCGCGCGTGGGCGGACGTTCTGGAGGGCACCAAGGCCCGCGTGCGTGACACCCGCAAGACGACCCCGGGGCTGCGCTCCCTGGAGAAGTTCGCGGTGCGCTGCGGCGGCGGCGTCAACCACCGCATGTCGCTCTCGGACGCGGCCCTGGTGAAGGACAACCACGTGGTCGCCGCGGGTGGCGTGGCGCAGGCCTTCAAGGCCGTACGGGAGGCCTTCCCGGAGGTCCCGATCGAGGTCGAGGTCGACACCCTGCACCAGCTGCGCGAGGTCGTGGACGCGGGCGCCGACCTCATCCTTCTGGACAACTTCACGCCCGTCGAGTGCGAGGAGGCCGTCGCCCTCGTCGACGGCCGCGCCCTCCTGGAGGCCTCGGGCCGCCTCACCCTGGGCAACGGCGAGGCGTACGGCAGGACGGGCGTCGACTACCTGGCGGTGGGCGCCCTCACGCACTCCTCGCCGATCCTGGACATCGGCCTCGACCTGCGAGCGGCGGAGTAACCGCGACCATGCTGCTGACCATCGACGTAGGCAACACGCACACCGTCCTCGGCCTCTTCGACGGGGAGGAGATCGTCGAGCACTGGCGCATCTCCACGGACGCCCGCCGCACGGCCGACGAGCTCGCCGTGCTCCTCCAGGGCCTCATGGGCATGCACCCACTGCTCGGCGAGGAGCTCGGTGACGGCATCGACGGGATCGCCATCTGCGCCACCGTCCCGTCCGTGCTGCACGAGCTGCGCGAGGTGACCCGCCGCTACTACGGCGACGTTCCCGCCGTCCTCGTCGAGCCCGGCGTCAAGACGGGGGTGCCGATCCTCACCGACAACCCCAAGGAAGTCGGCGCGGACCGCATCATCAACTCGGTCGCGGCCGTCGAGCTCTACGGGGGGCCGGCGATCGTCGTCGACTTCGGTACGGCGACGACGTTCGACGCGGTCAGTGCACGGGGCGAGTACATCGGCGGTGTCATCGCTCCCGGTATCGAGATCTCCGTCGACGCGCTCGGCGTCAAGGGCGCGCAGCTCCGCAAGATCGAGGTGGCGCGGCCGCGCGCGGTCATCGGCAAGAACACCGTCGAGGCGATGCAGTCCGGCATCATCTACGGCTTCGCGGGGCAGGTCGACGGGGTCGTCAACCGTATGGCCCGCGAGCTCGCCGATGACCCCGACGAGGTCACGGTCATCGCCACGGGCGGACTGGCCCCGATGGTCCTCGGCGAGTCCTCGGTCATCGACGAACACGAGCCCTGGCTCACGCTGATCGGGCTCCGGCTGGTCTACGAGCGGAACGTGTCGCGTACGTGAGGCCGTTCAGGCCGAAGCAGGGGTCCGGGGGCGGCAGCCCCCAGGGGACGACGGGGGCTGCCGCCCGCTCGAGCGAAGTGAGTGAGAACGGGGGAGGGCAGGGGCGGCGGGGATGAAACCCAAGCCACGCCACATATGCCTGCTATGCGGATTTTGTCTGATTAGCGCGTATCGTCGGCGCATGCCCACGCCATACGGATCCCGCGGCGGCATGGCGTTCGGTGCGGAGGAGCTGCGTGTGCTCCGCCGCGCTCTCGCCCTCGCCGTGCACCCCAGCCCCGCCTCGGCCGAGGACGTCCAGGACTGCCTTCGTCTCGCCGAGTCCGTCGACGAGGCGGCCCACGAGGGAGCCAGGCTCCGGGCCTTTCTGCTGGCCGACCTCGCCCGCTACCGGGGCGCGCTGCCCGGCACCGCCGGCGGCTACCTCGTACTCCTGGAGGAGGCGCTCGGCAACGGCTACCGGCCCAACCCCGACGACCTCGCCGCACTCCGCGCGCTGCGCGGCAACCCGGCCGCGGCGGCCCTCCTGGACCGCTGCCGGGTGCTCGCCGAGCAGGACGTACGCGCCCGCCTGGCGGGCCATGCGGACGCACCCACGGTCCCGCGGTCCCGCACCCGCCTGCTGGCCCTCCCCGGAGGCCTGGCCTCCGACGAGCCCGCCAAGCCCGCGGAAAGGCCCGCCGCCGCTCCGAAGCCGAAGCCGGCCACAGAGCGCCCCATCCCCACCCCGGGCGAGGTCTTCCCCCCGAAGCGCAAGCCCGCACCGCCACCGGCGAACCCCCCTCAACAGCTCGCCGCGGGCTAGTTACTCTGGAGGCATGGACTATGTCTCCGCGCTCGTGCCCCCCGTAGTGATGGCCGTGTTCTTCATCTGGCTGATCGTGACGATCGTGAAGACCCAGGGCGGGGCCAACAAGTCCAAGGAGGACGCGGTGGTCGACGCCGCCCTCGCGCGCGCGGAGGGCGCCCGCCAGGTCTCCCGAGACATCAAGGGCTGAGCCCCGCCCGCACCGCGCAACTCATCGGCGTACGACTCATACGTTTTTCGAGTCGTACGCCCTTTTTGTTGCCGATCTCCCACTATTGTTCTGAACTGTGCCTCGCCCATTGGGAGAACTCGAAGACGCGGTCATGACGCGGGTGTGGAAGTGGAACCGCCCGGTCACCGTTCGAGAAGTCCTGGAAGACCTTCAGCAGGAACGGTCCATCGCGTACACCACGGTGATGACCGTTTTGGACAATCTCCATCAGAAGGGCTGGGTGCGCCGCGAAGCGGAAGGCCGGGCCTATCGATATGAGGCGGTCTCCACACGTGCCGCCTACGCGGCGGCACTGATGAACGATGCCTGGTCGCAGAGCGACAACCCCGCCGCCGCTCTCGTCGCCTTCTTCGGCATGATGTCCCCGGAACAGCGCGAAGCGCTGCGCGATGCCGTGCGTATGGTCCAAGGACCGGAAACCCCCGTGGCCGAGAAGCCGGCCGACAACCAGGCCGAGAAGCCTGCCGACAACCCGGCCGAGAAGCCTGCCGACAACCCGGCCGGGAACCCGGCGGACGAGAACCCCGCCGCCGACGAGGGCGACAGCGGGCGATAGCGTCCGCTCATGCCAGCAGAGCATCCCGCAGAGCTTCCGGCAGAGCGCCCCGAAGCCAGCGCAAAAGCCATCACTGTCCGGCGGGCCAGGACCAGCGATGTCCCGGCCGTGCGCCGGCTCCTTGACGCGAACGTTCGACGCGGCATCCTGCTCGACAAAGCGACGGTGACGCTTTACGAGGACATCCAGGAGTTCTGGGTCGCTGAACGCGACGACAACGCGGAGGTCGTCGGCTGCGGTGCGCTGCACGTGATGTGGGAAGACCTCGCGGAAGTCCGTACTCTCGCCGTGAACCCAGCGGTCAAGGGCGCCGGCGTCGGCCATCAGTTGCTGGAGAAGTTGCTGCACACCGCGCGCTGGCTCGGTGTTCGACGGGTTTTCTGTCTGACCTTCGAAGTCGACTTCTTCGCGAAGCACGGCTTCGTGGAGATCGGCGAGACACCCGTTGACACCGATGTCTACGCCGAGCTGTTGCGTTCCTATGACGAGGGCGTGGCGGAGTTCCTCGGTCTCGAACGAGTGAAACCGAACACCTTGGGCAACAGTCGGATGCTTCTGCACCTGTGATCGTCGGCGACTATTCCGGCGGACCGCCTTGCCCACGTTCCCTATGTCCGAAACGCGTACGTTTCCGGACTGCCAGTGCCCTGTGAGTCTCCCCCAGGGGTTTGTGTTTTTCCAGCAAAAGCGGTTTGCTTTCCGACGTACTGCAGTACTGCATATAACAGGGGACGCGAAACAGCGGCACACGCCGCGGCCCTCGGCCCTGAAGTTATCGATGAAAGGAAATCCGGTGGCACAGAAGGTTCAGGTCCTTCTTGTCGACGACCTCGACGGTGGCGAGGCCGACGAGACCGTGACGTTCGCGCTGGACGGCAAGACGTACGAAATCGATCTCACGACCGCCAATGCGGACAAGCTTCGTGGCCTTCTCGAGGCCTACGTGAAGGGTGGCCGTCGTACTGGAGGCCGTGCTTCGGGAGCACGTGGAAAGGCGCGCGTCGCTTCCGGTGGCAGCCAGGACACCGCGCAGATCCGCGCGTGGGCGAAGGAGAACGGCTACGAGGTCAACGACCGTGGCCGAGTTCCCGCGTCCATTCGTGAGGCCTACGAGAAGGCCAACGGCTGAGCGCACGCGCGCCGCAGCCTTACTCGGTGGCACTGCGTTGCCATCGTGTCCACGAGTCGTACGAGATCGGGGGCGCCCCCACCGCCCCCTCCGACCGCTCCGCCGCCCAGCGCCGACAGCGTCGGCAGCGTCGGCTCGACCTCGCAGCCAGGCTCCGGGGGCCGCAGCCAGACGGCGGCCCCCAGCAAGCCGCCCAGGCCCATGTCGGCCCCTCGGGCATCCGTCTGGCTCCCGTCGGCCCCTCCGGGCGGCGGTGGAGCCTCGATGCTCCCGCCCGCGCCGATCGCCGTGAGATCCAGCGCGAGAGCGCCCCACTCCAGCCAGTCGAGCAGCCCCGGCACCTCGTCCGCGCTTCCCGCGGCGACCAGGAGCCGCATCCGGTTGCCCTGCAGGACCACCGGAGACCCGGGCCCCAGATGCCGCAGCGCCGCGAATCCCGCCTCCGCCGGCACCTCCAGCACGTCGAAGCGCAGGCCGGTGGCAAGCCGTACCGGTGTGCCGGGCACTGCCGCCCAGCCCAGTTCGTTCTCGTACCACTGATGCACCAGATCCCAGTGATGCACCAGATCACTCGGACCGAGCGGCCGACGGGCGAGAGGGACGGTGGGAACCATGCCAGGAGCAACCGCCAGAAGGGCTCCGGAGTTACGCTGGGTATTCCAATGAATACGCAGAGTTCCGGAAATGGGGGCGTGCGGAGGCGTTCGGCGGCGCAAGGATGTTCGCCCATAGCGGAGGGAACCGGTGCGCGCCGCATGGAGTGTCAGTGCGTACGGGTAAGACATCCCTAGTGGGAGTGGGCGACACGCATGGCTCGGGCATCTCGCGTTCGCCATCGGCGTACAGATGGTGAGGGTATCTGCCTGGCCTGCGGGAACATCGTCTCGCACCATCAGGTTGGAGCATATGTCGGCGTTCGGGGTCAGGAGGCCAAGGACGGTGTCGGCAGTTGGAATGAGCGGTCCCCGCTTGCGGGACTAAGCTGCGGAAGGACAGGGAGGGGAGCGTCCCCTTACTGCCTGACCGCTCTGAGGAGCGATTAACGATGTTCGAGAGGTTCACCGACCGCGCGCGGCGGGTTGTCGTCCTGGCTCAGGAAGAAGCCCGGATGCTCAACCACAACTACATCGGCACCGAGCACATCCTCCTGGGCCTGATCCACGAGGGTGAGGGTGTCGCCGCTAAGGCCCTGGAGAGCCTCGGGATTTCGCTCGAGGCGGTCCGCCAGCAGGTGGAGGAGATCATCGGCCAGGGCCAGCAGGCCCCGTCCGGCCACATTCCCTTCACCCCTCGTGCCAAGAAGGTCCTGGAGCTGTCGCTCCGCGAGGCCCTTCAGCTGGGCCACAACTACATCGGCACGGAGCACATCCTGCTCGGCCTGATCCGCGAGGGCGAGGGCGTCGCCGCCCAGGTCCTGGTCAAGCTGGGCGCAGACCTCAACCGGGTGCGGCAGCAGGTGATCCAGCTGCTCTCCGGATACCAGGGCAAGGAGACCGCCACCGCAGGCGGTCCTGCCGAGGGCACCCCCTCCACGTCCCTGGTCCTCGATCAGTTCGGCCGGAACCTCACCCAGGCCGCTCGTGAGTCCAAGCTCGACCCGGTCATCGGGCGCGAGAAGGAGATCGAGCGGGTCATGCAGGTGCTGTCCCGCCGTACGAAGAACAACCCGGTCCTGATCGGTGAGCCCGGCGTCGGCAAGACCGCCGTCGTCGAGGGCCTCGCCCAGGCCATCGTCAAGGGCGAGGTGCCCGAGACCCTCAAGGACAAGCACCTCTACACCCTGGACCTCGGCGCGCTGGTGGCCGGTTCCCGCTACCGCGGTGACTTCGAGGAGCGCCTGAAGAAGGTGCTCAAGGAGATCCGCACCCGCGGCGACATCATCCTGTTCATCGACGAGCTTCACACGCTGGTCGGTGCGGGTGCCGCCGAGGGCGCCATCGACGCGGCTTCGATCCTGAAGCCGATGCTGGCCCGCGGTGAGCTCCAGACCATCGGTGCGACGACTCTCGACGAGTACCGCAAGCACCTCGAGAAGGACGCGGCCCTCGAGCGCCGCTTCCAGCCGATCCAGGTGGCGGAGCCTTCCCTCCCCCACACGATCGAGATCCTCAAGGGCCTGCGCGACCGTTACGAGGCACACCACCGCGTCTCCATCACGGACGAGGCTCTGGTCCAGGCCGCGACGCTCGCGGACCGCTACATCTCGGACCGGTTCCTCCCCGACAAGGCGATCGACCTGATCGACGAGGCGGGCTCCCGGATGCGCATCCGCCGGATGACCGCTCCGCCGGACCTCCGCGAGTTCGACGAGAAGATCGCGGGCGTGCGCCGCGACAAGGAGTCCGCGATCGACTCGCAGGACTTCGAGAAGGCCGCCTCCCTCCGCGACAAGGAGAAGCAGCTCCTGGCCGCGAAGGCCAAGCGGGAGAAGGAGTGGAAGGCCGGCGACATGGACGTCGTCGCCGAGGTCGACGGCGAGCTGATCGCCGAGGTCCTGGCCACCGCCACGGGCATCCCGGTCTTCAAGCTGACCGAGGAGGAGTCCTCGCGTCTGCTGCGCATGGAGGACGAGCTCCACAAGCGGGTCATCGGCCAGAAGGACGCCATCAAGGCGCTCTCGCAGGCGATCCGTCGTACGCGAGCGGGTCTGAAGGACCCGAAGCGTCCCGGTGGTTCCTTCATCTTCGCCGGCCCCTCGGGTGTCGGTAAGACGGAGCTGTCGAAGACCCTGGCGGAGTTCCTCTTCGGTGACGAGGACGCGCTGATCGCCCTCGACATGTCGGAGTTCAGCGAGAAGCACACGGTCTCGCGTCTCTTCGGTTCGCCCCCCGGCTACGTGGGCTACGAAGAGGGCGGCCAGCTGACGGAGAAGGTGCGTCGCAAGCCGTTCTCGGTGGTCCTCTTCGACGAGGTCGAGAAGGCCCACCCGGACATCTTCAACTCGCTGCTGCAGATCCTGGAGGACGGTCGCCTGACCGACTCCCAGGGCCGGGTCGTGGACTTCAAGAACACGGTCATCATCATGACGACCAACCTCGGCACCCGGGACATCTCCAAGGGCTTCAACCTCGGCTTCGCGGCCTCGGGTGACGTCAAGACCAACTACGAGCGTATGAAGACCAAGGTCAACGACGAGCTGAAGCAGCACTTCCGCCCGGAGTTCCTGAACCGTGTCGACGACACGGTGGTCTTCCACCAGCTCACCGAGGAAGACATCATCCAGATCGTCGACCTCATGATCGCCAAGGTGGACGAGCGGCTGAAGGACCGGGACATGGGCATCGAGCTCAGCCCGTCCGCCAAGTCGCTCCTTGCGAAGAAGGGTTACGACCCCGTCATGGGCGCCCGGCCGCTGCGCCGGACGATCCAGCGCGAGGTCGAGGACATCCTGTCCGAGAAGATCCTCTTCGGCGAGCTGCGTCCCGGCCACATCGTGGTCGTCGACACGGAGGGCGAGGGCGACGCCAAGACCTTCACCTTCCGGGGTGAGGAGAAGTCGGCGCTTCCCGACGTCCCGCCGATCGAGCAGGCGGCCGGCGGCGCCGGGCCCAACCTGAGCAAGGACGCGTAACCTCCGGGTTCGCTGAACAGAGGGGCTGCCCTGGGACTTCGGTCCTGGGGCAGCCCCTTCTCTGTGTGCCGGCGTTACGTGAAGTCGGCCCGGACACCGACCGGTTCGCCTCCGAGGACGCGCACCGGGCGAGCACCTGTCAGGGTCACCTGGAGGTCTGGCAGCGTGTGCAGTTCGCGTAGATCCAGTTCCTCGTCGCGTTTCTCCGTCTGAAAGCCGAGCGAAAGGCGGGAGAGGGCCGGGAATATCGAGGGCAGGACGCCCACGTCACCCCAGTCACCGATCCCGGTGAGCCGCAGGTTCGTGACGCGGGGCAGTGGGCGCACGTGGCGCAGGTCGGACAGGGAGCGGACCGATGTCTCGACGTGGCTGATCCGGTCCGCGTCACGTACGCAGTCCCAGAACCTGGTGGGGGACAGCGGGCAGGGCAGGGTGATGTCGGTGAGTGACTGCCAGGCCTCAAGGCCCGTGGTGTCCAGCAGCCGTTGTCCGGGCAGCTCGAGGCGGGTGACGGTCGGGTGGGCGGGGATGGATGCCACCGTCGTGAGGTGGGGAGCGGTGAGTGTCAGACCCCTGAGTCCGGGGACGGCTCGTACGTGGTCCAGCGCATCGGCGGGAAGCGGCTGGAGGCTGAGATGGATGGAGTTCAGAGAAGACATCTGAGCCAGGGATGAGACGTCCGTGAGTGACGGGCAGGACGACAAGGTCAGCTTGTTCAGGCACTCTTCCTGAGCGTCCAGGAAGGCCAGGTCCTCCAGGACAGGCATTCGGTGCAGAACCAGTGTCCGGACCTTCGGAAAGGGAGCTTCTTGGAGTTCCTTCGACGAGAAGGGCCCGGTGAGCGTGAGGTTGTTGGCGCCGGGCAGCAGGCGCAGCAGCGACAGTTGCTCTTTGGTGGCCACCGGCAGGGGAAGGTGGGCCAGCAGACGCACGTGTCCGAGGACCTCACGCGCGTACTCCTCGGTGGGAAAATTGGCCCACGCGCTGACGAGCCGCGAGATCGCCGAGGGCCTCGTATGTGGGCTGGAGACCAGGTGACGCACATAGGGAATGGCCTCGGCTCCTCCGATTCTGCCAACGAGTTGTGCGACCCGGTACTGCTGCTGACTGTTCGCCAGTTCGTGGGCTGAGGGAAGGAACTCGAGGGCGTAGGGACCCAGCCGCGCCAGATGGACGGTCTGTGTTCCGGTGATGGAGGAGGTGTAGGAGGAGACCAGCTCGGCGATGTGACCGCGAATGCGGTCGCGCAAATCCCCCTCCAGCCATGCCGCGTGCTCCGAGCAGAGTGCGGTGAGGACGTAGAGCTGGGTGCGCAAGGGCCCCGGAGTGGCCGGTGCCTCCGCCTTGGCGAGGAGTCCGGTCAGCAACTCCCTGATTTCACGGCGGCAATGGCCCGACGCCAGCAGGATGACGTCCTGCCACAGTTCGTCGTCGGCATTGCGGACGAGTTCCTTCAGGGAGCCGCTTTCGACGAGTTCCTTGGCGGCGAGGAAGTCCTGGAACGTGCGGTGGATGAACTGGTAGGAATCCGCGGCGCGTTCCTGGAGCAGGCCCGAGCGGTTGAGGAGGTGCGTGAGGACGTCTTCGGTCGTGCCTTGGCCCCGTACGCGTTCCATGCCCGCCAGGGCGGCTTCGAGTTGGGGACGGGCCTGGGTGCGGGTGAATTCGGACTGGCCGCAGCGGACCAGCCAGACCGCGATGCGCTGGAGGATCTGGTGATGCTCCTCGACGGACATGGTGATGCCGTCGGGCGCGTCCACTCGGCGGCGCTTGTCGCGGTTGCCGAGGAGCATCTCCAGGGCCGACTGGTACAGCTTGAAGCGGGTTTCCGGAAGAAATCCCTGCAGGCGGCGGTGGAGTGCGCAGATCACCGCGCACAGGAGTGGCGTGCGGGCCAGGTCGCTGAGAGAGGGATTGTGGCGGAACTGCTGGGACAGGTCCTTTTCCAGTTCGCGCAGCAGGTCGTGGTCGTCGTCGCCCAGGCGGGCGGCGCGGTGCCAGGCCTTGATGAAGGTCTGGATGTCGTCGTCGCGCATCGGCAGGAGGCGTAACTCCTCGAACTGCTCCGACTCGAGCCAGTCGGGCTCGACGGCGAGGGGACGTACGGTGGCGACGCAGCGCGTGCCCGGGTAGCGCCGCAGCAGGGCGGACAGCCAGCGGTGCGCTTCCTCGCGGTCGGTCTGCGGGACCTCGTCCAGGCCGTCGACGAGCAGGAGGGCGCGTCCCGCGCGCAGGACCCGGCCCACCCAGCCGTCGGGCGGCTCGTCGATCACCAGTTTTGCCGCGTGCGGGAGTTGGGACGGGGGCGGGAAGTCCACACGCTGGGCGCGCAGGGTCCGCAGGGGGACGATGAGGGGGACGAGGCCGTTGAGCCCGGCCAGGCTGGGGCCGTGGGTGCCCGCGGCGGAGTGGGCGGCCAGCCACCACACCAGCGTCGTCTTGCCGGCGCCCGCGTCACCGCGCAGCAGGACGCGGGGGCGGGTGGACATGAGCGTATCGACGCGCAGCGGGGTGCGGCTCGTCCGGGACGACCTCTGCCGCGTCGTTGTGGTGTCCAGGTTGCGCGCGTCGGCCTCCGAGATGCGGGTCGCCGCCTCCAGGCTCAGATACGCGGTGTCCAGGTCCCATTCGGATTCACGACGACCGAGATCGTCCAGACCGAAGATCTTGGTGTTGCGATAGGCGGCGCCGACGGCCTGCGCGTACTCCGCTTCGTACTGGCGGTCCAGTGGATGGTGATGACTGATCGGCTCGCTGTGCGGCAGGTCGTACGGCATGTCCGTCAGGTCACTGATCAAAGTGCCCTCGGCGCGGAGGTGAGCGCGCCCGCGGGGGATGGTGCCGACGATGCCGAGCAGGACGTCGCCCGCGAAGACGGGGGACCCGGACAGGCCTGCCAACGGGGAGGGGCCGTCGGGGAGTTCGGCGGCGGGCGGCTGGTCGAAGGCGAAGGTGAGGACGGAGCGGGGGCGGGCCGCGGCCGGCAGGACCGTGCCCGCGTACTGGTCGGAGGCGAGGTGACCTGCCGGGCCTCGCCGCTGAATGTCCGGGTAGCCGATGGTCTCGCACTGCGGGAGGGGCCGGGTGGTGTCCAGGTGGCCGATGCGGACGTGGGAGGTGCAGGGCAGGTCGGCGTTCGTGAGCAGCAGGGCCGCGTCCAGCCCGGCGTCCTGCCAGATGACCTGGGCGGTGATCGGCTCGGCGCGGCCGGGATGGGCGATCGCGGGTGCCGGGTTGTCGCCGACGACGTGGGCGCAGGTGAGGACGAGGCGGCTGTTGAGCGCGACTCCGCTGCCCTGTGCCTGACCCAGTACGACCACCGCGCGGTCGGCCGGACCGGCGGCCGGGGTCATCGCGCCGCGGGCGGGTTGGGTACCTGGCCGAAGGCAGAGGTGCTGCCCTGGCGCTCGTTGCCGACCTGCCACGGGGCGTTGGTGCGCGCGTCCCGTGGGGTGAGGGTGAAGGCGACGCGGTGTGTTCGGCCCGTCTCGCGCGAGGCGTCGGCTCCGGCCTCGACGACCCAGGCTTTGACCTTGCCGCCTCCCTTCACCTCCTTGCGCAGCTCAAGCGTGAATTCCATCTCGATGGCGCCGACCTCGAACGACACGGGCTGACCCGATGCCCGTGTCGCAGCCTCGATGAGTTGGTCGCGGACCGAGGCGATGGCGTCGGAGAGTTCGATGCCGTCCAGGTCGGTTGCGCGCGGCGAAGTGGCGGTCATGATCCCCCGGTATCCCTCAGGTGCCGTTCAAGTAGCTGGATTTTACGGGGTGTTGAGGTGCGTGCGAACGGTGTTGAGGGAGTCGAGCGGGGTGAGGTTCACGGCCGATGGCCTCCTGTGCGACCCGGGACAAGTGATGCATGGTGCCGAGCGTTGCGCAGAGTGATCTTTACGCGCGGGCGAACCATGTCACGTCATCCGAACGGATGGGTGACGAAGCCGCGGACACCGTGGGGCTGCGCGACGCCCCCGGCGCCGTCGGATCCATCGGGCCTCCTCATGAGCCCTGAGGCAGGGCAGCGGAGTAGCCCCCGTCACATCCGAAGGCCCCTCGATCTTGTGGGCCGGTGACATGTCGCACAGGCGATTTGTCCGTTACTAGGGTGGATAGTGGGGTGCTCTGAGGGGACAAAAGGGACTTTCGTCCCGGAGTCCGAGTGCGGCTTCCAGTGTCGCGAGTGGTGGGCCGACAGGGGCGGGGATCGGGCCGGGTTCGAGCTCTCTAAGTGGGATTAAACCCCCCTTCATGGAAAAAATCCGGAAGTTCCGGTACGGGGTGGGAGGTCTGTCAAGGACCCGGAATTTTTTGGGTGAAGTACGACCTTTCCTCGTAGATCGCGATTTTGGGGATCTGCGGGGGCGGGGGTTACCAAGGAATGGCCATCCGGCGGCCGACTGTGTGCCGGGTGGTTTCTGAGTCCCTGTCCCCGTCCCCGCGAGGTCCCCATGTCGAAGCGCGTCACGTCCCGTCACTCCCGTACGTCCCTGATCCGCACCCGGGCGGCCGTCCTTGTCGTCGGTCTCGGAGCCTCGGCCGTACTGGGCGCCGGGGTCGCGACCGCCGCCGACACCCTCAGCAGCGCCGGAGCGGTCACGGTGACGAACGCCGTGCAGACGCAGGCCGCCGCTCAGGCCAAGGCCGCCACCGCCGCCAAGACCGCCGCCGCGACGAAGGCCGCCGCCAAGGTCAAGCAGGCCGCCGCCGTGACGGCCGCCTCCTGGGTCGACCCGGTGAAGAAGTACGCGCTGTCCGCCAGCTTCAACCAGGCCGGTGGCATGTGGGCCCACAAGCACTCCGGCCAGGACTTCGCCGTGCCGCAGGGCACCGAGGTCGTCGCCGCGCACGGCGGCACCGTCGTGAAGGCCGGCGGCAATGGGGCCGGCGACGGTCCCGCCTACGGCAACGCCATCGTCATCAAGCACGGCAATGGGACCTACTCGCAGTACGCCCACCTGTCGCGGATAGACGTGAAGGTCGGCCAGGTCGTCGCCACCGGTCAGCACATCGCGCTGTCCGGCAACACCGGCAACTCCAGTGGGCCGCACCTGCACTTCGAGATCCGTACGACCCCGAACTACGGGTCGGCCATCGACCCCGTCGCCTTCCTGCACTCCAAGGGCGTGACTGTCTAACTCTCAGGACGCGGCGGCGTCTCCGTGCGCCTGCGTCACCAAGTCGATCGCGACCTCCAGGACCGCCTTGCGCTTGTCCTCGGGGTCGCCTTCGACGTCCTTGAGGACGAACATCCCGGCGTGCATCGTGAAGAGCGCGCTGACGCAGCGGACCTGGTCGGTCAGGGGCGAGTCCGGCTCCCTGATGATGTCGAGCATGCTGAGCATGCGGTCCTTGAACGTCTCGCCGACGCTCAGCTCGCGCACCGTCGCCTGGTTCTCCTGCATGAAGCGGAAGAGCGGGGCCGCGCCGGTGAGGGCCTCGCTGTAGCGGCGCAGCACCTCCTGCTTGGTCTCCAGGGAGTGCGGCTGCTGCTTGCCCCAGTCGATCAGCTCGTCGAGCGGCCTCGTCAGGTCCTCGAAGAGGCTGATGAGGATCTCTTCCTTGGTCTTGAAGTGGTAGTAGAGCGCCGCCTTGGTGACGTCGAGGTGCTCGGCGATCTCGCGCAGCGAGGTCTTCTCGTAGCCCTGCTCGGAGAAGAGTTCGAGGGCCACGTCCTGGATGCGCTGGCGAGTGTCGCCGCGGCGCTGTCGCTTGGTGCCGTCCATGGTGCCGCCCATCCTCGTACTTCCTGCGCTCCCTGAAAACTTACCTGTCGCCCGGCTAGTGAAACTACTTAAACTTACTTGACGCCCGGCTAGTTACGGGACTACTTTCCCTGAGTGTAGTCAACTTGCCGGTCGGCAAGTAAGTAGCCGGACGGCGGCAGCGGTACCTAGGGGAGTGGAAACGATGGCGGACAACACAGAGACGGTCGTACAGACCGAGAAACAGCCACGCAGCGTACGAGTCGTGCTGCTCGCGCTCATGATCGCGATGCTGCTGGCGATGCTCGACAACATGATCGTGGGCACGGCGATGCCGACGATCGTCGGCGATCTGGGCGGCCTCGAACACCTGTCGTGGGTCGTCACCGCGTACACGCTCGCGACCGCCGCCTCGACCCCCATCTGGGGCAAGCTCGGCGACATGTACGGGCGCAAGGGCGCCTTCATGACCTCGATCGTGCTCTTCCTGATCGGGTCCGCGCTCAGCGGCATGGCCCAGGACATGGGCCAGCTCATCGGGTTCCGCGCCATTCAGGGTCTCGGCGCCGGTGGTCTGATGGTCGGCGTCATGGCGATCATCGGTGACCTGATTCCGCCGCGGGAGCGCGGCAAGTACCAGGGCATGATGGCCGGCGTGATGGCGTTCGCCATGATCCTCGGACCGCTGGTCGGCGGCACCATCACCGACCACTGGGGCTGGCGCTGGTCCTTCTACATCAACCTGCCCCTCGGCGTCGTCGCGCTGATCGCTGTCAGCGCCGTACTGCACCTGCCGAAGAAGCGGGTCGAGGCGAAGATCGACTATCTCGGCGCCGGACTGCTGGCCCTCGGCATCTCGTCCATCGTGCTGGTGACCACCTGGGGCGGGAGCGAGTACGCCTGGGGCTCCGCCAGGATCATGGAGCTGATCGGCATCGGGGTCGCCTCGCTCGTGGGCTTCGTCTTCTGGCAGACCAAGGCCGCCGCTCCGATCATGCCGCTGCACATCTTCCGCAGCCGCAACTTCACGCTGATGTCGATCATCGGCTTCATCACCGGCTTCGTGATGTTCGGCGCGGTGCTCTTCCTGCCGCTGTACCAGCAGTCCGTGCAGGGCGCGTCCGCCACCAACTCCGGGCTGCTGCTCCTGCCGATGCTCGGCGCGATGCTCGCCGTCTCGATGGTCGCCGGGCGGGTCACCACCAACAGCGGCCGGTACAAGGTCTTTCCGCTCGTCGGCAGTGTGCTGATGATCGTGGGGCTGTTCCTGCTCGCGCAGATGGACACCGAGACGACGCGACTGACGTCCGGGCTGTACATGGCGGTGCTCGGTGCCGGCATGGGCTGCCTGATGCAGATCACCATGCTGGTCGCGCAGAACAGCGTCGAGATGAAGGACATGGGCGTCGCGTCCTCGTCGACCACCCTGTTCCGGACCCTGGGGTCCTCCTTCGGCGTCGCCATCATGGGCGCGCTGTTCAACCACCGGGTGCAGGACGTGATGGCCGAGCGGGCCGGGGCGATCGGGTCCAAGGTGACCGAGCAGTCCGCGACGCTCGACGCGGCGAGTCTGGCGAAGCTGCCCGCGGTGGCCCGGGAGGCCTACCAGCACGCTGTCTCCTCCGGTACGCACTCGGCGTTCCTGCTCGGGTCCGTGGTGGCTGTGGTCGCCCTTGTCGCGGCGGTGTTCGTGAAGGAGGTTCCGCTGAAGGGGGCGGGGCCGGCTGCGGCCAAGCCGGTCGAGGACGCGGCGGGCGACTTGCCGTCGAAGGAAACCGTGACCGAGACGGTCTGACCCTCTCTGGTCCGAAGGCCCCCGGCGTTGTCCGCCCCGGGGGCCTTCTTCTGTACGTGGCTGGGGTGCGCCTGCGGCGGGCCTTCGCCCCCTCCGCCCCTGCCCTTCCCGCCCCTGCCCTTCCCGTCGGCGCCCAGAACCAGCCCGACGTCGAGCTGACCCTGATGGTTCCCGGGCCGCCCGCGATGGACCCCGAGTCCGCCGAGATGATGAAGAAGCTCGTCGCCAAGGGCGTCCTCGGGGCGGGCGCGCTGACCCGCACCTCGCGCTACTTCGCCGAGTTCGGCAGCATCGGATAGCTCCCCGTGTTCGTCGGCGCGTGCTCCGGCAGCCACAGCACCGCGACCGCGCCCTCGGCGGGTACGTCCTCCGGTGCGCCGGCGGGCCGCACGTTGCGGAAGGTCAGGCGGGCGCCCAGCACCCGGGCCTGGCCCGCCGCGATGGTGAGACCGAGCCCGTGGCCGTGGCCCGCGCGGTCGGTGCTGCCCGTGCGGAAGCGGCTCGGGCCCTCGGCGAGGAGTGCTTCGGGGAAGCCGGGGCCGTGGTCGCGGACGCGGATGACACGGCCCTCGACGGTGACCTCGATGGGGGGTTTGCCGTGCCGGGAGGCGTTGGCGAGGAGGTTGAGCAGGACCCGCTCCAGGCGGCGCGGGTCCGTCGTGACCTCCGACTCGTGCACCACGCGCACCTCGACGTCCGCGCCCTTCGCGGCCACCCGCCGCGTCACGAACTCGCCGAGCAGGATGTCCTGCAACTCGGCCCGCTCGGACGCGCCGTCGAGCCGCGCGACCTCCAGGACGTCCTCGACGAGGGTGCGCATGGCCTGCGCGCGGTCCCGGACGAGTTCGGTGGGGCGGCCGGGCGGCAGGAGTTCCGCCGCCGTCAGCAACCCGGTCACGGGCGTACGCAGCTCGTGCGCGATGTCCGCGGTCACCCGGCGCTCGGCCTCGATGCGCTGCTGGAGCGCGTCCGCCATCGCGTCCACGGCCCGTGCGAGATCGTCGGTCTCGTCGCGTACGACACCGCCGATCGCGTCCCGTACGCGTACGTCGGTGTCGCCCCTGGCGACCTGGTTCGCCGCGGCCGCGGCCTTGCGCAGCCGGCGCGACAGCTGGCCGCCGATGAGCACGCCGAGCGCGCTGCCGCCGAAGACGACCGCGATGGAGCCGATGATGAGGGCCTGGTCGAGGTCCTTCATGACGTCCGCGTTGCGGTCCGTGAACCGCTCGTGCCAGGACAGCACCCGGCCGTCCCTGAGCGGTACGGCGGCCCAGATGTCGGGCACGCCGTTCGAACCCTCGGAGACGTAGGTCGCCCGCCGTCCCTGCGACACCTTCTCCAGCAGGTCCGCCGGGATGGCCGGATCGTCGAGCCTGGCCCCGAAGGGGGGCGGCCGGCCGGGCCCGAACACGCGCTGCGCGAGCTGGATGCGCTCGTCCGCCAGGTCGCGCGAGTTGTCGAGCATCGACACGCGCGCCGCGTTGTGCACGACCAGGCTCAGTGCGACCGCGACCAGGGCGCCGACCAGTGCGATGGCCGTGCTGAGCTTCCACCGGATGCCGGTGCGGATGCCCCCGGACACATCGGTGCCACTGCCCGCGCCCGCTCTCCTGCCGCCCGGAACCAGGCGCCGAAAAATCCCCCGCATACCCCTGCTCAGGCCTTCAACTTGTATCCGAAGCCACGGACCGTCTCGATCCGGTCCTGGCCGATCTTCGTGCGCAGCCGCTGCACATGGACGTCGACGACGCGGGTGTCACCACCCCAGCCGTAGTCCCACACGCGTTCGAGCAGCTTGTCGCGGCTCAGCACCGTACCCGGCGTGGACGAGAACTCCAGCAGCAGCCGCATCTCGGTGGGCGTGAGCGCCACCGGCGTACCGCCCCTGCGCACCTCCATGCCCTCGGTGTCGATCTCCAGGTCACCGAAGGCGAGCACCCCGCCGTCCATCGACGCGGGCTCCTCGGCAGCCCCGCCCTGGCCGCCGCTCGCATGCCCGAAGCGGCGCAGCACCGCGCGGATCCGCGCGACCAGGACCGCGCCGTCGAAGGGCTTGGTCACGTAGTCGTCGGCGCCCGCCTCCAGGCCGAGCACGACGTCGATCGAGTCGGCGCGCGCGGACAGCATGATCACGGGGACGGTCGACTCGTCGCGGATGCGTCGGCACAGGCTGACGCCGTCGAGTCCGGGGACCATGACGTCCAGGAGCGCGATGTCGGGCCGGTTCGCGCGGAACGCCTCCAGGCCGGACAGTCCGTCGGGCATGGCGGTGACCGCGAAGCCGTCGCGCTCCAGGGCGAGTTGTGTGGCCTCGCGGATGACGTCGTCGTCCTCGACGAACAGGACGTGGGTCTGCTCTGCCATCCGGCTGCTCCGTCTGCTCTCAGTTCGAAGGGGCGGGCGTGTCGGCGCCGCCCACCGCGTTGCTGTAGTCGTTGTGCGTCCGGGACTCCTCGGTGAAGTGAGTCGTGGACCAGCCGTAGGTGATCACTTCTTCGCTGGAGGGATACGCCACCGGGTCACCCTTCTTGTACAGCTGCTGGGTGACCACCAGAGCGCCCCGGTCGATCTCGGCGTAGACCGGAGGCTGCTCGGCCTTGAAGACGTTCTGGTACTTACCCCCCTCTTCGCGGTACACGTACGAGCCGACGCCGACGGCATCGCCGCAGGCCATCACGTTGACCACGATGTCGTCCGAGGCTCCTCCGGTCAGATCCCCGTACGACACGTCGACCGGGTACTCGTCGGCGACGCACGGCTTCAGGGCGCTCTTGACCGTCGCGCTGACCTCCGGGTCGTCCTTGACGAGCTGGACCGCGTCCACGCGCTTGGCCGCCCTGGACGGTGAGGGGGAGGCCGAGGGCGTGGTGGCACCCTTGGCGACCGCCTCACTGCCCGCCGGGCCCTCGTCGCGGGCGCCGGTGCCACCCGTGGCGCAGGCGGTCAGGAAAAGGCCGAGGGCGGCGAGCACGGCGACTGCCGCACTCCCCGCCTTCAAGACCTCCCTGGCCTGATTTCCTAGGCCGCGCAACGCTCCCGCTCCTCACGTTCGAGCGCGCGGGCGTCCAGGTCGCGGCTCTCCAGCTCCTCGCGGAGCCGGGCCAGCGCCCGGTGCAGCGTGCTCTTGACCGTTCCGGCCGACATGCCAAGCGCGGCGGCCGTCTCCTCGGTGGACATCTGCTCCCAGTGTCGCAGCACCACGACACTGCGCTGCTTGGGTGCCAGCACCTTCATGATGTCCATCAGCAGCGCGCGGTCCGCGTGCTGCTCGGTGGAGTCGTCGACGCTCGCGTCCGGAAGCTGCTCGGTGGGCACCTCTTCGAGCTTCCGCGCCCGCCACCACTCGGTACGCGTATTGATCATCACGCGGCGCAGATAGGCGTCGGCCAGCCGCTTGTCCGCGATGCCGTCCCAGCGGCCGTACGTCCGTACGAGCGCGGTCTGCAGCAGGTCCTGGGCGTCGACCGGGTCGGGGACCAGACGGCGGGCACTGCGCAGCAGCGCGTCCTGCCGGGTGCGGACGTACTCCTCGAATTCGAGCACCTCGCCGTGCGCCATGATCAACCGCCTCCATCCCCGTTTCCGACCTGCCTGCTGCCGGTTGTCCGTTGCTGCTGTGCCGCGCTTCGTGCGGCACAGAAATGAAGCTACGGAGGCGTTGTCACGGGGTTGTCCGAGCCAGCCTGCGACGAGCACTCGGCTGTCCGTCGGTTGTGTAACGGATGTAGGTGGTGGGTAGGGCGGGGCGAATATATCTACCAGTTGGTCCTGCTTTGTGGCCTCTGCTGTGTCAACTCCTATGTCAACGGCAGGCGATACAGGCCGTCCGGGAGCGGCTCCACGAGTCCGTCGGCGACGAGGCCGTCGAGGGCTCGGGCCCGCTGTACCGGTTCGTCCCATACGCGGTCCAGGGCCGCCTGCGGGACCGCCCCGGCGGCCTCCCTGAGGACGGCGAGGAGTTTGCCGCGGACCTGACGGTCCGTGCCCGCGTACGTCTGGCCGCGGCGCGGCGGGCCCTCGTGCTCCGGCTTGCCCGCCAGTTGCCACGCGCACTGCGCCGCGATCGGGCAGCGGTGGCAGGTCTCGTTCTTCGCCGTGCACACCAGCGCGCCGAGTTCCATGGAGGCGGCGGCCCAGCGGGAGGCCGTGCGCTCGCTCTCGGGGAGGAGAGCGCGGGCGAGCTTGCGCTCGGCCGCGGTCGTGGCGTTCGGGGGGTACTGCACGCCGGTGACGGCCCTCGCGAAGACCCGTCGAACGTTCGTGTCGAGTACGGCGTGACGCTGGCCGTACGCGAACGACGCGACCGCCGCCGCCGTGTACTCCCCGATACCGGGCAGCGCGAGCAGCTGCGGGTGCTCGGTGGGTACGTCGCCGCCGTGCCGTTCCGTTATGGCCATCGCGGCGCCGTGCAGCCGGAGCGCGCGCCGGGGGTAGCCGAGCCTTCCCCAGGCGCGGACGGCCTCGCCCGGGGCCTCCTTGGCCAGGTCGGCGGGGCGGGGCCAGCGGGCCAGCCACTGCTCGTACACCGGCAACACGCGGTTCACCGGCGTCTGCTGCAACATGAACTCGCTGACCATCACCCCCCAGGGGCCGGCCTCGGGGTGCCGCCACGGGAGGTCACGGGCGTGCTCGTCGAACCAGGCGATGACGGGGGTGTGCAGGGTCTCGCCGGGGGCGTTTTGGGTGGGCTTGGTGGGTGTAGTCATCGGGGTCGATCCTGCCACGTGGGGGTGGGGAGTGTGCGGTGCCGCCGGGGGTGGGGTGGGTTTTTCGCCCCCGCCGCCCCTGCCCTTCTGGTCCCTGGGGGCTCCGCCCCCAGACCCCCGTATCGCGCTGACGCGCTCGTCCTCAAGCGCCGGACGGGCTGAAGACCAGGATGATGATCCGGAAAAGTTGCGCCCGAGGCGGCGGGTGGGGCCAGCGGCGCGGCGGATCTCTCGTACAGTTTGCGCCGTGGGATCTCTGCGCAATCCGGTCGGGCCGCTTCCCTCCACCATCTACTGGCGTCGGAGGGCCGTTCTGCTGTCTGTGGTCGCGCTGTTGGCGCTGCTCATCGTCTGGGTGGTCGGCTCGGGCGGCGGGGGCGGAAAGAACGGCGCCGACGGGTCGAACGGGAAGAATCCCGCGCCCTCGATCACTCCGGGACCGTCGGGCTCCGGGCCCGCGATCAGTCAACACCCGGGCGGGCGCGACGAGTCGAGCGGCGGCGACAGCAGCGGCACGAGCGGATCGGGTGACGGGTCCGGGTCGGGATCCGGGGACTCCAGCACGAGCGGCAGCGGGTCCGGCGCGGGGACCGACGACGGGTCCAAGGGCGGCGGAGGCTCGGGGGAGCAGCTCCCCGCCGGTTCCAGCCTTCCCAACTGTGCCCCTTCCGCCGTCAAGTTGACGCTGCGCAGCGTCAACAACACATACGCGCCCGGCGAGAACCCCACCTTCGAGCTCGTCGCCCAGAACTCCTCCGCCGGCGACTGCAAGGTCGATCTCGGCCCGAAGAACGCCGTCCTGACGATCACTCAGGCCGGCAGCGACACCGACATCTGGTCCTCGGACGACTGCCCGAAGAGCACCGGCAGTCTCCTGTTCCGCGTTCCGGCCGACGGCCAGGTGACCTACACGGTGGAGTGGGACCGCAAGGCCAGTGTCCCCGAGTGCGCCACGCCTCCGGCCGGATCGGCGTCCGCGGGCACGTACTTGGTGGAGGCGAAGGCGCCGGGGCTGACGAAGGCGCAGACCTCGTTCGTGCTGTCCAAGGACTGAAGGCCTGAAGGAAGCGCCTGAAGGAAGGGCCGCCTGAAGGAAAGGGCTGAAGGGCCGGGGAGGCTCGCGCTTCCTCGGGTGGCTACTCGCACTTCCTCGAGCGGCTAGACGTAACGCTCCAGGATGGACGACTCCGCCAGCCGCGACAGGCCCTCGCGGACGCTGCGCGCCCTCGCCTCGCCGACGCCGTCGACCGTCTGGAGGTCGTCCACGCTGGCGGCGAGCAGCTTCTGCAGGCCGCCGAAGTGCTCCACGAGCCGGTCGATGATCGCGCCGGGCAGGCGGGGCACCTTGGCGAGGAGGCGGAAGCCGCGCGGGGAGACGGCGGAGTCCAGCGCCTCGGGGGAGCCGGTGTAGCCCAACGCCCGTGCCACCGTGGAGAGTTCGAGGAGCTCCGCGTGACTGAGCGCGTCCAGTTCGGAGAGCGCCTCGTCGACCGTGCGGGAGCGCTTGGCGGTCGGCTCGGGTACGTAGTCCCGTACGACGAGTTCACGCTCGGGCTCGACGCCCGCGATCAACTCGTCGAGCTGGAGGGCGAGAAGGCGCCCGTCCGTGCCCAGTTCGACGACGTACTCGGCGATCTCGGTGGCGATGCGGCGCACCATCTCCAGACGCTGGGCCACCGCGGAGACGTCCCGGACGGTGACGAGGTCCTCGATCTCCAGCGCTGACAACGTTCCCGCGACCTCGTCGAGGCGGAGCTTGTAGCGCTCCAGGGTCGCGAGGGCCTGGTTGGCGCGGGAGAGGATCGCGGCGGAGTCCTCCAGGACGCGGCGCTGGCCGTCGACGTACAGGGCGATCAGGCGCATCGACTGGGAGACCGAGACGACGGGGAAGCCGACCTGCTTGCTCACCCGGTCCGCGGTGCGGTGCCGGGTGCCGGTCTCCTCCGTCGGGATCGTCGGGTCGGGCACCAGCTGCACGCCCGCCCGCAGGATCTTGGTGATGTCCTTGTCGACGACGATGCCTCCGTCGAGCTTGCAGAGTTCGCGCAGCCGGGTCGCCGTGAAGTCGACGTCCAGGACGAAACCGCCCGTACACATCGCTTCGACGGTTTTGTCCCAGCCGAGCACGATGAGTCCGCCGGTGTTGCCGCGGAGAATTCGCTCGAGCCCGTCTCGAAGCCCCGTGCCGGGTGCCACGGCGCTCAATGAGGCGCGCATCAGGCCATCGGCACCGGAGCTCCCACCGGCCTTTCCGGGAGCTGCTGCCCGGTCGTTGGCTGCCACTGCACTCCTCCGGTCGCAGGTTTCCGGTCGCCCTTGGTTCGTACGGACGGGCGAGACCAGGGCAAAGTCTACCGGCGCTCTTCGTCCTCCCGTGGGGCCTCTCGAGGACGGGACCTCGGCAGTACCCGCAGCGCGTCGCCCATGTCGGCGACTTCCAGGACCTTCATGCCGGGAGGGATCTTGCCCGGGTCGGTCGGTACGAGGGCGTGCGTGAAGCCCAGGCGGTGGGCCTCGGCGAGCCGGCGCTGGACGCCCGTGACCCGTCTGACCTCGCCCGCGAGGCCGACCTCGCCGATCGCCACGAGGTTCTTGGGGAGCGGGGTGTCACTCGCGGCGGAGGCGAGGGCGAGCGCGATCGCGAGGTCGGCGGCGGGCTCGGAGAGCTTCACGCCGCCGACCGTCGCCGAGTAGATGTCCCGCTTCCCGAGGGCGCTGATCCGGCCGCGCTGCTCCAGGACGGCCAGCATCATCGAGACGCGGGAGGTCTCCAGACCGGACGTCGTACGGCGGGGGGAGGGGATCTGGGAGTCCACGGTGAGCGCCTGCACCTCGGCGACCAGGGGGCGGCGGCCTTCGAGGGTGACGGTCAGGCAGGTGCCGGGGACGGGCTCGGCGCGGCGCGTGAGGAACAGGCCGGAGGGGTCGGCCAGGCCCGTGATCCCCTCGTCGTGCAGCTCGAAGCAGCCGACCTCGTCCGTCGTCCCGTAACGGTTCTTGACCCCTCGTACGAGCCGAAGGCGTGCGTGCCGGTCGCCCTCGAAGTGCAGGACGACGTCCACGAGGTGTTCGAGGAGGCGGGGGCCCGCGATCGCGCCGTCCTTGGTGACGTGGCCCACGAGGAGGGTGGACATGCCGCGCTCTTTGGAGGCGCGGATGAGGGCTCCCGCGACCTCGCGGACCTGCGCCATGCCGCCGGGTGCGCCGTCGATCTCCGGGGAGGCGACGGTCTGTACGGAGTCCATGATGAGCAGGGACGGCTTCACGGCGTCCAAGTGGCCGAGGACGGCGGCGAGGTCGGTCTCGGCGGCGAGATAGAGGTGGTCGTCGATCGCCTTGATGCGGTCGGCGCGGAGCCGGACCTGGCTGGCCGACTCCTCACCCGTCACGTACAACGTGCGGTGTTCCTCGCTCGCCGACTTGGCCGCCACATCCAACAGGAGCGTGGACTTGCCGACGCCCGGCTCGCCCGCGAGGAGGACCACCGCGCCGGGGACGAGACCGCCGCCGAGGACGCGGTCGAACTCGGGCACGCCGGTGGTGCGGGCGGTGGCCTGGCGGCCGTCGACCTGGCCGATGGGCACGGCGGACGTGGTGACACGGCCCGGTGTCGTCGTACGGACCGCGGGCGTGCCGTGCTCCTCGACCGTCCCCCATGCCTGGCATTCGGGGCAGCGGCCGAGCCACTTGGCCGTCTGCCAGCCGCACTCGGTGCAGCGGTAGGACGGCCGGTCCTTCGCGGTTTTCGTACGGGCAGCCATGACCGAACCGTAGCCGAGGGCACTGACAGCCGAGCCGTGCTGTGGACGGCCCGGCTGCCAGGGCACCGGAGCGGTCCGTCGCGATCACCCCGTCACGGCCACCGCCACCCCCTCGTCCGCCTCCGTCGCGGACTCCTCCTCCGTACGGCCGTGCAGGGCCAGCAGCACCAGCAGGGCCGCGAACAGGGCCGCGGAGCCGCAGACCACGAAGCCGATCGAGTAGCCGTGGCCGAGGGCGTCGAGGGCGTAGGAGCGGGCCGCGCCCGGCGGGGAGGTCGCGGGGACGGAGTTGAGGGCGAGCGGGCCGCCCTCCTTGAGGACCTCGTGGGCCGCGGCCTGCGAGGCCGGGGCCAGCTTCGACCCGGCCAGCGAGCTCGTGACCTGGGCCGCGGCCTGGCTCAGGGCGACCGCGCCGATGACGGCGGGGCCGAGGGTGAAGCCGAAGTCGCGCAGCAGGTTCGTGGAGGCGCTGGCCATGCCCGCGAGGTGCACCGGCACGGTGTTCACGGCCGTCGCCGTGATCGACGACACCGTGAACGCGAAGCCGACGCCGACCAGACCGAGGGGCAGGATCAGCGAGGTCAGCGCACGGTCGTCGACCGCGAGCGTGGCCGCCAGGAAGTCCCCGGCCGCGATCAGCAGCAGGCCCGCCGTGAGCAGCCGACGTGCGGAGACCCTGGCGAGGAGGCGGGAGGTGAGCGGGGTCAGGAACGGGGTGATGCCGTTGAGGAGCAGGAACGCGAAGGCCGTACGCATCGGGGTCTGGTGCTGGATCGGGCCCAGCCGGATGCTCGCCGCGTACGCCGTGCCGAGGAAGCTGAACATGCCGACGACCGCCACGATCGACGCGATCGCGAAGGAGCGGTTGCGGAACAGGTCGAGGCGCAGGAGGGGCGAGGCCGCCCTGCGCTCGGCGGCGACGAACAGGACGAGGAACACCGCCGCGACGACGAAGGCGACGACCACCGGAGCCGAACCCCAGCCGTCCGTCGGCCCCTGGATGACCGCGTACAGCAGAGCGAAGAGGCCGACTCCGATGGTGATCTGGCCGCCGAGGTCCAGTGAACGCCCTTCCGGGGACCGGGAGTCGGTGGCGAACAGGAGGCTCACCAGCGCGCTGAGCGCGGCGACGATCGCCACGACCACGAACGACCAGCGCCACGAACCGTACGTTCCCGTGATGCCGCCGAGCAGTGGCGCCAGGAAGCCGCCCGCCGAGAGGCTGGATGCCCAGACGGCGATCGCGCGGGCCCGCTGGGCGTGGGTGTGCGTGCCCGCGGCGATCATCGCGAGCGAGGTCGGGAAGAGCGCCGCGGCGCCCAGGCCGGCGAGCGCCTGGCCCACCCAGAGCTGGTGGACGCCTGCGCTGGAGGCCGCGACCACCTCGCCGGCGCCGAGCAGGAACGCGCCGCCGACGAGCAGGCGCTTGCGGCCGAAGAGGTCGCCCAAGACGCCGAAGGACAGCTCCAGGACGGTGACCGGCAGGAGGAAGGCGTCGGATATCCACGTCAGCTGGGAGCCGACCGGATGCAGGTGCTCCTGGAAGAGGCCGTTGAGGGTGGCCGGGATCGCGATGCCGATCTGGGCGAGGCAGACGGCCAGGCAGCCGGCGATGAGGGTGCCGAGGGGGAGGCGGGGTGAGGGGGCTGGGGAAGGGGAAGGGGATTTCGGCATGAGGTGTCCCTGGGGTGGGTGCCGGAGTTGGGGAACTGCGCAATCTTTTAGGGGGGTTTGGGGGCGCAGCCCCCAAGGGACGATGGGGTCCCCCCGCTCGAGCGAAGCCGAGAGCGGGGGGAGGGTAGGGGCGGCGGGGCGAGATCAGCGGGTCAGGGGCGTGCGGCCCACGGTCAGCTCGGCCGGGTGGTACGGGGTGTACGCGGCGCCGTCGAGGTCGAGGCCGAGGGCCGCCTTCTGAAGGGCGGCGGGGGTGGTGGTGCCGCCCCAGCGGCCGGTGCTGACGCGGTGTTCGACGGCGTGGACGGCGGCAACCGTCTCGGCCGCGGTGAACGCGCAGTGGCCCTGGCGTTCGACGTAGGCCTGGCGGAGCAGCGCCCCGTCGCCGGAGGCCCGGACGCGGTCCGCGAACTGTTCCTCCTGCTCCACCGGGACGAGGTTGTCGGCCGTGGTGTGCACGTCGAGGAGGGGCACGCCGAGGCCCTGCCCGGCGGAGGACGTGCGCGCCGCGGTGCGCACGGCCGCGGGGTCCGCGGTGACGTCGGCCCCGTGGGTGAGGGCCTTGAGGTCCGCGTGGAGGTCGAGCCCCGCGGCACGGTAGAGCGCGCGGACCTGGGGGGAGTGCACCGAGCCCGCCAACAGCCGGGCGTAATCGACGCCCTGGTTCCAGGAGTTGTTGCCGCCCACGGACTGCTCGACGGCGTACCGGCCACCCTCGACGAACGACAGCAGGCCCTGGGCGAGCCACGCGTACTGCTGCTCCTCCTGCCCCGCCCAGTCGTCGGCGGCGGGGCGGTCCTGGCCGGGGGCCCAGGCGGGAAGGTTGAGGAAGGCGGCGGCCAGGGCCACTCGGGCTCTGCCCTGCGCGGTCGCCTGCGAGGCGGTGACGGCGGCGGTGAGACGGTCGGCGGTGGCCGCCGCCTCGCCGGCCGAGGCGAAGTTCACCAGCTTCACCTCCTCGGCCGGGAGCAGGAGGCGGGCGATCGTGTACTCGGCGTCCAGCTGGTAGTTGTCCAGGTCGGTGCCGCCCGCGACGAGTCCGCACAGGCCGAGCGCGCCGTCCACGCGGCCCGCGCCGTCCCGGGCGATCCGCGCGTTGACGAGGCCGCCCATGGACTGGCCGACCGAGAGCGTGCGCCGGGGCTTCCCGATCTCGCCCTTGACGGCGTCGAGGGTGGCGAACTGGTCGCGTTCGGCGCTCTCCAGTGCCCACATGGACCCGTTCGGGTCGTACGAGGATCCGGCCAGCGCGTAGCCCTCGGCGAGCAGTTCGGTACGGGCGCCCGCGGAGGGCGCGTCCTGCGCCACGGTCGGGCCGAAGCCGTGGCTGAAGAGGAGCAGCGTGCCGTTCCAGTCGGCCGGTACGTCGGCGATCCAGGTGGCGCCGTCGGCGAGGGTGCCGGTCAGGTGGCGGGCGGTCGCCGTCTCCGCGTGGGCGGCGTAGGCGGTGGAGGCGGTGGCGGAGAGGGCCGCTGCCGTCGCCAGAGCGGCGGTTGTACGGGCGATCGGGCGGGCGCGGGGGGTGCGGGCGGGGGGTGCGTGGGGTGTGCGGGTGCGGGCGGGCATGTCGTAGGGCTCCGATCTGCGGGTGGAGGGGGAGCACTGTGGACGGATGCTCAGTGCACTGAACGCCTGGGAATGTAGGGCGGTTTTCCAACTGCCGTCAATGGAATGCACAACATCAGTTCATGGCGGGGTCACGACTGGTCGCGACAGGGGCTGGGGTGGGGGGAGGGAAGGGGAGCGCGGGACGTGCTCGTCGGGAGGCCGAGGGCCTACGCCTCCGCCGGCACCGTCTCCAGCAACCGTCGCGCCGCCTCCCGCGCGGGTGCGTCCAGGCGCGCGTGCACCGCGCGGAACGTCTCCTCCGCCGGGCCCGCGGGCCAGTCCGCGGGCAGATGCTGCACAGGCAGGCGCGGGTCGGAGCGGATGACCTGGAGCCACTCGGTGGACAGGAGCAGGCGCAGCGCGAGGGCGTCCTCGGTGTCGTCGGCGCCCGCAGCTCCCGCGCCCGTCGTGTCTGTCTCGCCCGCCCCCGCGCCGCTGATGCCCCGCCCCTTCCGGAGCGGCCGCTCCCGCAGGGGACGCCAAGCGTCATCGAACGCCCGGTAGCGGGCGGCCAGTTCGGCCAGGTCCCACGTGTCGTCGATCATCTCGGCGATGTCCATGCCGAGGTCGGCCCGCGCGCGGAACACCTTGACGTGCGCGGAGAGGCCGAGTTCCGCGACGATCCCCGAGACGTCGACCTCGCCGGGCGCGATCCACAGACCGCTGAACAGCGGCCCGAACCCGGCCCAGGTGAGCTGCGAGCGCAGATCGTGCCGCTGCCGCTGCCAGGACTCGGGCAGCGAGAAACCGAGCAGCGACCAGGTGCCGTCCCAGTCGCGGTTGACCGCGCCGGACTTCCATATGCGCTGCTCGCCGTCGCGCAAAATCGCCTCGGAGCGCTCGGTGAGCCCGAAGTACATGCGGCGGCCCTCGCGCCGGCGGCGCAGCAGTCCGCGGCCCACCATCCGGGTCAGCGTCGACCGCGTCGCATGCTCGCCGACCCCGGCCCGCGCGAACACCTCGATCACGCTCCCCGAGTACACGCACACACCCCGGCCCAGCACCTGATCGCCGAGGAAGGTCAGCATCAGGGACTGCGGGCGCGGCGCGTTGTCGGTGGTCACGGGGGTACGGTACGACGCCGATGGCCCGTGCGGGACAGCCTGTGGACAACCTCTCGCGCAGCGGCCCGGCGGCCTCGGGGGCGCGACTTCACCACCCGCGAGCGCAGATGCGTGACCTCGGGCGACTCGATCACCTGGAAGCGCTCCAACTCCATGCGCGGCCCGTCCGGATGGCCCGCTCTCGGCTGCTCTCGGCAGGTCACCGGCGGGGCGGGCTGCCATCGACCGGAAGGGCATCTGCCATCGACTGCCATTGCGGCCAGTGAAGGCCTAGGCCACGGGATCGGAGGTTCCTGTCCCCTTATGAGGGATCGTTTCACCCGTACGGATTAAATGTGCTCAAGGGGGAAGAAGGGGCCACCCCTAGGCGCCTACGGTCGCACGGGTGATGAGCAGCAGTCCGGAGACCTCAACGCACACCACCGGCGCACACCGGGCGCACGGAGACGCGCGCAAGCGGGTGGCCGCGCCCCGTGGCGCATCGACCCGCACCCTGCCTCAGCGCCCTCCCGCGCGCTACGAACCCTATCTGGACGGCCTGTTCACCTACTGCCTGTCCGTGCTGTGCGACCACGACGCGGCCACCGCCGCCCTCGGGGACGTCCTCGCGCTGGCCGAGCGCCGGGGCGCGCGCGCCCCGGAGTCCGCGGGCGACCGCAGGGCCTGGCTGTACGCCCTCGCGCGCTGGTCCTGCCTGCGCAAGCTCGCCGAGGCCCGGCGCAGGCGCCAGGCGGCGCACGCCTCCGGCCGCCGCGCGCCCCACAAAGGCCATCAGGACGCCGCCGACCAGCGCGTGGCCGAGGCGCTGAGCGCCCCCGTCTCCGAAGAGGCCCAGGCCCAGCGGCAGCGCGAACTCGCCCTGCTGGCCTGGCCGGAGGCCGCGGGCACCACCCCGGAGCAGCGCGAGGCGCTCGAACTCGCCGTGCGCCACCAGCTCGCCGCCCACGAGGTCGCCGCCGTCCTCGGCATGGAGCTCGCCGCCGCGCGCGAGCTGCTGGCCTCCGCCGCCTGCGAGGTCGAACGCACCCGCGCGGCGCTCGCCGTCGTGGAGACCGGCAGCTGTCCGAGCGTCGCCCGCCTCACCGGCGACCACGAGTTCGTCCTGAGTGCCACCCTGCGCCGTGAACTCGTCCGGCACGTCGACGACTGCCCGCGCTGCCGCCGTACCGCCGAGCGCGCGGTCCCCGGCGCCTGGCCCGGCACCAGTGTCACGCCCGCCGCGCTCCCGGTCCTGGAGGCCCCGCGCGCGGCCCTGCACGCCGCGATGGCGCACGTCCCGCGCGCGCGGGGGAGCGCTCCCCGCTTCGACCGGCGCGGTTTCCCGATGGACCCCAAGGACCGCGTCGCGCGAAGGGACCGTTTCCGCGCGCGTGCCGTCACGACCACGGTCGTCGCGACCGTCATCGCCGCACCCGTACTCGCCCTCTGGGCGGCCTACCGCGGCGCGCCCCTCACCGGCGAGGGCACGGACGGCCGCTCGGTCACCGCGAGCGAGGCGCAAGCGCCCGACGGCATCAACGGCGAGGAGGCGGGCGGCTACGAGAACGCGGGCAACGCCAGCGCCAAACCCGACGCCCGCTTCACCAAGGGCAGCCGCTCGCCCGACGTCTCCGTGGAGGTCATCAGCGCCCCCGGAAGCGCCCTCGGCAAGGGGACCGGACACCTCTCCGTCGAGGCAGGCAACAGCGGCGACACGACCCTCATCACGCTGACCGCGTCCGGGAGTTCACCGGTGCACTGGTCCGCGCACACCGGGGCCTCCTGGCTCTATCTCAGCCAGTCGTCGGGAACCCTCGAACCGGGCGAATCGTTGACGATCAAGGTGTACGTCGATCATCTTCACGAGCCGGCAGGCACCTGGAGCGCGCGGGTGTCGATGGCACCGGCAGGCGCCGTGGTCACGATCGAGGGGTATGGGAACGCGGGCCCGTCCGGCCCCGGGGGCGGCCACGGCCCCGGCCCGACCCCCAGCGACCCGACCCCGTCCGACCCCGCTCCCACCCCGAGCGACCCGACGCCCTCCGACCCCGGCCCGACGCCCAGCGACCCGACCCCCTCCGACCCGCAGCCGACTCCCACGGACTCCGCCCCGTCCGACCCGGGAAGCTCGACGCCGCCGCCCGGCGACAGCGGCGACCCGAGCCCGACCTCGTAACCCTGCCGGACCTCAGGTGACCGGGTCCGCCGGATGCGGCGCCAGCAGCGGCAGCTGCGAGGCCAGCCGCTCCTCGCAGAGCTCGACCAGGCGGTCGTACCCTTCCTTGCCCATCAGCTCGATGAGCTCGGGGCGGTACGAGACGTACACCGGGTCGCCCGCACCGTGCGCCGAGGTCGCCGACGTGCACCACCAGTGCAGGTCGTGGCCGCCGGGACCCCAGCCGCGGCGGTCGTACTCGCCGATGGACACCTGAAGCACGCGGGTGTCGTCGGGCCGGTCGATCCACTCGTACGTCCGTCGCACGGGCAGCTGCCAGCAGACGTCCGGCTTGGTCTCCAGCGGCTCGCGGCTCTCCTTGATCGCCAGGATGTGCAGTGAGCAGCCCGCGCCACCGGCGAAGCCGGGCCGGTTCTGGAAGATGCAGGACCCCTGGTACGGCCGGGTCTGGCGGTCGCCGTCCTCGTCCTCCGAGACCCAACCGCTCTTCGTGCCCACGTCATGGTGCTGCCAGATGTCCGGCGTGAGCCGCGCCACATGCCCGGCCACCCGCTTCTCGTCGTCCTCGTCCGAGAAATGGGCGCCCAGCGTGCAGCAGCCGTCGTCGGCGCGGCCCGCCTGGATGCCCTGGCAGCCGCTTCCGAAGATGCAGTTCCAGCGAGAGGTCAGCCATGTCAGATCGCACCGGAAGACCTGCTCGTCGTCGGCGGGATCCGGAAACTCCACCCATGCGCGAGCGAAGTCGAGCCCCTTCTCGTCGGACACGGAGACCGCCTTCGGAGACTTCTTGGACTTGGTGGCCTTCGCCTGCGAGGAACCCTTGGCCGATTTGTTGGGCTTCGCCTTTTTCGTCTTTGGCACCCGTCCAGGGTAATTCGCCCAAGCCCGCTCCGGGGACGGCCGACGGCCGCAGGCGCAGTAGCGTTCCGTATATGAGACTCGGTGTCCTCGACGTGGGTTCGAACACGGTGCATCTGCTGGTGGTGGACGCTCACCCTGGCGCGCGCCCGCTGCCTGCGCACTCGCACAAGGCCGAATTGCGGCTCGCCCAACTGCTCGACGAGAGCGGGGCGATCGGTTCCGAAGGCGTCGGCAAACTGATCGAGGTGGTCCAGGACGCGCTGGAGGCCGCCGAGGACAAAGGCGTCGAGGCCATGCTGCCGTTCGCGACCTCCGCCGTGCGCGAGGCGAGCAACGCCGATGACGTACTGGCCGCAGTCAAGGCCGAGACCGGCGTCGAGCTCCAGGTTCTGACCGGCGCGGAGGAGGCCCGGCTCACGTTCCTGGCCGCCCGCCGCTGGTTCGGCTGGTCGGCGGGCAAGCTGCTCGTCCTCGACATCGGCGGCGGCTCCCTGGAGATCGCGTACGGCATGGACGAGGAGCCGGACGCCGCGGTGTCGCTGCCGCTCGGTGCCGGGCGGCTCACCGCGGGCTGGCTGGCCACCGACCCGGCCGACCCCGCCGACGTGAAGGCGCTGCGTCGCCATGTGCGGGCCCAGATCGCTCGTACGGTCGGGGAGTTCAGCCGCTTCGGCGCCCCCGACCACGTGGTCGCCACCTCCAAGACCTTCAAGCAGCTCGCCCGCCTCGCCGGCGCCGCCCGCTCCACCGAGGGCCTCTACGTCCAGCGCGAACTCAAGCGCCGTTCCCTGGAGGACTGGGTCCCCCGCCTCGCCTCCATGACCGCCGACGAGCGCGCCGAACTCCCCGGCGTCTCCGAGGGCCGCTCCGGCCAGCTCCTCGCCGGCGCCCTCGTCGCCGAGGGCGCCATGGACCTCTTCGGCGTGGAGACCCTGGAGATCTGCCCCTGGGCACTACGGGAGGGCGTGATCCTGCGCCGCCTGGACCACATGGCATCGGAGTAAGTCAGGGCCCGACGGCAGGGCTGCGGGGCTGTGACATTTTGCGGCTCCGCGGCGTGGCGCGACCGGCCCAAGGCGGCCCGCACTGACGCACGGCGAGGCCCGACGACGGCAGGGGTGCGGGGCTGTGACATTTTGCGGCTCCGCGGCGTGGGCACGACTGGCCCAAGGCGGCCCGCACTGACGCACGGCGGTGCCCGACGACAGGGGCGCGGGGCTGTGACATTTTGCGGCTCCGCCGCGTGGGCGCGACCAGCCACATCGAACCCGCACTCGCCCACGGCGGAAACCCGCAACGGCGAGGGGGCGCCCCGGCCCGAGCCCACAGCCCTGGCCGGAGGTCACCTCGCCCCCGGCCGGAGGCCACCCCACCCCCACCCGGGGTACCAACAGAACCCCCGCCCGAAGCCCACCACCCCCGCCTAACCGCCGGAGGCAACCCGTACGCTGTCCCTCGTGGCAGAACCAGTGGTGCGCATCCCGGATGCGAAGGTCGCGCTGTCCACGGCCTCCGTGTACCCGGAGTCGACGGCGACGGCCTTCGAGATCGCCGCGCGCCTCGGCTACGACGGCGTAGAAGTCATGGTGTGGACCGACCCGGTCAGCCAGGACATCGAAGCCCTCCGCCGCCTCAGCGACTACCACCAGATCCCGATCCTCGCCGTGCACGCCCCATGCCTGCTGATCACCCAGCGCGTCTGGTCCACCGACCCCTGGATCAAGCTCCAGCGCGCCCGGGCGGCAGCGGAGAGGCTGGGGGCGTCGACGGTCGTCGTACACCCCCCCTTCCGCTGGCAGCGCCAGTACGCGCGTGACTTCGTCAGCGGGATCTGGCGGATGGCGAACGAGACGGACGTACGGTTCGCCGTCGAGAACATGTACCCCTGGCGCTACCGCGACCGCGAGATGCTCGCGTACGCCCCCGACTGGGACGTGACGAAGGACGACTACCGGCACTTCACGATCGACCTCAGCCACACCGCGACGGCCCGTACCGACGCCCTGCAGATGATCGACCGCATGGGCGACCGCCTCGGCCACGTCCACCTCGCCGACGGCAACGGCTCCAACAAGGACGAGCACCTGGTCCCAGGCCGCGGCACCCAGCCCTGCGCCGAGCTGCTGGAACGCCTCGCGCTCTCCGGCTTCGACGGCCATGTCGTCATCGAGGTCAACACCCGCCGCGCGATGTCCAGCGCCGAACGTGAGGCCGACCTGGCGGAGGCCCTGGCCTTCACCCGGCTCCACCTCGCCTCCGCCGTGAAGGTGCCCCGCCGGTGACGGACGCCACAGCCCCCCGCCGCCGGGGACGACCTTCTCGTACGCAGACGGAGGCGGCCCCCGCCACCCGCGACCGCATCCTCGACGCGGCCCGCGAGGAGTTCTCCGAGCGGGGCTACGAGAAGACGTCCGTACGGGGCATCGCCAAGGCCGCCGGAGTGGACTCCGCGCTCGTCCACCACTACTTCGGCACCAAGGAGCAGGTCTTCGAGGCGGCGATCGAGGTCGCCTTCGCGCCTGCCCTTGGCGCGCCGGACGCGGTCGAGGAAGGCCCACTCGACGGTGTCGGCGAGCGGCTGACCCGCTTCATTCTCGGCGTCTGGGAGAACCCGGCCACCCGTACGCCGCTCCTCGCGATCGTCCGCTCCGCCGTGAACAACGAGACCGCCGCCGCCGTCTTCCGCCGCCTCGTCGCCGCCCAGTTGCTGCGCCGCATCGCGGGGCAGCTCGACCTCCCGGACGCCGAACTGCGCGCGGAGCTGGCGGCCGCACAGCTGGTGGGGGTCGCGATGCTGCGGTACGTGATCAAGGTGGAGCCGTTGGCGTCGGCGGACGTGGAGCGGATCGTGGAGCGGGTGGCGCCGGTCGTGCAGGGGCATCTGACCGGGGGCTGACCGGGCGCTGAACTGGGCGCTGAACTCGTCTCCGAGTGGCTGTCGAGTGGCTGCCAAGTAGCCGCTGGCCGAGACACCCATCCCGTATACCGGACACCCTGTCCAGCCCTTGGAGTACCGGCGTACGCTCGAATCAGTCACGACTGCCAGCCCGTACGAGCTGGTATCCGCCTTAAGGAGCGAGCGACGATGCCCGAGCTGAGGTCCCGCACAGTCACCCACGGCCGCAACATGGCGGGCGCACGCGCCCTTATGCGCGCCTCCGGTGTACCGGGCGCGGACATCGGCCGCAAGCCGATCATCGCGGTCGCCAACTCCTTCACGGAGTTCGTGCCGGGCCACACCCACCTCCAGCCGGTCGGCCGCATCGTGAGCGAGGCCATCACCGCCGCCGGGGGCATCGCGCGCGAGTTCAACACGATCGCGGTCGACGACGGCATCGCGATGGGCCACGGCGGCATGCTGTACTCCCTGCCCTCCCGCGACCTGATCGCGGACTCGGTCGAGTACATGGTCGAGGCCCACTGCGCCGACGCCCTGATCTGCATCTCGAACTGCGACAAGATCACCCCCGGCATGCTGATGGCGGCCCTGCGCCTGAACATCCCGACGGTCTTCGTCTCCGGCGGCCCCATGGAGTCCGGCCGCGCCACCCTGGTCGACGGCACGGTCCGTACGCTCGACCTGGTCGACGCGATCTCCGACGCGGTGAACGACAAGATCTCGGACGAGGACATCCTCCGTATCGAGGAGAACGCCTGTCCGACCTGCGGCTCCTGCTCCGGCATGTTCACCGCCAACTCGATGAACTGCCTGACCGAGGCGATCGGCCTGTCCCTCCCCGGCAACGGCTCGGTGCTCGCCACCCACACGGCCCGCAAGGGCCTGTACCAGGACGCGGCCCGCACGGTCGTCGACATCACGCGCCGTTACTACGACCAGGACGACGAGTCGGTCCTGCCCCGCAACATCGCCACGCACGCGGCGTTCGAGAACGCCATGGCCCTCGACATCGCGATGGGCGGCTCCACCAACACGATCCTGCACCTGCTGGCCGCCGCCCAGGAGGCGGGCGTCCCCTTCGGCCTGGACGAGATCAACGCGGTCTCGCGCCGCGTGCCGTGCCTCGCCAAGGTCGCCCCGAACGTGGCGAAGGACCGCACGTACTACATGGAGGACGTGCACCGCGCGGGCGGCATCCCGGCCCTGCTGGGCGAGCTGCACCGCGCCGGCCTGCTGAACGAGGACGTGCACTCCGTCCACAGTCCGTCCCTCTCCGACTGGCTGAAGACGTGGGACGTGCGTGCGGGCTCCCCGTCCCCCGAGGCGATCGAGCTGTGGCACGCGGCCCCCGGCTGCGTCCGCTCCTCCGAGGCCTTCTCCCAGTCCGAGCGCTGGGAGGCCCTGGACGAGGACGCCGAGGGCGGCTGCATCCGCTCCGCCGAGCACGCCTACTCCAAGGACGGCGGCCTGGCGGTCCTCAAGGGCAACCTGGCGGTCGACGGCTGTGTCGTGAAGACGGCCGGCGTCGACGAGTCGATCTGGACCTTCGAGGGCCCCGCGGTCGTCTGCGAGTCGCAGGACGAGGCCGTCGACAAGATCCTCCGCAAGGAGATCACCCACGGCGACGTCGTCGTCATCCGCTACGAGGGCCCCAAGGGCGGCCCGGGTATGCAGGAGATGCTCTACCCGACCTCCTTCCTCAAGGGCCGCGGCCTCGGCAAGACCTGCGCCCTGATCACCGACGGCCGCTTCTCCGGCGGCACGTCCGGCCTGTCGATCGGCCACGCCTCCCCCGAGGCGGCCTCCGGCGGCACGATCGCCCTCGTCCAGGACGGCGACCGCATCCACATCGACATCCCGAACCGGTCGATCGAGCTCCTCGTCTCCGACGAAGAGCTGGCCGCCCGCCGCGCCGCCCTGAACGGCACGTACGCTCCCGCGAACCGCGACCGCAAGGTCTCCGCCGCCCTCCGCGCCTACGCCGCGATGGCGACCAGCGCGGACAAGGGCGCGGTGCGCGACGTGTCGAAGCTGGGCTGACGCGCACGGTTGAGCTGACGCGCATGGCTGGGCTGACGCGCACGGCCTGAACAGGCTTTGGGGGCCGCTCCTTCGGGAGCGGCCCCTTCGCCGTTCACCAGGCCGAGGGATCGCGGCCGTCGACCGCGAAGAGGGATTCGTCGGGGGCGGTCGCATACACCTTTCCGTCGGCCGCGACCGGTGCCGGAAGGACGTTGACGAGCGAGCCCCGGTTGTCACCCAGCCGTGCCTTCGTCTGCCCGAGCAGCGTGCCGTGCGCGGTGTCGACGGCCAGGAGCCGCCCGTCCACCGCGGTGAGGTAGAGCCGCCCTCCGGCCACGACGGGCGCCGATGCCTTGCTGACGGAGGTCTCCACGCGCCACAACTGGGCCGATGTCTTGGTGTGCGACGTCTCGGTCTGGGCCGACGCCTTGGTGTTCACGGCCACCAGCGAGCCCCCGGAGGCCAGCAGATACACCGTGTCACCCGCTACGACGGTCTGCGTCGGCGGCAGGGGAAGACGCAGCGCGATGCGGTGAACCGTGCGGCTCGCGACGTCGTAGCGCACGATGGCGTTCGTGTACTGCTCGATGGTGGTCGACGTGAACCAGACCGCTCCGTCATGGGCGCCCACCAGGCTCAGCGTCCCGTCGAAGCTTCGCTGCCAGCGGATGGCGCCGGTCTCCGGGGCCACAGCGGTCACCCGCGTCTCGTTCCCGGCCGCCGTCACCGCGTAGGCGACTCCGTCCTCGTACGAGAGGAAGCTGGGCAGGGTCTGCCCCGGGATCGCGTGGCGCCACTTCTCCTCGCCGGTTGCCGCGTCCAGCGCGGTGACCTTGGAATCGCGGCCGGTGAGCAGGACGAGGCCGCCGACGTGTGCGACGCGGCCGTCGTAACGCGTGATGTCGCGGCTCCAGCTGGTCGCGCCCGTGGCGGGATCCAGAGCCGTCAGCCGCTCCCCGCCTCGACTGACGACATGCAGGAGTCCGCCGGACAGCACCGGCGCCACGGTGACGTCGGTGCTCCGCCACCCCGCGTCGCTCCGCGACCACAGCACCTTGCCGTCGGCCGGATCGACCGCGGCGGCCAGGACACCGTGCCGGGCGCAGTACAGCGTGTGGGGCGTGTAGGCGCAATTCGGCAGACCACTGGGCTTGACGCCGCGTGCGGTCAGGCTGACGTCCCACGGCTGGAAGCTGCTCTTCGCCTGCCCTGCTCCGGCCTTCTCCGGGGCCGGGGAGTCCGAGCCGCCGAGGAAGGCGAAGGCGCCGGCGGCGGTGGCGAGCACGACCGAGACGATGGCAGCGGGAAGCAGCCAACGTCGCCGCGCAGGTGCCGTCTTGGGATCCGATGCCTTCTTGGGATTCGATGCGTTCTTGAGGTCCGATGCGTTCTTGGAATCGGATGCCTTCTTGTGGGCCGATGCCCTCTTGGAATCCGAGTCGAGGTCGTCGTCCTCCTGGCCCGGGTGGTCGCGCTTCCGCTCCGGAGCGTTTTCGTTCGCGGACCGCGCCGACTCCCCACTCCCTCTGCGCTGTTCGGGTATGAAAGCCTGGGTGTCGTACGCGGCCGAAACCGACCGCAGCGCGGTCATCAGCTCGTCCGGCGTGGGCCGGTCCTCCGGCTCCTTGGCCAGGCAACGGGCGACAAGGCCGACCAGATCCTCCGGTACGCCCGTCAAGTCCGGTTCGTCGTGGACGACTTGATAGGCCACGAGGTACGGACTGTCGGAATCGAAGGGCCCGCTCCCGGTGGCCGCGTGCACGATCACCGAGCCCAGCGCGAAGACGTCCGCGGCCGGTCCGACCTGCCGCGGCCTGCGGAACTGCTCCGGAGCCATGAACGGCGGCGTGCCGATCAACTTGCCCGTCTCGGTCCGCAGTTCACTGTCAGAAGGCCGTGAAATGCCGAAGTCGATGACTTTCGGGCCGTCGTCGGCCAGCAGTACGTTGCTGGGCTTGAGGTCACGATGCACGACACCGGCCCGGTGAATGTCGCGCAGCCCCTCGGCGAGGCCCGCCATGAGATGGCGCAGCCGGGCCGGAGGCATGGCGCCATTCCGCTTCACGTGCTCGGCGAGGGTCGGGCCGGGGATGAACAGCGTCGCCATCCATGGGTGTTCGGCCTCGGGATCGGCGTCCACGACGGGCGCCGTGAAGGCACCGCTCACCCGCCGCGCGGCCGCGACCTCCTGCCTGAACCGCCCCCGGAACTCGGGGTCTTGAGAAAACTCGGCGTGTACGACCTTTACGGCGAGCCGCAACCCGGAGGCAGACCGCGCCAGATGCACGATCCCCATGCCACCGGAGCCGAGCTGCGCCTCCAGCAGGTACTGCCCGGCGTATAGCGGATGTTCCGCTTCCGAGTCCGTACCGGCGCTGCGCTGTGGCGGCATCACTCACCCCCGTGGGTCCGTCAGCATGCGCGACGCGCAGAGCCTAGTCGATGCTTCGTGCGAAACATCGGCGGCTTGCTAGCCTCGGCGCTCAGCACGATTTTGGCGTGAACCATTCACGTGAACCATTCAACGGGGGAGGCCAGGATGGCCACGGAAGACATCGAGATCGCGGGCGCGGGGGAGACGGCGGCCGCGGAGTCCCTGAGCGCGGAGGCGACCATCACGTACCCGATCGCACCGGGGTACAACGTGAACGTCCGCAGCGGCCCGGGCACGCACTACAGCATCGTCCGCACGCTGCCGGCGGGCTCGCGCATCCCGATCTACTGCCAGTGCCCGGGAGAGTCCGTCAGCGGTCCGTACGGGACGTCGAAGATCTGGGACAACATCTCCAACGGGCAGTTCGTGGCGGACGCGTACGTGAAGACGGGCAGCGACGGCTACGTCGCCCCCCGCTGCTCCTGAGCGACCGCGGTCAGAGGCCCCACGGTGGACCGGAGCGATAATCGTCGGGTGAGTGACGAGACCGAGACCGGTACCCCCGCGGGGCCCCAGCCCGAGCCCCTGCGCTTCTTCGGGACGACCTGGGTGGAGCACGACGGCGGCTACCCGGGCCGCCGGATCGGCGTGGCCGTGGGCGCACTAGCCGCCGCGGTGGCCGCCTGCTTCGTCCTGCGCTTCGCCTACCAGGGCCTGGCGATCGCGGACGTGGGCAAGCCGGTGACCCTCCTGGTCGTCGTCATGTTCGCGGTGTGCAGCGCCCTCGCGTTCCGCCACACCTGGGACGGCTTCGCCAAGCGCCCCGACCCCGACCGCCAGGCCTCCCTCCGCGGCCTCCTCGCCATCGGTTTCGTCGGCTCCCTCCTCGCCTACTCCTTCCGCTCCCTCACCGAGGCCCCGGGCGAGAAACTCCACCGCGAGGAGTACGCCACGGCACGCGAACAGTACGAACGCCGCACCACGCGCCGCACGGGCAACCCGTCGAGGAAGCGCCGCGGGGCGTAGCTCTTCAGCCCGTCCGGCGTTTGAGGACAAGGCCGTCCAGGCCGACAGCGGAGGTCGTCTTCAGCCCGTCCGGCGTTTGAGGACGAGGCCGTTCAGGCCGACAGCGGAGGTCTGGGGGCGGCAGTCCCCAGGGACGGGAAGGGTAGGGGCGGCGGGGGCGAAGGCCCGCCGCAGGCGCCCCACTCCCAGACGGGCCCCTGTATCCGGCCCCCTCTGTACCCGACCTGCTCTGTACCCGGCGCCCCCACCCCGGCCACCATGACCGTATGCCCCCTTCCTCCCACGCCACCCGAGCCCACTCCTTCAACACCGCCGCAGCCCAGTACGCCGCGAACCGCCCCTCCTACCCACCCACCCTCTTCAGCACGATCGAAGACCTGGCGGGCCGCCCCCTCACCGACGCGAGGGTCGTCGACGTAGGCGCGGGCACCGGCATCGCCACCGCCCTCCTGCACGCGCGAGGCGCCCACGTCCTCGCCGTGGAACCGGGCGAGGGCATGACCGCCGAATTCCGCCGCACCCTCCCCGACGTCCCGATCGTCCGAGGCGACGGCAACGCCCTCCCGCTCACCGACGCCTCCGCCGACTTCCTCACCTACGCCCAGTCCTGGCACTGGACCGACCCCGCCCACTCCGTGCCGGAGGCGTTCCGTGTGCTGCGCCCGGGCGGCGCCCTCGCCCTCTGGTGGAACACCGACGCCCTCGACGTCCCCTGGATCGCCGAGTCCGCCGCCCGCGCCGAGCGGTTCCTCGGTATCGACCAGGTGGTCGAGACGAGCGGCAGCGGCGCACGGGCCGCTATCACCCTCGCCGCCGACCCGAGCGGCCGACTGGACTTCGCCCGCCGCCAGGTCCGCTGGAGCCGCCGCGTCCCCATCGACACGCACCTCGCCAACATCGGCAGCCACTCGGCGTTCCTGGTCCTCGGCGAGGAGCGCACCGCGGCGTTCCTCACCGAGGAGAGAAGCCACCTCCTGCGGACCTTCCCGGACGGAATCGTGGAGGAGACCTACGTCGTGGACGTGCTGGTGGCGACCCGTTCGTGATCCCGGCCGGCGGCCCACCCCTCCAGGGCCGCCGCACATGCGTGATCGACATGCCGCAACCCGCCCAGCTCCAGCCGTACGTCCCGGTCGTGCGGCAACGCCTCCAAGGCGTCCAGCAGCTTGGGCAGCCGCAGGAACGTGGCATTCCCGACCACCCGCACCACCATCCCCGCGGCCCCCCGATCCTCCGTCTCCACATGCACATGGCTGATGTCCCACGCGGTCTTGGCCACCGCGAGCGCGAGCCCGACCAGCACCCCCTCGAACAGGTTCCCCGCCACGATGGCCACCGCCGTCACAACCAGCACCACCGCTTCCCCCCGATGCTCCCGCCACAGCACCCCCAACTCCCGTACGGGCACGAGCTTGCACCCGGCATGCACGAGCAGCCCCGCCAGCGCGGCCACCGGAAGCACCCCGAGCACCCCCGGCAGCACAGCGGTGAAGACCAGCAGCCACACCCCGTGCAGCACCCGCGACACCTTCGTCCGCGCCCCGGCCTGCACGTTCGCCGCACTCCGCACGATCACCGCGGTCATCGGCAGCGCCCCGAGCACCCCGCACACGGCATTCCCCGCGCCCTGCGCCATCAGTTCCCGGTCGTAGTCGGTCCGCGGCCCCCGATGCAGCCGGTCCACCGCCGCCGCGCTGAACAACGACTCCGCCGACGCGATCAGCGCGAACGCCAGCACCGTCCCGATCACTCCCACTTCCGTAAGCCGCCCCAAGTCCCCGGGGGACGGCAGCCGTACGGCATCCAGCAGCCCGCGCACCTCGACCCGCCGCACGGACAGCTCGAACACCCCGGTCACGGCCGACGCCAGCGCCACCGCCAGCAGCGGCGCGGGCACCAGCCGCGCCCCGCGTCGCCAACGCGGCCACAGCAGGAGTACGGCCACGGTGGCGCCGCCGATCGCCGGCGCCACCGGGTCGGCGGCGCCGGGCAGCGAGACCAGCCCGGCGATCTTCCCGAGCCCGCTCGCGGGGGCGGAGGCGTCGCCCATCGCGTACACCTGGCCCGCGATCAGTACGAGCCCGATCCCGGCCAGCATCCCCTGCACCACGGCCACGGACACGGCCCGGAACCACCGCCCGAGCCGCAACACACCGAGCCCGAGCTGCACCAGCCCGGCCCCGAACACCAGCACGCCGAGCACCTGAAGCCCGTACGACTGCACCGCCTCGTACACGAGCACGGTGAGCCCCGCCGCGGGCCCGCTCACCTGGAGGCTGCTGCCGGGCATCACCCCGGCGACGAGACCGCCGACGATCCCGGTCACCAGCCCCAGCTCGGCGGGCACACCGGAGGCTACGGCGACCCCCACGCACAGGGGCAACGCGACGAGAAACACGACGAGGGACGCGAACAAATCGGCTTTGCGCATGACAACGGCACCTCCGGTTGCGAGCGGGAGATGCGTGGGTGCCGCGCCGGGGGAGGGCGCGGCGGACCAACCGGCGCGGCATATGACCGCGCACTGAAATCCATTGTCGGTAAAGAAGGTTGGCGCCGCAGCCCTTCCGCGCAACCGCCACGTGGACACGGAAGCGCGTCGCCCGACGCCACCCCGGACGGCCCCCTTCCGATCACGCCCCCGCGCGCCTGCGCCCCCGGATGCGACCGGGCTTGACGACCGCACCCGGCGAGAGCAATATTCATCGAATGATGAATATTTCCTCACGCCCACCCGACCCCGCGGACCCCCCTCGCCCCTCCTCGCAGCCCGCCGTACCTGCGGTGCCCGCTGTGCCCGCCGTCCGCGCCGAGGACCTCACCGTCGTACGCGGCACCCGCACCGTCCTGCGCGGACTCGACTTCGTCGTGCCGCGCGGCCAGATCACCGGCCTGCTCGGACCCTCCGGCTGCGGCAAGTCGACCCTCATGCGCTCGACCGTCGGCACCCAGGCCAAGGTGACCGGCACACTCGAAGTCCTCGGCCGCCCCGCGGGCCACGCCACACTCCGCTCCCGTATCGGCTACGTCACCCAAGCCCCCTCCGTCTACGACGACCTGACCGTCCGCCAGAACCTCGACTACTTCGCCGCGATCCTCGACCCGGGCCGAGCCGTCACCGAACGCCGCCACGCCAACGTCACCCAGGCCATCTCCGACGTCGACCTCACCTCCCACGCCGACTCCCTCGCCGGCAACCTCTCCGGTGGCCAGCGCAGCCGCGTCTCCCTCGCCGTCGCCCTCCTCGGCACCCCCGAACTCCTCGTCCTCGACGAACCGACCGTCGGCCTCGACCCGGTCCTGCGCCGTGACCTGTGGAACCTCTTCCACGCCATCGCCACGGAGCGGAAAGCGACTCTCCTGATCTCCTCCCACGTCATGGACGAGGCCGAGCGCTGCCACCGCCTCCTCCTCATGCGCGAGGGCGAGATCCTCGCCGACGACACCCCCGGCGCCCTGCGCGAACGCACCGGTTCCGACACCGTCGAGGCCGCCTTCCTCCGCCTCGTCGACGAGGCGATCGCGACCAGCGACCAGCCCCGCAAGGAGACCGTCCGATGAGCGCAAACACGAGCACGAGCACGACGACGACCACACCCCCACCCGCGCCTGCGGGAACGGCGGCCCCCGCACGCCCGAACGCGATCAACTACTCCCGTACGACCGCCACCGCGACCCGAGTCCTGCGCCAGCTCCGCCACGACCCGCGCACCATCGCGCTGATGATCCTCATCCCGTGCCTGATGCTCGTGCTGCTCCGCTACGTCTTCGACGGCAGCCCGCGCACCTTCGACTCCATCGGCGCCTCTCTCCTCGGGATCTTCCCGCTGATCACGATGTTCCTGGTGACGTCGATCGCCACGCTCCGCGAGCGCACCTCAGGCACCCTCGAACGTCTGCTCGCCATGCCCCTCGGCAAAGGCGACCTGATCGCCGGCTATGCCTTGGCCTTCGGCGCCCTGGCCATCGTCCAGTCGGCTCTGGCCACCGGTCTGGCGGTCTGGTTCCTGGGCCTGGACGTGACGGGCTCCCCCTGGCTGCTCCTGCTCGTCGCCCTGCTCGACGCGCTCCTCGGCACAGCCCTCGGCCTCTTCGTCTCGGCCTTCGCGTCCTCGGAATTCCAGGCGGTCCAGTTCATGCCGGCCGTGATCTTCCCCCAACTCCTCCTCTGCGGCCTCTTCACTCCCCGCTCCAACATGCACCCCGTCCTCGAAGCCATCTCCGACGTCCTCCCCATGTCCTACGCCGTCGACGGCATGAACGAGGTCCTCAAACACACCGACATGACCGCCAACTTCGTCCGCGACGCGCTGATCGTGGCTGGTTGCGCACTCCTGGTACTGACCTTGGGCGCGGCAACGCTGAGGCGCCGGACCACGTAGCCGACCTCCCACGGCAACAGAGCCGGCGTCCCGCCCAACGGACACACCAACCCAGGTCGCATCCCGAGTGCGAGGATGACCCCAGGACGACGCACCCCCGGAGGGCACCCGCACCATGAGCCAGAAAGTCGCAGTCCTCGGCACCGGCAAGATCGGCGAAGCGCTGCTCAGCGGAGTGATCCGGTCCGGCTGGGCCCCCGCCGACCTGCTGGTCACCGCACGCCGCCCCGAGCGCGCCAAGGAACTCCAGGAGCGCTACGGCGTCACGGCGGTCACCAACGTGGAGGCCGCCAAGATGGCCGACACCCTGATCCTCACGGTCAAGCCGCAGGACATGGGCACCCTCCTCGATGAACTCGCCCCGCACCTCCCCGCCGACCGCCTGGTCATCAGCGGTGCGGCAGGCATCCCCACCTCCTTCTTCGAGGAGCGCCTGGCCGCAGGCACCCCGGTCGTCCGTGTCATGACGAACACCCCCGCGCTCGTCGACGAGGCCATGTCTGTCATCTCCGCCGGCAGCCACGCCACCGCCGAGCACCTCGCGCACGCCGAGGAGATCTTCGGCGCCGTCGGCAAGACGCTCCGCGTCCCCGAGTCCCAGCAGGACGCCTGCACCGCGCTCTCCGGCTCGGGACCGGCGTACTTCTTCTACCTGGTCGAGGCCATGACGGACGCGGGCATCCTGCTCGGCCTGCCCCGCGACAAGGCCCACGACCTCATCGTCCAGTCCGCGATCGGCGCCGCCGTGATGCTCCGCGACAGCGGGGAGCACCCCGTGAAGCTCCGCGAGAACGTCACGTCCCCCGCGGGCACCACGATCAACGCGATCCGCGAACTCGAGAACCATGGGGTGCGCGCAGCGCTCATCGCCGCCCTGGAAGCTGCCCGCGACCGCAGCCGCGAGCTCGCCTCCGGCAACAGCTGAACCGTCCCCGGCGCCGGGCACGCCCCCGGCGCCAGGGTTGGACCTCGCTTACACGGCACCGCCGGGACGATTGCCCACAGCGGTAGCGGCCACAGCAGCGGTCAGCTACTCCGCCGCCTCCAGCAAGCCGATCGCCCGATACGCCGCGTCCACCCTCGGCCTCGCCATCTCCCTGGCCTTCTCCGCACCGTCTCGCAACACCCCCTCCACGTACGCAGGATCCGCGCACAACTGCTTGTGCCTCTTCTGTACGGGCCTGAGGAGCTCGACCACGGCCTCGGCGGTGTCCTTCTTCAAAGCGCCGTACGACTCATATACACCGCTCAAGGCTTCGGGGTTCCCACCTTCGCAGGCCGCGAGGATCTCCAGCAGATTCGAGACCCCGGGCCGCGCCTCCCGGTCGTAGACGACGTCCTGCCCGCTGTCCGTCATCGCCCGCATGATCTTCTTCCGCATGACATCAGGCTCGTCGAGCAGATAGACGACCCCCGGCCCGACGTCATCGCTCTTCCCCATCTTCGACATCGGCTCCTGCAGATTCATGACCCGCGCCGCGACCTCCGGATGCGTGGCCCGAGGCACCACGAACGTGTGCCCGTACCGCTGGTTGAACCGCACCGCGAGATCCCGCGTCAGCTCCACATGCTGCGTCTGGTCGTCACCCACCGGCACCTCATCGGTCCCGTACGCCAGGATGTCCGCCGCCATCAGCACGGGATACGTCAGCAGCGACAGCCGCACACTCCCGCCCCGCTCCCGCTCCCGCGCGGCCTTCTCCTTGTACTGGATCATCCGCCGCATCTCCCCGTCGGTCGCGACGCACTCCAGCAGATACGACAGCCGCGCGTGCTCGTCCACATGACTCTGTACGAACACGGTGCACAGCTCCGGATCGAGCCCCGACGCCAGCAGCAACGTCGCCGCCTGCCTACTGAGCCTGCGCACCCGCCCCGGATCGTGGTCGACGGTCAGCGCGTGCAGGTCGACGATGCAGAACAGAGCATCGGCCCGGTGCTGATCGACGTCGGCCCAGCGCCGCACGGCCCCCAGATAGTTCCCCAGCGTCAGATGCCCGGTCGGCTTGACCCCACTGAAGATCCGCGTCATCTCTCCACCTCCTGGTCGAGGCCGCCGCGCCCACCGGCCGGCTCTCCTGGAGGGAGACACAAAAACGGCCGCCGGGGCGGCGGCCGTTGAGTACATACGTGAGTACGGCCGCCGTCAGGCGGCCCACCACTGCTGGGTGCACGTATGCGTAGTCATGACTCCGAGGGTACGCCTCCAGGGGGCACTCCGGAGCGGAGTTGACACGCCCCTACCCCGTACGTAGTGTTCTCCGAGTTGTCCGACGTGAGCGCCGACTCCGGTCGGTCCCCGGACAGCCATTCCGCAACAAGCATTCAACGAACGACGACCCGTCGTCGGCTCGTTTTCATGCGTGTTTGCGAAATGAGGAATCCGCGTTCGAAAGGGCGCCACCCCGATTAGCTCGGGAGCCAGGAATCCGCTAAAGTCTCACTCGTCGGAACGGCCCAACAGCCGCGAAGACAAGCCCCACTGACTGGGAATCAGGCCCGAAAGGATCTGATAGAGTCGGAACCGCCGGAAAGGGAAACGCGAAAGCGGAAACCTGGAAAGCACCGAGGAAGTCGGACACGAAAGAGTCTGATAGAGTCGGAAACGCAAGAACGAAACAAGAACAAAGCAAGACCGAAGGGAAGCGCCCGGAGGAAAGCCCGAGAGGGTGAGTACAAAGGAAGCGTCCGTTCCTTGAGAACTCAACAGCGTGCCAA